>CAUGOD010000011.1 GCA_959601025.1 uncultured Oscillospiraceae bacterium
ACTTATATTTTAGATTCGCATGTCGATCAAATATCATAAGGCTGCTTTTGCTTTTTTGATAGCCCATATACGAAGATACGCTTCAACGCGGTGGAATAGATACCAGCATATGTATATGTTTCACTTAACTCCCTCAAGATTTTCCCTACATCCGCCTTTATATCTCCGTATATGACTTGTCTGCGGTATTTTGGTGCGAACACGATATGATACTTGCACCGCCACTTGCTGTGTGATAAACTTTGTATGTCGTTCATGATAAGAACCTCCTATGCTTCTCTTCTGTGGTTGCCAGACCACCTTTAGTGTAGCACAGGAGGTTCTCTTTTCCTTGTCTGTAAGTCTTTTTTATTTACCCCCAGTTGAACTAGGGGATTTATCTTGCCTACTCGGCGACATTGAGAAAACGGGCCGATGTATAATACATCAGCCCGTTTTTATCAGGTATTCTTGTCGGTAGTTTTAAACTGCTTCAGATTCCCGGATTTATTATGCCGCTCGTTCAGCAGCGAGGCAATATCGTCCGGGGCGATTCCCTGCTGTGCCATCAGGACCAACAGATGATATGTCAGATCGGCGATCTCGCCAATGGTTTCCTCATTTTTCCCGTTTTTCGCGGCGATGATCGTTTCAGCGCATTCTTCGCCCACCTTCTTCAGAATCTTATCGACACCCTGATCGAAAAGATACCGAGTATAGGAATTCTCGGCGGGATGGTCCCGCCGGTCCAGAATCGTCTGATATACCTTCTCAATGCAATCACTCATGCTTTGGACTCCATCCTTTCCCGCAGTTATCGTCCCCTGTTTCCTCTTCCAGCAACGGCTTAAAAAAGCAGGAATGCGCGCCGGTGTGGCAGGCAGCGCCGTCCTGACGGACCCGGATCAGCAGGGTATCGTCGTCACAGTCCGCCGAAATGGAGAGGATATGCTGGAAATGGCCGCTGGTCGCGCCCTTGTTCCAATACTCCTGCCGCGATCGGCTCCAGAACCAGGTGGTGCCAGTGGCAAGGGATCGTTTCAGGGCTTCCTTATCCATATAAGCCAGCATCAGCACCTCGCCGGTGTCAGCCTCCTGTACCACAGCAGGGATGAGTTCGCCCTTCCGGAACAAAAGTCCCGGATTCGCCGCCAAGACTGCCCCCGCTAGGGACAGCGTCCCGCTGTAGAGCGATTTGCCGCAGATAGCGCCGTACAGGTTCCGTTCCGCCAACGCCCGGATATGGGCAATGTCCCGGATGCCTCCGGAAGCGATAATCCGGCAGGAAACCGCCCGCTGCAGCTCCTCCAGCTGTCCAAAATTGGGGCCTTCCAGCGTTCCGTCCTTGGAAATATCCGTGAAGATCAGAGTCCGCACCCCGGCGTCCTCCATCCGTTTAGCCAGTTCGGTAAAGGGGACGGAGGAAACCTCCAGCCAGCCTTCCGCAGCGACCAACCCGTTTACAGCGTCAATACCGACGGCAATCCGCTCCCCATAAGCCGCCACCGCCTCCCGAACCAGGGCTGGATTTTTCAGCGCGGCGGAACCAAGGATGCAGCGGGAAACGCCGCGGGAAAAATAATACTCCAGCGTCGCCATATCCCGGATACCGCCGCCCAGCTCCACCCTCAGGCCGCTTTTTTCCGCGATTTCCAGAAAAATCGGCGCGTTCTGACGAGAGCCGGTTTTTGCTCCGTCCAAATCCACCATATGAATCCATTCCGCGCCCGCCTCTTTAAAGGAACGGGCAGTTTCCAGCGGGCTGTCCGCCACTTTATGAACGGTGGCAAAGTCCCCCTTGTACAAACGGACGCAGCGCCCGTCCTTAATATCAATAGCGGGTAAAATAATCATGCAGGCAATCTTCCTTCACAGCGTTCATTACAGCGTTCCTTTGGTGGAAAGCAGTCCCTCCCGAGGAGAAACCGCCTCGCTCAGCGCATGGGCGGCCGCTTTGAACAGCGCCTCGATCATGTGATGAGAATTCTCTCCGTACTCTATCCCAAGGTGCAGCGTGATTCCCGCGTTGAAGGCGAGCGCCCGGAAAAACTCCACCGTCAGGCAGGTATCGTATTCCCCTACCCGTTCCTCCGGGAATCGGGCGTTGAACACCAGGAACGGTCGGCCGCTGACATCCACCGCCGCTGTAGCCAGAGCCTCGTCCATCGGGAGCCGGAAGCTGCCGTACCGGCGGATACCGCCCTTGTCGCCCAGCGCTTCGGCCAGCGCTTTCCCTAATACGATCCCGGTATCCTCCACCGTATGGTGTCCGTCCACCTGCAGGTCGCCGCTGGCTTTCAGCGAAAGGCCGAACCCGCCATGCACGGCAAACGCCTCCAGCATATGGTCAAAAAAACCGATGCCGGTGGCAATTTCGACCGAACCGCCGTCCAGACACAGCGCAACGGAAATTTCCGTTTCCTTTGTTTTCCGGCTGGCGACGCCGGTTCTCTCGTTTTTATTGGATGCCATAAACGCCCATCCTTTCCGTATGAAGATCAGGCCGGGGATTTCTCCCGGTTTTTTAATACAAAGCGCAGGGAAGCGAGCAGTTCGCTGTTTTCCGCCTGCGTTCCGGCGGTAATGCGGAGATAATCGTCCCCGAAGCAGCGGACGATGATCCCATTATCCGCCAGCTGTTCAAAAATCCAACGCGCCCCTTTCACACGGACGTAAACGAAATTGGTGCGGCTATCATAGACCTTCTGTAAAGCGCCCTCACTTTCCAGCTTTTTCAACCCGTTTAACAGCATATCCCGGGACGCCAGGATCAGTTCCGGGTACACGGCGGCATAATGATCATTTTCCAGCAGGATGCGCGCCATTTCCTGGGAAACGGCATTGACATTATACGGCGACTTGGCGGCCCGGAGCACCCCGGTCAGCCGGGGATTCGCCACCGCAAACCCTACCCGCAGGGCGGCAAGGCCGACCGCTTTGGAGCAGGTGCGCAGCAGAATAAGGTTGTCGTACCGTTCGGCCTCCCGGATCAGGGTCTGATCCCAGAAATCCATATAGGCTTCATCCAGCACAATCAGCGCGTCCGTTCCCTGGATCAGGCGGCGGACTTCCGCCGCTTCCAGCCCTACCGAGGTCGGATTGCAGGGGTTGGAGAAGATCAGCAGACGGACATTTTCCTTCTGGATGGTCTCCAGCACCCTGTCCACATCGATACGGAAATCCTCCCCCTTCTCCAGCGTGATGCAGGGATTCTCGGTAATCGAGGTGTAAAACCGATACATCGAGAAATCCGGCGACAAGGTAAGCACCTTTTCACCCTTCTGCAGGAAGGTGGAAAAAATGACCGAGATCAGCTCGTCCGACCCGTTTCCGGCGGTCACCAGCGAGGGGTCAATCCCGTATCGGCGGGCAAAGGCGGCGCAGAGCTTTGTCGCCAGCGGATCCGGATATCGGTTCAGCGCAACGTTAACCGCCGCCTCCCCCATCTTTTCCCGATCTTCCTCGGTCGGCAAAAGGAAGGATTCGTTGGCGTCCAGACGAACGCGGTAATTGCCTTCGATGGGATCATACGGGGTAAGCTGTTCCGCCTTGGGAGCCAGTGTATAGGACATGGAGATCATCCTTTTCTCACGGATTACGGAATGGGTTGCGGGAAAGCTGCGCTGTCTTGCAAGCTAGAAGCGGACGCGAATGGAATTGGCGTGGGCGTCCAGACCCTCCTCCATGGCAATGGTCACGATATCGTCCTTCGCTTCCTCCAGCGCCGTACGGTTGTAGGAAATAAAGCTGGATTTTTTGACAAAGCTGTCCACCGACAGGGGCGAAAAGAAACGGGCGGTGCCGCTGGTCGGCAGGACATGGTTCGGACCGGCGTAATAATCCCCCAGCGGCTCAGGAGAATATTTTCCAAGAAATACCGAGCCGGCGTTGTCCAACCGGCCGAGATAGGCCATCGGGTCCGCGCACATCACCTCGAGATGCTCCGGTGCGAGCCGGTTGGCGAATTCCACCGCTTCGTCCATATCCCGGCAGACGATGACTGCGCCATAGTCCTTCAGGGAACGGCGGATGATGTCGGCGCGGGAAAGGGTGGCGATCTGCCGTTCCACCTCCGTAACGGTCTGCCGCGCGATCTCCTCCGAGGTGGTGAGGAGGATGGCGGAGGCCAGCGGATCGTGCTCCGCCTGGGACATCAGGTCGGCTGCCAGATAGGATGGCTCGGCGGTTTCGTCCGCCAGGATCAGGATTTCGCTCGGCCCAGCGATCATGTCGATATCCACTACGCCGAAAAGAAGGCGTTTGGCCGTCGCGACATAGATGTTGCCCGGGCCGACGATTTTGTCCACCTTTCCGATGGACTTGGTGCCGTAGGCCAGCGCCGCGACCGCCTGTGCGCCGCCGCAAAGATGGACCGTGTCCACCCCGGCGATATAGGCGGCCGCCATGACCGCCGCGTTGAAGCCGCCGTTTTTCGGCGGCGGGGTCACCATCACGATTTCCTTTACCCCGGCGATTTTTGCGGGGATGGCGTTCATAAGGACAGAAGACGGATACGCCGCTGTGCCGCCCGGTACATAAATTCCAACCCGGGCAAGCCCGCGGATACGCTGCCCCATCACCACACCGTTTTCCTGGGTGGTCAGCCAGCTCTGCTGAACTTGGCGGCGATGGAAATCCCGAATATTCTCCGCCGCGCGCTCCAGCGCCGCGTACACATCGGGATCGCAGCTTTCCGCCAGCCGACGAAGCTCCTCCCGGCCGATCGGCGCAAGCAGCGGCTCGGTTCCATCAAAGCGCCGGGTATATTCGGTCACTGCCTCGTCGCCGCGGTTTCGCACGTCGCTGAGGATGGCCTCCACCGACTCGGTCACCCGGCGGTCGGTCTCCTGGCTGCGGGCGGATAGCTGGCCGAGCAGAAGATATTCCTGTTTGCCATTGGCTTCTACAATCGGGATCATCGGTTGTTCATTCCTTTCCGGCAAGGGTTCGTTCCATTTTATCAATCAGCTGTTCCAGCTCCGTCTTGCGAAGCTTCATACAGGCCATGTTCACGATCAGGCGGGCGGAAATCGGCATCACATCCTCCACGACCGCCAAGCCGTTCTCTTTCAGGGTAGAGCCGGTTTCCACGATGTCCACGATCCCGTCGGACAGCCCAAGCAGCGGCGCGAGCTCCACCGAACCCTCAATCTTGATGATCCGCACATCCATCCCTTTTCGGCCGAAGTAGGCGCGGGAAACGTTCGGATATTTGGAGGCGACGGTCCTTGCGGCGTATCCGCCGAAAAAATCGCTCCCCTTCGGCGCGGCAAGGGCAAAACGGCAGCGGCCGAAGCCAAGGTCCAGCACTTCATAAAAGCTGCCGCCGTATTCGGCGATGGTGTCCTTCCCGACCACGCCGAGGTCACAAACGCCGTGCTCGACATAGGTGATGACGTCCGCCGCCTTGGCAAGGACGACCTCCACCTTTCCTCCCTCTGGCAGAGGAACCGGCAGGATCAGCCGTCTTCCCTTGTCCTTTACCGCCGTGGTGTCCAGTCCCATCCGGTCAAACAACGCCACGGTGTCCTTTTCCAGCCGCCCTTTGGTCAGGGCGATGCGTATCGGCTTCATAAGAAACTCCATTCTTTCGCAGAATCTTGGACGTGTTGCCAAACGCTGCGCTTCTAGATTTCGTATACCTCAATTTCCCGGCCGACCGAGAACACCTGGGCGATGCAGCGGCCGGCTGCGTATTCCTGCGCTTCCTCCAGCGTTTCAAATGCGCTGTATTCGCACAGGATTCCTTCGCCGCACAGCTCGCCGACCTTCTTCAGGGCGGCGGTTTCATAGCCCTTCTGTGCGTGGACAAGGATTTCCGGCGGCATCGGCGGGTCCACTTCACCGCCGGACAGCATCACTTTGGTGAGGGAATCCACGTTGACGCCGAAGCCGGTTGCCGGCAGGTCGGCGCCAAACCGGCTGAGCAGCGCGTCATACCTTCCCCCGGAAATCACTGTGTCGCCGCTCCCCTCGATGTAGCCACGGAAGATCACGCCGGTATAATATTCGTTCCGATGAACAAGCCCGAGATCGATCATCACCTGATCCCGCAGGCCGAGCTCGATAAGCTTCTTATACAGGCCCTGGAGGTATTCCAACGCCCGACGGGTCTGCTCCCCGCGGCAGAGAGACGAGGCGGCTTTCAGCACCTCTTCTCCGCCGAAAAGCCGCGGCAGGCGGCGGATCGCGTCCGCCGCTTCGGAGGACGGAAGCGTATCCAGTACATCGCCCAGAGCGGTATAATTTTTGGTTTCAATCGCGGTGCGGATTGCGTCCTGCGTTTCCTCGTCCACCGCCAGCTCCTCCACCAGCGAGTGGAAAAAGCCGACATGCCCAAGCTCGATCCGGAAATTCTCCACGCCGCACTGCCGGAGGGAATCCGCCGCCAGGGCGATCACCTCAAGATCGGCCCGTTCGCCGGCGGCTCCGATCATTTCAATGCCGGCCTGGAACTCCTGATCGTTATGCCCGTTCATCCCGTGGTTCATATGGTAAACATCCTGCATATAATACAGGCGCACCGGCAGCGGGGCGTTTTTCAGCCGGGTGGCGGTCAGCCGGGCGATTGGCATGGTGGAATCCGGCCGCATGACCAGCAGTCTTCCCTTCCCGTCGGTCAACTTATACATATCCTCCGCCGGAAGGATGGGATGTCCCCCGCCCTCAAACAGATCGTAGTATTCTATGCCGGGGGTCATGACCTCGGAAAAGCCGCGGCAGAGGAACAAGTCGGACAAAGTAGACTCCGCCTCCCGACGAGCGATGCTTTCCTCAAACAGAAGGTCCCGGGTTCCCTCAGGCGTATTGCGCAGGTTTTTCTTCATCGGCTGGTTCCTTTCCGCCGCTTCGGCAGTATGTCGATAAAGTGAAGAAGCAAAAAGCGGCGCTTTATCTCGCTAATGTGCTACTATGATAACATGCGTTTCTTTTCCTGTCAAGAATTTCTTTCAGTCCATTCCGTTCTTTCCGCCCTACAGTCCGAAAAATGTCATCTGGCTGGTTTCGGGAAGGCTGCCCAGCGCGCCGAGCTGGCGGAGGGATTCCACCACCGCCTTGGTGACGCCGCTCCGTGTCTGGAGATCGTCGCAGGAAATGAATTCCCCTTCATCCCGCGCCTCCATCAGCCCCTGAGCGGCTGCGCCGCCCAGCCCCTTCACTGAGCTGAAGGGCAGGCGAATTTTCCCGTCCTCCATCTGGAATTTATAGGAATGGGATTTATAAAGGTCCACCGGCAGGTATTCGATTCCCCGGGCCATGGACTCATAAACAATATGGAGCGTTTCCGCCTGGGACTGCTCCTTGGCGGTGGCTTCCTTCCCCTTGGCCCGCAGTTCGTCCATTCTTCTCTTTACCATCGCCTTGCCCTGCATGACCGGCTCCGCGTCGAAGTCGTCGCTGCGTACGGTGAAGTACGCCGCATAATATTCCGCAGGGCGGTGCACCTTATACCACGCGACCCGCAGGGCGGCGATAATATACGCCGCGGCGTGAGCCTTCGGGAACATGTATTCGATCTTCATGCAGGACTCGATGTACCACTCCGGCACATGGTTTTCCCGCATGGCGGCCGCCATCGTCTCCCATTCCTTCGGGTCGATCTTCTTTTTTGCCACCATGCCTTTTCGAACCCGTTCCATGATCTTAAACGCCATTTTTGGCTCCAGCCCTTTGTGCATCAGCGTGGTCATGATGCTGTCACGGGTACCGATCACCTCGGAAATGGTGCAAGTGCCGTTTTTTATCAGCTCCTGCGCGTTGCCCAGCCACACGGCGGTTCCATGGGACAGGCCGGAAATCTGCAGCAGATCGGCAAAGGTCTTGGGGCGGCAGTCCAGCATCATCTGCCGTACAAAGGGGGTTCCCATTTCGGGAATAGACAGGGTGCCGGTGGGACAGTCGATGTCCTCCGGCGTAACGCCCAGCGTTTCGGGCGAGGTAAAGAGCTTGTACACCTCCGGATCGGACATGGAGACATCCATGACGCTAATGCCGGTGTATTCCTCCAGATACTTATACATGGTCGGGATATCGTGTCCGAGATTGTCCAGCTTCAGGATGGTGTCATGGATGGAATGGAAGTCGAAGTGGGTGGTAATAATGTCCGAGTTCGGGTCGTCCGCCGGGTGCTGGACAGGGGTGAAATCCTCCGCCTCGTAATCGTTCGGGACGACCACCATGCCGCCGGGATGCTGACCGGTGGTGCGCTTGATACCGGTGCAGCCAATGGACAGCCGGGTCAGCTCGGCGTTGCCGTAAATCAGGCCCCGTTCCTCCGCGTATTTCTTCACATAGCCGAAGGCCGTTTTGTCCGCGACGGTGGAAATGGTGCCGGCCTTGAATACATGGTCACTGCCGAACAGCGATTCGGTATACTTATGGGCGGAGGCCTGATATTCCCCCGCGAAGTTCAGGTCGATATCCGGGGCCTTGTCGCCGTCGAACCCGAGGAAGGTCTCAAACGGGATTTCGTGCCCATCCCGTCCGAGAGGCTCTCCGCAGACCGGACAGTTTTTCTCCGGCAGGTCGAAGCCGGAACCGACCTCGCCGTGCTCAAAAAATTCGGAGTACTTGCATTTCCGACAGATGTAATGCGGAGCGAGAGGGTTGACTTCCGAAATACCGGCCATGTTGGCGACAAAGGAAGAACCAACCGAACCACGGGAACCGACCAGATAGCCGTGCTCGACCGAATTCTGAACCAGCTTCTGCGCGATCATGTACAGCACGGCGAACCCATGCTTGATGATGGAGGTAAGCTCCCTGTCCAGCCGGGCGGCGACGATTTCCGGCAACGGATCGCCGTAAAGCTCCTTCGCCCGGTTCCAGGTGATCTCCTGCAGCTGCTCCTCCGCCCCGTCGATGTGGGGCGGGAATGTCCCGTCCGGGATCGGACGGAAGCCGTCCACCATATCGGCGATGCGGTTGGTGTTCTCCACCACCACCTCATACGCCTTTTCCTTCCCCAAATATTGGAACTCCTCCAGCATTTCATCGGTGGTACGGAAATACAGCGGCGCCTGCTGGTCGGCGTCGCTGAATCCCTGCCCCGCCATCAGGATGCGGCGGTAAACCTCGTCCTCCGGGTCCATGAAATGCACGTCGCAGGTGGCGCAGACCGGGATGTTCAGCTTTTCGCCCAGCCGGACGATGGTACGGTTAAAGTCCTTTAATTGTTCCTCGTCCCGGGCGATTCCCTCCCGTACCATAAACGCGTTGTTTCCGAGCGGCTGGATTTCCAGAAAATCGTAGAATTTGGCGATGTCGCAGAGTTCGCCCCACTGCTTCCCATCCAAAACCGCACGGAAAAGCTCCCCCTGCTCGCAGGCGCTGCCGATAATCAGCCCTTCGCGGTGCTCCATCAGCTTGGTCTTGGTAATGCGGGGCTTGCGGTAAAAATTATGCAGATGAGACCAGGAAACCAGCTTATACAGGTTTTTTAGTCCGGTACGGTTTTTGGCCAGAATAATCAGGTGATACGGCCGCACCTTCTTAGTGTCGATACCGGAAAGCAGGGTGTTGATGCCATCCACGGATTCAATCCCTTTGGTTTCCTTCATATCGGTAATCAGATGGAGGAAAATCTCCGCCAGCACCCTGGCGTCATCGCAGGCGCGGTGATGGTTGAAGGGATCGAGCTTCAGGTGGTTGGCAACCGTGTCCAGCTTGTGGTTTTTCAGCGAGGGATACAGCGCCCGGCAGATCGGGACAGTGTCGATCGACGTATAAGGATACGGCAGTTTGCCGCGCCGCGCCGCTTCCTTGATAAAGGAGGTATCAAACGGGGCGTTATGGGCCACCAGTACCCTAGCGTTCCCGCAGAAAGCGTAAAAAGCCTCCAGTCCCTCTTTCTCCTTCGGCGCGTCCTTCACCATTTCATCGGTAATGCCGGTCAACTCGGTGATTTTCGGTGGGATCGGCTTTTCCGGATTGACGAAGGTGTCGAAGCTGTCGAGGATTTCCCCGTTCTTCACCCGCACTGCGCCGATCTCCGTAATCCGTTCATTTTTTGCGCCGAGGCCGGTGGTCTCAATATCGAATACGATAAATTCGCTGTCCAGTCTGTCCATCGCGCCGCCGCTGACCACCGGGATACTGTCGTTTATGTAATAGGCCTCTACGCCATAAAGGACCTTGATATCCTGCCCTTTTTTCTTTGCCTTGGCCTGGGCGTTCATGGCCTCTGGAAAGGCCTGCACCACGCCGTGATCGGTAATCGCGATCGCGGGATGCCCCCACGACGCAGCGCGCAGAATCATTGCTTCCGCGTCGCTGATACCGTCCATCGCGGACATTTTGCTGTGAAGGTGCAGCTCCACCCGTTTGCGTTCGGCGGTATCCTGCTTCTCGTAGGGCGTGACCACCGCCATGGATTTCGGATTGAGAATATTGTCATTGGCAAAGCGGTCAAATTCATAAATACCGCTCATCAGAACGCAGGTTCCGTTTTTCACGCCTTCCATCGCGTCAATTTTCGCTCTATCCCGCTTGACGTCCGCCCAGAAAATCACGGTGATCGAGCTGGTCTGGTCGGTGATGCTCAAGGTATAGCGCAGCTTGGCGCCGTCCCGGAAGGCGCGGACGTCCCGGCTGAAAACCTTTCCCCACACGGTAAAGGTGCCGCCGTCCGCTTCCAGCTTGTTCAGTGCGGTCGGCCGTTCCCGGATAGGCGCGCCGAAAACCGTCTGCGCGGTCTCCATATAAATCGGCAGGCCGTCCGCCGGCTGGGAATGCGGGTCGGCTGGCTTTTTCGGCTTGGGCGGCGGCGCGCCAGGCGCCTTTTGGGGCTCCTGCACTGCGCTGGCGGCTGCGGCCATCGCGGCCTCTCTGGCCAAAAGGGCCGCCTCCCGGTCGGCGTCCTCCATCATCTGGCGGTATTCGGGGCTTTCGGTGTCCACGTCGGTCACTCCGTCGAATACGAGTTCCACCGTCCGTCCGAAAAGATTTCGCACCAAAGCGGCGAGAGCCGCATCGGTGCGGGTCGTTTTCAGGATATCCAGCCCGCCGTGGGTCAGGGTAATGCGCATCCTCTCTCCTTCGAGATGACACTGCGCGCCGTCAAAGGTTCCGTTCACCGCGGCGTTCTCCCGGCGGAGCAGGGAAATCAACGTGGGAAAGCAGCCGTCGCACAGGGACTGGGGCGGAAACTTCGGACGAATCACCGTTTTGAGCGGAAGCGCCTGGGAAATCGCGGTCTCCGCCTGGACGAGAAGCTCAAATTCTACAAAATCCTGAAACATCAGTTCCGCATGAAGAGTGGCGCTTCCCTGATCCACCTCCAGGCGCTCCACCAGGGCGGAGGCGCAGCCGGCAAGAACCGGTCCGCTTTGTATGTACTGCCCAAACACGTTTTGAAAGGTTGCCTTGCTTTCCTTACTCATGAATTTACCGCCTTTATTGCTTTACCGGTTTTCCCGCCTAATCGATTTTCCGTCGTTTTTTATCTAATTTTTCGATTTTTCTTAGCCTTTAATATTACAGCTCGTCGATTTCCTTCATCAGCTCGTCGACCGCCTTTTCCTCCGGCACAGTGCGGACCACCTGACCCTTTTTGAAGATAACGGCCTTCCCCTTGCCGCCGGCCAGCCCGACATCCGCCTCCCTTGCTTCGCCGGGGCCATTGACGACGCAGCCCATTACCGCGACGGTGATCGGCTTGCAGACGTCTTTCAGACGTTCCTCGACCTTCCCGGCGATGCCGATCAGGTCAATTCCCGTACGGCCGCAGGTCGGACAGGAGACCATCCTGGCCCGGCCGGAACGGAACCCCAGCCCTTCCAGCAGGTCGATCCCCGCCTCCACCTCCCGTTCGGGATCAGCGGTCAGGGACACTCGGATGGTGTCGCCGATTCCATGTAGCAGCAGAGCGCCAATTCCCGCCGCCGATTTAATCAGTCCCATCCGCTCGGTCCCCGCCTCGGTTACTCCGAGATGGAGCGGATAATCGCAGGCCTCCGCCGTCAGCTCATACGCCCGCACCATGGTCGGCACGTCGGAGGACTTGATGGACAGAATAATATCGTGAAAATCGTATTTTTCCAACAAAGAGGCGTGATACAGGGCGCTGTCTCGCATCGCCTCCGCCGTGGGATGACCGTATTTCGCGAGAATCTCCGGTTCCAGCGAGCCGGAATTCACCCCGATCCGGATCGGGATATTCCGGCGGCGGCACTCGTCCGCCACCGCCTTCACTCGGTTCTCCGCCCCAATATTGCCGGGATTGATCCGGATTTTATCCACCCCAGCCGCCGCGGCTTCCAGCGCCAGACGATAGTCGAAATGGATGTCCGCCACAATCGGGATCGAAACCGCTTCCTTGAGCGCCGCAATCAGCGGAACCGCTTCTTTGTCCGGCACGGCGGCGCGCAAAATGTCGCAGCCGGCGGCCTCCAGCCGGCGGGCCTGCGCCACGCTGGCCGGAATATCGTGAGCCGGCGTGTTCAGCATAGACTGCACGGATACCGGCCACCCGCCGCCGATCGGCGTTTTCCCGGCATATATGGTTTTACTTGGGCGACGCACCGCCATCATTTCTATTCCTCCATCGCTTCTTCGTTTTTCATGAAACAGGAAGGGAAAGCGTCTCTCCGGATTCATAAGGGAGCGCGGCAAAGCCTTCGCCGCGCTCCCTTATGGAGGCGGTCAACCGCCGCCGATTAATTTGGCAATGTCGCTGAAGGTGACGACCACCATCAGCAGAAGGAGCAGGATCAGCCCGATGGCATGCACCATTCCCTCGTATTTGGGGTTAACCGGCCGTCGGAAAATTCCTTCAAATACCAGAAAAAGCAGCCGCCCGCCGTCCAGCGCCGGCAGAGGAAGCAGATTAAAAATACCGACGTTCACTGTGATCAGCACCACCATCATCAGGAGGGATTTCAACCCATCGGTTTTTACCTGCGCCACCGCGTCTCCAATGGCGTCCACCGTTCCGACCGGACCGGAAAGCTCGTTCAGCCCGTATTTTCCGGTGATAATATCGCCCAGGCTGCGCCAGATTAGGGTGCCTACCGAATATTCCATCTTCCCGGCCTGCGCCAGGGTGGACAGCACGGTTTTGGGGATCGCCGCCACTTTGAAATCGTAAATCAGGATATTTCCGCCGGTCGCCTCGTTATGCCTCAGTTCAAACCGGACGGACGGCAGCTCGACCACCGTTTTTTTCCCATCCACCAATCGGCGGACGGTGATCGGGAAAATACCATCCTCGTCGCTCTGCATCAAATTGGCGATATCAAAATCGGTCACCACCTGCTTGCCGTTGACCTTGAGAATCTGATCCCCCACCCGCAGGCCGGTCTTGTAGCTGCTGGCGTCCTCGGAAAGCTCCGCAATAACCGTACTGGAATAGGCCGCTGTCCCGCCTTCGGTCAGCGGTTGGGTATAAATACCGTAATAGGCTACCAGCAGCACGTAGCCGAGGATAAGGTTCATCACGGCGCCGGCGATCACCACCAGCACCCGCCGCCAGACTTTCTTGCTGCCGAAGGCCCGGGGATCGGCGCTTTCGGCGTCCTCCCCTTCCATGGCGCAGAAACCGCCGATCGGGAAGGCGCGCAGCGAATACGTCGTTTCTTTTTTTCCAAACCTCAGCAAGGTCGGTCCCATGCCGATCGCAAATTCGTTCACTCGGATTCCCATCAGCTTGGCCACTGCAAAATGCCCCAGCTCATGCACCAGAATGATGATTCCGAAAATCAGAATCGCAACCAGGATTTTTACTGCTCCTGACAGAAACGCTTCGATAGTAACCATCCTTTCCGAACTTACCCGATATATCGGCATATCCGGGCGCAGACTCGTTCCGGCCGGATTGGAAGCGAAGCGGCCGTCATTTCAGCCGCCGCGCCGCCTCTTCCGTAAGAAGGCGGGTTTCCCGGTCGACGGAGAAAATATCGTCGAGCGCCATCGCCGTGCCGCCGGTCATATTCGTCGCCGTGGGAAGCGGACGTTCCAGCGCGGCGCCAACCAGCCGCCCGATATCCAGAAAACGAATCTTATCCTCCCGAAAAAGGGCGACCGCCTGCTCGTTTGCCGCGTTCACCGCGGCGGGATACAAGCCGCCGCGGGATATCGCCGTTCGGCAGGCATTCATACAGAAAAAGGTTTCGTAATCCGGCGGATAGAAGGTCAGCTTCCCCCACTCTGTAAGGTCAAGTTGCTTTACAGGAGAGGAGACACGCTCCGGCCAGGTAATCGCGTACTGGATCGGGATGCGCATATCCGGTACGCCGAGCTGTGCCAGCACCGAATGATCATCGTATTCGATCAGGCTGTGCACCACGCTTTCCCGATGGATCACAATATCAATATTCTCCGGAGGCAGATCAAATAACCAGCGAGCCTCGATCAATTCCAGTCCCTTATTCATCATCGTGGCGGAGTCAATGGTGATTTTCGCCCCCATGCTCCAGTTCGGATGCTTCAGGGCGTCCTTTAGGCTGACCGCTTCCAGCTCCGCCGTCGTCTTTCCAAAAAAGGGGCCGCCGGAAGCGGTCAGGATGATCCGCTTCAGCGCCCGATTCCCCGGAGGTGCCCCCTGCAGGCATTGAAAAATCGCGGAATGCTCACTGTCAACAGGCAAAAGACGTACGCCCCGCCGGGCAACTGCATCCATCACCAGCGCGCCGCCGGCAACCAGCGTTTCCTTGTTGGCGAGCGCCACATCCTTCCCCGCCTCGATGGCCGCCATGGTGGGCGTCAGTCCCACCATCCCGACCACCGCGTTCAACACCATATCGATCTCGTCAAGGCTGGCCGCCTCACAGAGCCCTTCCATCCCGCTGGCGACCCGAACCCGCAGATCGGCGACCCGAACCCGCAGGTCAGCCGCCGCCTTTTCGTCGGTCATCACCGCCAGCCGGGGGTGAAAACGCCGCACCTGTTCCTCCATCGTTTTCACGCTGGAGTGGGCGGTCAGCGCCGTTATCGGGCAGCCGAGCTTTTCCGCCACATCCAGCGCCTGCGTGCCGATTGAGCCGGTAGAGCCGAGGATCGCCAGACGTTTCCGGATGGGATTATCTGAATTGACAGGATTCATGCGGCTTCCGCCCTTTCCGCTCCATTTATCAATATATCAGGGGAATGTAGTGTACCAGGATGAACAGCAGCGGGACCACCAGAAGCAACGAATCGAAACGGTCCATAATCCCGCCATGCCCCGGCATGACGTGTCCGAAATCCTTGACCTGACACTGCCGTTTGATGATGGAGGCGAAGAGATCCCCCATAACCGAAAGCGGGGCGCAAAGCAGGGAAAGCAGCGCAATCTGCCACAGGCTAACCGTTCCGCCACGGCTGTTCAGCCAGAGCACCTGATACAGCCACGCCGCCAGCACCGAACTGCCGACCGACACCACAATGCCGCCGACCAGCCCCTCCACCGTTTTCTTTGGACTGATATTCGGGCACAGCTTATGCTTGCCGAAAAAGGTGCCGATAAAATACGCCCCCATGTCGCACATCCAGGGCATGATAATGCCGAGAAAGACGTAAAACACCCCATCGCGTTCGCTGAAGCCGCGCAGATAGGCCAAGCAGGAAAAAGCGATGGGGAACGTCACCGACATGAAAAAGGCAAAGCCGGTCTGTTCCACCTTCAGGGTCTGATGGTACAGAATCTGAAAAAATACCAGCACAGCGACGTAGATAAGCAGAAGAAGGAACGCTGGCATCCGGCTCTCCCCCAGCATGAAAAAAGGGGTACAGGCGGAAAAAAGGATGGACGCCGCCAGAACGCCCTTATGCTGTACATGATGGGTCGTCGATAACAACTCGAACATTGCCATCGCACAGACCGCCACCATGGCGATGTTCAGCGCAATCGGCGGAAAGAGCAGCAGGACGACAAAAATCAAAGCGACGCCGACCACGCCGGTAATAATCCGTGATTTCATCGGGTTGACCAATCCTTTCTTTCGAGGGATTGTTTCAGGAAACGCAGGGATGCCGCCCCGCAGAGAAGCTACACGCCGCCAAACCGGCGGTTCCGACGGGAGTATTCCACCAGCGCCGCGTCCAAATCCGCGGGCTTGAAATCCGGCCAGAGGATATCCATGAAAATATACTCCGCATAGGCGGACTGCCAGAGGAGAAAGTTCGAGGTCCGGTATTCCCCGCTGGGCCGGAGGATCAGATCCGGATCGGGCTGACCGGCCGTATACATACGGGACGCAAGTGCGGTCTCGTCAATCTCCTCCGGCCAGATGCGTCCCGCCGCCGCGTCCGCCGCAAGGGAACGGGCCGCATGGGCTATTTCCTCCCGGCCTCCGTAGTTGACCGCGATGTTCAGCGTCAGCCCCGTCTTGTCGCGGGTGACCGCCTCCGCCTCCCGCATCAGCCGCCGGATATCCTCCGCCAGCGGCTCCAGGTTACCGATGAAACGGGTACGGATATTTTCCTTTTGGAAATCCGCGAGGGATTCCTTCAGATAATCCCGCAGCAGATTCATGATGGAATCCACCTCTTCCTGCGGGCGGGACCAGTTCTCCGTCGAAAAAGCATACACCGTCAAAAAGCGGATTCCCCGCTTTTCGCAATGCTTGGTAATGGTACGAAAGGTCTGCGCGCCGTATCCATGCCCCGCTTTGCGGGGAAGGCCGCGCTTTTTCGCCCAGCGCCCATTCCCATCCATGATAATCCCGATATGGGCGGGCAGAACGGACGGCAGCTCAGCCACCGCGGCCTTTCTCTTTTGAAAGAATGGCAAGGAAATCCCTCCCGATCCGTAATGTCAAGGGAACGGCAACAGCATGACACAACAATACGAGGGAAGGCGGACAACCGCCCGCCTTCCCGTTGCCGTTTCCGGAGCGCCGCCGGCGGTCCAACGCCGTACCGTCGGCGGAGAGCCTTTGCGCAACTCTTATATCTCCATGATTTCCTTGGATTTTTTAGCCGCTATCCCGTCGATTTCCTTGCAGAAGCGGTCGGTCAGCTCCTGAATCTTCTTTTCCGCGTTCTTCAGGTCGTCTTCAGTCAGCTCCGACTTTTTCTTCATATCCTTCAGCTTCTCCATCGCGTCCCGGCGGATGGAGCGGACGGCGACCTTTGCCTCCTCCGCGTATTTATCCACGCCCTTCACCAGTTCCTTCCGGCGCTCCTCGGTCAACGGAGGGAAGATCAGCCGGATGCAGGAACCGTCGTTCTGCGGATTGATGCCGACGTCCGAGGTCAGAATCGCTTTCTCAATCAGCTTCAGGCAGGATTTGTCCCACGGCTGGATCATCAGCGTACGCGCTTCCGGTACCGAAATTGCGGCCAGCGCGTTAATCGGGGTGGGCGTGTCGTAATAGTCCACCGCAATTTTATCCAGCACCGCCGGATTGGCGCGGCCGGCGCGGATCGCGCCGTATTCGTTCACCAGCGCGTTGACCGTCTTGTTCATCTTCTCTTCCGCTCGTGCCATAACCTCTTTCATAGGGTATCCATTCCTTTCTCATTCATCCTGACGTATCCCATGATCCCGGAATAATCCGGAACAATTTCCTGTATCCCCTTATCTCCCTATCTCCTGTTCGCCTGGCAGCGTCTGTTACCGGACAACCGTCCCAATCTCTTCGCCGCCGATGGCGCGGACAATATTATGCGGGTCTTCCAGATTGAAAACGAGGATCGGAATCTCGTTGTCCTTACACAGAGTGGCGGCAGTGGAATCCATCACCTTCAGATCGCGGTTCAAAACATCCAGATAGGTCAGGCTGTCAAACCGTACGGCATTCGCGTCCTTTTTGGGGTCGCGGTCATAAATTCCGTCCACCATGCTGGCCTTCAGGATAATATCCGCCTCGATTTCGGCGGCGCGGAGCGCCGCGGCCGTATCGGTGGAGAAGAAGGGGTTGCCGGTCCCACAGCCGAAAATGACCACCCTTCCCTTTTCCAGGTGCCGGACCGCCTTGTTGCGGATGTACGGCTCGGCAATCTGATTCATCGCAATCGCGGTCTGTACCCGCACGATGCAGTCGAGCTGCTCCAGCGCGTCGGCCAGAGCAAGCGCGTTCAGCGTGGTGGCGAGCATTCCCATATGGTCGGCCCGGGTACGATCCATCTGCCCGCTGGAGCGGCCCCGCCAGAAGTTGCCGCCGCCCACGACGATGGCTACCTCCACCCCGGCGTCAACGCACACCTTGATCTCCCGGCAGATTTTCAGCACCGTGTCGAAATCCAGGCCAAAATGGCCGTCCCCCGCCAGCGCCTCCCCGCTCAGTTTTAGCAAAACACGTTTATATTTCGGCTGCATGATCGTAAACCGTCCTTTCGCATTAACAATATTGCGGCATTCCGGTCGCGCCGTTCCCGGACCGCAGACCATTTTCCGGCGGAAGCCGATATCCCTTCCCAGACATTTCCAACCAGTCTATGGTAATTATGTTCCGTACTATTTTACTATATTCGCATCCCGGTGTAAAGGCTGGCGGAAGCTTTAAATGTAAATTTTTCTTTTCCTTATGCCCTCCTGCCGTATTCCCGCAATACAGAAAGCGTACATTCCTGATGAACAACCCGCACAACAGCAAAAAAGGCGCGATCAAAAAACGCGCCTTTTTTGCGAATATCCCATTCGCCGTTATATTCCCCTGTGTTTTTACGCACCGTTACACTTTCCTCCTCTTGAGGAACAAAAGGTATATTTCCGCACCATCCCGGATATCCTAAGTCTCGGCAAAGGGAACAAGGTTTCTCCTTCTGCGTTTGCTGTTTCCGCTGCCGGATCACCGCTATCGAACGAAGCGCCCGCTCCGTCCGGCAGCGGTTTTCTTTTGCGATAATGCAGCGATCAGGAAAGGGTCAGCTGTTCGCCGAAATCCTCGGCGGCGGGCAGCGCCCCGGCAGCCGGCAGGGTTTTGGTACGGTATCGGTTGGGTTTGGCCACCATGTCCTCGGCAAAGGGGACCGCGCCTGCCAGGGTATGCTTGCCTTTCAGGGTCATCACCTGCACGCCGATGGTGCTGCGGGTGCTCTTGGCCGAAATCGCCCCGGTATGCACCAGCAGCCGCCGTCCGGAGGTCGCCGTCAGCAGCAGCTCGATATCCTCCGGCAGGTGGTATACCGCCGTGAGCGGCGATTTGTCGGAATAGGCGCCGACCAGCTTGCGGCGGTTGGTCTTGGTCGCATAGGCGGAAAGCTCCACCTTGGCGGCCTTGCCGTTTTCAAACAGGAAGAGCATGTAGCCGCTGTAATCGGTGGTCACCACCATGTAAACCGCGCTCTCCCCTTCCTCAAAGCCGAGCTTTGCGGCTACATAATCCCCCAGCGCGCTGGCCTTGGTGTCGCCGAAGTCGGACGCCTTAGCCTTATAAACCGTCGCTTTATCGGTGAAGAAAAGAAGATCGCATCGGTTGGTGGTCTCCACCGTCTGGACGATCTCGTCTCCCTCCTTGAGCTTGTGCGCGCTGCTCATCCGCAGGGACTGGGGTGTAATTTTTTTGAAATATCCCTCCCGGGTGAAAAAGAGCGTACACGGATAATCCGGGATTTCCTCCTCGACGTCCGTTTCCGTCTCCTCGATATCGGAAGCGTACAGCAGCTCGCTCCGCCGGGGCTGTCCGTATTTCTTCGCCACCTCGGTCAGCTCGCCGATGATGATGTTCCGCACCTTGGCCGCGCTTTTCAGGATCGACTCCATCTCGTCGATCTCCTTTTCCAGACGGCTGATCTCCTCGGTGCGCTTGAGGATGTATTCCCGGTTCAGGTGGCGCAGTCGGATTTCCGCTACATACTCGGCCTGTATCTCGTCGATGCCGAAACCGATCATCAGGTTGGGGATGACCTCCCCCTCCTCCTCGGTGGCGCGGATAATCCGGATCGCTTCGTCGATATCCAGCAGAATCTTCGCCAGGCCTTTGAGCAGGTGGAGCTTTTCCTTCGCCCTGGTCAGGTCGTAATAGACCCGCCGGCGGACGGATTCGGTACGGAACGCCGTCCATTCCTCGAGGATTTCCCGCACTCCCATCACCTTCGGCACACCGGCGATCAGAATATTGAAGTTGCAGGCAAAGCTGTCCTCCAGCGGGGTAAGGGCAAACAGCCGGTTCATCAGCTTGTCGGGGTCCACGCCCCGCTTAAGGTCAATGGTGATTTTCAGGCCGTCCAGCCCGATTTCATTGCGGACGTCCGCAATCTCCCGGACTTTTCCGTTTTTGACCAGCTCGATCAGCTTAGCGATGATCGCCTCCACCGTCGTGGTGGACGGAATCTGAGTAACGTCAATGCAGTTGGCCGCCTTGTCATAGCTGTAGACCGAGCGTACCTTGATGCTCCCCCGGCCGGTCTGGTAGACCCTTTCGATTTCCTCCCGCCGGTAAACGATCCGTCCCCCGCCGGGAAAATCCGGCGCGAGTAGCGTAGAGGCAACGTCGTGCTCCGGGTCCTTCATCAGGGCAATGGCGGTCTCGCACACCTCGCGGAGATTGAAGGAGCAGATGGCGCTGGCCATACCGACCGCGATGCCGAGGTTGTTGTTCACCAGAATCGAGGGAAAGCTCACCGGCAGAAGGGTGGGTTCCTTCATCGTGTTGTCGTAGTTGTCGACAAAATCCACGGTATCCTTGTCGATGTCCCGGAACAGCTCGCCCGCGATCGGCTCCAGCTTCGCCTCGGTATACCGGGAGGCCGCATACTCCATATCGCTGGAATACGCCCGGCCGAAATTGCCCTTGGAGTCCACATAGGGGTGGAGCAACGCCTGATAGCCGCGAGACAGGCGGACCATCGTCTCATAAATCGCCGCGTCGCCGTGGGGGTTCAGCTTCATCGTCTCCCCCACGATATTGGCGGATTTGGTGCGCGCGCCGGTCAGCAGCCCTTTTTTATACATCGTATACAGCAGCTTCCGGTGGGACGGCTTAAAGCCGTCGATCTCCGGAATGGCGCGGGAAAGGATGACGCTCATCGCATAGGGCATGTAGTTGGTTTCCAGCGTTTCGACGATCCGCTGATCCTCCACCAGCCCCGCGCCGGCAATATGCGCATTTTCCGGCAGCTTGTCCACCTGCGCCACGGTTTTCTTGGTTTTCTTCGCCATCGTTCATTCAGGCCTTTCCCGGTAATTTCAAAAGCGTTTCTGTCGTTCCGCCTTAACTGACGTCCACCATATCGAGATACAGGCTGCCCCGTTCCGCGATAAAGTCTTTCCGCCCGCTCAGGTTGTCCCCCAGCAGGACATCGAACATCCGGGAGGTCGCCTCCGCCTCGTCCGGCATCACCTGAATCAAACGCCGGGTGGCCGGATTCATGGTGGTCAGGGACATCATGTCCGGGTCGTTCTCACCCAGTCCCTTGGAGCGCTGGAGGGTGTATTTCGCATTCCCCAGCTCCGCGACGATTTCGGCTTTCTCTTTATCGCTGTAGGCGAAATAGGTGTCGGTTTTGGTGGTAATCTCATACAGAGGAGTTTCCGCGATAAAGACCTTCCCCCGCTCGATCAGGGTCGGGGTAAGACGATAAAGCATGGTCAGAATCAGGGTTCGGATTTGGAAGCCGTCTACGTCCGCATCGGTACAGATAATAATCTTATTCCACCGCAGAAGTTCCATATCGAAGGTAGCGAGGTCCTTATTCGCTTTGCTCTTGACCTCCACCCCGCAGCCGAGCACCTTGAGCAGGTCGGTGATGATCTCATTCTTGAATATTTTATCGTATTCCGCCTTCAGGCAGTTCAGAATTTTGCCCCGCAGCGGGATGATTCCCTGGAAATCCGGGTTGCGGGCCTGGATACAGGCGCCCATAGCGGATTTCCCTTCCACGATGAAAAGCTCCCGTTCGGACACATCCTTACTGCGGCAGTCCACGAAGCTCTGCACCCGGGAGGTCAGGTCATTCCCCGACTGGAGGGTCTTTTTAAGATTGAGGCGGGTGGTTTCCGCCTTTTCGCGGGAACGCTTGTTGATCAGCACCTGCTCCGCGAGCTTTCCCGCCTCCAGCGCATTTTCGATAAAATACACCTCGAGGTTATGGCGCAGGAACTCGGTCATAGCCTCCTGGATAAAGCGGTTATTAATCGCTTTCTTGGTCTGGTTCTCATAAGAAGTCTGGGTCGAGAAGGAGGAAGAGACCAGGATCAGGCAGTCGGCCACATCCTGAAAGCTGATCTTGCTTTCGTTTTTAAGATATTTTCCATTCTGCTTCAGATAGGCGTCGATCTGGGAAACAAAGGCGGAGCGCACCGCCTTTTCCGGGGAACCGCCGTGCTCCAGCCAGCTGGAATTGTGATAGTATTCCTGCAAAAAGCGTTTATTGGAAAAGCAGCAGGCGACGTTCAGCCTCACCTTGTATTCCGGCTTGTCCTCCCGGTCCCGGCCGCGGCGTTCCCCTGTCCAGAGCTGTACGCCGGTCAGGGCGTCTTCCCCCGCCAGTTCCCTCACATAATCCTCGATACCGTTCCGGTACAGGAACTCCTCCTCGTCAAAACTCCGCCCGTTCTGGCTGCGGAGGATAAAGAGCAGGTTCGGGTTGACGATCGCCTGCCGCTTGAGGATATCCCGATAATACTCGACCGGCACGTTGATGTCGGTGAACACCTCGAGGTCCGGCTTCCAGCGGATGACGGTGCCGGTATCCTTTCGGACATACGGTTCTTTCTTCAGCCCGCCGATGTTTTCGCCGTGCTCAAAATGCAGCGTATATTTGAACCCGTCCCGGCGGACCTCCACATCCATGTATTCGGAGGAATACTGGGTCGCGCAGGCGCCAAGGCCATTTAGACCGAGGGAAAATTCATAGCTCTCTCCCTCGTTGGTGTTGTATTTTCCTCCGGCGTACAGCTCGCAGAAAATCAGCTCCCAGTTATACCGTTCCTCCTTGGGGTTGTAGTCCACCGGCATCCCGCGGCCGAAGTCCTGCACCTCAATGGAACCGTCCTCGAACCGGGTGGTGACAATCTTATTGCCGTGTCCCTCCCGCGCCTCGTCAATCGAATTGGAGAGAATTTCAAACACCGCGTGTTCGCAGCCATCCAGACCGTCCGAGCCGAAAATAACCGCCGGCCGTTTCCGGACGCGGTCCGCCCCCTTCAGCGAGGTGATGCTGTCGTTGCCATAGCTTTGCTTTCTCGGAGCCATTCGCTTGTTCCTTCCTTTTATTTCTGCTTTATTTCTGTAAATCCGCGCGGGAAATGTTTTTAACGGTATTACGATATTCTCGAGCACTATTCCTTAACACATTGTATTATATTACCGTATTTTCAGCCGATATGTCAAGCGGGCCGTTGTTTCTGTTTGTTTTCTGGAGAAAAGATGAAAAGAGAAAAAACGCCTTGACAAAAAAAACGTTTCGCCCTATCGTTGAAAAGGAAGTTTCGATAAACAGCTTTGCAAAGGAGGTCGCGCCGGATGCGGCAGGAATACAGCGAAGATTGCTTCCCTATCCTGCGGGATTTTCTCGGGTACATGGAGGTCGTCAAGGGCCGGTCGGCCGGCACGGTGGAAAATTACTTTGCCGACCTGCGGGTGTTTTTCCGCTATATCAAGCAGCTGAGAGGACTGGCGCCGGCGACCATGCCGGAGGAGGAAATTCCGATCAGCGACGTCGATATCGACTTGATCCGTTCCATCACCCTGCAGGATATCTACGAATACATGAGCTATGCCAAAAACGAGCGGCAAAACCATGATAAGGCGCTGGCGCGGAAAGCCTGCTCCCTGCGGGTATTTTTCCGCCATCTGACGAATTATACCCATCAGCTCGACTATAATCCGGTCCAGAACCTGGACACGCCGAAAGTCCGGAAAGCTCTGCCGAAATACCTGACGCTGGAACAAAGTATTGCCCTGCTCCAAAGCGTGAACGGGGAGTTTGCCCAACGGGATTACTGTATGCTGACCCTCCTGCTTAACTGCGGACTCCGCCGCGCGGAGCTGGCGGGGCTGAACGTGACCGACATCCGCAGCGACAACACCCTGCGGGTGCTCGGCAAGGGGAACAAGGAGCGGGTGGTCTATCTGAACGACGCCTGTCAGGACGCGATCCGGCAATATCTGCCCACCCGTCCGGTGGACGGCGTAGAGAAAAAGGACCGCAACGCCCTGTTCTACAGCCGCCTGAAAAAACGGATCAGCGTCGACGGCGTGCATTATGTCGTGAAGGGATACCTCTCCCGGCTGGAGGGACTGGAGGGCTATTCCACCCACAAGCTACGCCACACCGCCGCCACCCTGATGTACCAGCACGGCGGAGTGGATATCCGGGTACTCAAGGATGTCCTCGGCCACGAAAACCTCGGCACCACCGAAATTTACACCCACCTGTCCAGCGAGCAGGTGAAAAACGCGGCGGAGGCCAATCCGCTGGCGCATATCAAACCGCGAAAGAAGAAAGTTTCGCTCTCTTCCGGCGATGGGACGCCGGAAGAAGAGAAAAAGAATCAGGCGGACAAATAACCCTTCGCTGCAGAGCAAAAACGCCTGCGGACCGCGAAAAGCGGACCGCAGGCGTTTTTGAATTCGGAAGGCACTGGTAATTGTTTGATAGTGAAAACTCACATCGTTATACCGCTCTAAAATTTTTTCTCTTCAATCTCTTCAATAGGTGTTTATCTTTTCTTATTTGCTCTGTATTCTCCAGGCGACACGCCCTCCCGCGTGGAAAATGTATGAAAGAAATGGGCGCTGTCGTAAAAGCCGACCCGCGCCGCGATCTCGTATAGACTGAGATTCGTCCCTGACAGCAGCGCCTTTGCTTTCTCGACTCGATAACCGATCAGATAAGCCCGCAATGTTTGACCGGTTTCCTCTCGAAACAACCGAGAAAGATAGGCGGCCGTTACATGTACGTTTTCAGCAATCTCCCGGGCACTGATCTTCTCGCCATAATGAAGCGCGATATATTCCTGAGCTAGTCGGCAGTAATCTCCGCCCGTCTTACGGGAATTGGCCTTTCGGAAGGGAATTAGAAACTTCTGCCACACGTCAGCTCTGACTACATGTACATAAAAGCAGACGCAGGTGTTGTTTTTCATATCCCAGAAAGCAAGTTCCAGAGAAACCGGTCGGTCAACCTTTACAGCAAAACGGATGCAGGCTGTACTCAGAAAGTTACGCAGCTCCACCCGTCCTTCGCTTTTAATCCAACAATCAGGAGGAGCTTCATTCTGCATACAGAGACGCACGGTTTCACCAAATTTTCTTAGCCGCTCTCCTCTCTCTGCGACGGAGGAAGGCAGGCTTCCGTTTTTCCTGCCAACTCGGGCTGCGGGAAATGTGCCGATAATCCGAAAGGGATAAGAAGACGACGCCCGACTGCTTAATATCTGAATATCGCTGAATTCCATCCGGTTCGGCCATTCTGTCTTTTCCGCCGGCCGCAGACACACGGCGTCAGTCTCTGTGATTACCGAGTTGCTGGCCGGATCAGACAACCGGAATAATGCAAGCAGTATTTCGTTGACAGAAAACTTTATTGCGTTATTATAACCTGCTGTATGCTCACGAATCTCCGTCTCAATTTCCCGGACGAAAAACGGTATTTTCCCATGACCTTCCGTATGTATCAGCCGCGGCAGGAGAATATCCAGCTCTTCAATCGGCGGACTGACAGGAAAGCTTGTCTCATTATACAGGTAACTGCGGTCGGCATAGACGGGAACGGTGTGATAATTTTTAGCCCAGATATTTTCCCCCTCCGATTTCCAAAAGCCGGTGACCGATTGAATGCCATCCAGCGACTGAAGCATTTCCTTTCGGACGCCTCTTTTCCCGATAGAAAATCGGATATTGGAAAAGCATGCATGAGAAATATAGGAATTAATGCCAAGGTAGCCGCCGCGAAATTCCGGTACAGAAAGCGTTCCCACCGACTCCCCGTTGGCGTAATAGGACAAGGTACCGTTTGAATCCAGCACGACTTTTAGATGATTGGTTTGCCCTAATCGGCATTGTTCAGACGACAGGGAAATCTGAACAGCGCCGTACTCTCCGAAGATATGCGCCAGCTTTGATTCAATATCATAGGAGGCGCAACTCCAGTTCTTCGCACTGCCGAAACCGAATACCAGTCCGACAGCTACTCCTCTTTCGATCGTCACATCTGTTTCCAGTTCAAAGGGAGTATTCGGAGGAACATACCATTTGCTGACGGCCAAACTGTTCTGCGAGTAATAATCCGCCCATACGCCGAAATATCGAAATTCAAACAGGAGATATGCCGCACCCTTCTGCGGTGTCAAAACAAGCAGCCTGCCGGCAGGGCAAAAGCACACGTCCGCTTTTTTTGCTGTAAAAGCAAAGCATTCCTCCGTGCCGTCTTCCATGATCTCACAGCGTATTTCCCCTTTTAAAACATAGAGCAGCTTATGATGCTCGCTTTCCCGCCTTGCCGGCAGGCTGTCGCTTTCCGTACAATATTCACTATTTGACATGCTGAGAATCAGATGAGAGAAATTTTGCAAATTAGAGGGGGTCAGCAGAACTTTTGACATAAAGGCATCCCTCCCTTCCCCTAAAAACATATTATCGGGCTTTTACTGCCTTGTCAATTTTCTTTTGAATATTTTCAAAAACCAAGAAAATTTACCTCATATTTTACAATACATCCTCCTCAATATTTACAATGCTCATCCTTTTCTCTCATGCTATCATGAATCTACCGGTCACAAGAAAGAAGAAGGAAAGGAAGGAATCTTATGAATCATTCAACCCACATCAAAAAAGTGGGAGCGGTCGGTCTGATCTGCTGTTTCCTGGCAAGTCTGACTCCTGGGTTCATCGCTTCGGGCAGCAGTACGGTTACCGACAAAATCACGGCAGTATCCGTCCTGTCCGGCGATTGGAGCTCAACCTCCTGTTATGCCAAAAACCGCGGAATGGACAACTGCCTGGCGATCAGCAATATCCGCATCCCGGCCTCTACTCCATTTACTTATGAGGCGGACATCAGCGTTGAAAGCGGATCGGCCGGCGCGCTTGCATTCGGTATTGCTGACGACGGCTCCAGCTACAGCTGCCTCAACGTGGACAAAAGCGCCAACCTGTCAGTGGTATTCGGGCAATATGGCTCTTTTGAAAAACCCCTGTCGGAAGCTCAGCGGGGACAGACCACCTGCCATCTAAAGCTGGTGCTGGATTCCTCCATGAAGCTGTCCTATTCTGTAGACGGCGAAGAGGTCGGCTCCATTCAGACGGAAAGCGGTGTTGCCGGATATCTGGGGCTGAATACCTATTATGCGAACGCTCTTTTTGAAAACGTCGTTTATGCGTTGGATGGCGAGTCAAAACCGGTTACCGGACTTTCTGGTCACACAGGAAGCTGGTCGAACGCCTTCACGGGAAATAATCGCTCTTCAGAAAATTGCATAGCGATGAGCGCGGTCTCCATCCCCGCCGATACGTCCTTCACCTATGAAGCAGACGTACATATTTCCGATGGTCTGGCGGCTTCCCTGGTGTTCGGTACGGGAAGCGACGGCAGCGGTCTCAGCGCCGCTTGCGTGGATCGGGGAAGCAACCTGGCGCATGTATTCGGGCAGTACGGCTCCTTCAACCAACCTCTTGCCAGCGGGCAGGAGTCGCAATTCTCCTATCACATGAAGGTGGAATATGCGGACGGAACGCTCCGCTATTATCTGGATGGCAGCCTGGTCGGTTCTCTGGATAACGTTTCCATCCGGGAAGGATTACTCGGTCTGTGTACCTACCTGGCCAAGGCAACATTTTACAATATACAATATTCCACCGAAACGGACGAACCGGAAGAACCGCCGACAAAACCAGACCTCCCGGAGGAGGGACTTGCTCCGGTCACCGGCTGGAGCGCCGTTTCCGGTGTCTGGAACGAAGCCGACGGGGTTATACAGGCTGAAAACCGCAACATGGAAAACTGTATTTTCCGCAGCGGCGTTCATATTCCTGCCAACACCGCATTCCTGTATGAGGCAGACGTCACTGTGCAGGACGGTTGCGCCGGAGCGCTGGTTTTTGGGTATCAAAACGAAGGGAGCTGGAGCGCGGCCTCCTACGATATCTCTGCCCGGCTGGCGCATGTGTTCGGCCTCTACGGCTCCTTTAACAAAGAACTCACTACGCAGCAGCTCTCCGTCTCCACCCATCGTCTGAAGCTGTATCTGGATACCACAATGAAGCTCTCCTATTATGTGGACGATAGGCTGGTCGGCGCAACCCAGCTATCCTCGTTCGATGGCGGATACCTCGGACTGAACACCTACCTTGCAAACGTCACATTTTCCAATGTCCAATATACCATTCTGGAAGCGCCGAAGCTCACTGGGCTCTCCTTTACCGAGGGCGCTTTCTATGAAAAATTCGAGCCCGGACGCCTATCCTATACGGCAAAAGTGGACACATCCGTTTCCGCGATTTCTCTGACTGCTGGGACGGAAAGCGGGACAACCCTCGAAATTAACGGTTTCCCGGCTGAAAACGGCGTACCCTTTTCCGTTCCTCTGGAAAAAGGAGAAAACACGATCTCCGTCAAACTCACCGACCGGAATGGGGTGACCAATACCGTGACGATTACCATTATCCAAGTCGACCGCACACAGCAGTATACCGACACCTATCGGCCACAGCTTCATTATACAGCGGAAGCCAACTGGATTAACGACCCGAACGGTCTGGTTTATGACGCTTCCACCGGTCTGTATCATCTGTATTACCAATATTCCCACAGCGTCAACGCTGGTGTACGCACCTCTTGGGGGCACGCTACATCCACCGATCTGATGCATTGGACCGAGATGCCCGTCGCTATTTTGCCGGACAGCCTTGGCCTGATCTGGTCTGGCTCCTGCGTCATTGACCGGAACAATACCTCCGGGCTTTTCGACGACAGCACCGCTCCAGATTCCCGTATCGTGGCGCTGTATTCCTACGACCGGCAATACCAGGCGCTCGCCTACTCCACCGACGGCGGCGTAAGCTTTATCAAATACGAAGGAAATCCCGTCATTCCCAATCCTGATCGTCAGTACGGCGTTGATTTTCGTGATCCGAAGGTGGTATGGATCGAAGATACCGTATACGAAAACGGTGGAATCTGGCTAATGATCGTCGGCTGCGCCCCCTACCGCCTGTTTACTTCGCCAGATCTGATTCACTGGACTTATAACAGCGACATTCAGCCGAAGGATGGTTCAAAGTTTGGCGGAGAATGCCCGGATCTATTTCCTCTGGCGGTGGACGGCAATGAGAACAACATCAAATGGGTCATGTGCGCCGGCGGACTAAAATACATCATTGGCGATTTAATCAGGGAAGATGGCGTGTTCCGCTTTGTCGCTCAAAGCGATATCCTTCAGCCGCTCAATGGAAACATGGGAACGGTCTATGCCTCGCAGACCTTCTATAACGCTCCTCAGGGGCGGCGCATTATGGTCAGCTGGTTGCGGGATACCCATAATCCCAACTACGAAGACAAAAAGTGGACCGGTGCACAGTCCATTCCCTATGAGCTGAAGCTCGTCACGGTAAATGGCCAGATTCAGCTGACGACCGCCCCGGTTTCCGAACTGGATAATCTGCGTAGTGAGACACCGGTTTTTGAACTATCCGATTTTCTGATTAACCCGGACAGTAAAAATATCCTTGAAGGCGTCGAGGGGACCGTATTCGATTTGGAAGCGGTGATTAACCTGAACGATGCGGACGGTTTTACGTTCCATGTCCGTGATTCCGGCGGCGAATACACCGAAGTTTCATACAGCCGCCTGACCAGACAGCTGCAGGTGAAAAATACCCGCGCCGGGCTGAACCCCACTGCAAATACGATGCGTCTGCTCCCCATGGAAGGCAACCGCATCAAAATCCGGATTATTCTGGATAACTCGATTATCGATGTATTTGGAAACGATGGGGAGGCGGCTATTACTTCGTATCTATTCTCTCAAAACAATGGGAAGGCGCTTAGCTTTTCTGCAGATGGCAGCCCCCTTAAGCTGGAGTCTCTACGAATTTACGAGCTTTCCTCTATCTGGAAAAACAGCTATGACATGTCGGTGAAAACACCCTCTGTCCTACCGACCAGTCCCTCCTCCCCCTCTTCGACGGAGACGACTGATTCGTCGGAAATTACGTCCTCCTCGAAGACGGATTCTTCTACAGACACAACGATCCCTGCAGAAACCGACTCGTCCTCTCAGGCAACGGCAGGCAGTCCGGCCACCGGGCATAAGGGCGCCCTTTTCCCGGCCATCGGCGCCTTTCTTCTTTCCCTGATGGGCGCTCTCTGTCTGAAAAAGCGCCGCCGCATGCTTAATCCATAATTCAAGCCCAAGAAATGCCAAGGAGGGACGAACCGCTGGTTCGTCCCTCCTTGGCGTTTCCTATTTCATGCGCTTGCTACATGATCGGCCTTATATCGTGCCGTCGTCGTCCGTGTCCTTGTTCCGGCGCTGCTTGCTGCGGAGACGGGCCATCTCCTGCTCCGAATACTGGCGGGGGAAGGTTTTCGCCGGCTTTTCCTCTTCCTCTTCGTCCGGAACGACATCCTGGAAAACCGGTTCCTCCTCGTCCTGAGGGCGGTCGTTTTCTTCGTCGATATTCAGCGCACGTTTGGCTTCCAGATCTTCCCCGGGGTGATCGCGGTAATAGGGATCAATCATCAGCTTTTTGATAAGGGGAAAGATGTTGTACTGAATAAGATACGACCGGAACGCCGGGAAAAAGAGGACGTAAACGATCAGTATCACCGGAATCGCCACAAGCATATTGACAAAGAACAAGGCAACCGCTCCCGCGTAAAACAGGGCGAGCACCAAAAAGATCAGAAGGTTCCGCTTCAGTCCCGCAATCGCCAGAATCGCGCTGTTTTTATAGATCTGCTTCACGCTGAGCTTAAAGGTGATCATAATCATATAAATATAATATTTCATGAAGGTGAAGATCAGCGCGATGGACAAAATGATCGCCAGAAACACATAATCCAGAACCTTATTCTGCGCCTGATTGAAATAGAAAAAGAGCACGTCGAAAACGACCACTGCGGTCAGGATCAGGTTGATGATTCCCACCGGAAGCGCCTGCTTCCAGTTCTTTTTGATGGTATCAAAAAAATCGCCCGCGATAAACGCATGCTTCTCCCGCGCAAAATTCCGGGTGATATAGGTAAGCCCCGCGTTACCGAGCCCCACTGTCACCAGAGGAAGGGATACCAGCACAAACAGCAGATTCGCCAGAATCAGCTTCCAGAACTTCCGGAAATAAATCTCAAAAAAGACCACGAACCCCTTTTTCTTCGGGCCGTTCTTTTTGACGCCGGGTCCCGGTTTGTTGTAATCGAACAGTCCAAAAAATCCTGCCACGCCATTCACTCCTTTTTTACTTCCTGCTTTTTCAAATCGTTTTATGCGAATTTATGCGAAAGGCATTCGCCTTTACTTAACGAAACAACCCGGTAAAGGCCAGCCGCATACCCACGTCCACCACTCCGGCGAGGAACGCCAGGCCGAGAAAGAGGAGGAAGCGGACGCTGTACAGCTTGAAATCTCCCCACAGGCCCCCCATGGAAGCGCCGGGCAGGATTTGCCGGCTGAAAAGCAGCGACATCCGTGTGGACTCCATCCCGCCAAGCACCAGCGCCGCCGCCGCGATCAGCGTATGGGGAACCACCAGCAGCGCCGCCGCCGCAATCCCCTGCGCCCCAGTCGAGTAATAGTAGGCTTCCGACATCCCGAGCCCCAATCCAAAGAAAAGAGGGACCAGCGCCGTCAACGGCGCTCCGCAGGCGGACAGCCCGAATAGAAACTGCAGCGCCAACAGCAGGATCGTCGAAAAGCAGGAGGAAAACAATGCCGACATGCCGCCTTGGAAATCGTCAGGTACCGAGCGTACCTCCAGCATCGTGCGCAGTTCTTCGCCGATCAGGCTGTGTGAAAACGCATAAACCGCCACGCCGAAAACCACGCCGGCCAGAAACAGCACGGTAAAAAAGAGCAGCCGCCGGTTGGCCGCGAAAAATCCGCCCAACGGGCGGCGCGCCGGCCTTCCAAGCGAACCGCCGCTAGGTACAAAAGGGCCCGGAAGGGCCGGAATACGCTCCCTGTTTGTCCTGTTCATAAACAGCCTCCTCCGCATGGGCAGTTTGTCCGGAGTTTCGCTGCAGCTGCTTCAGCGCTCCGTCTGCTCCATACCTATGCAATTCCGGAAGCGTCTATGCCTGAAAAGGCGTTATGCTTTACTGTTTTGCATCCTCATCCGCCAGCGCGGCCTTGATCATGATGGCGCATTCCAGGCGTTTCTTTTCCAGCTCGCAGGATAGCCTGTGGGAGCGGAGAATGTCTCCCTCATACTGCTGATTATTGGCGTTGCAGCCGCCGGAGCAGTAAAATTTTGCCCAGCAGGTACGGCAGCTCTGCTTATCGTATACGGTGGAATGGGCAAAGCGATCCTTCATCTCCAGATTATACTCCCCGGTCAGCACATCGCCCATCCGCCATTCCGGCTGGCCGACAAACTGATGACAGGGAAACACCCCGCCGTCGGGGTCCACCGCCGCGTATTCGTTGCCGCAGCCGCAGCCTCGCAGCCGTTTGATCGCGCAGGGCCCCTGGTCAAGATCCAGCATGAAATGGAAGAAATTGAAGCCCTCGCCCGCCTTCTTTTTCGCAAGAACGGCTTTGACCAGCGTATCGTATTCTTCAAAAACCCGAGGCAGATCCTCCTCCCGGATGGAGAATGGCAGCTTCGGATCGCTGACTACCGGCTCCACCGACACCTGATCGAAGCCGAGCGACGCCATGTGAAGGACATCGGTGGTAAAATCCAGGTTATTTTTGGTGAAAGTTCCGCGAACATAATAATCCCGGTCCCCCCGCTGAGCCACAAAACGCTGATACTTCGGCACGATGGCGTCGTAGCTTCCCTTTCCTCCGGCGTTCGGACGCATCGCGTCATTGATTTCCCGCCGTCCGTCGAGAGACAGCACGACGTTGTTCATTTCCCGATTGAGATATTCCGCAATTTCATCATTCAGCAGCACGCCGTTAGTGGTCATTGTAAAGCGAAAAACCTTGCCATGCTTTTTCTCCAGTCCGCGGGCATACTCCACCGTTTCCTTTACCACGCCGAAATTCATCAGCGGCTCCCCGCCGAAAAAATCCAGCTCCAGGTTCCGCCGTCCCTGGGAGCGCTCGATCAGGAAGTCGATCGCCGCCCTGGCTACCTCGGCGCTCATGATCTTCTTTTCCCCGCCGTACACGCCCTGTCCGGCGAAGCAGTATTTGCAGCGCAGGTTGCAGTCATGGGACACATGCAGGCACATCGCCTTGAGGGGGGAGCGCACCATACGGTCGGCAAACTGCTCATAATCATCTTTGCTGAAAAGCTGGCCGGCGCGGTGAAGCGCAAGCAGCTCGTCGTAGGTTTCGCGGATTTCCTCCGCCGGATATTGTTCCGCCAGCGCGTCCACAACGGACGGCGGGCAGGTTTCCTCCATGGTTTCGCTGTTTTCGTCCAGCTGGCCAAGCAAGTCGTATACCAGATCGTCCACGACGTGGACGGCTCCGCTATTTACATCCAGAACAATGGCGTACCCATTGTTTTGAAAACGATGAATCATCGCTGTTCATGCCCCTTTTTATGTATCCTTTTATGCAGAAAAACGATGGGGCGGATATCTTTATCCGCCCCATCCGTTATGCTCCGCTTACTTCTCGCACTTCTGGTTGGCGACGGTGCAAGAGGTCTTGCAGGCCGACTGGCAGGAAGCCTGGCACTCGCCGCAGCCACCCTTGGCAGCCGTTTCCTTCAGATTCTGATGATTGATCGTTTTCACATGCTTCAACACTTTCATGACCCAATCCTCCAAAAAAGATAGATGTCACAGACATCCTTTATTTCGAGTTTACCACAGGCGGCGAGGAATTTCAACGGTTTTCCGCAAAACACGTCACCGCCGGCGGGTATTTACGCCGATGATCCCGCCAACCGCCGCGCAGCCCACCATCACAGCGAGCTTCACCAGCGCATAAATGCCGCGAATATCCTTCAACACGGCAAAACCGGCGATCATCACCAGCAGATAGAGCGCCGCCCCGCAGGCAGCCCCGTACACAATGCCGCGGGAACCGGCCGCTTTGGCGCTGGTCAGCCCGCCGACAAAGGAGCCGGCCGCCGCGGCGATCACCGCCATCGGCGTGACCGCCATCTGTGGAATATCCTGCGCCGCCATAATCGCCGCGCAGAGAAGCAGAATTATCAGACAACAGAACGCGCCGACAACCACGCCGATCAAAATCGGCCGTATCCACCGGGAAACGATGGAATCCTCTTCCTGCCGCGCAGAATGCGCCGTATGCGCTTGATGAGCCTTCATGCTCTGTTCCTCCCCCTTACATTCGCTGTCACGCAACGCTCCGCCGGGCCGAATATCGGCGTTTCCGGCAGCGCTGAAACACTATAGCATATTCCGGGGAAGGACAAAATAGTACACGCCGCCGATAAAAGGGAGCAGACGTTTAGATATCGTCGTCGTCATCGTCGTCGTCATCCGGAGCCGGGCCGTCGTGTACGGTCTCGCAGCTCTGGAGCGCCCATTTCTTGATGGTCATCTTGCTGCGGTCCGCGCCGGTCTCGATCACGAGCGAATCCTCCTTGATATTCAGCACCCGGCCGCAGATGCCCCCGATCGTGGTGATCTCATCCCCCACACGGATGCTGTTGCGCATCTTCTGCTCTTCCTTCTGCTTTTTCTTCTGCGGACGAATCAGCATGAAATACATCAGGACGATCACCAGAAGAAGCGGGACGAAGGTAACCAGCAGGCTGGCCATATTCCCCTGCGTAGTCGCCGGAGCGGTGGTCTCCGCAAGAATTGCGTTCAAATAAGACAAAACAAGCACCTCCAAACAAAATCGTTTTTATTATAAAGGCTTTTTCCACCGATAGCAAGTACAATTTAAATCCGGCGGTCCAAAATACCTGTAAACTTTTTGTGAAGGACTTCAAACGTACCGTTTTCCAGGCTGTCCCGGATTTTTTCCATCAGCGTGTTGTAAAAATACAGGTTATGCATCACGCACAGCCGCATGGCGAGCATCTCCCCGCTTTTGAACAGGTGACGGATATAGGCGCGGGAATGCCGACGGCAGGTGGGACAGCCGCATTCCTCATCCAGCGGCGCGGGGTCGTCCGCATATTTCTGATTGAGCAGGTTGCGGACCCCCTGCCAGGTAAAAACATGACCATGCCGGGCGTTGCGGGAGGGCATGACACAGTCGAACAGGTCTACTCCTCGGTATACCGCTTCCAGGATGTTCACCGGCGTGCCGACCCCCATCAGATACCGGGGACGATCCTTCGGCATATACGGCTCCACCGCTTCGATCACGCGGTACATCTCCTCCGCCGGCTCGCCGACAGCCAGTCCGCCGATCGCGTAGCCGTCCAGCCCCAGACCGGCGATTTCCTTCATATTCTCCACCCGCAGGTCGTCGAAGGTACAGCCCTGGTTGATCCCGAACAGCATCTGCCGGGGATTGACCCGGTCAGGCAGGGCGTTCAGACGGTCCATCTCCGCTTTGCAGCGGTGGAGCCAGCGAACAGTGCGGGCGCAGGAAGCCTTCGCGTAGGCGTATTCCGCCGGATTCTCCACGCATTCGTCAAAGGCCATGGCGATGGTGGAGCCGAGATTCGACTGAATCCGCATGCTTTCCTCCGGCCCGATAAAGAGACGCCGGCCGTCCACATGGGAGGCGAACTCCACGCCTTCTTCCCGGATTTTCCGCAGCTTGGCAAGCGAAAAGACCTGGAAGCCCCCGCTGTCGGTCAGGATCGGCCCCTTCCAGCCGGTAAAGGGCTGCAAGCCACCCATCCTCCGCACCAGCTCGTCCCCCGGACGAACGTGGAGGTGATAGGTATTGCAGAGCTGCACCTGGCATTTCAGCTCCTTCAGATCATAAGCGGAGACCGCTCCCTTGATCGCGCCGCAGGTAGCGACGTTCATGAAGGCCGGCGTCTGTACCGTACCGTGAGGCGTCTCAAAAACGCCCCGCCGGGCGGCGCCCTGCGGGGGGATGGTCTGTAATGCGATCGGCATGGTTCCTTTTCCTCTCTCCCACGTCTTTCGCGCCTTTCCTCTTTTCGGAGAGGGCGCGGCTGTTTCTCATTGGGCTTCCTGAATCGGATTCCAGAGAGCATAGTAGAGTATAGTATATTTTTCCCCGACATGCAAGAACCGGAAGGAACGGAAAATCCGCTGAGGATGCGCCCTGTGGGGGAAAGAAACGGTGTTGTACTCAAATGACGTAAAAGGCTACAGACTGGGAGGGGATTTCAAAAAAGGAGCATTTTGCAATCCCCTCCTTTCCTATCTTACCTCACGCCCTTCCCGTCGCAGGAGCGGAGCGCGCTTTTTCCCGGCCAGCGGGACCCCTCCCCCAGCTCCTCTTCGATACGGAGAAGGCGGTTGTATTTCGCCACCCGTTCGCTCCGGCTGGGAGCGCCGGTCTTGATCTGCCCGGCGTTCATGGCCACCGCCAGATCCGCGATGGTGGTATCCTCCGTTTCGCCCGAACGATGGGATACGACGGCGGTATAGCCCGCTGCCTGCGCCATACGAATGGCGGCCATCGTTTCGCTCAGAGTCCCAATCTGGTTCGGCTTGATCAGGATGGAATTGGCGCAGCCGCGCTCGATCCCCCGGCGGAGACGCCCGGTATTGGTGACAAAGAAATCGTCTCCCACCAGCTGGAGGGAGCCTCCGAGCTCGGCAGTCAGCTTCCGCCATCCCTCCCAATCCTCCTCATCCAGCGGGTCCTCAATGGAACAAATCGGATATTTTCCGCTGAGCTCCGCCCAGTGCCCGATCAGCTCGTCGGCAGTATACCGCTTCTGCTTTTTGGGGAGGAAGTAGCCGCTTTTTGCGGCTTCCGCCGTTTCCGTCTTCCACTCGCTGGCGGCGGCGTCGATTGCCAGGACGAAATCGTCATAGGGACGGTATCCCGCCGCCTCCACCGCCCTCAGCAGGCATTGTATCGCCGCTTCGTCGCTCTCGAGGTTCGGCGCGTACCCGCCTTCGTCGCCTACGGCGGTGGAAAGGCCCTCCGCACGCAGGATGGAGGCCAGCGCGTGGAACACCTCAGCGCACCGGCGCAGCCCCTCCCGGAAAGAAACCGCCCCGACCGGCAGGATCATGAACTCCTGCACGTCAATAGTATTACCCGCGTGGGCCCCGCCGTTGAGAATATTCATCATCGGCAGCGGCAGCGTTCCGGCGTTTGCACCGCCGAGAAAACGGTACAGCGGCATTCCAAAGCCCGCTGCGGCAGCCTTGGCGGCTGCCAGGGAAACGGCCAGCAGCGCGTTGGCGCCAAGATTTTTCTTTTCCGCTGTCCCGTCCAGCTGGCACAGGGTTCCGTCGATATCCGCCGTGTCGGCCGCGTCCCGGCCGACCAGCGCTTCCCGGATGACGGAATTGATGTTTCCGGCGGCGCGGGTCACGCCCTTTCCTCCATACCGGGAAGGATCGCCGTCCCGCAGCTCCAACGCCTCAAACCGGCCGGTAGAAGCGCCGCTTGGTACAGCGGCGCTTCCCGTGCTGCCGTCTTCCAGCGTAACTACAGCCTCCACTGTCGGGTTCCCGCGGGAATCCAGAATCTCCCGTCCATGAATATCACAAATCGTCTGTTTCATGCTGCTGTCAATCCTTTCTCAAAATCATTCAAATTGATCCTGTCTTTTCTTACAAAAAGAAGTATGCCCGGCCAAATGCGGAATTTACCGAGATGGGGCTCTTTTCGCGTTTTTTCTGTCGCCTCTTTCGCGGCGACCAACGGAACTATTGAAATCCGACGTTCTTCGCAGTATAATTGAGTACATGCAGTATGCACGGGCTAACCCATGGAATATGAACGGCCCGTGCCACCCAAAAGAAAGGATGTTGATTTCCATGCTGAGTCAAAAGGTAGCGGCGCTGCTGAATACGCAGGTGAACAAGGAGCTGTATTCGGCGTATCTGTATCTCGAATTTTCCAATTTTTATGTAGAGCAGGGACTGAGCGGGTTTGCCAACTGGTACCGAATCCAGGCGCAGGAGGAACGGGATCACGCTCTCCTGATGCTTCAGTACCTCCAGAATAACGGCGAGAAGGTTACGCTGGAAGCCATCGATAAGCCAAAAGCGGAGCTGAATGAAAACATGGACCCGCTGACGACCGGCCTGGCGCATGAACAGTATGTGACCGGTCTGATTCATACGATCTACGAAGCGGCGTATGGGGAGAAGGACTTCCGCACCATGCAGTTCCTGGATTGGTTCGTTAAGGAGCAGGGCGAAGAGGAAACCAACGCCGGCGACCTGATCAAGAAAATGGAGCTGTTCGGCTCCGATCCCAAGGGCCTGTATATGCTGGATCAGGAGATGGGCGCCCGGGTATATACCGCTCCTTCTCTAACGCTCTAATTCGGTTGTTGAAGAAACCGTCCCCGGTAAACGGGAACGGTTTCTTTTTTATCGGTCTTTGTCGGCTTTTCGGCCGTCTTAGAACAGGCTATTTCCCCTATTCCATGGTTTTCAGCGCCTGAGACAGCGGGATTTTTTCGATCTTCCGCATCTGGATTCCATGCACCACCAGATAACAGGCCGCCCCGATGCCGAGCATCGCCGGATAAATCCATGGGGCAACGTAATACGTCAGCCAGCCGGAAAAATCCTGCATCATCACATAGTAAATCCCGCGGATGACCGTCTGGCAGAGAGGAACGGAAACCACAAGGGATACCCCCACAACGATAGCCGTCGCGGTGTTATAAAGCCGTCCCGCTTCCCGGTTCGTGTATCCAAGGATCTTCAGCATGGAAATAGAAAAAGCGTTTTTCTCGACGACCAGCTTTGCCAGCAGATAGATCATCAGAATATACAGGATTACGGCAAACCCGCCGAACATCGGGAAAATCAGCCCCATGGAATCCTCCAGCTGATCGGCAATAATGGTCAGGTCGTGCTCGGTAATGACGGAGGCGATATACGCCTCCTCAATATCGGTCAGCCGGCTGTCGGTAAAATAACCGCTGAAATCGTCCGTTTCCTTGTCAAAGGCGGTATTGAACTCTTCCCGCGGCATAAAAACACAGAGAGCCGCCGGATAATGATAGCTGCCCGATACAGTGAAGGTATATTCCTCCTCCCCGAATTTCTGATGCAGCGTAATGCGGTCGCCAACCCTGACTCCGTATTTCTCCATGAAGCCGTCGGAAAGGAGAACGCCGTCTTCCGAAAACGTCATATCGGTTAAGTATTTTGAATCCGGTGAGACACCGTAAACGGTAATTTCCTCATCGTGGTCGTTCCGCAGGGCGGTGACGGCGTATTTTTCCGCGCCTTCCGTTCGGGTTTCCATCGGCGCTTTCAGAAGATACTGATACGCGGATGCTTCGGAGTTCACCACTTCCGATTTGAAATTCCGGAGGAGCGGCGAAAACAAAAGCCCGAACATCAGCAGCACGCTGGCGAAAAAAATCCCTGCGAACATGGTCGCGAAAGCCGGCAGATTCTGAAGGATCACGCGTATGCGAAACCGGGAAAGGAAGGTCCCTCTCGACAGGCGCACAACCTTTTTCTTTTGCCGCTTTTTCAGTTCATGGCGCAAAAACTGGAGCGGCGGCAGGGACAGCGAAACGGACAGTACCAGCAGGTTCACCGACAGAACAATCCCGCACGGAACGAGCGTGGTCAGCAAAAACGCCTCGGCGTTCCAAATCGTCGTATACGTCGGCAGCGAATAGCTATGGTAATACATGCCGACGATCACGTTTTTCATTGCGGTATATCCCAGAATATTGCCAACAACCGCCGCTGCCAGCGTAATCAGCATGGGCATGGCCAGATAGTGCCGGAGAAGCTCCCCCTTTGTATACCCGGAAGCACGAAGCGTACCGATAACAGAAGCCTCCTGTTCAATGGAGCCGCGGGTGGTAACGGCAAAAATGAAAGCCAGCACCACCATGACGATATAGAGCAGCCACTGGATCATCACCTTGTCGCCGCCCATATCGTCGCCGGTAAACATAATCGCCTGGTTATCGGGACGGGCGACGAAATTGGTGAGCACGGCAGTTTCGGCGATGGTTTTCAGCAGCTCGTCCGCCTTTTCCTCCTGCTCCGGCTCGGATAAGCTCTGGTCGTCATTGCGCCAGGCGTAACAGTAATGCAGTCCGGATTCTCCCAGCTCTTCAAAAGCTCCTTCGGTGACCAGCGCCACGGTGAATTTATTGGCGTCGAACATCATATCCGTGTTGTTTTTGAACAGGGCGCTGTAATCGGACAGCGCCACCAGGCCGCAGATAGTCCATTCCCGGTCGCTCAAGTTCAGCGTATCGCCGACGGACAGGCCGTTGTTCTCGGCGTACAAGCGGTCTATGGCGATATCGCTTTCCAATTCCGGCAGGCGGCCGCTCATCAGGTCCGCACGATTGACCTCACCACGGGGCTTGTACACCCGTACGGTATGCTCTTCTTCGCTTTCCTTGTCTTTATAAAAGAGCTCGTAAACAGATACCCCTTTCTTATCCAGCGCCTTCAAGGTCGCTTGCTCCGCCTGAGAGGCCAGGGTGAAATGCCCGTTTTCAACGGCATAGGCGGTAAAGCTGTCGTCGTAGGCTCGTTTCATGCTGCCGTCAGCCACCAGAAAACCGGAGCAGAAGCCGATGGTCAGAGTGAGGAATAAAAATAGGGCGACCGCTTTGCCGATATCCGTCCTCAGCTCCCTCGGCAGGCGTTTATACAACGGATTTTTCACAAAAACGCCCCCTCACCATTCCAGGTCGGCTGCCGGAATTTTTTCCGTGTTCCGGATATCGTGACGGATGCCGCCGTCCCGCAGCTTGACCACCTGATCCGCCATCTGCCGAATGGCGTCGTTGTGGGTGACCAGGATGACCGTGTTGCCGTACTGACGGTTGACGTCCTCGATCAGCTTTAGGATTTCCTTGGAGGTTTGGTAATCCAGCGCGCCGGTTGGCTCGTCGCACAGCAGAATATCCGGGTTTTTGACGATGGCCCGTCCGATGGCGGTGCGCTGCTGCTGCCCTCCCGAAAGCTGGCTGGGGATTTTATCCCTGTGCTCCCACAGCCCCAGCGTTTTCAGCAGGTCGTCCAGCGGCAACGGCCGGTCGCTGAGATAAGCGCCGACCTCGACGTTTTCCTTTACCGTCAAATTGGGAATCAGATTGTAGGACTGAAAAACATAGCCGAGATGTTTCCGGCGGTAAAGGGATAGTTGCTTTTCGTTCATCCCTTCCATCCGTTCGCCGCCTATGCCAATCGATCCGCTGTCGGCGGTCTCAATACCGCCGATAATGTTAAGCAGGGTGGATTTTCCGGAACCGGAGGGACCGAGCAGCACACAGATATGCCCTTTTTCCACCGCGCAGGTGATGCCCTTCAGCACTTCGGAGCGGCTCTCGCCGTCCCCAAAGGATTTCCGGATATTCTCAAGCTCAAGATACATGATTGTTTCCTTCTTTCCCTCACTTTTCCCGTGCGATTGTTGTATTTTTTATCTTCGAAACAGCGAAAAGCCCTTTTTCTCATAGGACTCAACCTGAAGCGAAAGAACGCGATACCCCGTTTCCTCAACGACCTCCTTCAGCTTATCCAGGCTCTCTTCCGTCATCTCCTGTTCCGTAAGGAGCACCGTTTGGCCCGCGCTGTGGGAGGAAGTAACCTTTTTCACCCGAAAAGCATTCCTGACCGCTTCGTTGACATGCGCCTCACACATTCCACATTGCATACCGTCTACCTGCATAGTAATCTTCCACATAGCAACCTCCATTTCGCCGCTTGCAGCATCCGCACGAATAATGGAACCTCGCACCGTACGACGCGAATGGCCGGCAGCTTCCGCGGCACGATTTATTCGATCGGTTAGCCAACGCTAACCTTCTGCCAAAATATAATGGATACCTTCCGCAACAGTGATTAGTATCCACTAACTCTTTTGCCGCTGTCAGTATACGCTTCCTCCTCCGTTTTGTCAAGAGGCCCGCTTCCGTTCAAAACGATGGGCGCTTCCTCAGGGAAACCACGTTTTTCTTGATATAGAGGAAGCGTTTGTGTTATACTATAAAAATAATAACAGCATAATAGTATAACAGTGGAAAATCCCCAGAGGCGTTTTTTAATTGCGCCGGCGGCAGAAAGCCCAACTCCGGCAGGGCGATGCCATTGCAGTATAAGAAGATAAGACAACGAAAGGCGGAACGGCATTATGCGGATTCAGGAATCTGCTGAAAACTATTTGGAGACCATCCTTATTCTCAAAAATCGTCTCGGGCAGGTTCGCTCGATCGATATTGTGAATGAAATGGCCTTTTCCAAACCCAGCGTCAGTGTGGCGATGAAAAACCTGCGCATTAACGGATACATCGAAATGGACAAGAATGGAAATATCGAACTGCTGGAGAAAGGCCGCGCGATCGCGGAAAAGATTTACGAGCGGCATACCATGCTGACTGACTGGCTGACTGTCCTGGGCGTCGATCCCCAGACAGCGGCGGAGGACGCCTGCCGTATTGAGCACGTAATCAGCGAGGAGACCTTTAAGGCGCTCAAAGCGCACGCTGCGAGAAAATAGAGAGAATTTCGATAAATGGGCCGGAAAGCGGCCAGACATCTGCTTTCCGTTTTGCCCAAGCTCCGGCAAAAAACACGGCAGCCGCCTATTGCGGCTGCCGTGTTTTTTCAATATTAGCATATACTACTCTCTTACATGATCAGCATTGCATCTGGAAAAAACGAGCGGTGCAGGGATACTTTCCCTGTACCGCTTTTCTGTATAATTATAATAGCAGACTTCTTCTGGAAAGTAAATACTATACCATAACACAAATCATGTTCTGTTTCTTCGGATTGAGCTTTAATGGTGGGGAACCAGGCTCTCAGTTTTAACAAGTTTTACAATCCATTTGCATCAAGTCAGATACCTGATACTATGCTTTATAATATTCCTTTTCCGCTTGTTGTATCGTGTAGTTCTCGAATGCCACATTTACGGCTTCAAGAAGGTTTCTGCTTTCTTGCTTGGTGTACCCAAGATTTTTACACGCCAAAAGTACATATCCACAGCAGGCGGCATTTGACCATGTGTCATTCCCAAGCAATGCCGAAATCGTATTTAGCCCTTGTCCCTCTTGCATACTTATATCCCCTTTTTGTGGAATGATATAAGTATATGCAACCTTTTGGACAATTATTTCAGTAGCGCCTCCTGTTCTAACCGTACACAACGTTCCAGCATATAGGCGAGGCACTCCGAACAGTCTTTCAGCTCGGCCCTTGCTGTCAATTCCTGCAATTTATGCGAATACTCAAGCGAGAAGGATGTTGTAAACGCCGCAAATGTGACTAACTCTTGCTTATTCATTCGGTGAGGCCGTATGCTGGCGCTAATTTCGCGGCGAAGTCTTGCAAGCATACTGAATCCTCCGTAATCAATATCGCCCCAATGATACCACGGTAACTCTTCAGATGCGTGTGCAACGGCTTGCAGAAATATTTTCTTGGATGGACTGTACTGGCCTCCGTGATAGATAACGAGTTCATCAGACTGGCGATGTTTACTGATATAGTCAAAATAATTTGCTTTATTTTCGATAGATAAAATACATCGCACTCCTTTTGAAAGTGTAATCTGCGCCGCTGCCATGTCTTGTCCATAAACAGTGCTGCCGCCACTTAGATTTGAGAAATCCAGACTTTTCCCATCTGAAAAGTTAAGAGAGAGTGGCCCACAGAACTCGAATTGCTCTGGGTATTTTACAATACCAATTAGATTCAATAGCTGTTCATCTGTAGTTTGGTCATCGCAGTCCAAATACTTTTTCAGAATGCGCAGCAACCGCGCCTCGACAACTCGCTCAAAATGCTTACTGTCACCAAAGCAGCGAACAGAGAACACTCGTTTCAATAGCTCGTTATCCTTGTTGGCGTCTATATACTGCAATGCTTGTAGCAATGAGTTTCGATCCTGTACATTTTCAGGAATCAATGCATGGATTTTCCGCTTTTGCTGGATATATCCACAGATATCTTGTAAAAAGTCTTTTATCCATTGCGATTGAATAGATTCCATACACTCCGCCAACTCGGCTTCAACATTAGAAAGAAAATCATTTTGTGGTTGCCTATGTGCAAAACGATAGGCATTTTGCAATTCCTCCATATTCAGCCAAACTTTTGACAGGATATGGCTTTCTTCGCCCTTCATCCATTCAAAACGGATGAACCCTTTTTGTGCCAATGCCTGTACACATTCATTGATGTGGATGCGCCGCTCACTGTTTTCAATGTCGTAATCCGAGAACTCGCATTTCCCGTTTTCATACAGCTTCAATAGAATCCTTTTTGTTGGTGTTGTAGCTGTGCGAAAAAAGCTACTGCGCTCATATTTGTTCAGAAGTGCCGTGATAAGCTTTTGTTCCATCTCATCATTCATTTTCAAGCCACTCCGATTTTCTGGGATCGAACGCCTTGACACAGGTATGTCTCCCTTCTCTTAGCACACAGAGGTTTCGGTCTACCAATATACCAATATCACCGACTTTTTCGGTGGGTGCAGAGAGAATGACCTGAAAATGGAACTGACGCAACAGCTGTACACTGCGGATAATTCGCTCTCCATCCATCTTGGAAAAAGCTTCATCAAATATGATAAGTCGGGCCGTATTTTGTGTTTTATCTCGTCCACTGCGGTATAGTTGAGCGAAAGAGGCCAGCACTGCAACATAGAACGGGGTCTGTGTTTCACCGCCGGATTTTTTGCCCATTGTCTTGGACAGACGCTGAGATTCGCCCTCTCGATTCACTGATTCCAAATCAAAAGTAAGATAGGTTCTAAAGTCTGTGAACATTTGAACTCGCTTGTCATAATCACTCTTTCCATGCGCTTTTCCATCGCCGTCCTCATTGGTGATAATTGCAAAAAGCTCGGCAATTTCATCCTTATATTTCATATTAAACTGCTCTGAAAAGAGATTATAACCACCTTCCATTTTCATAGGATCGACAAGCATATCATAATAGCGCTTATATTCCGGTCTTGGAATGATTTTGAAACGGAAGCTTTCTTCACCAAAAAAGCTGCCCTTAATCGCTGCGTTGAGCCCCTTGATCTGCGTATCCGCATCCCTGATGTTATTTTCCAAGCGGCTCAAAAAATCCTCGCGAAATTGCTCGAAGGCTTTTTTGCGCGTATCCTCAATGCGTGCTAAATATTCCGGCAGCTTATTTTCAGAGAGCTCTAACCACGCATTATCATAAGCGTCATTTTCCTCTGCCTTTGTATCGTACCCCATGATGTATTTGCGATTGTAGTCCTGACGATATTCAACCAAATTACTCCACGAAAAATTTTTGGCGTTTGTTGAACGGGATAATTCGCGCGGAAACGCTCTGTAGATATCTTCCGCACTTTGTCTGGTGGAAAGTTCCCGCTGGTACCGTGATCCACCTGTGGTTTCCACCCACTCAGAATCATACTTTTGTGCAATGAGTTGTTGTAATGTCTGAATCTCGTCATTCAGGTTTGGAATGGTTTCCTCTTGGCATACGCGCAAATGTTCCTCTAAGGCTCCTTGTTCTTTATTCTTTGCTCTCAAATCTGCTTCAAGGCCTCTAATGGCGCCATCCAATTGGTTTAGATGATTTTTGAGCGCATCAATGGCACTGGTATCAATCGCCGCAAGGCTGGTACGCAATCTCGAGACATCTTGTTCTAGTTCAGGAATGGTTTGCTTCTCTTTCGCGTATACCACTGCTTGCTGGATATCGCTTTCTCCGGGCACAGGAAGTTTGCTACACAAATCAAAACCGGCTTTTGCAGTGGCGCAGACAGAAATTTGATTGGTGAGCACAGCAAGCTCAGCTTTAACAGCATCAAGCCGCCTGCGAATTGCGCTCTGTCCAATGGCGGGCTTTGCCCAGCGTTCCGGATTCATAGCCCTCACAACATAGTTTTGATACAGCATTCCATCATCGGTAACAGCCGTGTTAAAATGACGCAGATCGTTCACCGTTTCGCATTTATGTACCCAGCCTAAAGTGAAATTCAAAAATACCCTTACATCCGAATTGGAGGTTTGTATTTCCTCCGCAAGGCTGCCCGGGTCAGTAGACGGGTTTTTACGGCGCAGTTTTTCAATATCAACAATACCGGTGCCATATAGTTTACGGTCACGTTTCATCGCGTCGAAAACACGCAAAGCATCCCTGAAATACTGGTCAGGAACAATAATATAGTATTTCTGTGTAATTAAATAGCCTTCAATGACATTACGCCAACGGTCGTTTTCAATCTCGGCTGCTTCCGCCACTATAACTACCTTTACCTCTCGCTTTGCGAGAGTGCGGAGTCGTGAAGCAATTGCAGCTTTCAAATCCAAGGCATCCCGCGGGAATTGATAGATTCCGCTTTCCAAGGATTTTTGTTCCTGCTGCAAAGCACTTCGCCTGGCAGACAATCTCTGCTGTTCGTCAACAATGCGCGAACTAAGCTCGATGATATGTTTACTGAGTTCCTGCACAAGGTCTGATAACTCTCGAATCCCATTTTCCCCAGCAGAAAGGACGGCTGTATCGTCAATAGTTGCCAAGCGTTCCGCTTGCTTCAAAAAATCCGCACTTTCCTCGCAGATGTCACGAATCTGTGAATAGAGCAGCGCATCTAAACTGCTTGCTTCAAGAGATGCCAACTTCTCTGACATACCGGTTACACATCGATTCCAGTTCGTAACATATTGGGACAACCGGGCAATTGATTTCTCAAATTCCATGAGAATGCGGTTTATTTGAGCCTCTTTTGCATCAATTTCTGATTGCAACTGCTTAATGGCTTGTTCTGTTTCATCGTTAATCAGTCTTGCACGCAGCTGATTGCTCTCATCTCGCATCTGTGAAAGACGGCTGCTTTGAGCCGCAATGTTTGTTTCGATATCTTGAAGTTCGGCAAGCTGTTCATCCACATGTTTCTGTGTCTTTTCCAGTTCGGATACTTTTATATCCTGCTGTGCACGATCAATCAGATAAGCATAGAGCTGTTCGTCCTGTTTTGCGCGCAGGAACGAACTATGCTCTGTCATGATTCGCTCCAATTGGGCAATTTTCTCTTTTAGGACATTCGCTTCTTCTTCCAAACGTTTATAGCTGCGGATGTTTTCCTGCATTTGACTGATATCCACCGTTTGCTGTGTATCACATACAAACTCCGAAATAAAATCCTGAATATCAACATTGGGATTAAAAGAAACCGCTTTTTTCAGCAAAGAGCCAAACCGATCACGCAATCCGCCCATTTTACCGTAAAATGCCGTGCGAAATTCACGCCCTACATCGGTGGTTCTATGACTTGGATATTTCTCTTTTAAAAATTCCCGTAGCTTTCGAATCTCCCATGGAATTTTATTTTCCACAAATTCGTTTTGTGGAAATCCACCGTCGTACAAGAAAAATAACTTTTGCATATCGTTCTCAGAATACACGTCAAAGCAGCAGCCGCCAGTAAAATACCGGTTCTTCTCCTCGTCGAAAAACTCTAGCGCGATATAGCTGGTAAATCTGCCGTTTCGCAAATACTTAAAGCCGGAGTCTTCGTCATCCCCCAATTCGCCCTTGAGGTAACCCATTAAAGAACGATTGCCTTTTCCGTTAGCCGCTTTATTGAAATAACCGCCACTGGTATCTCCCAAGAGCACAAGCTGCATCGCATCAATAATTGTGGACTTTCCCGATGCATTTTTTCCAGTGAGAAAGTTCAGTGTCTCAAAGGATACTGTCTCATGGGTAAAGTAATGCCAATGTATCAGAAGCAGTCTGGTTAGTTTCTTCATACCGACTCCTCCCTTTTGTCATTATCCTGTATTTCATTGTTTTTCATTTCTTCCAGTTCTATCATCATGTCGTTGATCCCCTGATTGGATACCATTGACAAGATAGAAGGTAAAATAAGAAGCTGATTTCCCTCATTACTCCACGTACTATCCATTTTTTGCAAGACATTATAGTGCGCCAATGTTCGTTGGGCATCTAATCGCTCTTTCTGACTGGTTTTTCCCTTTTCCAAAAGCCCAAGCATGCGCATCTTTTCCACGATGGTCTGCGTATCCGTTCGCACCGTATGAAATTGTCCGGATTCCTCTCTGTGCTCCTCATAGATAAGACGACAAGTATAAAGAAACAGTGTAGTAAATCGGTCCACACGCAAGCGGTTATGGTCATATATGTTGATGAGGGATACGACCCCATAGTTATCGTCTTTCTCTAATTTCCAGCCCGTCACAGAAAAGTACTCCTGCATCACAGAAAATAATCTTGAAATCATCATGTAATCGCTGCTTGGCATTGTCATCTGCTGGCTGCTCTGATACTCATAGCGGACAAGATAAGTATGAGACAAGAGATAGTTGCTCAGACGCCGAAACTCGCCCTTTTCATAAGAAGATAGTTTTTCAAAATCTTCATTCCACATGGGACAGACCCTCCTTTTTTCGGATTATCATGCGCGGAATGCGATAGCCATTTCGTTCCGTTGTTCCATCGGCCAATTCTACTGTATAGGTTGCCTCTGGATCGCCCGCTCGCAGGACGGCTAACAGCAGTAAAATGAAATCCGAATCTTCATCTATCGCAACATTTTCACTGGTAATTTCACTATTTCCCTGTGCAAACAGTTTTTCCACATACGCACAGACCCTGGAAATTGGATAGCCGTTTTTAATTTGTTCCATCATCCCGCTCATCAAATCGTTGGACACTTCCTCTGAAGAATCCACCTCCAAAGGTGTGGTATCCATCCTCCGGCTTCTGACACTTTTATGATAGAGGGACTTCCCGTCAAAGAACTCCTGGCGGTTGACATTAATATTCCGTTCCATCATAACACCTATCGTTTCCTGCTGCGCTATATCACTTGTGGCATAGGCCTTCAGAAGCTGCGCCAGTTTTCCCTTAATGGTTTGATCGGCCGTCATTAAGTAACGAATTTTTTCAATGGAGCTTTTGGTATAGGTACTATGTTTGCGGTCGATTTCTGTGATAATGTCGCCCACTGACTGATAGGCATCCAGCACATAGTTCATTGCCGCAACAATGTCCCTCTGGACCTCCTCGGGATGTTCATATTTTTTTATGGTCATGGCTCGATCGCACATGTTTTGCATCAGGGCGGCATCACCCAGAATATCTATCAGAAGATTTTGAATCGGAACCATATACCGATGGATAGAGTCCATGGTTTTGATGGGGTGATAAATTTGGTCAGACATTTTCTTATAGCTTTCAAAGTGATTCTGAAGTAAATCGTTGATACCACTTTGGTTTTCAATTCCTCGTAAATAACTGCGAATTCCATGATAAAGGCTACGGAGCTGGTATTGCAATTGCTCCGTATTTGTTTTTGCAGAGAGTACGGCCTCGTACATCTGATCCGTATGATCCGATTTAGCTTGCTTTAGACCTGAATACGTAGCAAAAACAAGAGAGTTATATTCCTGTACATCGCCAGTCTCCAGTTCACTTAAAAGCTTCATTACCGGGATTGCATAGGGCTGCGGTGTAATGATTTCTATAAAAGAGCCATCCAAAAACTCTTTTTCCACCCATCCGGTTTTGATAAAACGACCAAGTATCAGTCTGGCTTTTCCGCTGAATGTCAAACTTCCTTCGATAATTTCATCATCTTCTTCGGGCGTAAAGTCTTTATCTTCCTGCAAGGAGATAAGGGCAGAAATATAGTCATCCACCCGAATGTTTAGTTCAAATTGAAACATTTTATGTAAAAGCAGCAACGCTTCTACATATATTTCTCGATTTGTTGATACCAAGACCGAAAAAAAGTTACTGGGCAACACATCAAAAACAGCCATTTTCTCACCACTTTTCTTTGCTGAATTAGTATCTAAAATAACAGGGAAGACGTTCTATACTGCCATAATAAATCCAAATTTCTTTTCTCCGCGAATCTCATCAAAACAGATCTAGCCGATAACGATGGTCGCCGTTAATTCCATAAGTCTCAGAAGGCTGTTCCAAAAGAAATCCATAAATTCGTTGTTGCAAATATTCTTAATATTTCCCGCTGGGCAGTGATTCCCATAAATTACGATGACTATTTTAATTCCCAAGCCATTTCTTTTCGTCCAGTATCGCTTCAAATTGAATTGTCCAAAGCCTCATTTCCTCATGTACTATTTTGATTCTCTAGGACTCATCTTTCGTTAACATCGGTACACGATCAGGCGCACCTGTTTACCAGACAGGCATTGATCCTCATAGGCACAATCGGTAAAATGACAAAACGACCACTCGCTGAACCATTCAAGTAATGCGTCCACCCGATGGACAATATCATTATAGACCCCATACCAATCGCCCCACTCATTCCACTCGAAATAAGCATAATCTTTTTTATCATCCTCTGACAAGGCGTCATATTCTTGTTTAGTGAGCCAATTGACGATTTCCTCCAGCTCCCCGATTTCAAACGCAGCCAGCATACATTTTAAGACATAGCCTTGATACCGAAAGGGCCTGTCCTTTTTCACTCGACTTTTCACGCTCTTCCCATAGTTAACAAGAAAGACGCTTTTTTATAATACTGCTGATAGGTCATGTTGAGACCAGTATATGTTTCATCGTCATCGTGGTCAAATGTTTCTCTAAGCTCTGGGCTCAGATCCATCGGCTTTCCACACATATACCGATCATTCTCTAATTCGTCGTATGTGTCTCTAAGCCATGACTTTCCCCCTACGATAGGGCAAACCCTCAATGACCCATCCGGCTCCTTGATTAGTGGACTTATGTTATACCATTTGTCGCCGACATGGGCTTCCGCATAAATCGAATAATAAGTACCCACGCAAATCTCCTCCTCCGTCGCCTTTTCAATATCTCTCGGCGTTATTAATTTTTTCATGAAGAACATAGAGCTTTTCCCGTTTTCCTTCACTTGTTCCACCGATACGCATGATTTCCGATACGACCTCATCTATCGAGCACTGATATAGCAAGTTCTTAACAACCACTTATCTTTCTCTTCTTTCTATTGGCACCTATATCAGCATCCCTTTTTCAACGCAATGACACTCATAAAGAATCCGCAGTAATCTCCACCTGTTTCCCACTAAAAGCAACTCCATACTTAAAGATCGTTTTAACCCCCTTAGCAGTCATATCGGTATCGTACTTACGATCCTTAATCTGCGCCAAAGCCGTCTCTGAAAGCTGCTTTAGTTTATCTCCAGAGAAATTCCTGGCCGCCTTGAGTTCAATCAAAATGCCCGGCATATTCTCTACCTTAGGCAATAATTGAATATCATATCGGCGTATTCCAATGATGCACAAAGACTGCAAAAGGAGATGCACAGGCTTCTTTTCCAATCGGCAAGCTGCTACGATACTGCCGGGGAAAATTTTTACCATGGTTTTGTTCTGGGGCTTTGCGCCATGATGGATAACCGCTACTATATCAGCTCGAATGGAGAATCAGGCGAGGGCCGCTTCCTGAATCGAGATCGCGGTAGCCTGGGGAATGATATCGGTTAATTTTTGCAGGATCTCCTTGTTATAGACAAACGCAATTTCTTGGTTGGGCAACGCCACCTCACACATGTAGTCGCCGCTAAATGCAGGATCTACCCTTACGACCTTTAGATAGCCGGCAACCAGAAGAAAGCTGTACACGGAGGAAGGATTATTTCGAATCTGGGGATAAATGACCCCAGTATCAATATACGTCAGGAAAGATTCCCCCTGCAATAAAGCGTTGAGGCGTTCATAGATATCTTCTCCTGCATGCGCCAAAACTTCACCGATTATCTCATTGCTGCCGGTTGATTGCCAAAAGGCCTTGGGTTGACAGCCATTACTAAAATAGTTGATTACAGACCATGGGTTAAATATTTCCGAATCTCCAAACCGATACCCGTCGTACCAGGCGCAGATTTCCTCGTACTTCTCCTCTGCATGGTAATAGCGGGCAATCGCTTTTACCTCTTCCGGCGTAAAACCAAAATATTCACTATATCGGTTGTCCAATATGGAATTCACTTTTAAATTGTTTAAGCCGCTGAAAATGCTCTCTTTGGCCACACGAAGAATGCCCGTTAAAAAGCCATAGGAAAGATACCGGTTATCCTTCAGACCGCCTGAAAAGAGGTTGCGCATAAAGAGAATCACTTTATCATAAAAGCCCCTCATATGCCCCTGCTGGATCGGCGTGTCATACTCGTCGATTATAATAATCGGCGGAATACCGTAGTGCTCGTCCAGCATTTGAGAGAGCCTTTGCAGAGACATTATCATGTCCGTACTGTTCGCTTTCTCTTCCAAAACGGTTTTAAAGTATGATTTCTCATATTTGCTGCACTGCTCGCTTTCCAAGAGCTCGCTGTGGCGTTCAAACTCCTGTCTCAGAATCTTTGAGATTTGATCATAGGTCTCCTCCCAGGTGTCCCGTTTCACATCCTTAAAGGTGATGAAAATCACTGGGTATTTTCCCTGATAGTCGCGATATTTTTTACCGCAAGACCAAATCTTTTTATCTCTGAAATAAACAGAGGTATCTTCGTCCGTCTTTTCAAAGAAGGTACGGATCATATCCATATTCAAGGTCTTGCCAAAACGGCGCGGACGGGTAAACAGAGATACCATCGGCCTCTCGTCCAGAAAATCCTTGATCATCATAGTTTTATCGACATAGTAGTACTCGGACGAGGCCAGACGATAATCTGAAATTCCAACCGGCAACGGTAGGTCAGGCAATGTTTTGGTTTTTCTATACGCACCGGTTTTAATCCGGCTGTCAGTAGGTTTTTGGGCCTCTATAGGAATCACCCAACTGCGGCCCTTTTTGTATGCTCCTTCTATCCGTCCTTCTTTGCATAGGACAGTTACTCGACGCTCCGTGATTCCCCAAAGCTTTGCTGCTTCCTTTACAGTCATTGTGTTACTCATTGCCGCACCTCCAAGCTTTTCAGATATAGTATACCACTATAGCAGAACAAAATCAACAATATTCGGAATAAAATCAAACGTAATGCCTGACTTTATTCTTTTTGGTGTTATCTTACCCATTTCTTGTTTTCCATTCAGGTTTGTTGTGCTATACTAAAAGCACTGTTTAGCCCACAGGTTTTCTATTTATTCAGAAGAACTGTTTATAGGAGTGAATATACAATGACTTATATAACAGATGATACGCACAGGGATTTTACCGATGGGAAAATTTATGATTTCGAGGGGTTATCCTGTTTGGCAGTCGGGGGTGCTTACAGCATTGATAAATACTATCGCCTTATGAGGGCGTAGCCATGGTGCCCTGATTAACAGCCCTTAAGTGAAACCAAAAAACAGGCAGAAGAAAAGCTATCTTCAATAGGGAATAAAATGGATGTGGTTCTCATGTATAAACCTATCCTCTTAAATATGAGCCAATAGAAGTTTTCCTGCCTTTTGTTGATCAATCCAGCGTGGATATAAACACTGAAAAATGTCTGGGTCGGATTGAAGAGACAATCTTATACCGAAAATGGTACTTCGAATTAGGTTTTTAAAAAATATCGGAGATAATGAAATGGAAAATGTAAAGTTCGTCGCGCCTCAAATAGACAATTACATAAGACGGCTTCGCAACGGTAGCAGCGCATTTGACGAGGCCGCTCTCGCCTTGATAGATACGCTTTATTTGGAATTAGATAAAATTGTTCCCTGCGGCGATAACAATCTCCATGAACTTTGGCTGTGTGCAGAACGCGGAACGATCGAAGACTTCGGCAACTATGAGGAGATGCTCGCGGACGGAGAAATTGAAACTCGTGAGGAATGGGAAAATTGGTGGCACAGTGAATATCCCGAAGAAAAAGTCTGGTATCATTTGGCTGCTGTAGAATACAACGATTTTCGTACCGTTCTTGTCCAGCATGAGTCCGTCATTCAAATCAATCCGCATGAAATAAGTCCGTGGGGCCATGATGTGATGCCATTTGTAAAATGGCTGATTCAATCGGTTAAAAGCTGTATTACCTGTTTACAGGAACATACTTACAATGAGATGGTCAATCTCAAACTACCGCCGCAACATAGGACGGGAACCATTCTTCGTAGTGACTACTGGGACATTTTTCCTAAATACCGGCAAGAGTACCTGAGCGACATTTCATCAGAAGACATTCATGACTTTCTCAAATATATACTGATACAAGAACAAACTGAAGAACCCATATCACGAATTCCAAACCTGACAGCCGGAATGTTTTATGAATACTGCTCCCTGGGGTACCAAGCCAATCACTATGATGGCTGCAACACGTTATCTCCCAAAGAACAGTATTACAATGCCGATGGCAGAGACGAGGGCCTTCGAGACATTGACGAGGATTCTCTGGAGGCTTTTCATAATTGGCTGCATAACAGGCAAAGAGGCGGCCATCCTTGGGAGGTATGCCGTGGAGGAAACGCAACACATATCTCTTTATATGTACGGGAAGACGAAAAAGGATTCTATTTAGTCGTAACCGGGAAATCCTATGGCCGCTCTATAGAAGCAATAAAGTTCTATCTAGCTCTGGCCCGTAAAAACATTCCAGTTTGGCTGAACGATGGTAGCGCAATGGCTGCCCGTATCATGGCAAGCGATAGGATCGGCATCATGCCCGAAGGGATTATGCCTTATTACTGCGAGAGCTATTTTCCTGAAGAATACATTCTGGATTTCATCAACCTGCCTGAAGAAAGGCGCGAACAGGTTGCCGCGCATGTTGTCTGGCAGCCAATTCCAGAGCAGAGACTTTACCGCCGTGGGAATTGAACTTTTATTACATTCAAATTCTTTCATATTTCAAGTGAACTTCTTGTAAACATTTTTATTGAGGAGGTATTCACTTGAATAAGAAAAAGGAATATGAAAACATATTATTGCAGGAATATGAGATTTCCGATATTGATCAATTGATTGCCCAATACCGATGCAAAATAGAAATTGGCATTTTCTGTACTTCCTGGGATGCTGCTCAAACAAATAAAAAGCTTGCTCGTTCCCTGCATGAAATTCAAACAAATCACCTTAGATCAGTAGAGTAACATTGTCCTTTAGGTGACCTTTATTGAGATTTTGCAAGATAGAAGTAGTAAGTTTCGTGTAAAACTGGTTTGTATAGATTGTAGGGCCAATACGAATCATAGTAGGAGACAAAATATACAACTATATATTTTGTTTTTAACTCATCAAGCCAAGAAATAGGACTTTATAAGGCCCCTATTACCCGAGGTGTGTAGATCTTATATACACGCCTCGGGTAATAGCTTACATAGATATTCTTCTGGAAAAACCACATTGGAATGGTTTGAATCATTGTATTCAGGCAAATATCTGTCCACATCAGGAATAATCCTCTGGATGATGGTTGCCATATCAGCATATACATCTGCAGTAAACGAGGCTTTTGCATGACCTAAAGAACGTGAAACTTCCCTTAAACTACAGTTTTCCTTCAACAATAGCGTGGTATAGCTATGGCGCAGCCCATGCCACTTTATATCCGGAAGGCCATGTTCTTTCAGCAAAGTCTTAAAGGGCTTCCAAAAATAGTTTTTGGTACGCGGCCTTCCATAAGAGGAACAACAGATAAAATCAAGGTCTTGAAATGCTTTTTTTCGCCTGCTTCGCAACATCTCGTATCTCGTCCTCTCTTCCATGACTGCTTCCAATACAATCTGAGGCAATCTCAACACCCGGTCCCCAGACGGAGTTTTCGTAGAGACCTCCTGTTTTATCCGAGGCATACCGGAAGAGGAAGCAGGAATCTTTTCAAGCTGCCGCTGTACATGAATCGTTTTTCGTATGTAATCCACGTCTGAATATTTAAGACCCACAATCTCCCCCATTCGTAATCCTAGAAGGGCTGCGAAGAGAATCGGCAGGTATAGGGATGTACTCTTACCGCAGACGAGGAGCTGTTTCATTTGCCATTGGGTGAATACAGATTGCTTCTGGTCAAAGGGTCCCTCCTTTCTTCTTTTTAGTCTGATTCTTGTAGAAGGATCCGTAGAAATACAATGATTTTCCAGCGCGTACTTCATGGAAGTGGTAACAACTGTCTTTATAATTCTTGCAACGCTGTATGAATGTTCCGCTATCATAAATAGCAACGTTTCTATTCCTCTTCGGTCTATTTGGCAAATTGCTTTCTCGTTCCAATAGGGGATTATATAGTTATAGACGCAGTTCCTATAAGTACGGTAGGAATCCTCCTTTAGCTGTGGACGTTTTACTTCCTCCAGCCAATACTGATAAAAATCAGAAACACTGATCGTATCATCTATAATGAAAGTATTATTATAGAAAGCGGCAATCAATTTCTCCCTCTCCGTCTCCGCGTCTTTCAGGCTATCAAATCCTCCCTTCCATTTGCATTGTCTCTCATGTTGAAAAATAAGTGTTATTTCAAATCCATATCCTGTTTTATTCTCTGAAATCCTGCCTACTTCCCAATCCAACAAGTTTCCATTGTTTCGTATCGCCAACATTTTCCCGTTTATTCCGCAAATATCTGATCCATCCTTTCTGCCAAATCTGTTCTCGTATCAGCCAAACTGCTGTAACGATCATAAACATCCTCAATTGTAGAGTATCCCAATAGACCTTTTAATTGCAGAAAGCTCACTTGACCATGCTCCAATAAAATTGCAGCATACTGATCCCGCAAATCCTGTACGGATATGGATGGCAAACCTGCTTTTTTACATAATCGGGAAAGCATGTTGTTCATATAAGCGGGGCTTCTTCTGTTCCCGTCCTTTTGGCAACTAATATAGCCGAAATCATGATATTGGTTCCTATACCTTTTTTTATTCACGCCTATTGCCACTTTCCTGTATTGAAGCTCTCTGAATATAAGCATGAACCGATAAGACCCGGTTGCTGGATGGCGCGCCTAAGTTCTTCTCTGTCTGGCTTAATTCCTCCGCCTCTACCGTATCAGGTTGTACCTGTCGCTGCACATGCACTGTCTTTTCATTTATGTCAAAATTCGTAAATTTGAGCCCATAGATTTCTCCTTTCTTTAACCCGCATAAAAGAGCTAACAGCAATTCAAGCCTACCCTCACACGCGAACACAGCACGAAATAGTGTTTTTCGTTGTTCCTCATCCAAACGAACTAATTCTTTTTTTCGTCGAGCCGGTTTCTTAACATGATCCATGGGATTATAAGCAATCAATTCTTGTCGGAATGCATCCCCAATCGCCATACTAAAAAGCTCATAGAGTTTTTCTCCATATGAGGCTCTCGGCTTTGCAATTGCCGCTATCAGCTGCGATAGGTAATTTGAGTTGATGCTTCCCAATACAACATCGTCTATTTCCGGCAAAATGAGTTCTAAAACGCGTTCATAAACCAAACGGGTAACGCCTTTTATGCTAGTTCGATTTTCAAACCATTCCCGCAGATAATCTCGAAACGCCAAACGACTGGCACGCAGGCCCGGCTGCTCTGCTTCATTATTCTGCTTTCTCCGCTCCTCAAATAGAAAGGCGGCATATTCCGCCTCTTCTTTGGTCGCAAAGCCTCCTTTTTTCATATACTTGATTTTCCCTTCTTCGTTCACTTCTTTATAGCGGAAATACCATGAATTCCTTTCATAAATGACAGTATTTTTCTTGCGCATTTTTACGCCCCTTTCAAAGTTATGGCAATATCCGACTTCTGTTCAGACAAAAATCCGGTATGCATTATTTTAACATGACATTGGTTACTCATCCTCCAGGCCCATCCCAATCTCCTGTATGTATTCATCAATAATCTCGCCACAATCCCATACCGGCCATCCGTCCTCAGATGTTTCAATATCATCCGAACTGGATAACCCATCGTCTCCTATAAACCACGATGAAAATAACATCTCATCTTTTGCCGGATCATAGTAGATATACCCGACTCTTTTTGCAAATTTCAATGCTTTTCTCAATACTTCCTTTACAAATTCAGGTTCTTTCATGGGATATTCCACCGCGCCTTTAAAGATTGATACGACATGTGCCTCGCTCATCAGGCTCAGTCTGAGTCTGCCGTAGCGCTCAATAATATACTGTACAGCATTCATGTATGCAGAGAATACAGCTTCAGATACCTTTGGTTTTGCCACCTGTTTTAGCCATGCGTCAAAGAACTCCTTCACTCTCAGATTAGGATTAATAACGTAAGAATGATTTCTAAGGCTTTTCTCATGTTCCTTTCGGGATTGCTTCGCTTCCTCAGCCGAACTGCAGGATGGTCCTGAAAGCTGGACTATACGACCATCCTTGTAAATCAGCTGAATTTCAAAACCGTACCTATTCCCTGTTTGTGCCGCTTCCGTAATGTTAAAATCGATGTAACGGTCTTTCAAAAATTGATTCATTTCAGCTCCTCCTTTTATGTATTAAGATGATTCCTTGTGAGATGCGAAAACATAGCAAAGTGATTTCCCCATCCAACGTAAATATGAAAGACATTGAGACAGAATCAGTTTTATTGACTTAGACAGAAACTCCCCCTTGGATGATGATTTCATCACCCAAGGGGGAGTTTACTTTACCTTAAGATTAGAGATCCTTATACTGCTCAGCCGTCAGCAGTTTTTGTAATGTGGTATATTTGGGTGCTCGCGTTGAAGCCGCTGAGATTCCTCCTAATGGTACTGGGTTCTCCAGTTCAATTGCTTGCCCTTCGAAATGAATGAGATATTTTTTCTCACTTTCATCATACTCAAAACCATTTTGAGCTATCTTCGCATAGTGTGTTATTTTTGAAATCGGCGCCCCCACATAGATAGCAATATATTTGAGGTTGGGAAGCCGGTCTTTTCGGATGCGGACATAGTACCATTTATTTTCGTCCAAAAATGCCTCTCGAAAACCTTCCTCATGTGCCGGGAAAACGACAGTATCAAAAGTCTCGTTATCAGAGTTCCTTGTCTCTATCTCAATTCCTTCATCTTCAAAAATTTGCATAGCATCCTGAACATAGGCTTCAATTGCATCTTCGATAATCATGTTTCTGGAAGTACTCCTGCCAGATTGTCTGGAAAGCGTCCTCGCAATTGCGTCCAGTTGATCGATACATTCTGTTTTTAATGAAATCGTTATCTGCTTTTTGGGCTGCACTTCCAGAGCCTTTAACCGTTTTTGAATCGACTTTTCCATGTTACTCATCAGGCGTATCCCCTATAAATTATTTTATAGGTATATAATACCGGATAAGCGCCAGGATGTCAATACCATAAATTAAAAACTATAAAATATTTTATAATACTAAATCATAGCATTCCCGTTTACTTCGTTGGCTTATTTATTTCCTTCAGTTTCTTTCATCTTCAACTTGAATCCATTGAAGACGAAAGGAGTGCGCATATGGCACATAGGAAGAAAGGCAGCCTGTCCTCATTAAAAGCTAAAAAAGCCGCGCTGTACATCCTAGTTTCGACCATATACCAAATCGACAAAGACAGCCTGAAGGTACAGGAACGGGAACTCATCAATTACGCAAAATTTGTCTTGAACATCAATGACTATGAAACTTTTTGCGACGCCGGATATTCCGCGAAAAATACGGACCGTCCTGACTACCAGAAGATGATGAGTAAACTTTGAACCGGGGAGTTTTCTCATCTTGTCGTTTGGAAGATCGACCGTATCAGCAGGAACCTGTTGGACTTCGCTGAAATGTACCAGGAACTGAAAGATTTAGGTGTTACATTCATCGGCAAAAATGAGCAATTTGACACCTCCTCCGCTATCGGCAAAGCAATGCTGAAAATCATTCTGGTTTTTGCAGAGCTGGAACGACAGATGACGTCGGAACGGGTGACCGCCGTCATGATTTCCCGGGCAGAAAGCGGCTCCTGGAATGGCGGCAAGGTTCCGCTGGGATACATTCATGACAAAGAGAAGAAAGCTTTTCACATCCATCCGGAACAGGCGGAAGTCGTAAAGCTGATCTTTAACACCTATGAGCGAATGTAATCTTCAACGGCTGTGGCAAAGTTCTTAAACGAAAAAGACATTACGACAAAGGCCGGTAATAAGTGGAATCCCTCCACTGTTTGCCTCATCCTGCGCAATCCAGTATATAAGGGCACGATGGTCTACAACAAACGAAGAATCTCTGAGACCGGCAAACTCAAGCCGGAAGACGAATGGATCACCGTCGTTCATCACCATGCAGCTATTATCGAACCGGAACAGTTTGAACGAGGGCCATACTGCAAAAAAATAGGATTGGTTCCGACCGCTCCACCTACTATCGCGGAAACTGCCATGTCTTGGCCGGCCTGCTTTATTGTGATTACTGCGGCTCGATGATGGCCGCACAGATCGGAAAACCGCTGAAGTCAAAGGGCGGGATTGTTCCCAGCAACTATTCCTGCTATAACAAGCGGCAAGGACTATGCGAAAACCCGTTTACCAGTGATTCAACAATAGGCCCCTTTATTTTGAATTATGTGGCTAATATGTACCGAATTTAGAAAATCTTTGGAAAAGCCACCTCTCTTGAAACCTTGGAAAAGAAGCTGTTACGTGGAGAGGCATTTAATACCGTCGCATGTATCGAACGGACTGGATTAACACAGCTATATCACGCGCTAAGGCGTTCACTTTTTTTTGAAAATCCAGATTACTACAATCCCAATCTGCCGGACAAAGCGGCTACTCCGGATGAAAAAGCGATACTTCTCAGCGAAAAAAGCAGTCATGAGAGGGCGCTAAGCCGTCTGCACCAGCTTTACATGTATTCTGATTCCGATCTCGATGAAAAGGAGTATTTTGAGGAAAAGCGCAAGCTTGAAGCGAAGTTGGAAGAGATCAATAAGAAACTCTCGGAGCTGCAAAACAAAGAAGCAGCCGATACCTCCGACGAATATTTTGCAGCGCTGGTCAGCAATTTTATCCTGGAAAACAGCCTGAAAGAAGAGCGCTACATTGACTACTTCGCACTTCAAAAAAAGATTGATCCAATGGAGCTAAAGCTTTTCTTAAATGCGGTTCCCTCCAAATGCTTTATTCGTCAGGGCCGTGTTGTGTCCATCATTTTCAAAAACGGTTTCGAACACCGATTTGTCTACAAAGATGAGGAGGTGAAAAAGCATGCCTAAAGCCGCGCTTTATGTACGCGTTTCAACCGTCATGCAGTTGGAAAAAGAAAGCCGTGTCATTCAAAAAAGCGATTTGATCTGTTACTGTAAGGAGGTGCTTGGTATCTCCAACTACACGGTTTTTGAAGATGCTGGATTTTCGGCCGGTTCTACAGATCGTCCAGATTATCAAGCCATGATGCAGCGCATACGGGCCGGCGAATTTACTCATCTGGTTGTATGGAAAATTGACCGCATCAGCCGAAATATTATAGATTTCACGGACATGTATCAGGAGCTACAAGCGTTGGATATCACTTTTATCAGCTTAGCAGAGCAATTCGATACTTCCAGCATTATTGGGCAGGCGTTGCTGAAGATGATTCTAATCTTTGCGGAATTGGAGAGGCACAATGCAGCGGAAATATCCAAAGCCGTTCTTCTTTCAAAAGCTGGAGCCGGGGAATATACCGGCTTCCGAATTCCCTTTGGGTATCGGAGAGATTCAGCGACCAAGGAGTATTCTATTGAAGAATCAGAGGCTAATATCATCCGCATGATTTTTGACATGTTTGATCAGGGAACCACAGTTTACGCCATTACAAAACACCTCAACAGCCTCCCTCTGAAGGAACGGATCAAGAAAAAATGGCAGATGCCTACAATTGAGCGCATGCTTACGAATATCTCCTATACAGGCGCTCTGCGATACAACTACCGCAGCTATACCTCGAAGAAAGAACGCGTTATAAACGATGAGAAGGATTGGGTCCTCGTTGAAAACGACCGCCCAGCTATTATCACCAAGGAACAATTTGAGCGGTGCCAACGGAGATATACCGAGCGAAAAGATACGGTCTATCATGTGCGCAAACCGCTTTTTGCCGATCTGCTGATTTGCAATACCGATAAGCTTCTTCTATGGAAAAAGGAAAACAAACGAAAATTCTCTTCACCAGCTGTTTACTGGTGTCCACATTGTTTTTCAAATCGACTATCTGATGAAGAGGTCGGCAGCTTTATACTGAACTATCTGCTCAATTTACTGCGGGCACAGGAGACCCTATCCCCTACAGCCTCGTTGCTTTCATTAAAGCGGATGCTTCTTCGAGGAAAGGACTTTAAGAATGTAGCTAATATTATGAATCTGGAGGAAATTAAGGGTTCGCTTTTCAATAGCCAGAACTCCTCAGCAGGCAATTATGAATACAGACAGCGCAAGTTGCGATTCGAGATACAGCGAAAAGAACGGGAATTGGAGAGGCTGGCCTCTTCTTCTGATGTGTCAAGTACTCAAGCAGAGCAATTAAGAACCACTATTGAGAAATACTCATCAGAGCTCAAGTAATTAGTAAATAACACAGGGACACAAACCACACCGCAGGTTGACTATCTGAAAAAGTGCTATGAATTCTATATGCAACATAACCTGTATCATGTACCGGGTATTGATTTCTCGGATTGTTTGAAGAATATTCTGTTCTATGATTTGAAGCACTTTTTTCAGGATGTGATTACAGGGATATATGTTAAAAATGGGAAAATCATGGCAATTGAGTTTTGTACAGAGCAGGAGAAAGGAAAAATACATCTCTTTAGCTGACAATACGCTCAATTACAAAGAGGGGGATACCGTTTTGTCGAATGCCGATAAGGAAGTATTGAAAACAAACCAACTTAACGGCTGACAGACAAGTTGCAAAAAAGCGGTATCACACTATTTTTAGTGCGATACCGCTTTTTACTGCCGTATAACTCCCTGTAACAAATTACCACCTAGTGTTTTTCGTGCTTATGATTAGCTAAAGTTTTTCCAGCCTTACTTTTAGCACCTTTACTTGAAGATTTTGCTGCTAACGTTTTTCCAGCAGCCCCAACTTTTCCACCATGATGAACAGCCATGTTTTTACCTCCTTTTCATGCTCTTGGCAGTTTAAGTAAATTATCCCGAATTGTATCGTTAGGCTCTGAACGGACATATTTTTCGCCTCTAGAGCTTAACGCAGGCACTACGTCAGGATAAGGAGAAATGCAGACTTTGATACTTCCCGGATTTTCCTTTAAATAATCATAAAGAACTGATTTTTTGAAATATCCAGGATTATTGCAACCGTCAACGTATATCTCTGCGATTTCCTGAATATTGTTTGAGTTTTTGCACCCGTATTCCATTTTAATTCTTTTTGCGTACATCATAATATGTACCTCCTACTAAAAAATTTTCAGACAGTTTGGTATCTTGTATATGACGACACAACAGGCGCAAGATATAGCGATTGTATTTTTAATGTTATAATGCTAAAATAAATACAGGAAGTCGGCATTAAATCCATGTGAAAGTGTCGTCAGAGAGGACAACAGAGCGTGAGTGCGAATCATAATCTGTTGTCTCTTTTATACAGTTACCGTTCCATCTGTGCAACACTAGTATAACACACATGCTCCTTTAATGCAACACCTTTTTGTTGCTTTTGTGGAACAGTCGTGTTATACTCTTTTTGAAAGGAGCGTTTATATGGAAAATTCATTTGGAAAATATCTTGCCAATTTAAGAGAGCAGAAATCAATTAGTCAAAGAAAATTGGCTGAATTAGCCGGAGTAACTAACTCAACAATCAGTCGACTTGAAGCGGATTTAGTAAAACCTGACTTAAAAACTCTTGAAAAACTTGCTAACGCTTTAAGAATTGATAAAACATTGTTACTAACAAAATGCGGGTACAGTGAAATTCCAGAGGAATTTGTTATAATTGCACGTAAAACAGGAGAATTATCGAAGGAGAAGCGAGCCGAAGCATATAAAATATTTAATGAAACTATTGATAAATTCCTCTTGGAAGATGACGATGAGGAGGATTGATTATGCACTTCGATTGGGCAAAAATTACCTCCTTAGCGTATTTAACGCTGTTAGAACTTGATATACATGAATTTCCTATACCTGCTAAAAAAATTAAATGTAAAGACGTTATAATTAGTAGTTACCAAAAGTATGCTAAAAAAACAGGACTACCCCTTGAAAAAATAACACTTGGACATGAATTAGAAGATGCTTTTCTCCTTAAAGGTTTACGTCCTGGTATAACGTTAATTTTATATAATAAAGAAAAATACGGCCCGAGAATGAAACATACTTTGTGGCATGAGATTGGACACATCAAATGTGGACATAAAAAACATAGCGAGCAAGAAGAAATCGAAGCACATTTTTTTGCAGCACAAGCTAATGCTCCAAATGTCTTAATTAAAGCCATATCTCAACGAGGATATTCTATCAATGTTCCTTTTTTGATGGAGTGTTTTGGATTAAGCAAAGAAGCAGCGGAGAAAAAAATAGAATATTTACAAAAATACAGTTTCAATCATAGTAATGAATATGATGACCTCGTACTATTACAATTTTCTCAATATATGAGCCAAAAATATCCCCCAAAAACTAATCGTTATTATGATGATTATTTTGAAGATATGGAAAAGGAACGTCAAAGTTGGTATTGATATGATGGATTTGTTACGCACTAAAACGTTATTTCCGAGGGCATGAATATAAAACCATTACCCACGCCCTTGTTGAGTCCTCAAAGCCGCATAAATCAAGGAAAAATCAACCTCTATTGCGTAACATTCATAATGAGTTGAGAGCGCAAGCGGTCTATCCGATTGCGCTCTCTTGACTGCCCGACAGCAAAGGCGGAAACAGCCGTCAAGGACGCGAAGCGCGAAGTTTATCCTTGACGGCTGTTTTTGGCTTTGCTACTCGCTATCTGTCAAAACGAAACTTGAAGATAGCCTGTATAAGCTGTGCTTTCAGACGGTCTTGTATCTCGTCATTGATACGTCCTTGGTACATAGAAAGGTGCTTAATACGCGGCGTGTAGTGCCGCAATACTGCGTCTATTGCTTCCGGTTCTCCGGCGACAGCTTTTTCAATGATTCCAAAAGGTATTAACTTCTTATTCCTCATGCTCTGTTTTCTCCCACTCTTTTCTTAACTGTTTCAATGCTGCCAACTTCCAATAGTTGACTGTACTTCTGCTGCGTCCGTACTCATTTCCGATTTTTGTATCGGTATAGCCAAGAAAGAAATACATCAGTAGGACAGTACGCCTTTGCTCCGGTAATCTGGATAATGCGTCGGCCAATCGCTTACTTACCACAATAATCTCTTGACCTTTCACAACAAATACCGTTGGCGTATCGTATTGTTCAAAGTAACGATCCATTGTAAATGGCTCAAATGGCGTTTCGGACATCAGATAGTCAAGTGATACTTCCCGTTTCTGTTTCCGTCCGAAATCGCGGTATGCGTTGATTGCCGCATTACGAAGAACGACATTACAAAAAGCTGCGAAAGTGTACTCGATATGTTCCATGAATTGTTCGGAATACCTCATCATAACTCACCCCCTTTCTTCCCAGTAGGGGGCTATTACAACAAACGCCCATGTAGCATAAAGCCGCATGAGCGTTTGAGTAATATGAATTATTAAAACATACTATATGAGCTAACAGTTCATATTCATAGATAGAAAGATACCCGGCGGTGGTCGGGCTTTTTTTAATAAACAGGAAATTGTTGTACTTTGTCGATATGCTTTATACATCATGACGGCTACCTCCTTTAGCCGCCATTCAACATAAGCAAGGGTCATCGAACAGGCAAATCAAAACCACCCGTTGAACGGGTGGTTTGAACAGGCCCTATAAGGGCCTAA
>CAUGOD010000012.1 GCA_959601025.1 uncultured Oscillospiraceae bacterium
GCCACAGGCTCTCTTGAACCACTGGCCTAGCCAGTGGTTTTACACTACAAAAAAGACAGCCGCTTTAGCGGCTGCCCGAGATTGTAATGCGGCGTCAAGCCTTCGATGTCCCTTTAGGGACTAAGTCCGTATTTGGCCCTTTCAGGGCCTGTGCATACCACCAGTTCACTGGTGGTTTTGATTGTCAATACAATTTTCGTGTCTGCCAGCCCTCTGCACACCGGGACTCAGCCCATAGCCTCCATCACGCGGCGCACCGCCGCGTTGACCGCGTATTACTGATACGCCTGTCCGTGCCCCGGGCTGCCGAATACCCGCATCTTTTTGAGGGTTGCCTGCTTGACCGCCTCGGTGATGTCCGACATCAGGTCGGTCATCCCCGCGCCCTCAATGTAGGCGTCGTGGGCGGCTTTCGCGGATGCCATGTTGATGTCGGTGAAGATGTTGACCTTGGCGATGCCGCCGGCCACCGTCTGCCGGAAATCGTCGTCCGACAGGCCGGAGCCGCCGTGCAGCACCAGCGGCGTGCTGACCAGCTCCGCGATTTCCTTCAGCCGTCCGAAGTCCAGCTTCGGCTTGCTCTTATACGCCCCGTGCGCGGTGCCGATGGCCACCGCGAGCGCGTCAACGCCGGTTGCCTGCGCGAACCGCAGCGCCTCGAGCGGCTCGGTATAGATGCTGTGGTCGCCGGCATCGTCTCCTTCGGCGCTGCCGTCGTTGGCGCCGACATGGCCGAGCTCCGCTTCGACCGACACGCCCCGCGCGTGTGCAAGCCGCACCATGGCGGCGACTTCGCGGCAATTGGATTCAAAACTGCTCGTGGAACAGTCGTACATGATCGAGGTGAACCCCAGATCCATCGCCCGGTGGATTTTTTCCGGCGTCAGGCCGTGGTCGAAGTGCAGTACCACCGGCACCCGCGCCCGCTTGGCCAGCGGCACCAGCATCGGCGCCAGCTCCTCGAGGCTGGAAAACGGCAGCAGCACCTCGGCGGTGCCGATGATGACCGGCGAATCCGCCTCCTCGGCCGCGGCGATGACCCCCTTGGCCATCTCCAGATTCACCGTGTTGAACAGGCCGACGGCGTAGTGGTTTTTCTTCGCGTCGGGCAGAATCTCATTGAGTGTAACCAGCATTTGGACGGAACCTCCTCAGTTTTCGATCTCCGGGATCCGCCGGATGCGCGGATCGGTGAAAATGTCGTATTCGTCTAGGCTCTTGGTGCTGAATTCGGACACCACCGCGCCGTCTGGCCCGGCCTGGAACCAGTGTCGAGTATTGGGGTGCATGGTGTACTGCTCGCCGGGGTGCAGCACGATCTCGTGCCAAACGGTGTAATACGGCTCGCTTCCGGCGGGCGGCTGTGCCTGAGACTTCGCCGCGGGCTTCCCGTCTACATATAAGTACACAAGGCCGTACCGGCAGCGGAAGGTTTCCTCCTTGCCGGGATAGTCCAGCTGCCCGACCGGCGCGTGCCGGTGCTCGGGGCAGGTCTGGCCGGGAAACAGCACCATTTCCTTCGCGCAGCAGCGCTCGGTGTTGACGTAGGTCACGATCTCCAGGCCGGTTTTCCACACCTCGCCCAGGCCGAAATCCGCCACCTCAAGCCCCTCTTTTTCCGCAGGCGTGAGCAGGATGTGCGCTTTTTCATACAGCTTCAGCGCCTTGTCCCTGATCTCATTGTATAGCTCTTTTTTCATCGCTTCAACCCATCCTTTCCGTCGGTTTTACGGTGTATTATCCCGGATGAACGCCTCGATTTCGGCAATCGGCCGAATGCCGGTGGCTGCGCCGATCGCCATCACGCAGTGGGTGCCGACCGCATTCGCGAAGACACCGCAGCGGGTGAAATCCCAGCCCTGCGCCATTCCCGCGAGGAAGCCGGCGCAGAAGGCGTCCCCCGCGCCGGTGGTGTCCACCGCCTTCACCGACCGCCAGGTCGGCACCTGCTGCCGCGGCTGGCCGGCCGGGCACAGTAGCGCCCCGGTCTTGCCGGTCTTGACCACCACGTTTTTCGGCCCCATCTCCAGCAGCCGGTCGGCAATCCGGCCGGGTTCGTTTTCCCCGGTGAGCTTCGCAGCCTCCTCCACGCTCGGCATGAACAGGTCGAGATGCGGCAGCACCGCCTCCACCTTCGGCAGCCATATGTCCTCAAAATCCCACGCCGTGTCCATGACGGTGGTTTTGCCCATCCGGCGCGCCCGCTCGAGCAGCCCTGCCGCCCCGGCGCCGTCGAACGCGGTGAGCAGCATCGCTCCCGCGATGAACACGATGTCGGCCTCCTCCAGAAGGGCGTCCGGCACGTCCGCAGCGGTGAACGCCGAGGTGGAGCCGGGGCAGTACAAAAAGCTGCGCTCGCCGCTCGACTGCACGCAGACGATCGAAACGGTGGTATTGACCGCCGGATCCCGGCAGATTCCCCGGGTATCCACGCCGCTTGCCCGCACCGTTTCCTCCACAAAATCCCCAAAGCTGTCCGTGCCGACCTTACAGCACAGCACCGCCGGCACGCCGAGCCGGCCCAGATCGATCGCCGCATTCGCCGCGCAGCCGCCGACATGGGTGGAAACCGAGTCCACTGCCCGTAGCGTCCCGGGCGTGGGCACGCTGTCCGCGGGCGATACGATCACGTCGGTGGTGACGCTGCCGATGCAGAGCACCTTTTTCATTCGCCTCTCCCCCTAAATAGTAAATTGACTTTACTAATAAGGATAGTATACAATGGATGCATTCGTAAAGTCAATATACCAAAGCAAAAAAGTAACGATGCGCCGCGGCAGCGGTGCGAAAGGACGGATCACGGCATGGCCGCAAGACAGGGCATTAACGGCGCCCACCTGAAGAGCCGGAACCGCGGGCTGGTGCTCCAGCAGATCGCCTCCGGCAGCGTCTCCCGTGCGGCCATCGCGCGGCAGATCGGCCTGACCAAAATGACGGTGACCAACCTGGTGGGGGAGCTGATCGAGGCGGGTGTGGTGCAGGAGACGGCGGCCGCCGAAAGCACGGCGGTCGGGCGCAGCCCGGTGCCGCTGTCGATCGCGCCGCACGCGCCGAAGGTTGTGGGGCTGTATATCGCGCGGGAAAGCGCCGGGATGATTCTTGCGGACCTGCGGCTGCGGGTGCTGGTCTCCCGCACTGTTGCGCTCGCGGAGGAAACTGCGGACACCCTGCGGGACAAGCTGTTCCGGCTGGCGGATGAGGCGGTGCGCGCCGCGGGCGGGGATCCGGTCGCGGGCATCGGGGTATCGGCCATCGGCCCGCTGGACCCGCACAGCGGCGTGCTGCTGCGCCCCGCCGCCTTTTTCGACATCACCGGTTTTCCAGCCGCCGCCCTGCTGGCCGACCGGTACGCCCTTCCAGTGCGGGTTCTCAACGACATGAACGCCGCCGCACTGGCGGAAAAGCTGTTCGGCGGCGGGCGGGAGCTGGACAACTTCCTGTACGTCGGCATCAGCAACGGCATCGGCGCCGGGATTATCTCCGGCGACCGGCTGTATCAGGACACCAGCGGCTACGCTGGGGAGATCGGGCATATGTGCATCAACTTCGATGGGCCGGTATGTACCTGCGGCAGACGGGGGTGTCTGGAAACCTACGCGAACATGCCGGTGTTGCTCGGGCGGCTGCGGCAGGCGGCGGGCCGGCCGGTCGGTACGGCGGATTTTGCCGCGCTGCAGGACGATCCCGCCTGCGCGGCGGTGTTCCGGGACACGGCGGACAGGCTCTCCACTGCGCTGGTCAACGCCGCCAACCTGTTTGATCCCCAGTGCATTTTCCTCGGTCATGAGGCCGTTTTCCTGCCGCAGAGCTGCCTGGAACGGATCGCTGATCAGCTCGAACGCCGTACACTCGCCGCCGGTTATCAGAAAATCCCGCTGCAGCTGTCCGCATTCGGGGAAAAGGCGCCGCTGCTCGGCAGCGCGGCCGGCATCCTCAGCGAAATCTTTTCCGGGCGGCTGGGCTGCTGATGCCGGAGAGGCATCCGGCGAATCCGCTTTCTTGGTATCCGGTGTGCTATACTGGACACAATAACCCGCAGGAGGTGGGCTCATGAACGAAAACGAAACAACCGGTCGACAGCCGGAACGGGCGGTGCTGGCCGCGATGGATACCGGCGAATGCGACGCCGAAGCGTCGCTCGACGTGCTGGCCGCCACTGTGGGTGCGCAGGTGGAGGACTGCCTACAGGTTGAGCTCGCCCAGCTGTAGTACCGTCTGCCGCGGCCCCGGCGAATCCCAGATGGAAACCGACCGCGCCGAAGCGTGCCGCCGGGAGGGTGCGGTGGAGACCGAGTCGTACACGCCGGACGGCATCGCGATGACCGTGACCCCCGGCGTACGCATGCTGGAAAAGAGAAAGGCGTATATCCGGGAATAACCGCCGACGCGCCAAAAAAAGGGGCGTCTTGATCCTGCGGAACTTCTTTGCCGGTTTACGACATATGCGCCATTTTCAGCGATGGAGATAAAGGAAAAACCGGAGTCCGAACGGACTTCGGTTTTTCTCAAAACATGTTGGTGACGTTTTCTATCCGATCGCCTACGCTGTGCAGCGTCTTGCCCACGTTCTTTTTGATGCCTTTTTATTGCTGAGCACGTGACCGCTGCCGATCGCACCGACCACACAGCCCAGCGCGATGCCCGTACCGGCGCCCTTCATAAATCCCATAACGCCCTTTGTCATTGTCAAACCCTCTATTGACTGCATTAACGGGGATACATTCGCTCTTTTCTCCCGCCAGGCGGATTTCCGCTGTGGAAAACGCTGGCGGAGGTGGAAGCTTCGGGAAGCATTGGAAAAACGCGGTTGTCAAACTGACATTTTTCATTTACAATGCAAACAGACAATTTCAAAACGAAAGGCTGATTCTGTCGTGTTCTATCCCCTCGCACTCAAGCCCTGCAATAAGGATTATCTGTGGGGCGGCACTCGGCTGAAAACCGATTTCGGCTTCGTCTCCGACGGCGAAAAGGCGGCGGCTTTCCCCTATTTTCCCCCTTCGGATAAGGAAGACCGAAAACCGGCTGGCAAACGGCGGGTTTGAGAACGGGCTGTCCGGCTGGAGCTAGGGGGGAGGCGCCTTTTCGACGACCACGGTGGAAAAAAGCCGGGATAAAAGCGCCTTGTGCCTGAACGGAAACGGTGGGGGCGGCAGGCTGTACCAGGCCTTCACGGTGCAGTCTAATACCGACTATGTCCTGACTTTTGACGGAAAGTTCGGCGCGCCGTCTTCGTATGCAGTTGTGTCCGAATTATATCTGAGGGATTAACACATTGCGAGGTTTGCTTGAAACTGGACAAATGCTGGTTTGTGGACGAAAACAAGCCGCTATTGCCGCAGCATCCCCACTGTCACTGCACGGTTGAGCCAATATCGTTTTCTCGCGTATTAAATGAGGCACAGTCTGAATGTGATATTCGGAAATTCTCTGGATATATTTTTCATCCGGAAAATAACAAAGGCAAAAAAGCGTTGTTTGAGGATTGGGGTTATACCATAACGGATTCGGAGATGCTGCAAAAGGTTTTTGAAAATCAGGCGTTGGAAAAGTATATTCAAGGACAGTATGAATTGGGGAAACTAAATGAGCAGGGTCAAAGAATACATATACAGATAGACCTGGAAAGAAAAAATAGAGACGGAATCGTCACCTTTATCTCGGGATGGATGGTTTATCCGAATGGAAAAATTAGACTTATTACACCATATGGAGGTCGCGCAAAGTGAAAGAGTATGGTAGAGTAGAGTTGATCGTTGAAAAAGAATGCTATGCAAAAGAGGGTGTCCACAAAGGGATGCAAGGCTGGATTTGTCTTGACGATTTATCAAGTGGAGCTTTGCTGGTTAATTTTCCGCAATATGGAGAAAATGAAGATATTGCTACTATTTCAATAAAAGAAACGGATATGAAACTCATCCCACGTATGGATGCAAAGATCAATGAGAAAATACGCGCTTTATTTTCCGAGTGAAAGGCATGTCCTCTGCAAAATACCTCTGAGCTGGAAACCCGACACCGGGGCCTGACTTAGAAATACTCACCCACTTGGCGGTCTGTAACACGTTGATTTATCAGAGCTTTTTCCAAGTCCTATAATTCCACTCCGACCAAAGGCGAGTCCTTATGTTTTGCGTTTTGGAAAGAAAATCAAATTCGCTAGCCAAGTATACAAGAATGTGCGTTTCTTATTTTGAGGTGACATTTGATGGAAATAATTATATCTGTTTTAGGCGCAATATCTGCAATTATAGTAGCCATTATCGGAGCAATTCTCTCAAATAAAAACAGTAATATGCTTCAGTTGAGGAAACTGAAAGAAGAACACTATATATCATATATTGAAGCATTACATAATCTCGCGGCGAATAACAGTAGTAGAGATGCTATTTCAAAATATACCTATCATCGTGATAAGCTACTTATTGTAGGAAGTGAAGAGGTTGTAAATAGCATTTTGCAGTATGAGAATAAAGCGGTTGGAAAGGAAAGCAATCTTCACGACGAGTACCTTACGGATATAGTAAAGGCAATTAGAAAGGATCTTAAAATTAAAGATAAAGCTTATCCGCACATTTATTTAAAAAAGTAAATGGATAAAACCTCTTGCTAACGATCTGAGTTCCGTTGATATTACGGATTTTTCTAAAGCCTATAATTCCACTCCGACCAGACCTGCGGTCGGCAATTCGTGATGAGCTGCCGACCGCCTTTTGTTTTCAGTTCGATCGTTAACCGATAGGGCCACAGGGTTTGCGCCGGATCATAGAGAAAATCCCATTTCTGCCATCATAAGTTGCCGCCGTCAAAAAAGGTTCTTGAAAAGCATAGACTATTATGGTAGTATAGACTATAGAAATAGTCTCAATAAAGGAGCAAACGATATGAAACCGATAAACCCAAAGCTTTTTGACAGCGAAATCAAAGTGATGGAGCTGTTGTGGGAACACGAACCGGTAAGCGCGAAGGAGCTTGCCCTGCTGGCCGGAGAACGGATCGGGTGGAACAAGAATACGACCTATACCGTAATAAAGAAGCTCGAAGCGAAGGGCGCGATTCGGAGAGAGGAACCGGGTTTCATCTGTACATCCCTGCTTTCCCGCGAGGAGGTGCGGCGTACGGAAACGCAGAGTCTGGTAGACAAACTGTTTGGAGGCTCAAAAAAGGCGTTGTTTTCGTCTCTGCTGGAGAATGAAAAGCTTTCGGACGACGACATTGCAGAACTGCGGAAAATGATTGAAAAGAGGTGAACGCCGTGCTCGGCGTATTCGGCGAAATTTTCTATTGGGTTTTCAATATGAGTATCGCCGCTTCGATCGCGGGACTTGTCGTTCTGCTGATCGGCCGGGTTCGGCGGCTGCCCCGCCGACTCGCCCGGGCGCTTTGGATCGTTCCCTTCCTGCGGATGTGGCTGCCGGTGGGACTGGGGAGCCGGTACAGCCTGATGTCGCTGATTTCCCGCTTTACGCCCCTCTCCGCCAAGGCGGTCGTTGTCGAAGGGACGGAATCCTTCACCATGATGAACAGCCTTGTAGCGGCGGACAACTATTTTCCCATTGTCTATAAGACCGATCGGCTGGAAAGCCTGTTTTCCATTGCCGCCCTCATCTGGCTTATCCTCGCCGCCGCCCTGTTGCTCACGTTTTTTATCCTGTATTTTATCACGATAGGCGAGCTGCGGGATGCCTCCCACTGGAAAGAAAACATTTATCTTTCCGATAAAATGGCTTCTCCCGCCGTATACGGGATTTTCCGTCCGCGGATTCTTTTGCCGGCGGCGCTTGCAGAGACGGATATCACCTGGATTCTCGCGCACGAAAAGACGCATATCCGCCGTGGCGATAATCTTTGGCGGATGCTCGCCTTCATCACAGCCGCGGTTTACTGGTTCAATCCGTTTTCGTGGCTCTTCCTGAAGCGGTTTCTTGCCGAGACCGAACTGGCCTGCGACGAATGCGTCTTGGTCCGGTGCGGCGAAAGCGAAAAAAAGGTTTATGCGGCGGCTCTCGTGGACGCAGCCGTGGACAGGAAAGCGAAAAGCGCCTTCGTTTCCGCGTTCGGCGGGGCGAAGATCCGGGTACGGATCGACCGGATTCTATCCTATAAAAAGCTGTCGCTGTTTTCCTTTGGCTGCTTTGCCGCGCTGACCGTAGCCGTTGCCTGTATACTGCTCACCAACGTGCAGTAGGGATAGCTGTTCCGAGAACAGCGCGAAATAAAACCGTAAACAGGATTGGAAAGAAGCGCCCGCCGGCCACCCGGTGGAGTATCGCCGTGTTGCGCAAGGCCACGCTTCTTTCTCTTCTATTTGCGCTGAGACTGTACGTGACAGAATGGAGGTTCGTATGAAAAGCAGGAATACGCAGCAAAATTATTACCTGTTCTACCTGTTCTCCATCGTCGGTACGCTTCTGGCTTCCGCCTATCCTCTGTATATGGGTGCGAAGGTGGTGGTCGATATGCTCCGGAATGGGACGGTGCGCGCCGAGGACTACCCGAAATATGTTATCCCGTATACGCCCGTCAGCCTGGCGATCCTTTTCGGTGTGGTTCTGATGCCGTTGTTCCTCCGCTGCGCCAAGCGCTTTGCGCTGCCGGCAGCATCCTTGCTCTCCGTTGGCCTGTTCTTTTTGACGGAGCTGCTGCTTGAAAGCGCGGTGATTGTTACCGAATCCGGCTGGTCATCGCTGGAAAGCTGGCAGATGTTCAGCTGTTATATCCCGCCGGACCTGTTTGCAACCCGTACCTGGACTCCGGTGGACGTGCTGATCGGTGAGTACAGCCCGGCGTTCAAGCTGCATTTTTACCTGATCGCCCTGGTTTTGATCCTTGCTTTCTTGAACGTTTTCTATGGCTTTGCCCGGATGATCCGGGAGGGGGATCGCCGCCGTCTCCGGCCGCTGCTTTTGCAGGCGGTGTCCAGCGCTGTTTTTCTGGGGCTCTGTATTTTCGCCTGCTTTACCGCCTTTTTCCGGGATGGGGAGCTCACCGTGTCGCTGGTTTCCGCCATCCTGATGATGGTGTTCTTTACGGCGCTTGGAGTGACGGTGGGGCTGTATATCGGTTCCTTTCTTTTCGGAAAGAAGCCGGGGCTTTCCGTTTGGCTGCCGTCGGCGGTTTCCTCGGTCGTTGTGCTGGCGATGTATATCGGGGAACTGTTCCTGCTCAGCGGCCATCTGTACCGTTTTGGCGCCGGCTTCTTTTTCGAGGGGCTGGGTCCCCTCGTTCTCGCCCCGGTCGACCTGGTCGTTATCCTGCTGTCCGGCGGCATCTGCGCGCTGATTCTGATGACGGCGGCGGGGAAAGAGGAAAGAAAAAAGAAGAAACCGGCGTTTTGGATTACCGCCGCCGCCGTGACAGCAGGGATTGTCATAACGGCGGCGTGGCTGCTGGCGGGACAAAACCGGATCATCGACGATGCGGATCGGCTGAACATGGTTGACGACATCATTGGCAATGCGGACTCGTCGGCAGCGGTATCAAGCAATGCCGATGAGTATATCCGTGAAAGCGCCGATATTTACGACAAGCTGGTACAGGGTGGTCAATCCACGGTGGACTGCTTTGTCCGGGAATTGCGAGAAGCGGAACACTATGGCCTGCGGGAATACATCATGGCGGCCGTCTGTGCGGAAATCACAGGGATCGGGAACGGAGAGGATGCCGCCGCAGAGTGGTCGTCGGCCGGCGAGTGGCTCGCCTTGTACGACGGCGCCGCCTTTCCTTATCCTTCTCCGGCCCCTTCCTCTTCCATCACAACGCCGGAATCCACCGTCAGTCCCATGCTGGCGGGGAAGCCGTTTATGGTTTATTCCTACGCCGATTCCGCTGATCCGATGAGGCCGACGATTTTCCTATCCGCGGATAATAACTCCTTTCAGTTTACCTATTCCGTACTCAGCAGCTACATCGCCGTCGGCGAATACACCCTGTCGGATACGACGCTGACCCTGAAAACGGACGACGGCTTGAACGTGTATGTTTTCGCGGTGGATGACGACGGCGCATATCGGTTCGACGCCGAACGGTCGTCCCCGATTCCGTCCTATGTGTATTCCGCAGGGGCGGCCCCCCAGTCGCCTGTTCCGGATGGGGCCCGGTTTACCAGCGGATGAACGGAGAGGATGAACGAACAGCGGCCCGGAATTTGCATTTTTTACCGCCGGAGAGTATAATGAATCCGGCAAAGCCGGATTCATCGAAAAACGATTGCCGGGCCGAGGGCCCTTTCCGTCGCTACGCGCTGCCATCGTTTTTCTTCTCGGGCCTTTTTACGGATGAATACGGCGGCGGAAAAAGAACGGCGGAGATGAACGGATGCAGACGCAGCATATCTATTCCAAAAACGCAGACTATCAAAAGTTCGAGGTCCTGAAAACCAACCGGAACAAGCGGTATAAATACGGAGAATTTTTCGTCGAGGGCGTGCGGAACATCAATGAGGCGATCCGGGACGGGTGGACGATCGTCTCGTTTCTGTATTCCTTTGAAAGTCCGCTTTCCTCCTGGGCGGCGAAGACGCTGGCAAGCACTCCGACGGTCCGTAACTACGAGCTGACCGACGCGCTGATGGGGGACCTCAGCGGGAAAAGCGATACCTCCGAGCTGATGGCGGTGGTAAAGATGCGGACGGACGACGCCGGTGCTCTAAAGCTCAGCGGAAACCCGATCCTGGCGCTGTTCGACCGGCCTTCAAACCGGGGGAATCTCGGGACCCTGATCCGTTCCTGCGACGCGCTGGGGGTGGAGGCGCTGGTGCTGACCGGTCATGGGGTGGATCTGTATGACCCGGATGTGGTGGTGTCCTCCATGGGCTCCTTCTTCAGGGTGCCGGTGATCCGGATGACCTCCAACCGCGAGGTAGAGGACTGGATCATGACCCTGAAGGCGCGGTATCCGGGGCTGAAAACGGTGGGAACCACCTCCCACGCGCAGCAGGAGCTGTTTACGGTGGACCTGTCTGGCTCAGTCCTGTTCCTGATCGGGAACGAGACGGAAGGGCTCTGCGCCCGGTTTAAGGAGCTGAGCGACGTGATGGCGACCATCCCGATGGCGGAGGGAGCCTGCGCGTCCTCCTTTAACGTTGCCTGCGCGTCCACCGTGCTGTTTTATGAAGCGGCCCGGCAGCGCCGCGCGGGCGGACGGTAAGGCGATTAAAACGATGATAAAAAATCCCTGCGACAGGCATGCGCCTGACGCGGGGATTTTTGCTTTACACTCTTTACACGCTTCACGCTTATTTCATCAGCAGGGCGTTCTGGAGCTTGGCAGCCGAGATGGTGTTTTTCAGCAGCATGGCGATGGTCATGGGGCCCACGCCGCCGGGCACGGGGGTAATCCAGCCCGCCACCGGCTCTACCGCGGCGAAATCCACGTCCCCGCAGAGCTTGCCGTTTTCGTCCCGGTTCATTCCCACGTCGATGACGGCGGCCCCCGGCTTTACCATATCGGCGGTGACGAACTTGGCCTTGCCGACCGCCGCGACCAGGATGTCCGCGCCCGAGCAGACCTGCTTGAGATTGGCGGTTTTGGAATGGCAGATGGTTACGGTGCCGTTTTCATGCAGCAGGAGCATGGCCATCGGCTTACCCACAATGTTGCTGCGGCCGATCACAACGCAGCTTTTCCCCGCGACGCTCACTCCGGCGCTGTGGAGCAGCTCCATCACCCCGGCGGGGGTGCAGGGCAGGAAAGCATAATCCCCCACCATGATATGGCCGACGTTGGAGGGATGGAACGCGTCCACGTCTTTGAGAGGGGAGATGGCCGCGATCACTGCCTTGTCGTCGATGTGGGAGGGGAGGGGGAGCTGGCAGAGGATGCCGTTGATATCGCTGCGGTTGTTCAGGCTGGAGATCAGGGCCAGCAGCTCGTCCTGCGTGGTGTCGGCCGGCAGGGCGATTTCCTCCGAATAAATGCCCGCTTCGGCGCAGGCTTTTTTCTTGTTGTTGACGTATACGCGGGAGGCGGGATCGTTCCCCACCAGGATCACTGCGAGACCGGGGACGATCCCCTTTTCCTTCAGCCGGGCGGCTTCCTCCGCCACCTCGCCCTTCACCCGGGCGGAGATGGCCTTGCCGTCGATAATGGTCGCCATGTTGGTACTCCTTTTCTCCGCAGACAGAAAGATGATGGAAAAAAGCAAAGCCGCCCTCTCTGCGGGGAAGGGAGCTCTTGCGTATCGACGGACAGCTTATTCCGCCGTCTCGGCCTTTTTCGTTTCATCGCCGGTTTCTTCGGCGTTTTCCGCTTCCTTAACTTCCTCCGCTTCTTCAGCGACCGCAGCGGCCTCGCCGGACGGGCTGATTTCCTCGGCGTCCACCGCCGTTGCCATCGCATCGGTTTCGGCGGCCGCGTCCTCCGCTTTGATGGAAAGGTCCGCCATAGCTTCGTTCGCCTCGTCATCTGCGATGGCCTCGTCGTCTGCGATGGCCTCGTCAGCCTCGTCCGTTGCTTCGGTTCCTTCCGCGCCGGAGCTTTCCTCCGCGCCTTTGGCAAGCGCGGGTTCGGGCGCGAAGAGATCCTTCGGCAGGGAACGGGCATGGGCGCGGAACACGAAGAAGAGCGCTACGCCGCCCGCCACCGAAAGGGCGGCGACCAACTGGGATACCTTCATCGCGCCGAAATACAGGCTGTCGGACCGCAGGCTTTCGATAAAGAAACGCCCCGCGCCATACCAGACGATATACAGTGAGAAGAGCTCTCCCTTAAATTTATAGGCTTTCTTGGAGATAAAATGCAGCAGGAGGAAACCGAGCAGGCACCAGAGGGATTCATACAGGAAGGTAGGATGGACGGGCTCGCTCAGGGTGTAGCCGCTCCCGTTCACACCGCTCTGGATGATGTCGCCGGTCATGCCCCACGGAAGGGTGGTGTTGCCGCCGAAGGCCTCCTGATTGAAGAAATTGCCCCAGCGGCCGATGCACTGGCCGATCAGGAAGCCGAGGGAGGCAAGATCAAACATGGCGAGGGTATTCACCTTCCGCACCCGGCACATGATGACGCCGGTGATAAAGGCGAAGATGATACCGCCGTAAATGCCGAGCCCGCCCTCCCATACATATAGGATGCTGAGCGGATTTTCAAAATAATCGGCCCGTTCGGCGGAGAACAGGACGTAGTATAGCCGTGCGCCGACGAAGGCGAACAGCGCGGATACCAGCACCACGTCGATCATGCGGTCGGGGTCGATGTCGAATGTTTTTGCCCGCCGTAAGGCGTAGATCACCGCCAGCAGGAAACCGAGCGCGATCAGAAGGCCGTACCAGTTGAGGGAGAAGTCCCGCCCAAAAAGGGAGAATTCCACAATGGTGGGGGAGATGTTGAATTTCCAGCCCAGCGCCGGGAATTCGATAAAGTGGCTGCTCATGGCTATCGTCCTTTCTATGTAGGGGGCGGCCGCCCCCGGTTATCCCAGAAACCGGAAAACGTTGGAACGGAAAGGGCTATTCCGAGGGGAGCACCACCGACAGAGCGGCGCTTTCCCGTCGGAAGCCGTCCCGTAGCATCCGGGTTACCGCCTCCATGGAAAGGGAAGCGGCCGCTTCGATCAGGGCGAAGGGCTCCCGTTCATAGAAAAAGTCCCCGATCAGGATATCCCCGCAGTTTTCCACGTCGTTCAGGGAGGCGACCAGCCGTCCGTACAGCGCGTTGCGGGCTGCATCGAAGGCGGCGGACTCAATTCCATCCCGCTTCAGGCGGGCGACCTCGGTATGAATCGCTTCCGCCACTGCGTCGGGATCGGCGGATTCCCCGCCGAACATCCACGCCGCGTAGCCAGGGCCCTCGAAATACTCCGCCCCGAAGGAAGCGTTGATCAGCCCCTGCTCCATCAGACGGGCGTAGAGGGGGGAGGCCTGCCCGGCGAGCACCTCCAACAGCACGTCCGCGGCGGCAAGCTCCTCCGGTGTCTGGCAGCGCCCGCCCGGGACGGGGACCTTGAAGCCGAGATAGAACAGGGGGGAGGCCACCGGCATCCGGCATTCCACCCGCGGCTCGGCCGCTTCGGCCGGTTCCTCTACCATGGCGCGTTCCACCCGTCCGCCTTCCGCCGGCTTCAGCAGCCGGTCGGCCACGGCGAGCACCTGCTCCGGCGTGACGTTCCCCGTCACGGCCAGCGCCATGTTGTTGAGATTATAAAACGCATGGTAGCATCCGTATAACAGCTCCGGGGTGATGTCGGCGATGGATTCCACCGTCCCGGCGATTTCGATTCGCACGGGATGGGTTTTATACAGCGCCCGCAGGAGGTTGAATAGCACCCGGCGGCCGGGATTGTCCTCGCACATCCGGATTTCCTGTCCAATAATCCCCTGCTCCTTTTGTACCGTTTCCTCGGTGAAATAGGGCTTTTGCACGAAATCCAGCAGGATTTCCAGCGACGGCTCGAGGTTTTCGGTGCAGGAAAAAAGGTAGGCGGTGCGGTCGAAGCTGGTGAAAGCGTTGGCCGACGCGCCGGTTTTCGCATACCGCGCAAAGGCGTCGCCGTCCTCGCTTTCAAACAGCTTGTGCTCGAGATAATGGGCGATACCGGCGGGCACCTCGGTTTCCCTGCCGTCCGCCGTCCGGAAGGCCGTGTCGATCGACCCGTACCGGGCGGCGAATACGGCGTAGCAGGACTGGTAGCCCGGCTTGGGGTCCACAAAAATGGTCAGCCCCGAGGAATGGCGGAGCCGATAGCAGCGTTCGCCGGTGCGGGGCTGGACGAACTCCTCGAAAGCGGCGTTCCTCCTGTCGTTCATGCGTGTCCGCCTCCTTCCTTTCCGGCGAGCAGATAGACGGCGCCGAGGGTCACGCCCCGGGCGGCCTCCGCGACCTGCTCGCGGGTCACGGTTTCGATGGCGCGGGCGGCATCCTCCGGGGTGGAGAGCGGGCCGCCCAGACTCTGGCCAAGATACCATGACGCGGCGGTGGACTGCAGGTCCCCGATGGTGCGGAACTGGTTGACTACGCTCAGCCGGGCGGATTCCAAATCCTCATCGGTGAAAGCGCCCTTCCGCACCGCGTCCAGCTGACGGAGGATTTCGGCCTTCGCTTTTTCGGCGTTGGCTTCCTCCACCCCGCTGTCAATCAGCATGACGCCCTTCAGCCGGTCGAAGCTCGACTGGCAGTAATAACAGAGGCTCAGCTTTTCCCGCACATTGCGGAACAGGAGGGAATGGGGCGTGCCGCCCAGCAGGGCGTTCATCAGCCGCATAGCGGGGACGGCGGCGTCCGGTTCCGCGATCCCGGTGCGCAGGCCGAGCACCAGCTTGGCCTGTCCCACGTCCATCCGCTCGGTTCGCTCCCGCGCCTCGTCCGCCCGGCGGATGACCTGAACAGCGGGCTCGAGCGGGCGGCGTTCCGGCAGGGAGGAAAGCCCCACGCTAAACGCGTCCGCCGCGCTGCCGGAGGGCGCGGCTCCCTGTGCGATCAGGCGGACCTGCGCGTTCTCCAGCGCCTTCCGCCAGGCGGCGGCGACGGCGGAGGGAGTGAGCGCCCGTACGCTTTCGATGTCGCCGTACCGGTCCGCTGCGTAGGGCTCCCCCTCGCAGAGCAGCTCCTCACACCGGCGGCGGGCGTACAGGCGTTTGTTGTTGATTTCGGACTCAATGCGTTCGATCAGGCAGCGTTTCTCCTGCTCGACGCTGTCGGCGGGGAAGGCCCCGTCGACCAGCACCGGGTCGAACAGCATGGAACTGAGAAGACCGGCGCAGGCAGCGGCCACCGCTTCCCCGTGCAGGGCGTAGCGGTCGTCGATAGATACGGCGGTCAGGGTCAGCGCCTGGCATTCTCCCAGCCGGGTCACGTCGGCGGCGATCCGCGCGCCATACAGCTCGTTCAACCGCCGTTTCAGGGCGGTGAAATCGGGATATTCCGCGCAGCACCGCTGCAGCAGATAGGGGAGAATCGCATTTTCCGACGCGGAGGCCGGGTTCAGCGGTAGGAGCAACGCGGCGGTCAGCCGTGCGGTCTTGAACCGGTCGTCCGTCAGCGTTAGGACGCCGGCGCCGTCGGCCAGGGACTGAAACGCGGGATGAATGTTTTGTTCAGAACAGGGCAAAGAATCACTCCTTTATGCCGGATATAACGGTGGCGCCTGCCGAAAACCGCCGCAATGGGCGCGGCAGTTCCCGGGCAGTCAACTCAATATCCTTTAGTATACCAAATTCAGGGAAGAATGAAAAGCGGCAAAACGCAAAGAATCCGGGAAAAATGAAACAGGCCCTTTTCGGCCTTTTGCCGCCTGCAATAGGGTTTGCTGCGGAGGATATTTTTATGTATTTCAAGATCATGAAGGGCAGCACCTTGCGGAAGGGCTTTTTCTGCGCGCGGCGAATGGGCGCAGAAAAAGCCGGTGTCAATCGATGAGGTATCTCCAGACCGTTATGTATATGTTACTGAAGATAAAGACTCTGGCGAGTTGGCTATTACTTATTAAAACAAAAGAGGAAATCCGATGAAAAAGCTATGTGCATTATTGCTGATACTCTACCGGATATTTTGAAGCTTCGACGAGCTTTTTATGGATGTCATAAGAAGACAAAAAGAGGAAGGCGTTTGCCTTCCTCTTTTTATCGTATATTTTTACAGGATCGGGGCGATCGGCTCGCCCTCCTCCAGCATGCCGAGCAGGCTGTCCACCAGCATCAGGCAGCGGGGAAGATGGAACGGACCCTTCCACATCGACCCCTTCTGGGTATGGGAAACCGTACCGTCGCGGTGCAGATAGCCGTACCACTCGCCGTTTTCCTTGTCGTGGAAATGCTCGAACGCATAGGCGTGGACCTTTTCGAACCAATCCCAGTATTTCTCGTCCCCGGTCAGGCCGTAGGCCATCAGGGTGGCGATAAGAATCTCGTTATGTACCCACCATAGCTTCATGTCCCATTCCAGCTGCTCGCAGGGACGGCCGTTCAGGTCCACAAAGTAGAAGCAGCCGCCGAATTCCTTGTCCCAGCCGCGCTCCAGCGACCAGTCGATGATGTTCAGGCAATTCTGCAGCAGGGCCTGATCGTTCGTATACACCGCCTGGCACATCATGAACCACGCGTTTTCAATGGAGTGGCCGGGGTTGATCGTCCGGCCGGCGGGGTTGTCGATGCAGGTCCCGTCTTCCAGCACGGTCTCCAGCACGCAGTGAAGGTCGGGCTTGAAGTTGTACTTCAGGATATCTCCGATCACCTCGCTCACGATGCCGGTGTAATAGTCGGCCTTGGCCGGGTCGCAGCGGCGGAGCACCTGCGCGCCGTTAACCAGCACCATCGGCACTGCCACCGCGCGCTCCGCCCGGGTAGAGGCATAGCTCTTGGGGGTAATCTTAAACGGATCGGAGGCCGGGTCGCGGTACAGACGGAGCATCAGTTCAAAGCAGCTTTCGGCCTTCTCGAGCGCGTCCTTATCCCCGGTCGCGGCAGCGTATTCCGCCATGCCGACCACGTAGAAGCTCTCGGAATACATATAGCGGCGCTTACGGAGCGGGCGGCCGTCCCGGGTGACGGTGAAGAACATCCGTCCGTCGGAATCCACGCAGTGCTTTTCGAGAAAATCCTTGCCGAGCTTCGCGGCGTCCAGCCATTCCTGCCGGGCTCCGTAATGGTTGCACAGGGAAGAGAAGGTCCACAGTCCCCGGCCCTGGAACCAGACCGATTTATCGTCGTTGTAGCTTTTGCCTTCCCGATCCACCGAGGTGATGTACCCGCCGTATTGCCGGTCCAGCAGGTCGCTGTTCATCCAGAACGGAACCACGTCGTCCAGCAGCTGGGAGCGGTAGAACTGACGGTAGTGAGAAATACTTTCTTTAGAAATACTTTCTTTGGAAATGCTTCCCTTTTTTGTATTGTTCATATGGTTGCCCCTTTACCTTAAATTTGTAATTTTTTTCTATTTTTCAGTATATCGTCCGGAACGCTGGTGTCAATAGATTTCCCGGCATAAAATTTGACCGTTTGGTTGTCTGAATTTTTGTTTTTCCCTGTTGAGAAGGCTTTTCCAACGGGAAGAACTGTGCCGGCGGCCAGTCGGTTCCCACATTGACAAGCCGGTGGGAATCCCGTACAATATTAAAGAAAAACGCATGCAAAAGCGGGGGCCGGGCGATGGAAGAATGGAACAAGAACCTGGAGATTCTCAATCACCTTCTGGTGGAGACCTTTAATGAAATCCTGAAGGTGGAGGAACAGTCGGTGAAGCTGGCGGCCGGCGAATCGGTTACGGTGACCGAACTGCACGCGTTGGAGGCGATCGGCCGGGGCGAGCCGTGCACCGTTTCCTCTCTGGCGGCGGCGATGCGGGTCACGGTCAGCACCATGACCATCGGCATCAACCGTATGGAGAAAAAGGGCCTGGTCGAACGGGTGCGAGAAAACGCCGACCGCCGGGTGGTGCGGGTCCGACTCACCCATCGCGGGCAGACGCTGGCCTATGTGCACCAGCGTTTCCACCGGCAGATGGCGCGTGCGGCGGTAGACCGGCTCACGCCGGAAGAGGTGGACGTGCTTTGCCGCGCGGTGGAAAATCTGAAGGACTTTTTCCACGCGGAAAGCGAACGGAATAAGGGGATCGCTCCCCCGGAAAGAGAGGCGTAACCGCCTCCTTTTTTGGAAATTTTCGTTTTATGATTTTATGCTTTTTTCCGGTGTATTTTTTCACCGGCCGGGCAAACTAAAACGACGTTTCCAAAGGGAGGTGTAACGGCATGGATAAGAAACAGGCGAACCACTGCATCGAGTGCACGGTGCAGCAGTGTGCGAACCATTGTGAAACGCAGAATTACTGCGCCCTGGACCGCATTCTGGTGGGCACCCACGAGATGAACCCGACGGTGGACCAGTGCACCGACTGCAAATCGTTCCAGTTGAAGCACTAAAATTTACGGTATTCGCGGCTATCTCAGACTGGCTGCGAATACCGTATAGCCCAAAACTCCCGGCGACAACGTCGCCGGGAGTTTGTTATGGCATCATGACGTTAAGAAAAAACGCGACAGCGTTTTTCGAAACCATCCCAGATTGCTTCGAAGCCGCTAAGAATAACATCCTCCATGGAACAAATAACTCGTCTGCCCTGGTTCCATGGGGGATGTTTGCTTTTGGCTATTCTATTGCAGGAACAACCGGGCCGAGTTCAGCACCGAAAGAAGGGAAACGCCCACGTCGGCGAACACCGCCGCCCACATGGGAGCGAAGCCGAAGGCGGCGAGGATGAGCACCGCGGCCTTAATGATCAAAGCGAAGGCGATGTTGAACCGCACCACCCCCATTACCCGGCGGGAGAGACGGACCGCGTCCGGCAGCTTATCCAAACTGCCGGAGGTGAGTACCACATCCCCGGCCTCAATGGCAGCGGCGGAGCCCAGTCCCATGGCGATTCCCGCGTCCGCTTCGGCCAGAACCGGCGCGTCGTTGATGCCGTCCCCGACAAACAGGGCCGCGCCGTTTTTCGCCTTCAGGGCGCGCAGCGCTTCCAGCTTTCCTTCCGGGAGAAGGTCGGCCCGCACCTCGTCGATTTCCAGCTTGCCGGCAATCCGGTCGGCCTCGGCCTTCCGGTCGCCGGTCAGCATGGCGATTTTCCGAAAGCCCAGCCCATGCAGGCGGTGCAGCGCTCCGGCTGCATCGGGATGCAGCCCCGATTCCATCTGGAACGCGGCCGCCGGTTCGCCGTCCACCGCGAGATAGACCGCCGCGTCCTCCCATGGAACGGCGATGTGGTTGGCATCCATCAGCCGTCTCCCGCCGCAGAGCACGGTCTTGCCGTCAATGACAGCGGAGACGCCCATCCCGGGCAGCTCGGACAAAGCAGAGACGGCGGCTTCGCTGTCCGCCGGAAGTTCCCCGGCCTGTTCCCGAATCGCCAGCGCGGCAGGGTGGGGGGAATGCTGCTCAGCCAGTGCGGCAAGCCGCAGGACGGCGGCTTCCCCGTAGCCAGGGGCACGGTCGACCCGGGTGACGGTCAGGCGGCCGGTGGTCAGGGTGCCGGTCTTGTCAAACGCGGCGGCCTTCGCTTTGGCCAGCGCCTCGATATACCGTCCGCCCTTAATCAGCACACCCTTGCGGGAGGCCGCGCCGATGCCGGAATAGAAGCCGAGCGGCACCGAGATGACCAGCGCACAGGGGCAGGAGGCGACCAGAAAGACCAGCGCGCGGTAGATCCAGTCCTGCCATGCACCCATCCCAAGCAGGGGTGGAACGATGGCAAGGATTACTGCCAGCAGGGTGACGGCCGGGGTATAGATTCTGGCAAAGCGGGTGATGAACCGTTCAGAGGAGCCTTTCCGGGCGGCGGATTCGGATACCATGTCGAGGATACGGGCGGCGGCGGAGCTTTCCGCCCGGTTGTCCGCCCGGACGGTCAGGGAGCCGCTGCCGTTCATCCCGCCGGAAAGGAGGGCGCTGCCGGGGCCGGCGTAGACTGGGCGGCTTTCCCCGGTCAGGGCGGAGGCGTCAATCTCCGATTCCCCTGAAAGGACGGTGCAGTCCACCGCTACCCGCTCATGAGCGGGAATGAGCAGGATATCGCCGACCTCCACGTCGTCCGCGTCGATCTCCGCGGTGGAGCCGTCCTCCCGCACCCGCAAAGCGCGGTCGGGGCGGATTGCCGCCAACTGTTCAATCTGGCGGCGGGAGCGGCCGACAGCCAGATCCTCCAGCAGCTCGCCGAGGGTGAAGAGCAGGGCGACCATCGCGCCCTCCATCGCCTCGCCGATGGCGAAGGCGGCGGCGACGGCGATGACCATCAGAAGGTTTTCCCCCATGCTCTTTCCCTTGATCTCGGCTATCGCGCCCTGCACCACCGGCAGGGCAGCGGCGACGGCCGAGGCGAGATACAGGCAGAAGGGAACGGGGGCGGGCAGGAAGGGGAGGAACGCCAGCAGGAACAGGACGCCGCCGGTCAGGAGTCCCCATGGAAAACGGCGTTCTTCCGACCCGCCATGGCTGTGCTCATGCTCATGCTCGTGTTCGTGACTGTGCTCATGTCCATGCGTGTGGTCGTGTCCGCAGGAGCACGCCGGCGCGGCGCTTCCCGCCGTCGTGCGGCCGGCGGCGGGCGTGACGCGGATCCCATGCTCCACGCTGTCGCACAGCCGCTGAATGTCGGCGGTCAGGTCGCTTTCACAGGTGAGGATCAGCAGTTTTTCGGGATAGTTCAGCGCAGCGTCCTTCACGCCGGGCAGTACGGCGGCGCGGGCTTCGATTTTTGCGCCGCAGTTGGGGCAGCCCAGTCCTTCCAGACGGTATTTGCGTTTCATCTGAGAAGCATCGGTCATAAGGAGCACCCTTTCCAATCAATACAATAAAATAACAGGGATCTGCGGTCAGCTTTTCAGTTCCTCGATGTGGGTCAGGCCCAGCTCGAATATCTGGCGGACATGCTCGTCGTCCAGCATATAGACGGAGGATTTTCCTTCCCGCCGGCAGCGGACCAGCCGGGCCTGCCGCAGCAGCCGCAGCTGATGGGAAACGGCGGACTGCCCCATTTCCAGCAGCTCCGCCAGATCACACACACACATCTCGCCCTCGGACAGCGCCCAGAGAATCCGGATGCGGGTAGTATCGCCGAACACCTTGAACAGCTCGGACAGATCGTAAAGGGATTCTACATCCGGCATTTCCTGCCGGGCTTTGGCGAGGGTACCGGCGTGCTCCTCCACACAGCCGCAGATGGTTTCCTCTTCCACAGACGGACGAGTCTGTTTTTCCTGCATGTTTTTCATCCTTTCCCTGGCCCCGGACCGGCGGCCATCCTTCCGAGAGACGGCGGCAATCCCTGTCCGGAATAACCGTTGGCAACAATAGCAATGATCGAATGAACATATGAATTTATGTTCATATGTTCATTATATGCTGTTTTAAAGAAAAGTCAAGAGGAAATTTGCAAAAAAATAGACGGAACATTCTCCGTAAGGAGGAGAGCCTTGCTCTCTTCGATCGTCTTTGGATACGGCGTCTATATCCGGTTTGCAGTATAAGCAGTGTAAGGAAAGAATGCGTATAAAACGCTGGCAGGGCCGTCCGGTCGGACGGCCCTGCCAGCGTTAAAATATGGGATAAGAGTGGGGAAATGGCGTGAAAGAAAAATCAAACGGTTCTCTCCAGCCAGCTTGCGCTCTTAATGGGAGAAGAAGTGAAGAAAGACGCGGATTTATGGTTAACACCTACAGTGTTATATATACACTGTGTGATTTGCGCGGTCGGATTTCCGGATTTAACGCGCTGCGGGCCGTGCCGCATGGGTCATGGCGGGGAAGGTGAACAGCCGGCTGTCGGCGTCTACCAGGGACATCGGCAGCTCCGGCAGCAGACCCTTCACCGTTTCAATGAACAGGTTGCTGTCGGCGCCCGGCGTACCGCTCACAATATGGATAGCGCCGGTTTGGCTGGCGTGGACGGCCGCCGTCAGGGCAGGTTCGCTGTTAAAATAAAAGGTCATTTCCGCGCCCAGGGAGCTGGCAATATCATACAGGTTCTGCAATACCGATGCAGTCTGCGCCGAAACCAGCCCTTCCGGCAGGATGCTGAGGACACGAACCGGGACGCCGTATTCCTCCGCCAGGGCGGCGCCGGCGCGAATGAGCCGTTCACAGGAAAGCTGGTCGGTAACGCAGACAAGGACGTTGGCCGATGGAGTTTCACTCAAGCGTTTTCCCTCCTTTCCGTTTCGTTTGAATATATGATACACCGGGCTTGTGTAATAACCATAAACAAATGATGTACAACTTATTAAATTTATCCTAAGATGAATTCGGGCAACCTGCGCAAATCCAATCGGATATCTTGACTTTTTCTTCTTCCCTGCGTAAAGTGGGAGAAGGCTGCGGGACTGTGCGGCCCGGCCTGAGAGAGGGTTGATGGAACAATGGAAAAGAAAATTCGTCCGTCAGGGAAGGACCGGCTTGTTCAGATGGTGCTGATCGCGCTGTTTGCGGCGATTTCCTATTTGGTGCTGCTGTTTCGCATTCCCTATCCCGCGCCGGTGGGACATCCGTTTCTCCATTTCGGCAATGCGGTGGTGATTCTGGCGGCCCTTCTGTTGGGAGGCTGGCAGGGCGGGCTGGCCGGCGCGATCGGAATGGGGATCAACGACCTGGTCTACGGATACGGCTACGCAACGATCAAGACCATCATTTTAAAGTTCGGGATCGGCCTGTTTGCGGGGCTGGTAGCGCGTTTGGGACGGAAGCATCCCGACCGCAGCCCGCGGAAATGGCTGGACGCCGCTTCTGTCGTTTCCCTGGCGCTGGGAATCGTACTGCTGATCGGGAAGCTGTCGGGCGCGGAAGCCTTTGCGGGCATCGCCCCGCTGTCTTATATTTTCCTGCTGATCCTTGGCGCGGGGCTGGGATGTGTGGCGCTGCTTTCCCTGCGCTATCCGTCCCTGACCAACGAGCGGCTTTTTACCGTTCTCGGCGCCACGGCAGGCATCGCTTTCAACGTGGTGGGAGAATTCGTCGGCGGCGCGGTGATGAAGCGCATCGCCGGGGCCGAATGGCCGGCGGCGATGTTGGCTTCTCTAATGAGCCTGCCGGCGACCTTTATCAACGGCGCGTTTTCGATCGTGGGGGCGGTATTGTTATATATACCGATTAAAACGGCGCTCCGCCGCGCGCATTTGGATTCGTCTCTCGGATAAACATTTGGTTGCCGACGCCGATGGTGAAATCGAAAAATCCAGAAACAAAAATCTATTTATTTTCTTCGACAGTGAAAGGGGGCGTTTTTAGTCGGCGCTCCCTTTCTTCTTTTTATAGGAGCCTTTTTCCGTAATCATAGCCGGAAAAAGAGTAAACCCAATCAAACGCTTGATATACAGCTCGTTCACAGAGGATGACCTCTTATCCGGTGATCATCCGGAAGCTTGGAAAAGCGGGCGGGCGTTCTCCTATCCATCGCGGCTTTCTGCTTTATTCTGCCTTTGGATGGGAATCGAGGGGAGCCTCTTTTCAAACGAAGCCGTACGGTTCCTTGTTGGAAAATCAAACGACGCTGAAAAAGCGCGGAAGTCCGCGTAGCAAAAGATAAAAGCGGGAATCGTCCGAAGGCCCGAGAAATGAAAAGTGGGAAATGAAAATGGCGGCCGTTTTGTTTTTCATTGTGCAGGAAATCCTCAAACAGGGAAAAGCCGTCTGCATTTCGTCAGTTTTTATAGGGTTATCACCGGAAACATGGAGACCGTCGCCGGTAAAACGGCAGACGTTCTTTTCCTTTTCAGGGCAGAAAAGAATTCAAAGCGGGGAACGGAAGGTCACCCGATTGACACAAAAAATGAAAGAAAGGAAGACGGTGGAAAACTTGATAAAACGAGGAAAAAGCCGAAAATAGAAGAGAGACTGTGTTTATATAGCACATTCCTGTTAAAAAGCCGAAAAAAGTCGAAAAATTTTTGTTGTAAATTGGAAATCTCTCCGTTAGACTATAGTTGCGTTTTCGAAAACTGCAAGAAATAAACGAAAAGGGGAGTCTTTGGGTGGAGACAATGGAGACAAAAACAGGAACAACGACGGGTATGCCGTTTGAAACACGAACGATGTACAAACGGCACTTTTCCGAGCTGAAAGGGATGCAGGAAGAGCACCTGGTTACCTATGAGCTGCTGCCTGACGAACAGAACGGTTATGGTGTGCGGATCGTATCGGCGTGCGGCGAAAGCGTGCGTTCGGATGCGCAGACCGGACTGACCGCTTCAATCAATGAAGCGAAGGACCTCGTTACTTATCTGTACGAAAACGCGGCTTCCATCGACGGATGGCGGGACATCGTCGTCGACCTTCTCAAGGCCCTGCATCATCTGGCGTAAGGGAGGCCTTGTCGGGAAGGAGCATTCGTTCCGGCGGGAAACGGAGCGGATGTTCCCTATTCCGACAACGCCCGGACGGGAAAGCGGAGACATAAGCGAAAGAAGGAAAATGAGCGCGATGGAAAAGACCAGACTGCTGATAGCGGAGGATAACAGCGAACTGAGCGATATCCTGGCGAATTTTTTTGAGATGAGCGGGGAGGTTTCTCTGTGCGGAACCGCGCGGGACGGGGTGGAAACGCTGGAAAAAATCGAGAGGCAGGCGCCCGATGTGGTGCTCCTGGACCTGGTTATGCCGCGGCTTGACGGTATATCCGTGCTGGAACGGCTTCGGGAAAAGCCGCTGGCGAAGATGCCAAACATTATTGTCGCTTCGGCCATCGGAATGGAAAACGTGACCCGGCGCGCGTTGGAGCTGGGCGCTTGTTATTACATGATCAAACCGTATAATCTGGGGGATCTGTTCCGCCGCGTGCGGATGGTTGCCTCGCCAGCCTCTCTGTCCCAGCCGGCCCTTCAGATGACGGAGGAGGACTTTCGGAACCGGCTTAAGCGGGCAGTTCTGTCCTTAGGCGTGACGCCGAACGTACTGGGCTTTCCCTATATTGTGGAGGCGGCGGCAATTCTCGCCGATACGCCCGGCCCCTGCTGCATCACCAAGCTGGTTTATCCGGCTGTCGCTGAGCGGCACGGTACCACGGCCGACTGTGTAGAAAGCGCGGTGCGAAAAGCCATCGCCCGGATTTATGAACGGGATGGCGAGGCGCTTCGGTCTCTGATGGGGCAGGCGATGGGCGATAAGCGGCCTTCCAACGCGCATTTCCTGACAGTGCTGGCGGAAAAAGTGAGAGATGGGGGACTAGGCGCCTGACAGGGACGCCTGGAAGGACAGTACAGAGAAAGGAAGCGCCCTATGGATCGTATGGAGCGGAGCAGTCGGTTGGGACTGCTGCATGAGGTGAAGGATTTCTGTCACGAGCAATCCATCGTGCGGCAGGATGAGGACGATTTCTCGATAATCAACGAATACCTGGCCGGGACAGCAGACACAACCGATATCCAGAGAATTGCCGATTGGGCCTGCCGCGCCATACAGCGGGCGTTGAACGTGGCCATGATCGGTGTTTTTGTCTGGGAGCAGGGTAGATTTCTACGAATCCTGACCAATCCGGCGGCGAGGGCGTCGTTCGAACAGCAGACCGATCAGAAATATATCGCCTATCGGGTGCTCAAAACCGGGCGGAGCGCGGAGGAGCCGGTAGAACAGTATCCGGACGGCAGAACCCGGGGGCTTTTGCAGGCAATGGGATTGAAAAGGGTTATAAGCATACCGGTCGGCAGTCATGGGAATGTGATCGCCGCGCTGTCCCTGGCACTGCCGGAGAACCGCAGTCTGAACGAGAGGGAGCGTACGTTCTGCCGCACCATATGCGGACATTTATCGGCCCAGCTGAAAAACGCCCTGTTATATTGCCGGCTGGAAAAAGAACTGGCCGACCGCAAACGGCTGGAGTCTGATTTGGACATCATTTTTACCGAAAGCATTGATTTTATCAGCATTCTTAATGCAGAGGGATATTTCCGGCGAATCAATCCCACGTTTGCGAGGAGACTCGGCTTCACGGAGCAGGAGCTTCTCAGCCGGCCGGTTACCGCGTTCCTTCATCCCGACGACCGGGAGGGGGGAGCGTGCGCCCTGGACGAGGTTATCCACAAGGGGATCATCCACGGCTGCCGTCTCCGTTACCAGTGCAAGACCGGTGAAACACTGTATCTGGAGATGAACGCCCGGTATGTTCCGCTCAGCCGGAAAATCATCGCCATTGCAAGGGACGTCACCCGGCAGCGCTGTATGGAGGAAGAAAAAATCGCACTGGAAAAATCCATGGAGCTGGAGAAGCTGAAAACCGAATTTTTTTCCAATCTGTCGCACGAGTTCAAAACCCCGCTGAACATCATTCTGTCCTCCGTTCAGCTGCTGCAGATGAAAATTGAACGCACAGGGACCGAACAGGATCAGGAATATCTCAGGCTGGGCCAGTACATCCAACAGAACGCCTATAAGCTGCTGCGGCTGACCACCAATTTACTGGATTCCACCAAGCTGGAAAGCGGGTACATGTCGCTTTTCCCTGAACAGGGGGATATCATTGACTGTGTCCAGGCCATCGTTCAGTCGGCCGAGCCCTACGCTGCGGCGAAAAAAATTCGCCTTCGTTTTGCCGCCCATCTCCGGCATTCGCCGTTGCTCCTGTTCGATTCGGAGAAGGTGGACCGGATACTCCTGAACCTGCTGAGCAACGCGATCAAGCATACGCCGTCGGGCGGCGTTATCCAGGTAGGAATGGAGGATACGGCCGACTATATTGTCGTCAGCGTGTCGGACGACGGGCCGGGAATCGCCCCGGAGCTTCTTCCGGGGGTTTTTGGAAAATTCCGGATGCCGGATACCGGCCTTATCCGGAATGGCGAAGGCAGCGGGCTGGGATTGTCGATCGCCAAGGCGCTGGTGGAGATGCATGGCGGGGAAATCGGCGTATCCAGCGCGCTGGGCGAGGGCTGTGTTTTCCGCTTTACTCTGTCCCGCCATCTGGAGCCTTCGGGGTCCGAACGGGTTCACTCCAGGCTGGTGGACGGTGCGAGACAATCCCGCGTATATCAGGAAATGGCGGATATCAACACATAAAACGCATAGCCTATACCGGGGCGGGAATAACCGCGGCCAAATTTTACATACTATGCATTATCTATGCACTATACTATAAAGGATGCGCGGCTTTGTGCAGATTTGCGGGATTCGTTTTGGGCGGAGGAGAGGAAAAATGACGAAAACGACGGATATTCTGATTATCGGCGCGGGACCGGCCGGATTGACCGCGGCGGTTTACGCCCGGCGGGCAGGATGGACGGCGACGGTGTTTGACGGCGCGCTGTACGGCGGACAGGTGGCGATCACGCCGGTGGTAGAAAACTATCCCGGCATTCTGGAAATCAGCGGTCCCGAGCTTTCCATGCAATTGATGGAACAGGCCGTAAAGCTGGGGGCGGAAATCCGGTATGAGACGGTCGAAAGCGTCAAGCTGGAGGGAGAAATCAAGGCGGCGGCCACGCCGTCCGGCCGCACGGAGGGACGCGCCCTGATCCTCGCCAACGGGGCGAGGCGGAGGAAACTCGGCGTGCCCGGCGAGGAACGGTTGACCGGACGGGGCGTCTCCTACTGCGCAACCTGCGACGGCGCGCTGTACCGCGGAAAGCGGACCGCTGTGGTAGGCGGCGGAAACACCGCGCTGGAGGATGCGCTCTTCCTCTCCAACCTGTGCGAATCGGTGACACTGATCCATCGCCGCACGGCGTTCCGGGGCGAGGAATCGCTGGTCCGGGCGGTGAGGGAGCGGGCGAATGTCGAAGTTCTCACGCCGTTCCAGGTGACGGCGCTGGAAGGGGACAAACGGCTGGAAGAGGTTGTCCTGACAGGAGGAGACAAAGAGCCGGCGGAGCGCCGACTGGCCCTGGATGGCCTTTTTATCGCGGTCGGCTATGAGCCGGACAATTCGCTCGCCGCCGGCCGGCTGCCGCTGGATGATTACGGGTATCTTGATGTAGGGGAGGACTGCCTTACTCCCGTCCCCGGCGTTTTTGCAGCGGGGGATAACCGGCGCAAGCCGCTCCGCCAAATCGTGACCGCGGCGGCGGACGGGGCGGTCGCCGCGTTCCAGGCGGCGAATTACCTCAACGCGCAGAGATAAGGAGCGGGGTGTTCACCCCGCTCCTCTTGCGTTTCCCCGCCCCTTGCGCTATACTGTATCCGTAATTCTACGGCAAAAGGAGGAAACGATGGTGGCGGACAAGCTGAAAACCAACGCCATGCGGATTCTGGACCGGATGGGCGTGGCCTATACCGCCCACGAATACGACCATGCCGACGGACGGATCGACGGGCTGGCGGTGGCGGAAAAAATGGGCCGGCCGGTGGAGCAGGTGTTCAAGACGCTGGTGACCAAGGGCGCCGGGCGGGAGTATTTCGTGTTCGTTATCCCAGTGGCGAAGGAACTCGACCTGAAGGCCGCCGCCCGCGCCGTAGGCCAGAAATCGGTGGAAATGATACCGGTTGCGGAGATCAACAAGGCGACCGGGTATATTCGGGGCGGCTGTTCCCCGATCGGGATGAAGAAGCTGTATACCACCGTGATCGACGCGTCCTGCGAGGGGCTTTCCACCATGGTGGTCAGCGCCGGGAAGATCGGGCGTCAGCTGGAGCTGCGGCCGGCCGACCTGATCGCGGCCGCCGGGGCGAAGGTCGCGGCCATAACCGCTGGACCAGCGGCATAGGAGGGCGGGGGATGGACGCTTTTTTCAGCTGGTTCGGCCTGCCGGGGACCTTTGTCCTCACAGTGCTGCTCTCCCTGCTGGCATGGACGCTGGCGCTGGTTTTCCGCACCCGTGATCGTATATTCGCGGCCGCGGCGATGCTTGTCTGCTCTCTCGGTGATCTGGTGATGACCAATTTCGGCAATATTCGCCGGTTTCTGCCCTTTCCCGGACTGTTTCTCGGGGCGGCGCTGTTTATTGTTGGTCATCTGCTGTATATCGGGGCGTTTACCACACTGATCCGGAAGAACCGATATCCGGTGTATACCCGCGCCTTCGGGATGGGGGTAGTGCTCACGGTTGCCGTGTTTGCGGCGATTATGGTGTTCATGATCACGGGGGATACCTTCCCCGGAACGGCGATGGTGGCGGTATGCGGAATATACGTCTGCGTGATCGGGGCCAATCTGTCCCTGATCTGGTCCTACGCCTATTCCGAGCGAACGGTTCGTTCGGTGGCTGCGGCGGGCGCGCTGTCCTTTTTTGTGTCCGACCTGATTATCGGGATGGGAGCGCTCTGTCAGGTGAACCAGTTCGATTCGCTGATCTGGTGGCTCTATCCCATCGGCCAGCTGCTGCTGATTTTATGTGCGTAAAAGCGCGGAATGATCGTTTTCGACATTCCGCGCTTTTGCATCCGAAGATCAATCCAAAACGGCGCTTTCGATCCAGCAGGCGTAGGGGGAGAGATCGCCTTCCGCGGGAAGGGGCAGCAGACCGCGGCGGTGGAGCGCTTCGGAGAAAAAGCGGCCGGCCGCCGTACCGAGATAACAGGAGGCAAAGCCGGCGGCGTAGGGCCGCAGGGGAGAGGGCAGCGTTTTCTTCAGGCGGCCGGTCAGCCACCCGGCAAGCTCCCGGCAGGGGGCGGATAGGGCGGCAAGCAGCTCCTCATTCACCGCCGCCATGGCCTCCCGGCTCCGGCGGCCGAGGAACATCACGTCGCAGACCGGGCGGCCGTCCACCCGGCGGACGTAGCCCTCTTCGATCAGCCGGGCGACAAGCTCCGGATTTACCGGCTTGCCGAGACGGAGTTCAACCAGAGCCTGCGCCTTTTCCCGGTCGCGGCAAAGCTCATCCTGCCGGTGGTAGGGGCCGAAGGCGGCGACGTCGCAGGGATACAGCCGGCAATCGCCGACCTCGATCCCCGAGTGCCCGTCGCCCCATTCCTCCGCCCCGGCCGGGCCGAGAACAGCGTAAATGAAAGCGCGCGCTCCTTCCGCCAGCAGAACGGGATAGTCGGCGTCGGTCAGGGAAAGAATCCGGTCGTCAAAGGCGGCCGTCAGGTTGCGAAACGCCCATTGCCAGTGGGCTTCGTCTGCTTCGTAGGGGAATACGCCGCAGGAGCGGAGCGTCTCCTTCGCCGCAGGATACCGGGCGGCGGCACGTTCGGCGTGGCCGTCCATTAACTCGCGGAGCCGTGCTTCCAGCGCGCGGCAGTCCGGTTCGGCAAGAATAGCGAAATTCGTCTGGAATTTCCCGCGGGAGCGTTCCCGGAGCAGGCCGGCCTCCAGCAGAGGGGCGAGCTCCTCCTCCACATAAACGGCGGGGACGCCGGTGTCCATGGACAGCTCCCGCATTGTGACCGGCTTTTCATAGGCGGCTACGGCGAGCGCGGCGGGAAGTTTGCGGGAGAAAAGCCGCCAGACGTTGACGGAGGCGTAGTCGATCCCGCCGTAATAAATGGAGAAGGTGGGCGGGGCGAAGCTGCGGGCTGTATAGGTCGTATCCATTGTCAATCCCTCCTGAAGCTGTTTTTTTCCTTTACGGAGATAATATTTCACCATGTCTTCGGTCAGGCCGAGGGCCTTGGCCGTGCCGGCGATGGAACGGCCCTCGTAATACACGCTGACGATCGTCCGGCGGTATTCGCCGGATAAACGCGCGATCTCCCGGCGGAGGGCGGCGGCATCCTCCCGCCGCTCCGCCCATTCGGCGGGGGAAGGAGAGGGACAGCGCAGGCCGCCCCGCTCGATCACGGCGCCGTTATCCTCGCCGGAGATGCTCGCCGCGTCCCGCCAGCGGGACGCGAGCCAGCGCTTATACGTGTTGTGCGCGATCGACCAAAAATAGGCGGCGGGGTCCTGGATTTCCACGCCCCGGCGGACGGCGGAAACTGCCTGACAGGCGATTTCCTGCGCAAGCTCCTCCGCCGCATCGCGGCCGGGGGTGCGGTGGAGGGCGAATATCAGGAAGTCGGGAAGGAATTCCTCCGTCAGCAGGGTAAGCAGGCGGTCAGCGGATTCCATGAAACGGCAGCCTCCTTTCGGGCCAATATCAAGCGGTGCATGCATCGGTATGAACATGTTCGCTTATATAGTAACAGTTTGGAGGGAAAAGGAAAGCGGTTGAAGGCATTTTTGTTTTCTCGGTTCGGTAAAATAAACTTTTAAACCGATTCCCTCATGGCGGTGGAAAAGAATTGAAGTCGTGGCGGATTCAGGATATAATAGATAAGCAAATACAGACGATAAAAAAAGGGGGGATCGCCGTGCCTAGCTTTAAAAGCCGTTTGCTCAGCGGCGCCATCAAAAGCGTGAAGCCGCTGATCACCGGCTTTACCATTCCCCGGCAGCGGCAGGGGATGGAGTTGCTCAAGATTTTTCGTCCCAAGCCGAAGGATGTGCAGCTGCGGGAAGCGGTCGGTTGTCCCCTTCCCGCCAAATGGGCGGTGCCCGAAACCCTGATCGAGGGGAAGGCGGTGCTGTATACCCACGGCGGCTCCTATGTCTCCGGTTCTCCGGAAACCCACATTCCGATCATATGCCGGTTGGCGGAAAAAAGCCATTTCGCCGTGCTGGCCTACGATTACCGGCTTGCGCCGGAGCATCCCTATCCCGCCGCGCTGGAGGACGCCGTGGCGGCGTTCGACTACCTGCTGGCGGAGGGCTATACGGAAAAGGACATCGTGGTCTGCGGCGATTCGGCCGGCGGCGGGCTGACCCTCGCGCTGGTGATGAAGCTGCGGGAGCTGGGGCGGCCCCTCCCCGCCGCGGTGTGCGTGATCTCTCCCTGGACCGACCTGACGGAATCCTCCGATTCCCACTACAGCCGGGCCGCGGCCGACCCGATGATCTCCAGCGAGGAGCTGCGGGAGGCGGCGGCGCTCTATGCCGGGGCGGAGAATTTGAAACATCCTTACCTGTCCCCCCTTTTCGGAGAGTATGCCGGTTTCCCGCCCACCCTGATCCAGGTCGGGGGGGACGAGGTGCTGCTGGACGATTCCCGCCGGCTGGCCGAGCGGATGCAGGCGCAGGGGGCGGAGGTTCATATTGACCTGTACGAGGGGCTGTGGCATGTCTTTCATATGTTCGACATCCCCGAGGCGTACGAAGCGGTCGAGAAAATCGCGCTGTTCTTCCATATGATGCTGGAGGTGGACGGACTGAAACGGCGGGTGATCCGGCCCGGCGCGAAATACCGCCATTTCAAGGGGAAGGAATACCGGGTGCTGGCGGTGGCCCGCCACAGCGAGACGCTGGAGGAAATGGTGGTCTACCAGCAGCTTTACGGAGAGCGGGGCGTGTGGGTGCGCCCGCTCGGGATGTTCCTCGAGATCGTGGAACGGGACGGGAAGCGGATGTACCGCTTTGAGGAAGTGCCGGAGGATGCGGCCGGCGAGCCGGACGGAACGGGCGAGACGAGCGGGATGCCGGAAGAATAAACGGAAAAGGGGGCGCGGAGAAATCCGATGGCGCTGAAAACGGACAAAACGGACCGGCAGCCGGACTGGTATCAATTAGACAACTCCGCGCTGATTTATCCTGCGGTGATGCGACGAAACTGGGCGGCTATGTTCCGGGTGAGTATTACCCTGAACGAGACGATCGACCCCGACGTTCTCCAGCAGGCGCTGGAGGACACCGTGCGGCGGATTCCCACCTTTCGGCTTTCCCTGCACCGGGGGCTGTTCTGGTATTATCTGAACCTCAATAAACGGATGCCCCGGGTGGAGCCGGACGTCCTCAACCCCTGCAAGAAAATCGACAAGGAAGAAAACGACGGCTACTGCTTCCGGGTGCGGTATTACCGGGAGCGGATCGCGCTGGAGCTGTTTCATTCCATTTCGGACGGTACCGGCGCAATGAGCTTCCTGAAAACCCTTGCGGCGCGCTACCTGCTCCTGCGCGGCCACCCCATCCCGGCGGGGGACGGGGTACTCGACTGCGATGTGGAGCCCCGGCCGGAGGAGATGGAGGACAGCCACACCAAATACGCCCGGTTCCAGCATATCGAATCCCGGCGGGAAACGGCCGCCTATCATCCCGCAATGACCCGGGAGCCGGTCCATACCCTGCATATCATCACGGGGCGGATGCCGGTGGAGCAGGTGCATTCCCGCGCCAAAGCGATGGGGGTGTCGGTGAACGAATATTTGGCGGGCGCGCTCTGCTACGCTTTCTGCCAGCTGCAGAATCAGGAGGGACGGCGGCGGAAAAAGCCGGTCAAGATCAGCGTCCCGATTAACATGCGGACGTTTTATCCCTCCGAAACGCTGCGGAATTTTTCGCTGTTCGTCAATCCCGGGGTGGAGCCGGCATACGGGGAGTACGGCTTTGAGGAGACGGTGCAGCAGATTCACCATTTTATGCGGCTGCGGCTGAACGAGAAGTACCTGAACGCGGTGCTTTCCGCCAACGTGGGGAATCAGAAAAACACGGCGGCCCGGATGACGCCGCTGTTCCTCAAAAACTGGGCGATGGATATCGGCTACCGGTTGTATGGGGAAAGCCGGTATACCGTCGCATTAAGCAACCTCGGGGTGATGAAGGTTCCCAACCCGATGGAGCCGTTTGTCCGGCGGTTCGATTTTATCATGGGGCCGCCCCGCACCAATACCCACGGGGCGACCGCCGTGAGCTACGGGGGAACCCTCAATCTCACCGTGGCCAGCGTGGTGGAGGAAACCGAGGCGGAGCGGCTGCTTTTTACCGAGCTGGTCCGCCGGGGTATCCACGTCATGGTCGAAAGCAACCGAAACCCGGTATGACCGGGGAAGAGTCAGAACAGGGTTGGAACAGGGTTGGAAGACAGGAGGAACGCATATGTCCTATTGCGTAAACTGCGGGGTGGAGCTCGATCCGTCCGAACGGGTATGCCCTCTGTGCGGAACCGAGGCGGCGAATCCCCGGCAGCCGTACGACAAAAACGTGCCGAAGCCGTTCCCGGCTCGGCTGGATATCTTTGCGCCGACCGACAACCGCGGTTTTATCGCGATGATCGTGACCCTGGTGCTTGCCCTTCCGGCGGCGATCTGTCTTGCCTGCGACGTGGCCTATACCCACGGGGCGGGCTGGTCGATGCTGGTGATCGGCGCAATGGCGATGCTGTGGGTGTTTATCGTGCCGGCCCTGTATATCCGCCGTCATGCCGTTTTAATTCTTGGGGTGCTGGATATTGCGGCGCTGATCGGTTATCTCTGGATTGTGGAGCGGTTCGCCGCCAAGGGAAAGTGGCTGATGGGGCTGGCGATTCCGGTGGTGGTGCTGGCCGCTGTGCTGTTTGTGATGGATTACTTCCTGATTACCAAGGCGGTTTTCGCCCGGCTGAAACGGGCGGCGCTCGCGGTCGCGACCGTACCGGTTTTCCTGATCGGGCTGGAATGCTGTCTTGACCATTACCTGTCCGGAAAGGTTTCCCTTCAGTGGTCGGTTTTTGTTTCCATTCCCTGCGTGATTATCGCGCTGCTGCTTCTGGTCCTCAACCGGCGGGAACGGTTTAAGCGGGAAATGCGGAAACGGCTGCATATGTAATTGGGAGGGATGCAGCGCATCCCTCCCAATTCCTTGGAAAATGCCTTGCCCGCCATAGGCGGCGGGCATTTCGCCTCTGTGGGCCGCGAAAGCGGCTTTTTCCGGTCATAATAGAAGAAAACCAGCGTTCGTGTCCAGCAAAACGCAGTGTGTACGAAAAGCGGCCGGCGGAATTCCTCAAGTTCGGACAAATGTCGGGGAAAAAAACTTGTTGATATTGCGGGAAAGTGATATACTATATTGGTTAATTTATGATGTTAAGAGGAATGAACGCAATTTATGGGACAAACCGGAAAAAGAGATACCCTTCGCAATATCGCCATCATCGCCCATGTTGACCATGGGAAGACCACGCTGGTCGACCAGATGCTGCGGCAGAGCGGCGTGTTCCGCGCCAATGAGCAGGTGGCCGAGCGGGTCATGGACTCGAACGACCTGGAGCGGGAGCGCGGAATTACCATCCTATCCAAAAACACCGCCGTCATGTACGGCGATACCAAGATCAATATCGTGGACACCCCCGGCCACGCCGATTTCGGCGGCGAGGTGGAGCGCATCCTGATGATGGTGGACGGCGTGCTGCTGCTGGTGGACGCGTTCGAGGGCTGTATGCCCCAGACCCGTTTCGTGCTGAAAAAGGCCCTGGGCCTTGGCAAGCGTCCGGTGGTGGTTATCAACAAGATCGACCGGGACGGCGCCCGCCCCGCCGAGGTGATCGACGAGCTGCTCGACCTGTTTATTGAGCTCGGCGCGGACGAGGACCAGCTGGAATTCCCCGTAGTCTACGCCTCCGGACGGGACGGCTACGCTTCCCTCGATCCCGACGCGCGGGAAGGGGACATGAAGCCGCTGTTCGAAGCGATCCTGAAATACGTCCCCGCGCCGCAGGGGGACCTCGACGGCCCGCTGCAGATCCTGTTTTCCAACATTGATTACGACGATTATGTAGGCCGCATCGGCGTGGGCCGTGTGGAACGGGGCACGGTGAAGAACGGGCAGGCGGTCACCGTCTGCAAGACCGACGGAACCACCATGAACGCACGAATCGGCAAGCTGTACCAGTTCGAGGGCCTCAAGCGGGTGGAGCATGAGACCGCCGCACTGGGCGACCTGGTGGCGGTGACCGGCATCGCCGGGCTGAACATCGGCGAAACGGCCTGCGACCCCGAGCATGTGGAGCCGCTGCCCTTCGTGAATATCGACGAGCCGACCATCTCCATGATCTTCATGGTGAACAACAGCCCCTTCGCCGGGAAGGAAGGCAAATTCGTCACCAGCCGGAACCTGCGGGACCGCCTGTTCAAAGAGGTGGAGACCAACGTCAGCATGCGGGTGAAGGAAACCGACACCACCGACGCGTTTGAGGTGTCCGGCCGGGGCGAGCTGCACCTGTCCATCCTGATTGAGACCATGCGCCGGCAGGGGTATGAATTCGCGGTCAGCCGTCCCCGTGTTATCTTTAAACAGGACGAGAACGGCAAGACCCTCGAGCCGATGGAGCTGCTGATGATCGAGGTGCCGGAGCAGTATGTCGGCGCGGTGATGGAGAAGCTCGGCTCCCGCCGGGCGGAGATTCTCAACATGGGTACCCGAGATACCGGGATGAGCCATCTGGAATTCCGCATCCCCGCCCGCGGCCTGATGGGGTACCGCCAGCAGTTCCTGACCGACACCAACGGCAACGGCATCATGAACAGCGTATTCGACGGCTACGAGCCGTATAAGGGCGAGATTCCCCAGCGGGTGCAGGGCTCCCTGGTCGTATTCGAAACCGGTGAGACCACCACCTACGGCCTGTACAATGCGCAGGAGCGCGGCACCCTCTTCATCGGGGCGGGCGTGCCGGTGTACGAGGGGATGATCATCGGCGAATCCCCCAAGAGCGAGGATATCGTGGTGAACGCGTGCAAGAAAAAGCACATCACCAACACCCGCGCCGCCGGGTCGGACGACGCGCTGCGGCTGACCACCCCGACTACTCTCTCCCTCGAGCAGTCGCTGGAGTTCATCAACGACGACGAGCTGGTGGAGGTTACGCCGCAGTCCATCCGCCTGCGCAAGATCATCCTTTCCCGCGAGCAGCGAATGAAGGCGGCGGCCAGGGCGAAATAAACGGGCGGACGGCCCGAACGCATACAACGAAAGGACAGGAATCGGAACATGGAAAAGGCGAACGTATCCCGGACGTATACCATGCAGATCGCGGGGCTGACCCGCACCCTCCCCCTCTGCCAGCTGAACGAGAAGCTGAGCATCGCGGCCTTCGTCATCTTCGGCGATGTGGAGCTGACCGTCGCCGCGTCGGCGGAGCTGCTGAAAAAAGCGCCGGATTTCGACGTGCTGATTACGGCGGAGGCCAAGGGCATCCCGCTGGTGTATGAAATGGCGCGGCAGAGCGGCAAGCCCTATTTCATCGCCCGCAAATACCCCAAGCTGTACATGGCCCACCCGATTTCGGTGGACGTGCGCTCCATCACCACCGACAAGGAGCAGACCCTGTATCTGGATGAGAGCGAGATGGAGGCCATCCGGGGCAAAAAGGTGCTGATTGTGGACGACGTGATCAGCACCGGCGAATCCCTGCGCGCGCTGGATATGCTGGTGGAGCGTTCGGACGGACGGATCGCCGGGCAGTGCGCTATCCTGGCCGAAGGGGACGCGATCGACCGGGAGGACATCTTCTTCCTGGAGCCTCTGCCGCTGTTCGAAAACTGAACCTCGGCGGATTCCCGGAACGAAACGAGGGGGAGGGGACGACGGATGGAACGGCCCATGGCGGTCATCGGCTTCACCTTTTTCCTGGCGCTGACGCTGGGCTCCCTTCTCAATCTGAATTTGAACCTCGCGCTGGCGGGGTTGTTCCTGCTCGCCCTGATCGTAGGGCTGTGTCTGCGCTCCCTGCGGAAAAACAAGCGGCTCATGACGGTGATGTTCTCCGCCCTGGCCGCTTTTTCCATTCTCGCGGGGGTGGAGGGGCTGGTTTACCGTCCTCTCCAGCAGTGGGACGGGGAGACGCTGCACCTGCGGGTGCAGGCCCTCAACTACGCGTCCGATCCGGACGATCGCGCCGGTATCGGGGTGAAGGTGCTGGAGGGCGCGCTGCCCAAGGGAACCAGGCTTGCGCTGAACGCCCGCTTCTGGGGAATCGACTGCGCGCCCTACGATATTCTGGAAGGGGATTTCCTCGTTCTTTCGGAGCGGGAGGACGGGGACGAGAGGTTGGTAGGCTATGCCAAGTCCCTTGGTATCCGGCTGGATATCGTCCCCGCCGGCTATAACGGGGAGGAAGCGGTGACGGTCACTCCGCCGGAATCCCGGCCCCTGATGTACGATATCCAGACTCTGCGCCGCAGCGCCCGGCTGGCGATCCTCTCCCAGCCGGGGACGGAGGACGTGCAGGACGTGATGGCCGGCATGGCGTTCGGCTTCAAAAGCGGCATCCCGGTGGAGATCACCCGGATGTTCCGCGGGCTGGGCGTTTCCCATTTGCTGGCGGTGTCCGGGCTGCACACCGCCCTGATTGCGCAGGCGCTGCTCGCGCTTCTCCGGTTTCTGCGTGTTCCGCGGCGGGCCGCGCCGCTGCTGACCGCAGGCTTTGTCCTGCTTTTCGTGGCGCTGACCGGCTTCACCCCGTCGGCAGTGCGGGCCGGGGTGATGAGTATCGTATTGCTGCTGGGGCTTTCGATCGGGCGGGAGCCGGACAGCCTCAATTCGCTGGGGCTGGCCCTGCTGGTCATTACCCTGCCCAATCCTTACGCGGTGTGCGACGTAGGGCTGCTGCTTTCCGCCGCGGCCACCTTCGGCATCCTCGTCCTGTATCCGCCGATGAAGCGGGCGGCGGCCGACCGGCTGCGGGAGCAGGGAGGCTTTCGGGCGCTGCTGGCCCGCCCGGTCGGGGCGGTGACGGTTACGCTGGCGGCCACCCTGCCCACCCTGCCGGTGCTTCTGCTGAATTTTGGAACCCTGTCCCTGATTTCCCCGCTGTCCAACCTGCTGATGGTGCCGGTTTCCTCGGCGGCGATGGTGGCGACCTGCCTCGGCGCGTTCCTTTCCCTCGCGGGGATTCCTTTTCTGACCGAAGCGGCTTTCTGGGCCGGGAAAACGGCGGCCCGCCTGCTCCTTCTGGTCGGACGGGGGCTGTATTCCCTGCCGGTGACGGCGGTGGACGCCGACCGGCTCTTTCTGTTGGTCTGCGTCCCGGCCGGGCTGGCGCTTACCCTTCTCGGCTATCGTCTGCTCGGCCGGCGGGGAGCGCGGGCCATGGCCCTCTGGGCGATCATTGCCCTGCTCGCCGGAACGACAGTGAACGGCCTGTTTATGAAAGGGGTCACTACCCTCACCGTTTTACAGTCGGACGGATCGGCCGCCGTGCTGCTGGAACGGGAAGGCCGGTACGGCGTGGTGCTGATGGGAGAGGAGGACGCGAGCAAGGCGGCGGCCCAAGCCCTGCGGAGGATTCCCGCCGCGTCGGTGGATTTCCTGCTGCTGGCCGATCTCGACGGGGGCGGCGCGTTTGCCTCCCCGCTGGTTACTAACGCGGCGGAGGTCGATACCCTGATCACCTTCCGGGAGGGGGAATACCGGCTTACGGCCGAGGCGCTCCCGGTACAGGGACAAACCCTGTATTTGGACGACGGCCCGGTGGTCTTCTGGAACGACTGCCGGGCGCAGCGGCTGGAGGACGGCTTTCTCCGCCTGACGCTGGGAAAAACACGGGTGCTGCTCTGCCCGTCTTCGGGAGACGCGTCGGCGCTTAGCCCCGACGGACGGCTGACCCACCTGGCGATCTATACCGGGAACGCGCCCCGGAATATCGGCGCGATTACGGCGCAGGCGGGGGTGCTCGCCTGCGGCGAAGGGATGCTTTCCTATGCGATGAAGGGCATTTCCCAGGACGTATATCCCGTCCGGGCGTCGGCGCGCGGGGACGTGACGCTCCGCACCCGGGGCGTGGGAGACGCAGCGTTTGAACGGCTTTCCTGAAAGGAGAAACGGACGATGCAGATCACCGAGAACGAACTGAAAAAACAGCTGAAGGCCGGGGAGTTCCTGCGGGTCTATTTTCTCTATGGGGAGGAAAGCTATCTCACCGCCCATTACGCCGCCCAGATCGCGGCAAAGGCGGTGGGGGACTCCGCGCTGGCGGAATTCAACCTCCAGAAATTCGATGGGCAGTCCTGCACCGCAGAGGAAATCGAGGACGCGGCGGAGGCCCTTCCGGTGATGGCCGACCGTAAATGCGTGGTGGTGCGGGATTTCGACGTGGCGGCCGGCGGCGCGGCGTCGCAGGAAAGGCTGCTTGCGCTGGTGAAGGATCCGCCGGAGGGCTGTGTACTGGTCTTCTGGCTGGACGCGCTGGAAGCCGACGTAAAAAAGAACGCGAAATGGAAGGCGTTTCTCGCGGCGGCGGACAAAAGCGGCGCGGCGGTCGCCTTTCCCCGGAAAACGGCGGGAGATATCGCAAAGCTGCTGTGCAGCGGCGCAGCGCGGCGGGGCTGTTCCCTGAGCCCGGACAACGCCCGCCGGATGATCGAACGCTGCGGCAGCGACCTGAACCTCCTGCTTGGGGAACTGGACAAGCTCTGCGCCTACGCGGACGGGCGGGAGATCACCCGGGAGGATATCGAGACCCTCGGGGTGCAGAACCTGGAGGCCTCGGTGTTCGATCTGTCCAAGGCGCTGCTTCAGGGCAGCTATACCAAAGCGTACCAGATCATCCACCGCCTGTTCGTTATGCGGGAGGAGCCGGTGGCGATCCTCGCCGTGCTGTCCAACGCTTACGCCGACCTGTACCGCGCGAAGGTGGCGCGGGCGGCGGGGGAGCAGGCCGAAAGCCTGACGGCGGCGTTTGCCTACCGGGGAAAGGAGTTCCGGCTGCGGAACGCGGCGAGAGACAGCGCACCCATTCCCCTGCCGGTGTTGCGGGAGAGCCTGGAAACGCTGGCCACCGCCGACCGGATGCTGAAATCCTCCCGCACCGACAAGCGGGTGGTGTTGGAACAGACGGCGGCGAAGCTCATCCTGCTGTCCCGCACGGGCGGACGCTGACCGGGACGGCGGCGAACCGCGAAAGTATACGAAGAGGGGAGGCGGACGGAATGCTCCGGATACGCGAGGCGATCGTGGTGGAAGGAAAATACGACAAGATCCGGCTGGAGTCGGTGGTGGACGGGCTGATTATTGAAACGAACGGCTTCGGCATCTTCCGGGATCGGGAGCAGATGGCCCTCCTCCGGCGGCTGGCGGCGGAGCGGGGGCTGGTGGTGCTGACCGACAGCGACGCGGCCGGCTTTGTGATCCGCGATCATCTGGCGGGCAGTATCCCGCCGGAGCAGGTGAAGCACGCCTTTATCCCCGAGATACGGGGGAAGGAGCGGCGGAAAGCCGCTCCCTCTAAAGAGGGACTGCTCGGCGTGGAGGGAATGGATTCCGCCGCGCTGCGGGAGGCGTTCCTCCGCGCAGGGGCTACCCTGCTGGACGAGGCGGCCGCGCCGTCCGGCGGGGACGGGGCCATACCGTCCGACGAGGACGGGACCGTACCGTCCAACGAGGACGGGACCCTTACCCGGCTCGACCTCTATGAAGCGGGGCTGACCGGCGGCCCGGACAGCGCGGCCCGGCGGGAACGGATGCTGGAGAAGCTCGGTCTCCCCCGGCGGCTGTCCACTTCCCGCCTGCTGGCGGTGCTTGGCTCTTCCCTGAGCAGGAAGGAGCTGTTCCGGCTGGCAGGCGAACCGCCGGAGGAAGCTGCAACGTCCGACAGGACAGAGAGTGTGGACGTATGATAAGAAAACGGGGGGCAATCACCGCTCCCCGTTTGTCGGGCGGCAGGGAATTTATGCGTGTATCTGCCGCTTTGAAAAAGAATCGGGCAAATTCCGTCTTGACAAAGCCGGAGCGGGTGCGTATAATGAAGCGTAAAGACGATGAAGGGAATAAGACACGGATTGCCCGCGCATAGAGAGCCGGCGGCAGGTGGAAGCCGGCGACGGGGTTCGTGTGGATAGCTCATCCCGGAGTTGCCCGCCTGACAAGGGCGGGACGGCAGGCGCCGTTACCGGCCGGAGCCTTGTTGGAGGCTCGCAGAGGGGCTTTCCGTCCGTCGGATGGGGCCTGAATCAGGGTGGTACCACGTGTGCGTCATGCGCTCGTCCCTACGAGAGGGGACGGGCGTTTTTTGTTTTCCGGCTGTCGCCGGCAACCGCCCGCAAAATCCATGGTCAATTTTATAAGGAGGTTTTCGGCATGAAACCATCGTATCAGAAGTATATCCCGTTTCAGCAGATTTCCATTCCCGACCGGCAATGGCCGAATCATGTCATCGACAAGGCCCCCATCTGGTGCAGCGTCGACCTGCGGGACGGCAACCAGGCCCTAGTGGATCCGATGAACCTCCAGGAAAAGCTGGAATTCTTCCATGCCCTGTGTGATATGGGCTTCAAGGAGATCGAGGTGGGCTTCCCCTCCGCGAGCGAGACCGAATACGAAATCTGCCGCGAGCTGATCGAGGGCGGCCATATCCCGGACGACGTAACCATCCAGGTGCTGGTTCAGGCGCGGGAGCATCTGATCCGCAGAACCTTCGACGCGATCCGCGGGGCGAAGAACGTGATCGTCCACTTCTACAACTCCACCTCTACCCTGCAGCGTAAGGTGGTCTTTAAGCAGGAGATGCCCGGCATCATCGACATCGCCGTCAAGGGGGCGAAGCTGATCCGTGAGCTGACCGAGGCCTACGACGGAGACGCCAACATCCGGTACGAATACAGCCCGGAGAGCTTCTCTGGCACCGAGCCGGACAACGCGGTCGCTATCTGCGCCGCCGTGATGGAGACGCTCGGCTCCACGCCGGAGAATCCGGTCATCCTCAACCTGCCGGACACGGTTCAGATGTGTACCCCCAACACCTACGCCGACCAGATCGAGTATTTTATCCGCCATCTGCCGAACCGGGAGAGCGCGATTATCAGCGTCCACCCCCACAACGACCGGGGGACCGGCGTGGCGGCGGCGGAGCTGGCCATGCTGGCAGGGGCCGAGCGGGTGGAGGGCACCCTCTTCGGCAACGGCGAACGAACCGGCAACCTGGATATCGTGACCACCGGCCTGAATATGTTCACCCAGGGGGTTGACCCTCAGCTCGACTTCAGCAACCTGCCCAAGCTGCGGGAGCTGTACGAGCGCTGCACGAAGATGCACGTCGGGGAGCGGCAGCCCTATGCGGGCGAGCTGGTGTTCACCGCCTTCTCGGGTTCGCATCAGGACGCGATCAACAAGGGTATGCAGTATATGAAGGATTCCGGCGCCGACTATTGGGAAATCCCCTATCTGCCCATCGACCCGGCCGACGTGGGCCGCCAGTACGAGCCGATCATCCGCATCAACTCCCAGTCGGGCAAGGGCGGAGCCGCCTTTGTGATGCAGACCTCCTTCGGCTACACCCTGCCCAAGGCGATGCATCCCGAATTCGGCGCGCTGGTGAAGGCCGCGTGCGACAAGGCGGGAACCGAGCTGAACCCGCAGCAGATATTCGACCTATTCCGGGTGGAGTATATCGACGTGGACGGCCCGTACCAGCTTCTGGCGCAGAAGTATATTGACGAAAGCGCGGACGACGGCTCCAGCACCCACGGCCGGTTTGTCGGTATCGTCAGGAATAACGGCTTCGAGCCGGTGGAACTGGTTGGGAAGGGCAACGGCCCGATTGACGCTTTCTTCAACGCCCTGCATGCCGTGGGGGTGGACGGCTACCACTTCGAGGATTATTCCGAGCACGCGATTTCCTTTGGTTCGGATGCGAAGGCGGTTTCCTATATCCGCCTGACCGCGCCCTCCGGCAAGACGGTGTTCGGGGTGGGCATCTCTCACAATATTTATTACGCCTCCATCCGCGGGGTGCTCTGCGCCATCAACCGCTCCATCCGGCAGGAAACGGCCGAAGCAGCGAAATAAAAAGAACTGGACGGGAAGGAAAAACCGTATTACAATAGTGGTTGCGAAATCCATGACAAAGCCGGCGCGATTCCGCTTTTCGGCGGCGCGGCGCGGAAATAAAGGAGAGAAAAGCCAATGAAAAACTACAAAGTAACCCTCCTGCGGGGGGACGGCATCGGCCCGGAGATCGTGGCCGAAGCGGTCAAGGTGCTGGATGCGGCCGGAAAAAAATTCGGCTTCGCCGTCGAGTATACCGACGCCCTGATGGGCGGCTGTGCGATCGACGCGACCGGCGTTCCGCTGCCGCAGGAAACGATCGACCAGTGTCTCGCGTCCGATGCGGTGCTGCTCGGCGCAGTAGGCGGTTGGAAATGGGATACCCTGCCCGGCAATCTCCGCCCGGAGGCGGGGCTGCTCGGCATCCGCGGCGCGCTGGGGCTGTTCGCCAACCTCCGTCCGGCCAAGATTTACGGCCCGCTGAAGGGAGCCTGCCCCCTCCGCCCGGACATCATCGGGGACAGCATGGACATCATGGTCGTCCGGGAGCTGACCGGCGGCATCTACTTCGGCAAGCGCGGCCGGGAGACGGTGGACGGCGTGGAAGCCGCTTACGACACCGAATATTACACCACGAAGGAAGTGGAGCGGATTGCCCGCATCGCTTTCGAGTCCGCCCGCAAGCGGGGCAAGAAGGTACACAACATCGACAAGGCGAACGTGCTGGAATCCTCCCGCCTGTGGCGTGAGACGGTCCTCCGTGTGGCGGAGGAATACCCGGACGTGGAGCTGCAGCACCTGTATGTGGACAACGCGGCGATGCAGCTCGTTCGGAATCCGAAGCAGTTCGACGTGATGCTCTGCTCCAACATCTTTGGCGATATCCTGTCGGACGAAGCGTCCCAGGTAGCCGGCTCCATTGGGATGCTGGCCTCCGCCTCGCTGGGCGAGGGCAAGCGCGGCCTGTACGAGCCGATCCACGGCTCCGCCCCGGATATCGCGGGCAAGGGCATCGCCAACCCGCTGGCTACCATCCTGTCGGTGGCGATGATGCTGCGGTATTCGATGGACGAGATGGAAGCCGCCGACGCGATCGAGAAGGCAGTCGAAAAGGTGCTGGAGGACGGGCTCCGTACCCCGGACATCTACACCGACGGCTGCAAAAAGATCGGCACAGTGGAAATGGGCGACGCGGTGGTCGCTGCCCTCGCATAGCCTGCATATTCACATAGATACAGAGGGAACGGCAATTGCCGTTCCCTCTTTCTTTTTCGTCGTCTTTATTTATACAGCATCGGAGATAACCGGTAAAGCGTACCTCCACGCCCAGCTCCCCTGCCAGGTCAGCCAGCTGGCTGTCGTCGCCTTTGGTGGACCAGCGGCCGTGGCGGTTGATGATTTCCGCCGCGGTGTGAAAGCGCGCGGGGTGCGCTTCCTGCTCTGCCCAGTTTCTTCGTATCTAGCCTTCCTCCGCCATCGCTTTCTCCCAGTCCACGGTATAATCCCGTTCTTCCCTGGGGACGAAATAGGCGATCTCCTCCCATAATCATCATAACGGTTCCTCCCCTTGCGTATATTGTAGGGACGGCCGCGGATTTTTCAAAAACCGGGCGGGACGGAAAAGAGGAAAATATCAACCGACGGTTGATCCGTCCATCCGGCACCGGGAGAGGAAATGCGAACAGGCAAAACAAAGGAAAAATCCCGCCCCCTCCGCCGGATAATCCAGGCGGACAAAGGCGGGATTAACGTTTACCCAAAACAGAAAAATTACAGCTTGCTCGCGATGTCCTTCGCGCAGGTGGTGCAGACGTTGCGATCTTTATAGACCGTGATGTCGCGGACGTTTCCACAGAAGATGCAGGCCGGCTGGTATTTTTTCAGGATGATGGTGTTATCCTCCACAAAAATCTCCAGCGAATCTCCCGTTTCGAGTTCCAGCGTACGCCGCAGTTCGACCGGCAGAACGATTCTGCCAAGATCGTCAATTCGACGAACAATTCCTGTGTACTTCATAAACTTCCTCCTTTTCTGCCCGCTTTTTAGAACGGGCTGTCGAAAAACCAAACTATCTAGAAAAATACTACCATTTTATTACCATTCTGTCAACGCGTGGAACGAACTTTTTCGGCGATTGTCGGCGCCTATTTTTATAGGTAAATTTAGCGTAAATTCGCTCAAATTGCGAACATTTGTGTACAATTATCACTTCGAGGAGGGGCTTCCGGTGCTGAACTGGCTGTGGGTAGGGATCATGCTGGCGTCGATCTTCGCGGGGGCTGCGACCGGCCGGCTGGAACAGGTGACCAACGCTCTTCTGGCGGGCGGGGGAGATGCGATCAAGCTGTCCCTGACACTGGGCGGGGCGATGTGCCTTTGGGGAGGCCTGATGCGGATTGCGGAGAAAGGCGGGCTGACCGATCTGCTGGCCCGGATGATGTCCCCGCTGATGCGGCTGCTGTTCCCCTCGCTGAATCCCCGCGGCCCCGCCTGCCGGGCAATGCTGATGAATATGGCGGCTAATCTTCTCGGGTTGGGGAACGCGGCGACTCCCTTGGGAATCAAGGCGATGAGCGAGCTGGAAAAGGCCAACCCTAAACCGGGGACCGCTTCCAACCATATGGTGGTGTTCGTGGTGTTGAATACCGCCTCCATCCAGCTGCTGCCCACCACGGTGGCAACCCTACGGCTTCAATATGGGGCGGCCGCACCGCTGGATATCCTGCCGGCGGTATGGATGACTTCGTTCGCCTCCGCCGCTGTCGCCGTGGTCCTGGCAAAGCTGCTGGGAAGCGGAACAGCCCTTGCTCGCCGGCCGGTCGCCCGCCGTACGGCGGAGAGAACGCGCCGGCCGGCGACGTAAGCGGAGAACCCGCTGGAGAAGCATGGGAGAGAAGAAAAGGGGGAGGAAACGCTGGACATTGCCAATTTGCTGGCCGTCTGGGCCGTACCGGTCTTTGTCGCGGCGGTACTGATCGCGGGGATCGCCCGAAGGGTGCCGGTATTTGATGAATTCACCGCCGGAGCGGGAGAGGGGCTGCGCTCTTGTGTGAAGGTGCTTCCCTCCCTGGTGGCGCTGATGACGGCGGTTTCCATGCTCCGCGCTTCCGGCGTAATGGAGCTGCTGACCGCCGCCGTCGCTCCGCTGGCACAGCGGCTGGGCTTCCCGCCCGAAGTGATTCCGCTCGCTCTGCTGCGCCCGGTTTCGGGAAGCGGCTCCCTCGCCATGCTGGAAAACGTGTACGCGACCTACGGCGCAGACGGCTTGATCGGCCGGGTAGCGAGCGTCCTCCAGTCCTCCACCGAAACCACCTTTTACACTATCGCGGTGTATTATGGAGCGGTGGGAGTGAAACGTACCCGTCACACCCTCGCGGCTGCCGCCGGGGGGGATATTTGCGGGATTGTTCTGTCCGCTCTCGCCGTCCGGCTCCTGCTGGGATAGAATTTCTGCCGGGACGCCGCGTTGACAGGCGGGGGAGGGGATGCTAAAATGGGGGAAGTCAGCAAATGCCGTCCAGGCTTTCGGACGTTCCGGGAGCGGTTTCGGGAACGGCTTCCGAAACGGGAGGAAACGGCAGGGAAGAGGCGGGCAATGGAGAAAACAGTCAACGATATGAAGATTGGGGAACGGGCGGTGGTGACCGGTCTGGGCTGCAGCGGGGCGCTCCGCCGCCGGATCATCGACATGGGAATCACGCCGGGCGCAGTGATCATCATGCGCAAGGCGGCGCCGATGGGCGACCCGCTGGAAATCAACGTGCGGGGCTATGAACTGAGCATTCGCCGGTCCGAGGCAAAGGAGATCACCATTCTTTCCGATGACGGAACCGGCACGGCGACCCCTCCGGACACGGAGCCGGGAGACGCGGGCGGCGGTAATCGGTTTATAAGCCGCCGGCGGCTATAAAGCGGCGGGGAGGGAGCGGCCATGAGCATTACATACGCCCTTGCGGGCAACCCGAACTGCGGAAAAACCACCCTGTTCAACGAACTGACCGGCTCTAACCAGTACGTCGGCAACTGGCCGGGCGTGACGGTGGAGAAAAAGGAAGGCCGGCTCAAGACCCACGGACAGGACGTCAGCGTAGTCGACCTGCCCGGCATTTATTCCCTTTCGCCCTATTCGGCGGAGGAGCTGGTCACCCGGAACTTTGTGATCGAGGAAACCCCCGACGTGATTCTGGACGTGGTGGACGCCACCAATCTGGAGCGCAATCTCTATCTCACGCTGCAGCTTGCTGAGCTGGGCCGCCCGTTGGTGGTTGCGCTGAACATGATGGATATGCTGAAAAGCCGCGGCGTGGAGATCGACGTGCAGATGCTGGAACACCTGCTCGGCCTGCCGGTGGCGCCGATCGCGGCCAGCCGGGGCCGGGGGATCAAGGAATTGACCGAACGCGCCCATCACGACGGCGTGGAGAACAAGGGCGGGGAACCCGCCCCTTTCGACGAGCATCGGCTGGCGCAGCGGATTGACGAGCGATACGGGGACAACCCCTACATTCGGCACCAGCTTCACGACCGGCGGGAACATCATTCGCAGGAATACCGTTCCACCTATGTGATCGACGAGCTCTACGCCCCCGCCGTGATGGAGGCCATCCTCCGCATCGAGGACATCATTGAGCCAAAATGCCTGAAAAAGGGACTGGCCCTGCGGTGGTCGGCGGTGAAGATCATCGACGATGACGCCCCGACCATCGAGGCGATGGAACTGACCGACGGCGAGGCCCACCTGATCGACGAGATTATCCGCTCGCTGGAGGAAAAATACGGCGAGCGGGACATGATTATCGCCGACCAGAAATATAAATTCATCTGCAAGGTCTGCGCTCAGTGCGTGACCCGGCTGAAGGAGCCGGGGGAGCTGACGGTTTCCGACCGGATCGACCGGATCGCCACCCACCGTTTTTTTGCCCTTCCCCTCTTCCTCGGGGTGATGGCGCTGGTGTTTTTCATCACCTTCGGGCCGCTTGGCTCCTGGATGACCGACGGCTTGGATAATCTGATTGGCAACAGCTTTACCCCCTGGGTGCAGGGGATGCTGGAAGGCGTCGGCGCTTCCCCTTGGGCGGTCAGCCTGGTATGCGACGGGGTGATTGCAGGCGTGGGATCGATCGTGTCCTTCTTCCCGCAGATTCTGCTGCTTTTCCTCTTCCTCTCGGTGCTGGAGGACAGCGGCTATATGGCCCGGGCGGCGTTTATTATGGATAAGCTGCTGCATAAGACCGGACTTTCCGGCCGCTCCTTTGTACCAATGCTGATGGGCTTTGGCTGTTCGGTGCCCGGCGTGATGGCGGCGCGGACGCTGGAAAACGAGCGGGACCGCCGGATGACCATCATGCTCACTCCGTTTATGTCCTGCAGTGCGAAAATGCCGGTGTACGCTCTATTTATCGCCGCCTTCTTTCCGAACCATCGGGGACTGGTGGTTTGCGGCATCTATCTCACCGGCGTAATCGTCGCTATTCTGGTGGCGATGGCGCTTCGCAAGACCGTCCTCAAGGGCGGACATGCGCCTTTCGTGATGGAGCTGCCGCCCTACCGCCTGCCAACCCTGAAAACCCTGTGGATGCATATGTATGAACGGGTGAAGGATTTTGCCGTGCGGGCGGGAACGATCCTGCTGGCCGCTTCCATTGTAATCTGGTTCCTACGCTCCTTCGATTTTCGGCTGAATATGCTGGCTCCGGAGCAGAGCGGGCAGAGCATCCTCGCTTCCATCGGCCGGGCGATCGCGCCGGTTTTCGCCCCGCTGGGCTTCGGGTTCTGGCAGGCGTCAGTGGCGCTGGTATCCGGCTTTGTCGCCAAGGAGGCGGTGGTCGGTACCCTGACCATCCTGTACAATCCGGTTTCCGACGCGGCGATGAACGCGACCCTACAGGGGGTGTTCACTCCGGTGTCGGCGCTTTCCTTTTTGGTATTCGTGCTGTTGTATATGCCCTGCGTGGCCGCCTTCTCCGCTATTCGGCGGGAGATGAACTCCACCAAATGGGCGGTCGGCACCGTCGCCATGCAGACCGGCGTGGCTTGGGTGGTATCCCTGCTGGTATATCAGTTCGGTACTCTGGCGGTGAACCTGGTCGGGCTGCTTTCTTAGAGATGTTTTGTCTAAAAATAAAGGAAACGGCGCTCCTTTCCGTCTAGTTGGAAAGGAGCGCCGTTCGTTTTGTAAAAGGTATTTTATAGTGGGGATGTCATTTCACGGTCTCCGACAGCAGGCGGAACGCCTCTTCGGGGGAATCCACGGAGGTTACAAGGGTTTCCATCGGGCAGAAGCCGGTGTGATCGCGGTTAACGATGTGAGGAACCAGACGGCCGTATTCCACATGGACGCCCGCCGTCTGAAACACGGCGAGGGCCAACTCGCTGATTACTCCCGCATAGACCGCCCGGATACCGCCGTAGACAAAAAGCAGCGCGGCGGCCTTGCCGATCACCCGGTCGGCGGCGCAGCCGCCCTCGCAGAAGCGGGAATCTTCCCGCAGCCAGGTCATCAGGGGACGAATTCCCCGGTCGGCGGAGCGGTACAGCTTTCCGTCCCGGGAGACGACGCAGGTCAGATTTTCCTTTTCCAGCAGCGCCCGAAGCGCGTTAATCCCTTCCATTCAAAACCCCGCTTTTTTTCAGCGTCATCACCAGCAGGGGGATGACGGTCAGCTGTACGGCGATGCCGGGCAGGCCGGCGACCGTCGCGCTGACAACCGTGCCCACCGCCGCGGGGAGCAGCGAGCCGGTCATGCCGGGATAATGCACGCCGAGCAGCCCGACCCCGACCAGCAGGGCGAGGGCGTTGACCAGCCGTCCTGCGAGCATTCCGAGGATCAGGCTGGGGTAAAGAGGCAGCTTCCTGTAGCACAGGCCGGTGAAGAAGCCGTAGGCCGTTAGCTCAAACAGCATGAAGAAGAGGGTGGGCGGTGCGGGCATCGCGTTGAGCAGGAAGCTCAGCAGCGGCAGCAGCAGCCCGATCAGCGCTCCGAGCACCGGGCCCAGGAGCAGGCCGCCCATCAGCACCGCGATATGGAGCGGGAGAAAGATTTTTCCCGCCGTCGATCCGCCAATGGCATGGAAAATATTCGGCAGGATCACGCCGATGGCCAGCAGCAGCCCGGCGCAGACCACCTGGCGCAGGTTTATTTCATAAAAGCGGGGGGTTGAGGTCTTCGAATTCGGCATAGAAAATCCATCCTTTCCGGTCAGAGGTAATCGCTTAGTCCTTGGCGAAAGCGGCGCGGGCTTCCGCCATCACAGCGCTGATTTCAATATGCTGCGGGCACATTTTTTCGCATTTCCGGCAGGCGCGGCACTTGTCCGCTTTCCCCTCGATGTCGGCGTAGAAAGCGTTCGCAGCGTCCATCCCCTGAGAAACGGTCATATTGTAGCCCTCAAAGACCCGCGGAATCTCCACTCCAAAAGGACAGGGCATGCAGTACCGGCATTTTGTGCAGGGGACGAGGGCGGTGGTATCGTACACGGTCTTTGCTTCAGCCAGCATGGCGAGCTCGGCGTCGTTCAGCATCCCGACCCGCGCGCGGTCGGCGTAAAGGAGATTGTCCTCCGCCTGCTGCATGGTGCTCATGCCGCTGAGCAGCAGTGTGACCTCCGGCCGGTTCCACAGGAAATCCAGCGCCCACTCCACCGGCGTTTTCCTGTCGTCCAGCACCGCCTGCACCCCCCGGGGCGGGATGGCGAGCTTGCCGCCCAGCAGCGGCTCCATAATGACGATGCCCAGGCCTTTGGACGCGGCGTATTCCAATCCGCGGATGCCCGCCTGGTAATCCAGGCCGATATAATTGAGCTGGATCTGGCAGAATTCCCAGCCGTCGTATTCGTCCAGAATCTGCTGGAAGATTTCATAATCGTCATGGAAGGAAAAACCGATGTGCCGAATTTTCCCTTCCCGCTTGGCCTGCTCCATCTTTTCCAGCAGACCGAAGCGCTTCGCCTTGTCCCATTCCTTCCGGTCCAGCGCGTGTAAGAGGTAAAAGTCAATCGCGTCGATATCCAGCCGCTCCAGCTGGGTGGACAGGAAGCGCTCAAAATCCTCCGGCTTCTCCACCAGGCAAACAGGAAGCTTGGTCGCAACATGGACTTTTTCGCGGTATCCGTCCTTCAACGCCCGGCCGACAATGCCCTCGCTTTCACCGTCGTGATAGAAATAGGCGGTGTCGATATAGGTCAGCCCGGCGTCCATCGCCCGGCGGAGCATGGCGACTGCCTCGTCCGCGTCCACTTTGCCGTCCCTGTACGGGAACCGCATGGCTCCAAAGCCAAGCACCGATACCGTTTCGCCTGTTTTTCCGAATTTCCGATACTGCATAATCATCCTCCCTCTGTCCGCTTTTATGGGGTATACCGCTGCGCCGTTCCGTCCGGATACGGTTGTGCGGCGACGCCGTCCTGCTCTGTGGGCGTCCGGCGATAGATTTCTCCGTTCCGGAAATATCCTGTGGACTTTAGGATAGCACGTTTAAAGGAAGGATTCAATGCATTTTTTCGACTTCGTTTAACTTTTGAACTATTCAAAAACGACCAGCTGCAAAATCCATGATTCTGCAGCCGGCCGCTGAAATTATAGTCTGTCCCGCCTGTCGTTTCGTCAGCGCTTTTCCGCGTCGGTTTTGAGCAGCCGCCGGGCGAGCATGGCGGCCGGTTCATAGGGCAGGGCGCGAACCCGATGACGGCGGCGCTTCTCCCCGAAGCAGCGAAGCTCCACCGTGCAGGTGCCGTTCCGCCGCTCCCAGGGATTGCGGCTGATGACCAGGCAGTCCGCCACTTCGCAGGGGACATGCACCTCGTACAAGGCCAGCCCCCGGGAGTACCGCATGGTCACCGCGCCGCGACCTACCCCGAAGCCGGCGCGGAAATAGCCGGCCAGACGGATGGACAGCCACCAGGCGCCGGCCAGAAACCAGACGGCGGCCAGCATGGTCCACACGCCGCCCAGGAAAAGAGGGAGGAGGCTTCCTGAGGCGAGCAGCAGGGGAGGCCATACATACCGCCACAGGGCTCTGCGGGCCGGACGAAGGGTACCGGCGCAGGTCGGGTATTCCGGCAACAGGGTATCCAGCGCGGTGCAGAGCTCCCGTGGTCGGGCGGCCGGGATGATTAGGGGACGCGCGCCCTTTTCCCGGCCGTATCCCGCGGCGGTGATGGTGACGGTGTGCAGGCCGAAAAGCCGCATGAACAGCGTCTGGCGAAGCTCCAGTGCCGTAATGCGGCTGCAGTCGATATAGACGTCCCGCCGGGTCAGAAGGCCGGCGGTAACATGCAGCTGTTCACCGTCCCGGCCGGCGTAAAAGCCCGCGGTGCGGGCGAAGGTTCGGACGAAGGCGAAGCCCCAGCCCAGCACCAGAATGTTGGTGAGGGCGTTGAACAGCGGCGGGAGGCCAAGGGAAAGAAGGCGATCCATCAGATTATAAACCTCGCCGGTCATTTCCCGACCGAGAATCTGCCCGGCCTGCCGTACTGCGGGGGCAAGGGTGAGCAGTCCGAGCGCCGCATTGGAGCTGGAGGCCGCCATTACCGCGACCGGGAGCACGCGGGCGGTATAGCGGCGGCGTTTCCGTCCGGTCCCGGTTTCGGTACAAAGCCGAGCCGCGGCGGAGGGAAGATAGAGGGTGGCGTCCGCCCGCCGCCGAAGCCCGGCGGTATTTATCCGCACCCGCCGCCCGCCGGTCAACCACATCAGCGGCGTACGTTCCACCTCCACCGAGGCCGCGTCGTCCGCCGAGACCCGCAGCGTCCGGCGGTAAAGCAGTCCCTGGCGCAGGGTCAGGCCGTCGTGGAGGGAGTAACGGGACCGCCGCCATTTCACGATGGAATAGACGATCAGCAGGGAAGCGATCACCACGTCCCGCAGGGATGCGAGCAGCACGGAGACCGCGTCCCGCGGGGAAAAAACCACCCGCAGAACGGGCAGGAGCAGCAGAAGAATCCACTTTTTCGAGTCGTAGTAGCAATAAAGAGGATGGGGGCGGAACATAGCGGATAGCTCCTTTGTATGGACGGAACCCGGGGGGTTCAAACTTCCTCCATAAGGACGGATTCCGACGAGGGTTCCGGAATTTCCCTGCCGCCGGCGGAAGCGATCTCCAACGCATGGGAGAGCCGTTCGGTTTCTTCCTCCGGCAGGAGGGGGAGAAGAACCGCGCCGCCTGCAAAACGGAGCACCACGGTGCGGCTGCGCAGCCGTCGCTGGAGAGGGGTGGCTCCGGTCTCTACTGTACGCAGGGCGGTGGCGGGGATGTAGACCTCCCGTTTCCAGAGCACGCCCTTTTCCGCCCTCACCGCCGTGCCGTCGAAGCTGCCGCGCAGCGCGGCGGTGTACCGGGGCGGGTACCAGAGCGCGGCAAAGACCGTCACGCTGCCCGCCAGCCCGGCCAGCAGAAGAAGCCACGGCGTGAACAGTCCGGCCAGACAGCCCATCAGTCCGGTGACGAATACGCCGCCTGCGGCGATCCAGACAGTCAGCACGGCCTCCCCGTGCTTATCGGCGGAAAAGGACAACAGCGTCATGGCGATTCCTCCCGGCTTTCGGGCGCAGCGTTCCCGTCGCTTTGCCAGGATGCATTGCGCTCAATCTATTCCCTAATTATATGCAGAATTCCGCCGGGTATGCTTCCGGCTCAATGAAGACAGACGGCTTGTTCCCCGCGCAGCCCCATGATATACTGTTCCTATCGAGAAAAAACGCAAAAACACGGGAATTCCATCCAGTAAAAAAACGCCGAAGCGGGGGAAAGGGAGGAGCCAATGGCATTTTATCAGGAGGATTGGCTGATGCGCCAAATTCTCAGCATGACCGAAGCAATTGCCAGGGTTATTTTCGGAAAAACTGACGCGGATTATGTGGAAGACGGGGAATTTGTACAGACCGACGAGCTGCATTCCCGCTTGCTTAAGCTGCTGGATGAGCGGCGGATCAACGAGGCGGAGAACCTTCTATACGAACAGGCCGATCCGGACGATATCGCCTGCCTGCTGGTGGCGACCGATTTTTACAGCCGGTTGGGAAGGATGAAAGACGCGGAACTGGAGGAAAGCGATTTCTCCTTGGAGGAGGTTCAGAGCGGGTTGGAGGATTTCGCCGGCCGGTACGGTGTACTCTTTTTCCAGGACGATCCGGCGGCTCCCGGCTGACCTTGAGAGGGAGCAGACGGAAAAAGGAAAGGAGAAAAAGTAAAAGGCCCGCCGGTCGGCGGGCCTTTTACTTTAAGTTAGAGGGGTGTTTTGAGGAGGGTAGAACGTACTCGTCTTGATGAAGGGTTTCGGTGCGGCTCCGTCGCCCTCCCGAGTACAGCTTTATTATACCGACGGTTTTCCCGATTTGTGTGAACCGACTATGAATAAACTGTAAGCAATTTTTTTAGTTTAAAAATTCACACAAACATTTGTTTGACTTTTACCGGGAGTATATGGTATAATGTCGGCAAGGAGAAATGCCAACGGCATTTCTCAGTAGCGCCGCCGGATAAGGCTGGCAGAGAACCCGGCCGGGCGGCGCTATGGTATAATGAATCCGGCGATGCCGGATTCATCGAAAAACGATTGCCGGGTCAACGACCCGGCTGTCGCTTCGCGTCACCATCGTTTTTCCACTCGGCATCTATCTTTATGGTATAATGTCGTTAAAGAAAAACGCTTTTTCGATGCGTCGCCGGAAGAGGTCGGCATGGCGTCCGGCCGGTCGACGCTACGGTATACTTATAACCAAAAGATGAAGAAGCTCCATAACGAATGCCGCCGGAATTCTCCGATGGGGACGGCGGCTGCTTAGGGGAATTACCTGGAGGAACAGGGAGGCGGCAGAGAAGCGCCGCTGTCCGTCTCCGGGGTAAGCATAACCAGGGGATGTAGAGAAAGGGGAAGCGATGAGCAGATGAAACCATTAAACGAAAAGCAGCAGAAGGTATTGACTTTTCTTAAGGAACGGGCGCAGGACGGACTTCCGCCCACGGTGCGCGAAATCTGCGCCGCCGCCGGGATCAAGTCCACCTCCACGGTTCACGCTTATCTGAAATTGCTGGAGGAAGAAGGGTACATCTCCCGCCAGAGCGGCCTTAACCGCGCGATTCGCATGCCGGGTGAAAACGTCGCGCGGGTTCCCCTTCTCGGCAAGGTAACGGCCGGCAAGCCCATCCTTGCGGTGGAGGAAGTCGAGGAATACGTGCCCTATTCGGGCGGCGGGTACCACCCCGGCGACCTCTTCGCCCTGCGGGTGGTGGGGGACAGTATGATTAACGCCGGCATCCTCAGTGGGGACGTCGTGATCGTGCGCAAGACCCCGACGGCGGAGAACGGCGAGATTGTCGTGGCCCTGATTGGGGACGAGGCGACGGTAAAGCGCCTTTACCGGGAAAAGGGGCATATCCGCCTGCAGCCGGAAAACGATGCGTATGAGCCGATCATTGTGGATGAAGTGATCGTGCTTGGCAAGGTAGTTTCCCTGCTCCGTTATTTCTGATGAAGCCGGTTCTTTTGGTCAGCGCCTGCCTTTGCGGGCAGCCGGTGCGGTATGATGGGAAAGCCTGCCTGCATCCGGAGCTGCGGGCGCTGGCGGAAAGCGGCCGGGCCATTCCGTTTTGCCCTGAATGCGCCGGCGGCCTGTCGGTTCCCCGTCTCCCGGCCGAGTGCCGGGATGGCCGTGCAGTTCGCTCCGATGGGGCGGACTGCACGGCGGCGTTTGAAGCCGGCGCACGGCGGGCCCTTGCGCTCTGCCGCGAGAAGGGGCTGACCGCGGCCATACTCAAGGAAAACAGCCCCTCCTGTGGTGTACATTGGGTATACGACGGGTCCTTCTCCGGCCGGAAGCTCGAGGGAGAGGGCGTGACCGCCCGGCTGCTGCGTGCCGAAGGCGTCCGTGTTTTCAGCGAAACGGAATGGCGGGAAGCGCTTGCCTTCGTCGAGAATATCGGAGAGTAAATCGTGATTTCGACAGCCGGATGTGAAATCTGTTCACTTGCTATCCCTCTGGTTCTCCGCTTACAATAAAAGCGGAGGGCGGCCCGGAAAACGGATCGCCCGCGGGGGCGAGAGTGTGAGCGAGCTGTTGAAGGAACGAGTTCTGGTGATACTGGCGCTGTTACTCTGCGTGGCGACCGTGCTGCTTGCCGTGTGGGAGGCGCCGGATATGCTGCCGAAGGCGACGGTGTATACAGAACCGTCCGCCGGCACGATGCAGACCGCCGCGCCGACCCAGTCGGTTTTGGCGCCGTCCGGCCTTTCGTTGGAAGTCCCGTCGGCCGTATCCGCCGCGCCGTCCGGTACGTCCGCGCCTACGGCGCTTCAGGGAAGGCTGAATATCAACGCCGCAACGCGGGAGGAGCTGACGACCCTGCCCGGCATCGGAGATGCGCTCGCCGGACGGATTATCGATTACCGCGAAACGCACGGCGGCTTTGCTTCCGTTGAGGAAATCCAGAATGTCAGCGGTATCGGAGAAAAACGGTTTGCCGCCATTCGGGATTTGATTACGGTGGGATAACAGGGCGGGCGGACGCTGGAAAAGGGCGCGCCGCGATTCCGGCCGGATGTAAAAAGAGAACGTAAACAGAACATGAACGGCGGAATGAAAGGCTTCTGGCCGCTAGGCGGTTTTCTGTGTTCTCGGCGGTATCTGCGTCTCCCCGGGAGCTCGGGAAATCGTTCGATGACGCGGTAACCGTGTTTTCCGGTCAGGTTGAAATCAGGCAGAGAGCGGCAAGGCGGATGCTTTGCCGCGCTTTTTTGCTTGCTTTGTTCCGCCGAAGCAAGGAGGCCGACTGGCCTTGAAAAATTGGTTATTGGAAAGGAAAGGCGTCGGCAATGGACGACCAGCAGCGACTTTCAGCGTTATCCGCTTTAAAGCAATATTTTGGCTATTCCTCCTTTCGCCAGGGGCAGGAGGAGCTGGTCGGCAGCCTGCTTTCCAGACGGGATGCGGTCGGGGTGATGCCCACCGGCGCGGGGAAATCCCTCTGCTTTCAGATACCCGCCCTGCTGATGGAAGGCGTGACGGTGGTGGTATCCCCGTTGATTTCTTTGATGAAGGATCAGGTGGGGGCGCTGGTCCAGGCGGGCGTTCCGGCGGCATATGTAAACAGCTCCCTGACGGCGGCGCAGTATCGGGAGACGATGATGCGTGCCCGGACCGGCGGATACCGGATTTTATACGTTGCGCCGGAACGCCTGCTGGCGCCGGATTTTCTCCGCTTTGCGGAGGAGGCTGTCATTCCGCTGGTGGCGGTGGACGAGGCGCACTGCATATCCCAGTGGGGACAGGATTTCCGGCCCAGCTATCTGAAAATCCGGGAGTTTATCGACTCTCTGCCCGCCCGGCCGGTGATCGGTGCATTCACAGCCACGGCAACCGCCCAGGTGCGGGAGGATATCGCCGCTATCCTGCGGCTGGAAAATCCCACTCTGGTGACCACCGGCTTTGACCGGCAAAACCTGTATTTTGAGGTGCGGCGCCCCGCCGACAAAAAGGCCGCGCTTCTCCGCATCCTGCGGGAGGAACTGGACAAAAGCGGCGTGGTGTACTGCGCTACCCGGAAAACGGTGGAAGAGGTATGCACGGATCTGTGCGCGGCGGGGATCGAAGCGACCCGCTACCACGCCGGCCTGGCCGAAGAGGAGCGCCGGCGGAATCAGGACGATTTTCTGTACGATCGGCGGCGGGTGATGGTGGCTACCAACGCCTTCGGTATGGGAATCGACAAATCCAACGTATCCTACGTCGTCCATTACAACATGCCGAAAAATATGGAGAGCTATTACCAGGAGGCGGGCCGTGCCGGCCGGGATGGGGAACCGGCCCGCTGCATCCTGTTGTACAGCGGACAGGACGTAGTGACCAACCAGTTCCTGATTGATCGTGGCGTTGGAGAAGAGCTGGATGAGGAAACCCGCCGCGAGGTCCGGGAAAAGGATCGGGAGCGATTGCGGCTGATGACCTTCTATTGTCACACGGGCGACTGCCTACGGGAGTATATCCTGCGGTATTTTGGGGAAAAGCCGCCAAATTACTGCGGGAACTGCTCGAACTGCCTGCAGAATTTTGAGGAGGTCGACGTAACGGTAGAGGCGCAGAAAATCCTGTCCTGCGTACGGCGGGCCGGGGAGCGGTACGGGGTCAAGATGATCGTCGATATCTTGCGGGGAAGCAAAAACGAGCGGCTGCTTCGCCTGGGACTGGACAGGCTCTCCACCTACGGGATCATGGCCGACTGCCGGGAGAAACGGCTGCGGGATATCCTTCAGTTTCTTCAGCTGGAGGGCTATCTTCAGTCGACCGACGACGACTATCCGGTGCTGAAGCTGACTCCGCGCTCCCGCGAGGTGCTGGTGAGCGGCGCCCGGCTGCGGATGAAAGCCGCGAAGACAGAGGAACGGGAGGAAAAAGCGTCCCGCCGTTCAGCGGTTTCTGCATCAGCGGACGAAAACCCGGTGTTGTTCGCGCAGCTCAAGACGGTGCGCGCCCGCCTTGCCGACCGGCAGGGGGTGCCGGCCTTCGTGGTTTTCACGGACGCGGCCCTGCGGGACATGTGCGCCCGCCTGCCGCAGACCGAGGAGGAATTCCTCGACGTGTCGGGCGTCGGGCAGGCCAAGCTTCAGCGATACGGGCGGGAGTTCCTGCCCGTGATCCGGGAGTATGTCCGGAAAACGCCCTCTCGCTCCTGACAGGGAGCAGGAGAAGAGAACGGGAAGAGTGGGGAGAGTGGGGAGAGGAGAAAGCGGACAAAGAAAGCGGGAATATTGCAAAATGAAGCATTCTGCAATACCCCCGCCGCTTTATTTCCGGTCGAAGCTGGGATTGAAGGCATAAAAATTTTTACTGTTCAGCCGTTCGGTCGCCAGGCCAAGACCCTCTCCGAAGCGCTGGTAGTGGACGATTTCCCGTTCCCGCAGGAACTTCAGCGGATCCCGGATATCGGGATCGTCGATCAGGCGGAGCAGGTTGTCGTAGGTAACGCGGGCCTTTTGTTCCGCACCCATATCCTCGTGCAGGTCGGCGATCAGATCGCCTTTAACGCCGATGTAATTGGCATTCCAGGGTTCAGCGGAGGCCGCCATCGGCCAAACGCCGGCGGTATGATCCACGAAATAGGTGTCGAACCCGGATTTGACGATTTCGTCGTTGGTCATTTCACGGGTCAGCTGATGCACCATCGCGGCGATCATCTCAAAATGCGCCAGTTCTTCCGTACCGATATCGGTCAGCAGCCCCTTCAGTTCCGGATAAGGCATGGCGTAGCGCTGGCTGAGATAACGCATGGATGCGCCAAGTTCCCCATCCGGGCCGCCGTATTGGCTGATGATAATCTTGGCGTATTTTGGGTTGGGATTTTTAATTTTAATGGGGTATTGCAGCTTTTTTTCGTATTGCCACATGGACAGAACCTTCCTTTCGGGTTATAATGAGGGACCGGTTCAGTCGGCCTGATAGTCCCACGGCCACGGGTTGTCGATCCAGGACCAGCGGGCGCCGGTCGCGTCGTTGCTGGTAACGACGTAGGGGCCGAAGCGCATTTCGTATTCGCCCACCAGCTCGGCGCGGCGCTTGCGGAACTGCTCCAGCGTCTTCATTGCCCGGGTATCGTTTGTGTGCGTATCAAGATAGAGGGTCATTTCCCAGATGGCGAAATCCGCGGCGGCGATCCGGCGGCGCATTCTGTTCTTTTCGTTCATCGTGTTATTCACCGTAACGCCCTCCTAACCACGGTTTGTCAAGCTCGGGAAACAGGGTTCCCCTTTCCAGCGCCTTGTCCGGCTCGTATACGGCGGTGATCTGCTGCTGCGGAGGCAAAGACGCCATAACGGGCAGATAAGCGACGCCGTCCGGCTTTGGGCGGGAAGAGGGAGCGGGCGAGGACCCGCGATACATATTTTCCAAAGTAATGGCTCCTTTCCGGTATAAATCGGGATGGGCTGTCCCCATCTGCTACAGCTTATGAGACGGCCGGCCGGAGGGTTCCGCTTTTCTTCGTTTCTTCCTTGTCGCTCTTATCACTCTTACTCGCTCTTATCGCTAAAGCGAAAGCGTCGTTCCCGGAAAGTGCAAATTTATCGACCGTTTGGATATAGGGTTTTTTGAGGGAAAGCAGGATAATAATATGGTACATAAGCTTCCGTGATTCTGCAATTTCCTACAGTCAGAAAGGATATGAGGGTATGAACGTCCGCGTTTATAAGGATGCCGAGACCATCGGCACGGCGGCGGCGACGCTGTTTGCCGCCTGTGTGATTGAAAAACCGAACTGTGTGCTGGGAATGGCGACCGGTTCTTCACCAATCCCCACCTATAAAAAAATGGCCGAGCTGTATCGCGACGGCGTGGTGGATTATTCCGGCGTGACCACCTATAATCTGGACGAGTATGTAGGGCTTGACCACGACCACGAACAGAGCTATTATTATTTCATGATGGACAACCTTTTTCAGCATATCAATGTGAAAAAGGAGAACATCCATGTCTTGTCCGGTGTCGCCTCCGACCCGGATAAGGAGTGCAGCGACTATGAAAAGGCGATCGCCGCCGCCGGCGGGATCGACCTGCAGGTGCTTGGGATCGGCCGCAACGGCCATATCGCGTTCAACGAGCCGGCCGACAGCTTCCCGCAGACGACCCATATCGTCGACCTGACCGAGAGCACGATTGACGCAAACAAGCGCTTTTTTGAGAGCGCGGACGACGTACCGCGCAAGGCGCTGACCACCGGCATCGGTTCGATCATGAAGGCGCGGGCGATCGTGCTGATCGCTACCGGCGCGGATAAGGCCGAAGCGGTGAAGGCGATGGTGAAAGGCCCGGTTACGCCGCAGTGCCCGGCGTCTATCCTGCAGTTCCATCCGAACGTGACGATCATGGTGGACGAGGCTGCGGCGGCGCTGCTGTAGGCCGGCAAGGTATAATGTCGTTTGGGAGAAATGCGACAGCATTTCTCGATTGCGCCGCCGGATAAGGCTGGCAGAGAATCCGGTCGGGCGGCGCTATGGAATAACAACAGTCAAAACGGAGGAATGGCGAACGCGCTGTTCCTCTGTTTTTTATTGAGGGAAGGAAGAGTAAGGTTGGGAATGCAGCAGGAGAGGCAGTGTAGGAAAAAAGCGGAAAATTCTTTTCAGAAAATTTACGCCGTGGTGTCCCGTATTCCACGGGGACGGGTATGCACCTACGGGGAGGTGGCATGCTTGGCGGGAAATCCGCGCTGGGCGCGGGTGGTCGGATATGCGCTGCATGTCAATCCCGACCCGGAGAAAATCCCCTGTTACCGGGTGGTCAACCGGCTGGGAGAGGTGTCCGCGGCTTTCGCCTTCGGCGGCGGAAACCGGCAGAGGGAGCTGCTGATGGAGGACGGCGTTCCTTTTCTGCCGGACGGACGGGTGGATCTGGCCCAAAGCATGTGGTGGGGAGAGCCTGAAGGGCCTAAAGGGGATGGAGAGGCTGTATCCGATGCATAGAAAACGCCGGACAGCGGAAAGAAAAGCATTCCCCTCCGGGCATATCCGGCGCTTTTCCGGCATAGGCTGTAGAAAACAGGGCTGGAAAAGGGAGGGGTACGGATTGACCTGCCGAGTAACCGATATGCACAACAAAGAAGTGATCAATGTCTGCGACGGCAGCCGCCTTGGCTGTGTGGACGATGTGGAAATCGACACTTGTACCGCGCAGCTGCTGGCGATTGTGATTTTCGGGCGTCCCAAATGCCTGGGACTGATGGGACGGGAGGACGACATCGTGATCGGCTGGCGGAATATCGACGTGATCGGGGAAGATACCATCCTGGTGAATTTTGAATGTCCCTGCAAGCCGCCGCACCACCGGGGACGAAGCATCCTTGGCGGAATTTTCGGAAACGGATGATAAAGACAACCGCAAAGCGCTGCGCGCCGCCTTGGCGGCGCGTATTTTTCAGCCTGCTTAGCTAAAGCGGACACAAGCCAACGAAGAGCCTTGAAAGCATTTGCTTTCAAGGCTTTTCGTTGGCTTGTGCTCTTGGCTGAGATAACCTGGATGTTGGACTTTTCTGTTTCACGAGCGATCCGCGTTATCATAAGACAGCCTGTTTTTTTATTTTTCCTCCGGATTCCTCAGTTTTTCCAATTTCTCCGGATCTGCCAACACAACAGCGGCCACATCGCCCGAAGCAAGCGCCACCTTGCAGAGCCAATTGTCTCCATCCGCTGTAAGCGGCAATTCCTGACGGCTTATCATATCCCATGCGGTGCAGTTCTCCGGTATAGAACTGGATTGTATGCGCAGAAAACCCGCATAGTCTTTTTTGCCAGTGTTCATGGCGGTATACAGAACCATTCCTTCGCTCGGGCTGCCAAAGCGCTCGGTCAGCATAGAGTCCGCCGGTTCAAAGGCCGCCAGGGTCACAGGCTGCCAGCCCAGATGATCGGCCAGAACGACAGGCGGCAAATATTTCCTGAACAGGCAGCGGCATGCCTCGTAATCCTCGTGAGGGACGCGGTAACCAATGATGTTGGCAAAAATACCGTATAGCAGACTGTCCTTCATCACCTGTTCTTTTTCTGCAAGTCCGGTTTCCTTCGGCTCCAGACTCGCCAAGTCATTGGTTAGCAGAAAGGCCCACGGCTTACGGTATGCCAGCGTCCGACGCAGACGCTGAATCCAAAGATCGTGCCCCCAGCGGGGGCTGACTTCGCTGCCCGGGATATCCACCAGATGGGTGTAGCATACCGCTCCTTTTTCGGGGAACACCGAGTTGGCAAGGATGACCCGGTCCTGCGCCCGCACCTGATCGTGAACGGCCTTGGCGTATTCGTACTGGGTAAAGGCCACAGGAAGCACCGGCGTCTTATCGTCATCCCAAAGCAGGGGATAGGGGGAGTAGGCAAAATGCTCCTCCCGGTAGTTATACCAATTGTCGTATCCCCAGGTCATGTTGTCAATGTAGATTCCTCCCAGTTTAACGCCTTCTTCTGCAGCCTTCCGTTCCGCCTTTTTTACATTCTGCATTTGGAGACGGTAAAGATTCCAGCCGGGAATGGAGGGACTATGATTGGTAATAAAAGCGACTGTAGGGCCATAGGCGTGCCAGCCCAATGCGCGGTATTTATGTTCCTTGGTGTGGATTGCGGAGTTGGCGATGGCCTCGGCAAATTGCCCCAGAGTGACGCCGTCAAAATCAGGGCAGGGGGCAGACGTATCCGTGCGCTGCAGTTCCCCGAAGCGCTCCATAAATTCCTCATAGGTGGGGTGGGGCTCCTTGGGGCGTTCCTTCCACTCCATCCATACCTCGCCGGGGGCGGTATACTGTAAGGGGACGATGTCATTTATAGGTAAAGAGACAACAGTATACCTGCGTTTTGGTTGCGCTGTATTCGTCATGCAGAGAGCCGGGCGTTATCAACGCGATTGAGTTGTCTTTAAAATAACAGGTTTCTCCGTTGATGGTTGAATTTCCATTTCCTTCGGCATAAAACACCAATTCATAACAACTGTGAAATTGTTCAAGAACATAGTCGGACGCCTCATGTGAAGCATTGATATAGCTTTTTAATTTAATTTCCATTTTGCATCCCCCCGATAGTCTGCATCTGTATTATTTTACTATATTTTTCTTCTGATTTCAATGAATATCATGATCTTTATATGATGTGTTTCCTGTAGAAATACAAAACATGTTAGACAGTTAAAGAAAAAAATGAAGGATAAGGCCAGAAGAGGTATAGTTGGAGTTGAGGGCGACAACATACCGAAAGGAGGCCAAATCCTTCATGGCCAGTATAACACAAGACATGCGGTATCGGCAATCCCTGATGAAGTATGCGGAGAAATACGGGGTGAGCCGAGCCAGCCGAAAGTACAACAAGAGCCGGTCGTATATCTATTTCTGGAAAGCACGTTGGGACGAAAGTGTGGAATCTCTGGCCTGCCAGTCCCGACGCCCGCACAGCCATCCTAATCAGCACACAGAGTCCAATTTCTTTGACAATCCTACATGATATCATAAATAGTATGTATGAATACGGATATCAAATATTAAAGGACTCAATCACTGTAGATTGATCCCGAACAAGTAGACAAAGAAAAAAGCACCCTGTCGTAGAAAAGCGATGAATTACATGGCTTTACTCCGAATTTCAAACGGAGTGAGGCTTTTTCAAGTTAATGCGCTCAAAATGGTAGAACGGAACATGGTTTGCATTCGCAACTGGATCAGTTCATCGTTGCGTTGAATTTCCTCATATTCCAAATCAAAAAGAATAATTGTATTTATATTTATGCAATAATGTAATATTTGTGTTGATTGCATTACGCCATGGTAGTA
>CAUGOD010000013.1 GCA_959601025.1 uncultured Oscillospiraceae bacterium
TTTCCTACATCAGGGGGGATTTTGTCTATTGTCCGTTTTTGCTGGTTCGGTTCACTGCCGGCGGGGAGGGTTTTGGTCTTTATCCGGATCAGAACCCGGCATCGGTATCGTAGTCGAAGCCGCGATCGTCCTTTTCCCTGTCGTCAGTATCCGGGCGATTTCCGGCTGTACCGGCCCCCCCGGCGGGGGTACCGGAACCCGCGCCGGTTTCCTCGGGTGCCTGCGGCGCTTCCCCGACGGCTTCCGGCGAGGGAACGGTTCCATCCGCCGGGACACCCGGCACCGCTTCCCCAGACGCTGCCGGCGGCGGGGAGGACAACCCTGCCGCCCGGCCGGACGCCGCGCCGTGAAGCAGGCGGCCAAACGCGGCGAATTCGTCATCCCCCGGATCGCGGCGGTTCACCTTTTTCTGGATGAACCAGAGCAGAAGGATCAACAGGAGCAGGCTGAGGATGCTCAGAACAATGCCGGGAATCAGGCCGACCGTAAAGAAGTGCAACTCCACCGTATGCTCGCCGGCGCCGATGTCGAATGCCAGCATCGCGTCGCCGGCGGCGAAGGTTTCCACCTTCTTGCCGTCCACCTTTACCGTCCAGCCCGCATCATAGGGAATGGAGGTAAAGAGCACCCCGCCTTTCACGGCGCTGACGGTGCCGGAAAAGTGGGTATCGCTGTATTCTTCCACCACAAAGGGGCTTTCGGCCAGCGTGTTCCGCTTGGCCTCGTATACGCTCTTTTTCAGCGTCGCGACATAAATGTTGCCGGTGCAATTGCTTTCCGCTGTGATCGAAACCGAGACCGTGTCGCCGGCGCTCAGGCTTCCGGCATCGATCATAAAAGGCTCGCGGGGGCTGACGCTCCAGGTATTGCCGCCGCTGCTCACGCTGATGCTTTTAGCTGCGCCGCAGTCGATATACACATATACCTGCCCGGTCTCCGCCACCGCAGCGTTGAACTTAGCGGTCTGCTGGCCGTCTCCCGGATTGACCGAGAAGCTGGAGCCGCCGCCCGTGCTGCCGTACCCGCTGCTCTCGGCATCCACCTCGGTCGCGGCCAGGGCAAACAGCTCGTCCGCGTTGCCGGTCAGGCTGGCGAACAGAGAGTTCTGCGACGCGATCGGATTGTACTTCACCGGCGTCCAGCTTTTGATCGAAGCATTCACCACAAAGCCGACCGGAAGCGCGTCGGCATTTTCATAGATGTAATAAGGATTTTCATCCGTGCCGGTCTGCTCCAGCTGGGTCAGCTGCGGATGGCTCCCCAGATTGTTGTTCAGTATGACATACTTGATTCCGAGCAGAGAATCCGTAGTGGGGACAAAGCTTTTATACAGGTAGCTGTTCACCCCATTGACCGCGTATCCTAGATAGCCCATGAACTTGGTCACGCTCTGCGGATTGCTGGAAGCGAATACCGTGCAGCCATGATAATCGTACAGCGCGGTATCCACCGTCGTGCGGCGGGGCAGGAATTCCAGACGATAAAACGCGCCGTTCGCCGCGGCGTCCCCGATCTCCTCGGTGCGGTTCACCGCCGTATGCAACGCTTTGGTCACGTCGTTGGCTACATAATCCGCGCGGGCGGTGAAATATTCCTTCGAGTTGACCGCCTGGAAAGAAGCGCCGCCGTTGAACACCATTTCCGCCGTTACCACCAGAAGAAGCAGGCAGTAGGCCGGGCGGACGGAAATCCGCCGGCGGGAGACCAGACCGGTAATCACGGCGTACAGCCCGACAAGCAGCAGGCTGACATAAATCGTAGAGAAACCGTACGCCTCGTCCCCGAACCGTTCCTCCAGCATCAGGTAGGCCAGCAGACCAAGGAACGTGCCGCTAATCTGGCGGAAACGAATCTCCCGGATATGGATGAGCGTCTCATACGCGATCAGCAGCAGAACGAAGGAATACAGGAAGGAAAAGCGATAGGGCAGATCGTTCGGCGCGTGCAGGCCATGCCAGAGCAGGTCAAACTGGTTGAGAACGAGGCTCGCGCCCAGAATTCCAAGCAGGCCGATATAGGATACCCGCCGCCGCATCGGGATAGACCGCATCGTGGCGAAAATCGGGAGCAGGAAAATCGACAGAATGCCGCAGTAGATATTCGGCAGGTTCCCTGAACGGATGGTGGGGGACGTCTCATACAGGTGCCGGCCGAGAAGGTTAAACATGTCGAAATTGTTCTTCATCTCGGGCAGGGTCCCGCCGGCGGCCGAGGTCTGGCCGAGCGCCAGGTAGGTAGGAACCAGCAGGAACATCACCAGCCCGCCGCCCAGCAGGGAACCGATGGCAAACCGGCCGAAAAACCGCCGGCGGGAAGAAAAGGTACGCACCTGCCGCAGGGAGAAGCAGAGGAAATACAGCACCAGGAACACACAGAGCATAAAGCCGATGTAGTAATTCGCGTACAGCGCATAAGCCAGAGAAAGCACATACGGCAGGTACTTGCCGGTGCGCATCAGCTTTTCAAAGTTCATGACCACAATCGGCAGGATCATGACGCAGTCCAGCCACATGATATCCCAGGAATACGCGATCAGATACATCATCATGGAATACATGATAGACGTCACCACCACCGAAATATCCCGGCGGCGATAGATATACTGAACGCAGAGCGCGAAGCAGAAGGCGGTCAGCGCATTTTTCAGCAGGGTAATAACCAGGATTCCCTCATTGAGCATGCTTTCCGGGAAAAGCGTAAGCAGAAGGTTGAAGGGGCTGGAAAGATAATAAGCGAACAGAGGCAGAAAGCTCCCGCCCAGGCCGATATCAAAGGAATACAGTCCGTTTCCCCCGTGGAGAATCATATCCCGCAGCTGGGCCAGCAGCGGCGCATACTGGTGATGCATATCCACTACCATCACGCTGCGGTCGCCCACCGGCCACACGCCCATATACATGTAGGCCAGCGCCATACAGGCCAGCCCAAGGAGTCCGGCCATCGCGGGATAAAACCATTTGCTCTTCGCCGCAGGCGCGTGCTCCTCCGTCTGAACGGCGAGCAACAGCGTCACCAATCCGGCCAGCAGGCCGCCGAAGCCGAGGGAATACAGCAGCTTCTGGTTCTGCGTGACCAGCTGCTTGTCTTCCTGAAAGCCGAGGTACAGCAGGCAGGTCAGCGACAGAAACACGATCGCCAGGATAACCACGCGTAAAAAATTGGTTTTTGAATCGGACGTCTTTTTCATTGGCGTCTACCCTCGCCTTTTCCAAAATTTTCGGATTCAAACGAAACCCAGGCCATGTCCGGGAATACTGCCGGAAGCGCGTTTGCCGCGGCGCCATGCTTATCCGCACCGAACCGTTCCGCTTTACAGATATCGTATATTGTAGCATATTTTTCTAAAGAGAGCAACCGATTCCCGGCCGCTTTTCTGCATTTCGCCCACTCTTCATCAAGAGTTTCTTTACGAAGGACGAAAAAAACCGCGCCGATCATGCCCCCGTTTGTCTCCGGCTTGGATTATCCGCCCGTCAAAAAATGCGCCGCGGAATTTCGATCCCGCGGCGCACTCAACCTTATTCCGTTTTCCGAACGTTCCTGCTTTCAGGACAGGAGGGATTCCACCAATTCTTACCGCTGCTTGCCCATAAAGAAGACGGCGATGGTGCCGGGGCCGGAATGGGAGCCGATCACCGCCCCGATATCTGAAATCACAATTTTCTCAATACCCACGGACTTGCGCAGCTTATCGGCCAGCAGCTCCGCCTCGTCCAGGCAGTCGCCGTGGCTGATGAACACCGTCTGCTCCCTGATATCGTCGTTCGCGCTCTCCTTCAGCCGCTGCACCAGCGCGTCGATCGAGCCGACCCGGCCTCTGGCCTTGGAGACCAGGATCAGGTGTCCTTCGTCGTCCACATGCAGAACCGGCTTGATCCCGAGGAGAGAGCCGAAGATGGCGGACGCTTTGTTTACCCGCCCACCCCGGTGCAGGAACATCAGGTCGTCCACGGTGAACCAGTGACAGAGATGAAGCTTGTTGTTTTCCAGCCATTCCGCGTTTTCCTGCAGGGACATGCCGGCCTTCCGGTTTTCATCCGCGTAAAACACCAGCAGTCCCTCGCCCATGGAGGCGCACAGGCTGTCGACCACGATCACCGTGCGGTCGGGATATTTCTCCTTCAGCTCCTCCGCCCCGCGCCGGCAGGAATCGCAGGTGCCGCTCAGCCCGCTGGAAAACGCGATGTGGAGCACATCCTCCCCGGCAGCAAGAAACGGCTCGACAAAGGACATGAACTCAAAGGCGTTGACCTGCATGGTGGAGGATTCCTTCCCCGCCCGGAGCTGGTCGTAAAACTCTTTCGAGGTCACGGCGACGTCGGCGCCTTCTTTATATTCCTTCCCATCCAGCTGGAAGCTCAGCCCAATATACGCAATGCCGCGCTCCTGATAAAACTCCTGCGGCAGATCGCAGGTCGAATCGGTCGTAATACGATACATAGATGACCCCATTCCTTTCAAAAAGCGATTTCCTTCTTCCGAAGATTGCCGTCCCGCAGGAGAAAGAGCGCCTTCCTGTTTTCACCCATCTGGTTTTCGATACTATGTTACCGTATTCCACGCGGGATGTCAAGCCGATTGTTTTAAAATTATTTTGACACGCAAAGTTTCCGGAAAAAATCATGCCGCAAAAGAAATCGCGACACAAATATATTGGCGCCCCGGCGACGCTCCGACAGGAAAAAGGGGCCGGCTGCAAAACACCGCGTTGCAGCCGTCCCCTTTTCTTCCACCGATCCACCGTATCATTTTTCGAGCGGCATGTTGGCATAGGCCTTTTCCCGATGCTTCCGTATAAAACGGGCGATACGGGAAAAGGGGGCCGTATCCGTCAGAGGCTGCATAGCCTGATCGAGATACAGCTTTCCCGCCGCGTCTCCAAGGGCAAGAACCATCAGGAATATTCCGACCAGCTTGGGAGTCAGCAGGGGAAAATCCACCATGCCGTCCATGCAGAACGCAGCGACAAAGGCGATAAACACCACGCCCATCATGCGGCTATCCCGGGAGTGGTGCAGCATATCCACCCCGCCGCGAAGCAGCCTCCAGCCCGCCAGCAGCAGAATGCCCAGGGCGATCACGCCGCCCTCCGCCAAAAGCTGCAAGGGGAGGTTATGCATGTGCGGCGCATTGATGCCGTGCCGAAGCAGCATATCCCAGGTGTTATCCACCCCCGCCCCCATCCCGAACAGGAGATCCTGGCCGATAGTATGCAGCCCGGCCTCCCAGATATCCAGCCGTTCGCTGACCGAGGCGTCCATCCCGGTCACCGAGAAAAGGCGGGCCAGCACCGATTCCGGGATCAGCAAAAGCGCCGACGCGGCGGTGACAATAATCAGCATAATTTTGCGGATATTCGCTACAGTGAAAATCAGAGCGATAACGAGCAGCGAGAGATAACAGCCGCGGGAAAAGGAAAACGCCACCCCGCCGACCGCCGCCAGCAGGCAGCAGCGGCAGAGGACCCGCGCGCCGGTCCGCCGTCCGCTGAACGCATAATAGGAGAGGAAGGGGATCACCATCACCAGATATTCCGCGAAAATATTCGGGTTGTTGAAGGTGGAGGAAACCCGGAGATCGGTGGTAATCGGCAGGAGCTTGAGCGGCAGCCATTCAAACACCACCTGGTCGATGAACCGCCAGAACTGCAGGGAAATATCTAGTCCCAGAAACGCCCGCAACCCGTATTGCACGCAGCCGATCAGCCCGGCCAGCCCAGCCACCAGAGAGATGCAGAACAGGGCGGTATCCAGGCGGCTGCGGTCGGTCAAAACCGTGGTGATCGCCAGATAAACCAAAAACATAACCGCCCACATTCCCACCGTAGACAGCGTGGAGAGGAAATGCGGCGTATACAGCAGGCCGAACGCCATATAGGCGATATAAACCAGAATCACTTTTCCAAGCGCGCCGATCATCACCTGGCGCTGCCGTTTTTTTGCGTCAAAATATGCCGCCAGAAGAGCGCCGCCCGCCAAAACCGGCGCGATATATTCCGGAAAAAGGGGGATGCCGGCGACAAAAAGGAGTGCGAGCAACCACGGCTGTTTCAGGTTTTCCCGGATATCTCTCAGCCCTATCTTCCCGCTTTTGCTGCTCTGTATGTCCCCCACCTCCTTACAGTGTGCCGTCTCTGCATGACCTTGATATCTGTCTTTCACGGCAGCGCGCTTTTTTCAATCCCCCCCGCAAGGCTCCTGTTCCAGCCTTCTGCGGCGGCGTAATCAAAAATGCCTGTCGGTATTTTTCCAAACGACATTATGCCATATTCTGCCCTTGAATCGCAATCTTTGTTACAAACCTGTTATTATTTTTGACGCGTTGTTTATTATAGCTGAAAAAAAGTGATTTGAAATGGCAGAAAAAACGAAAACATTCTTAAGATTCCTCGCTTTCCACCGCAACGCGGCACTTATCCACCGCGAGACGGACGGCCCACTTTGAGTTCGCTCAGGTCTCCGACCGCAGCGCCGCAGCGAAAATTCCCGGTCCGCGCCGCTTCCGCCGCCGTCCCAGGAATTTTAAACCGGCTTTTATCCGGCCGGAATTCGTACCAAAAAGGGGGCATGACCAGTAAAAAAATCCGGCCAAGCCAATTGAACTTCTTCGGGCTGTTTTTGCTTTCGCTCTATCCAACGCTGCCCGCGACCTGCTCTCTGGTATATATCTCAAACTCCCCGCTCTGTATGCTGGCCCCAAACGCTTTCGTCAAATTGGAAACCGACAGTCTCCGCCGTTCCTCCGCTATCGAAAATTCCGGACAGCCGGAAAGAAAGAGGCGCGCCCGGCTTTTCTCCCTGGCTCCGTCATAATACTCCACAAACGCCCCCGCTCCCGATCAAGTGGGTCCGCCCGGTCGGAAGGGTCATACTCGCGCCGACACGGCGGTCGATTCGAAAGCCGGAAGGCAATTTGTCCAGAACGCTCTCTACTTCTTCCAGGATAATGGGGTTGGTCTCTTCCGCCCAATCGCCGGGACGGGTAAGAGAAAACGAGCAGCTCGTAACCAATTCCTCCTTGCCAGGTATCCCTGAAGGAATGGGTTAGAGTGTGTTCATACTCGAATAAAAACCATCGCCGCACGGATTACAGCCAGTGCAGAAGCCGCATCAGCATCTCGGTCAGCAGCACCGCCGCCGTAGAGGCCAGCGCCACCGGCAGAAGCTGCTTTCCCCAGAACGCCATTGCCAGCGCGACCAGCAGGCCAACCGCCGCCGACAGCGGGGAGGAGGTGGCGTACAGCGCCGCGGGAAAAGTCATCGCCCCCAGCACCGCAAAGGGCATATAGTACAGGAATGAACGCAGAAAAGGGCTTTCGATCCGCCGGCGGACCAGCGTCAGCGGGAGCACCCGCGGCACATAGGTCACTAGCGCCATCACCGCGATCGCGGCGATCCAGTATATCCAGCCGGTCATGCCGTCCGTCCCCCTTCTGCGGGCGCTTCCCCGTCCGCTTCCTCCCCAATCGGGAAAAATAACGCCCCCGCCGCCGCAGCCGCCACTGCGCAGAGGATCAGCGCCCAGCCGGAAGGGAGAAGCTTCAGTCCCGGCAAATACCGGAACAGACAGGCGAGGAGCACTGCGCCCGCCGTCACCAGCGCCACCGGACGGGATTTTTTCGCAGGCGGGATCACAATGGCGATAAACATGGCGTACAGGGCGATCCCCAGCGCGGAGGACAGGGCGGCTGGAAGGACAGCCCCCGCCAGCCCGCCCAGCAGCGTACCAGCCGTCCAGCCGAGATATGGCCCGGCCGCCAGACCAGCAAAAAACCAGCCGGAAAGCTGTCCTTTCTGCTGCATGGCGAGAAAAAAGATTTCGTCCGTCACCCCGTTTGCCACCAGAAGACGCTTCAGCACCGGCATGGACTGGAGCTTCTGGGACAGGGAAAGGGACATAAGAAAATATCGGATATTGATGATGAACACCGTCACCCCGATCTCCGGAAGGGGGGCGCCGGTCGCCATGAGGCCGGCGCCCGCCACCTGCCCGGCCGAGGTGAAATTACTCAGCGAGATCAGCAGAGCGACCGGCCAGGGCAGTCCTTCCGCAACCGCCGTAACGGCGAAGGCAAACGAAACCGGCGCGTACCCCAGCATGATCGGCGCGCCGCAGCGGAACCCGGCTCGGAAAAGCTCTCCCCGGCGGGCCATCCCTTTGTCCATGATAATCCCCATTCCTTGTTGAATTTGAGACGGTTTCGGCCAACGGTCGAAATTGCCGCAGCGCTTTTTGCGGCTAAGGATCAAATTCCGGCGTGAAAAGGTTGAAGCATCGTATTTTCACGCGAATCCCCATGCTATCTCAAAAGGTAGAAATTGAGCGGTTTTGGCTTTATACGGTTCCGGATTTTTGAACTGAAAAAATCCATTTTCCGCAGAAAACGGGACGCCGTCCGGCGTCCCGTTTTGATCCGGTGGGGAAAATTACGAGCCCAGATAAGCCTGGCGAACCTGCTCGTTATCCAGCAGATCGGCGGCTTTTCCCTCCAGAAAGACCGTTCCGGTTTCCAGCACATACGCCCGATCGGAGATGGATAGCGCCATTTTCGCGTTCTGTTCTACCAACAGGACGGTAGTGCCTCCCTTCTTCACCTCCTGGATACAATCGAAAATTTCCTGTACCAGGATGGGGGACAAGCCCATGGACGGCTCATCCAGCAACAGCATCCTCGGGCGGGACATCAGGGCCCGGCCGATGGCCAGCATCTGCTGCTCGCCGCCGGAGAGGGTGCCCGCCTGCTGGCGGCGGCGTTCCTTCAGCCTGGGAAAGCGGGTATAGACCATTTCCAGGTCTTCTCCGATCCCCGCCTTTTCCCCGCTCTTCCGGATAAAAGCCCCCATCTCCAGATTTTCCTCCACCGTCATAGCGGAGAACACCCGCCGGCCTTCGGGAACCTGCGCCAGCCCCATCCGCACGATTTTATGCGGCTCCGCCTTGGCGATGCTTTCCCCCATGAAAGTAATATCCCCCGAACGGGAACGGAGCAGGCCGGAGATGGTGTGCATCGCCGTGGTCTTCCCCGCGCCGTTGGCGCCGATCAAAGAGACGACCTCCCCTTCCTCCACATGGAAAGAAATTCCCTTCAGGGCATGAATAGCGCCGTAATATACATTGATATCGTTAACGGTCAGCATAAACAGCCTCCCTTTCTTCAAATGCGGACGCGACCGCGCAATGATCCCGGATGCACCTTTCCGTCAGCCGCCCAGATAAGCCTTGATGACCTTCTCGTTCGAACGGATTTCCTCCGGGGTGCCGTCCGCGATCAGGGTGCCGTAGTCCAGCACATAAATCCGCTCGCAGACGCCCATCACCAGGCTCATGTCGTGCTCGATCAACAGGATAGACACCCCAAACATCTCCCGAATCTGACGGATGGTCTCCATCAGCTCCCGTGTTTCGGTGGGGTTCATGCCGGCGGCCGGTTCGTCCAGCAGCAGCAGCTTGGGACGGGCGGCCAGCGCACGGAGAATCTCCAGCTTCCGCTGCTGCCCATACGGCAGGTTGGACGCCTGCTGCTCGGCCAGCTCCTCCATATTAAAAATTTTCAGCAGTTCCCTCGCCTCTTCGGTGGTTTTCCGCTCCTCCTTCCAATAGGAAGGCAGACGGAGGATCGCGGAGGCGACGCTGTATTTCATATGCTGCTGCATCGCTACCTTGACGTTATCCAGCACCGTCATCGCCTTGAACAGGCGGATGTTCTGGAAGGTACGGGCGATGCCGATCCGGTTGATCTGGTACGGCTTTTTGCCGATGATGCTTTCCCCCATGAACCGGATGGCGCCCTTGGTCGGGGCGTACACGCCGGTCAGAAGGTTGAACACCGTGGTTTTGCCCGCGCCGTTCGGCCCGATCAAGCCCACGATCTCCTGATCCTCAATCCGCAGGTAAACGTCGTCTACCGCCCGCAGGCCGCCGAACGTGATGCCGAGGTCCTTGGTCTCGAGTACGGTCATCCGTCACACCTCCCCTTTCTTTTTCCGCGCCGGGCGGGAACCGAACAGCTTACGGAAAATCTTCGTAAGCGACAGCTCATACCGTCCGAGAAGGCCGGTCGGCTTGAACAGCATAACGATGATCAGGATAATCGAGTAGATCAGCATCCGGTAATCCGAAAAATCGCGAAGGAACTCCGGAAGCAGGGTGAGCACCGTAGCGGAAATAATAGAACCGGTGATGGAGCCCATACCGCCAAGCACCACCATAATCAGGATTTCGACCGATTTGTTGAAGTCGTACTTGGAGGGGTCGACCAGGCCGAGCTGATGAGCGTACAAGCCGCCCGCCACACCGGCGATGAACGCCGCCATCACAAAGGCGAGCAGTTTGTAATAGGTAGTGTTGATCCCCGAGGATTCCGCGGCAATCTCATCCTCCCGGATGGCGATGACCGCCCGGCCATGCCGGGAACGTCCGAAGGTGAACATCATAAAGACCACCAGCACGGCAAGGACAAACGCATAAATAAACATCGCGGCGGGGTGCTCCCGGTTGTTCAGAGATTCAATACCGGAAAGCCCCATGGCGCCGTTGGTGATTTTCAGATTGTTGGCCACCACCCGGATAATCTCCCCAAAGCCGAGGGTGATAATCGCCAGGTAATCCCCCCGCAGCCGCAGGGCGGGGATACCGATGATAATCCCGAACACGGCGGCGAGCAGACCGGCCAGCACCAGCCCGATCGGCAGGGCGACCGGCAGCGGCAGCCCGCAGTTTTTGGTAAACAAAGCCGCCGCGTACGCGCCCACCAGCATAAAGCCGGCATGGCCGAGCACGAGCTGACCAAGCACACCGGTCACCAGGTTCAGGCTGACCGCCAGGATAACGTTGATGCACACCATGGTAACCAGGTCGGCCTGGTAGCGGTTCATGACGCCGGTGTTCATCAGGAGAAACAAAACGATGAACAGCAGCGCCGTCAGGACCAGATTCACCGCGTAGGAGACCAGCGTCCTTTTCTTCTTCGTCGGATTCATCATGGCCATACTCACACCTTCTCCTTCCGGTTCTTGCCCATAATGCCGGTCGGCTTGACCAGCAGCACAAGGATCAGAATTCCGAACACCACCGCGTCGGTCAGGGTGCTGCTGATATACGCCTTGGTGAGGCTTTCCGCCACGCCGAGCACATAGCCGCCGATCATCGCTCCGGGAATGGAGCCGATGCCGCCGAGCACCGCCGCCACAAAAGCCTTCAGGCCGAGCAGATTGCCCATAACCGGTTTGATCTGCGGATAGGTATTACAGTACAGCAGCGCGCCGACCGCCGCCAACGCCGAGCCGACCGCGAAGGTGACAGCGATCACACGGTTGGTGTTGATCCCCATCAGCTTGGCGGCGCCGGCGTCCTCCGACGTGGCCTGCATGGCTTTGCCGGTCTTGGTCTTTTTCACCAGAAGCTGGAGCCCCGCCATCATCAGGATGGATACGATAATATTCAAAACCGTGGAAAGGCTGACGTTCAGCGCCCCCAGCTCCAGCACCTGATTGCCGAACATCTGCGGCATGGACTGCGGCTCCGAACCGAACAGCAGCATAAAGAGGTTCTGCAGGAAGATGCTCACGCCCAGCGCGGTAATCAGCAGCGAAATACGGGGAGCGTCGTGAACCAGAAGCCGATGATAAGCGACCCGCTCAATCACCACGCCCGCAACAGCGCAGATCAAAACAGCGGCGAGCACGGCGATCCACAGCGGCGCTTTCAACAGCACCAGCACCAGATAGACAATATAGCTGCCCACCATAATAATATCGCCGTGAGCAAAGTTGATCAGCTGCACGATACCATACACCATGCTGTAGCCGAGCGCAACCAGCGCATAAATACTCCCCAGCCCCAGCCCGTTGAGTATCTGCGCTATAAAGTTCATGAAGTCTTTCATCGTCGCACCTTCCCACTCTGTACTTGGCCCTCTATACCGGAATGCCTGTCCGCAAACCGGCTTGAAACCGGGAAAAGAGGGTGAGCACGCCACCCTCTTTTCCCGCTCTATTCCGTTTTTCGGGACGCCATCACCCCGAAAAGGCTTTTTTATTTCGAAATACTGTAGTTCTCTACAAAGCCGTACTTGCCGTCCTTGCAGTTGGTAATGATCGCCTCGCGGACCGGGTTACGCTTCTCGTCAAAGGTGGTGGTACCGGTCAGCCCCTTGTAGTTGGTGCTCTTCAGCGCCTCGATGATCTTGTCGGAATCGGTGGAGCCGGCGCGGTTGATCGCGTCCGCCATAATCATCATCGAATCGTAGCCAAGAACGGCGAACATGTTCGCGTCCATCCCATAGGTTTCCTTATACAGCTTCAGGAACGCCTGCAGGTCTGCGTCCGTGCTGGTGGCCGAATACTGGCTGCAGAAATAGCTGTTTGCCACCGCGTCCACATTGGAGGCGTCGATCTTCTCGAGTACGCCATCCCAGCCGTCCGCGCCCAGGAAGGTAGAGGTGATGCCCTGCGCCTTAGCCTGCACCGCGATCAGCGCGACGTCAGAATAGTACACCGGCACCATCAGCACGTCGGGATTGGAGGCCTTGATTTTCGTCAGCTGCGAATTGAAGTCGGTGCTGCCGGTCTGGTAGCCTTCCTTATTGGTCACGGTGATGCCCAGCTCCTTGGCCGCCGCCTCAAACGCATCGGCGATGCCGGTGGAATAGGTGTCGCCGTTGTCGTACAGGATCGCCGCGGTTTTAGCATTCAGCTTCTTCGCCGCGTAGTCGGCCATCAGCTGGCCCTGATACGGGTCGATAAAGCAGGCGCGGAACACGTTCTCGCCCACCTCGGTAATATCTGCCGCCGTGCCGGACGGCGTGATCATCGGCATATTGTCGGCCTTCGCCTTCTGAGCCACCGCCGTGCAGGGCTTGGAGGTCACGTCGCCCACCAGCGCCACGACCTTATCGGTCTGGGCGAGCTTGTTATAGGCGTTGATCGCTTCGTTCGGGTCGCCCTTCTCGTCGTAGCAGATGTAATCGATCTTCTTGCCGCCAAGGACGCCGCCCTTTTCGTTGATGGCCTTGACCGCCAGCTTAACCGCGTTGTCCACGGCCTTGCCGTACTGGGACACTTCGCCGGTCAGCGGAGCCAGGCCGCCGATCTTAATGGCGTCGCCGCTGCCGACGTCCTTTGTACAGCCTGCCAGCGGCACGATCATCAGCGCAGCCGCCAAAGCCAGCGCGACAACACTTCTCTTCTTCATGGCTTTTCTGCTTTTCAAACCTTATCCCTCCATATTCTTCACCGCCCGCCGCCAAGGATGCGGCACAGGCGCCGTTTGCGCGTTCAGGGCCGGGAACCCGGCCCGTTTCTTAAACATTATATAATCCGGGTGTGCATAATGCAAGAAAAATTTCGAATTTTCCGCGGCACGGCCCGCTTTTTGGCGGGAATTTGTCTTCCAGGGATACAACCATGGGGACGAATGCGCGCCGGATTGCCAGCCCGCAACGGCCGTTTCCCCAAAAGTAAATAAAATCCGACAGAGAATCGTATATTCTCCGTCGGATTCAACATTTTGTATATATTCTGCTATGTGGAAATCGTACTGTCCGTGCCGGCGGCATGCCCCAGCGGAAGCCGGACAGTGAAGGTGGTACCGACCCCTTCCCGGCTTTCCACGCGGATGTCGCCGCCGTAAAGACCGACAATGTGCTTGACAATGGACAGCCCCAGCCCAGTTCCGCCCAGTTCGCGGGAACGTCCCTTATCCACCCGGTAGAAGCGTTCGAAAATCCGGCCGATATCCTTTTCCGGGATACCGATCCCGGTATCCTCCACACGGATGGCGGCGACCCCGCGTTCCCGGCGGGCGGATACGGTGACCCTGCCGCCCTCCCGGTTGTATTTCATCGCGTTTTCCATCAGATTTTTCATCAGCTGGTGAAAGCGGCGAGGACTGGCGTTCACCTGCAGCCCATCCTCCAGCTCGGTCTGGAAGGAGACCCGCCGCCGTCCCGCCTCAGGCCGGAGAGCCTCCATAACCCGTTCCACTGTTTCCTCCACCGACGCGGCTTCGGCGTCCACGTCCCGCTCCCCGTTTTCGATCTCGGACAGCTGGAGGATATCGTCGGTCAGCTTCTGCAGCCGCTCGGCCTCGATCTCGATAATCTCGTAAAAAGACTGCGCGGTTTCCTCGTCCCGTGGTCCGTTCCGAAGCAGCTCAATATAGCCGCGGATGGAGGTCAGCGGGGTCTTCAGCTCATGGGTCACGTTGGCGACGAACTCGCTGCGCATGATCTCCAGCTTGCGGATACGGGTCACATCGGACAGCACAGCCAGCGTACCGCCCTCCCGGCTTTCGTTCACCCGGGCCGCGTAAACCTGGAGAATCCGCTCGGTTGGACCGGCCAGCACCACGGTGTCCCGCACCGGCTCGCTCTCCTGCGCCAGCCGGTCGAGGAGTTTCTGGATATACCGATAATTCTCCCCGCATTCGGGAAGCCGGACGGCGGTCATCGGCGCGGGGCCGAGAAGCTCCCTCGCCCGGCGGGTAAGCAGCGTGATCCGCCCGTCCGCGTCCAGTGCGATCACGCCGTCGTCCATGCCCTGCAGGATACCGGCCATCCGTTCCGAGTGGTATTCCAGCTCCGCGTGCGCACAGGCCAGCCGTTCGGACATCCGGTTAAACGCGCCGGATAGCTCCCCCATCTCGTCCGGGGCGTCCGCAACCCGTACGGCGGTATCGCCATCGGCGATCTGCCGGGCGGCGCGGGTCAGCTCCTGCAGGGGCTCCACCACCCGTCCGGCTGAATAGTTGGCGGCGAACAACGCCGCCCCCAGCCCCAGGACGATGCCGATCAGCCCGCAGCCCCAAAGCATATACTGCACCCGACTTTCCCCATCCAGAGACAGGGATACCCGATAAATCGCTTTTGTTCCGTCCGGCAGTGTCCGCAGCTCGGCGCGGTACATCTCCCGCCGTCCGGTGGTACTGCTGCGGCGGACGTCCTCCCCCCGGCCGGACTCCAGCGCTTCCTCCACCTCCGGACGGGAAGCGTGGCTGCCCATCTCGGCCGGATCGGCCCGGCTGTCCCCCAGCACGGTTCCGTCCGCCGCGATCAGGGTGACGCGTACCTCGCCGTTCAGCCGTTCCCCCGCCTCCACGGCCAGCCGCCGACAGGCGTCCGTATCCTCCAGGGGATAGCCGCCGATCAGCGCCAATGCGGTATCCAGCCTCTTTTCGGTTTCGTCGGTATATACCTGTTCCATGAGAGGAACGGCAAAAAGGAAAGCGACCACCAGCCCGGCGATAATCGCCAGCGTCGCCGCCCGGAAAAATCGTCTGCGCAGGGGGAACGCCTCCCTTCCAGGCTTACTCTTTGTATATTAGTTGTAAAATTAGCCTATTAGTATTATTGCAACGTACCCATTCAGGCGGTTTCCTCCGCGAAGCGATAGCCTACGCCCCGCACGGTGAGAATCCGTTTGGGGTTATCCGGCTCGTCCTCGATCTTCTGCCGCAGATACCGGACATGCACGTCCACCGTCCGGGTGTCGCCGTAGAAATCCACCTTCCAGACCGTATCCAGCAGCATTTCCCGGGTAAACACCCGTCCCGGGGTTTTCATCAGGGTATAGAGCAGCTCGAATTCCCTCTGGGTCAGCTCGATTTCCCGCCCGTTTTTGGTCACCCGCCGCCGGGTGTAATCCACCGTCAGCCCGCCGGCGGATAGAACCTCCTCCAGCGGCGCGCTGAGGTATTCCTGCCGCCGGATTACCGCACGGGTGCGGGCGGCCAGCTCCTTGACGCTGAAGGGCTTGGTGACGTAATCATCCGCCCCCAGCTCCAGCCCCAGCACCCGGTCCACCTCGTCCGACCTTGCGGTCATCATGATAACCGGGATGGGGCGGGTGGCAGGGTTTTCCCGGATGGCGCGCAGCACGCTCATACCGTCCTGCCCGGGCATCATCCAGTCCAGCAGCACCGCGTCGGGCTGCGTCTGGTTCAGCGCGTGCAGCATCACCGAGCCGTCGGAGAATTCCGCCGTTTCAAAGCCTGCGTCCTTCAGGCCGATGGCGGCCAGACGACGAATGTGCGGTTCATCGTCCACAATATATACCAAAGCCATACCTTTACCACGCCTTTCCAAATGGGGACTCTGGCCTTTCATGACAATTATAGCTTTTACACTCTTCCCTGTCCAGTAGGATTATCGCCGTCAGGGCGTCTCCTCTGACTGCCCGTCTTCGTAGGCGCCGCCCTGCGTGTTGTTCAGGTCGGGATGTATCCCAGTACGGATAAAAATCGCCCACTCCGCGATGTTGGTCGCATGGTCGCCCATGCGTTCGATATACTTGGCGATGAACAGAAAATCGACGTTTTCCGGCACGCGGGACTGGCTCCGGCTGATCTGGCTGCAGAGCTCGAGGACGGCGGCGGAAAACAGCGCGTCCACCTCGTCGTCTTCCCGGCATACCTTCTCCGCCAGCTCGATATCCTCCCGCAGATACGCGTCCAGTGCGCTGCGGAACATCTCCCGCGCCTTATCGAACATCTGTAAAAGGCGAGCGGTGGGATGCAGGGCCGCCATTCCCGCCACGGTGGCGAGGATTTCGCAGATATCGGCGCACTGGTCGGCGATCCGTTCCATATCGGTAATGATCTTCAGCGTCGCGGTAATCAGCCGCAGGTCGCGGGCCAGCGGCTGCTGCAGGGCGAGCAGGTTCATACAGCTCTGTTCGATGCTTTTTTCCATGGTGTTGATTTCCCGGTCCCGGGGAAAAATGGTTTTCGCCAGACGGACATCCATCGTCTTCAGGCATTGGAGGGTCCCCTGCATACTGGCATCCACCCGGCGGCCCATCTCGGCAAGATCGACGTTCAGGCGGGCGAGCTCCTGTTCAAATACTTTTCTCGGCATCGCTGTCTCCTCGTTTCCCCGGCCTTAACCGAACCGGCCGGTGATATAATCCTCGGTACGCTTATCCCGCGGGGTGTTGAACATGGTCACGGTATCGTCGTATTCCACGATCTCCCCCAGCAGGAAGAAGGCCGTTTTGTCCGCGATCCGGCCGGCCTGCTGCATGTTGTGGGTCACGATTACTACGGTATATTTCCTTTTCAGCTCCTGCATCAGGTCTTCGATCTTGAGGGTGGAGATCGGATCGAGCGCGGAGGTCGGCTCATCCATCAGCAGGATATCCGGTTCCACCGCCAGCGCCCGTGCGATGCAGAGACGCTGCTGCTGGCCGCCCGACATCCCCATGGCGGATTCCTTCAGCCGGTCTTTCACCTCATCCCACAGGGCGGCGCCCTTCAGGGAGGTTTCCACCAGCTCATCCAGCCTTTTTCGGTTTTTGATTCCGTGTACCCGTGGGCCGTAGGCGATATTGTCGTAAATGCTCATCGGGAAGGGATTGGGCTTCTGGAACACCATCCCCGCCCGGCGACGGAGGAGGGTCACATCGGTGCGGGGATCGTAAATGTCCTCTCCGTCGATCTTCACCCCGCCGGTAATCCGGCAGCCGGCGACCAGATCGTTCATCCGGTTGAAGGTTTTGATGCAGGTGGATTTTCCGCAGCCGGACGGACCAATGAAGGCGGTGATCTGGTTGCGGCCGATGTCCATGGTAACATGCTTCAGGGCCTGAAAATCCCCATAATACAGATTCAGGTCCTGTACCGAAATTTTAACGGGAGCGGTATTCGTCTGCGTCGTCGCAGTCATGGCTTTCCCCTGTCCTTTCGTTTATGATGTTGCGGTCAGTGCCTATCGGCCGCGCCGCCTTATCCGGCGCGGCCGCCCGGATTCTTGTTGAACACCCGGGAAAGCAGGCTGGCCAGGCGGTTGAGCAGGAAGACCAGAATCAGCAGCACCGACGCAGTGGCATAGGCAATGTGGAAGGCATCCGGGTCGGTGGCCTGGCTGGCCGTCTGGTAAAGATGCAGGGTCAGCGTCCGCCCGCTTTGCAGGATATGTCCGAAAAACTCCCTCGGCATATCGTACGCCATCCCGGCGGTAAAGATCAGAGCGGCAGATTCCCCCACGATCCGTCCCATGCCGAGGATCAGCGCGGTCAGCACGCCGGGCATGGCGCAGGGCAGCACAATTCCCAGAACCACCCGCAGCTTCCCGGCCCCGAGGGCGAGCGCCCCTTCCTTATAGCTGTCCGGAACGGCGAGGAGGGATTCCTCGGTGGTACGGATGATGGTGGGCAGGATACAGATGGCCATGGTCAGGCAGCCCGCGAGGATGGACACCCCCATACCCAGCATGACGCAGAACACGGTGTAGCCGAACAGGCCGAAAATGATGGACGGCACCCCGGAGAGCACCTCCGTGGTGAAACGGATAGCCTTCACCAGCCGTCCCTGTCTGGCGTACTGGGTCAGGTAGATTGCCGCCGACAGGCCGATCGGGGTCACGATCAGCAGGGTAAGCGCCACTATGTACAGGGTATTGATAATCATGGGCAGAATCCCCTGTAACGCTTTATCCCGCGCGGAATATGCGGTGGACAGGAAGTTCCAGGAAATATGGGGCAGTCCCTGCACCAGAATGTACCCGATCAGGCCGACCAGAATACAGACCGTGATTCCCGCGCACAGATAAATCAGCCCGCTCAGCATGCCGTCCTTCACCCGGCGACGCCGGCGGTGAAGGCTGGGCGGCGCGGCGGCCGGAGACGTGCCCGGCACAGGCGGGGACATATCCGGCACAGACGGGGACATATCCGGCACGGCCGGGGACACATCCGGCACGGCTGGGAATGTGTTCATCGCGGCCAGGGACGCCGCCCTTGCTTTACTCGCGGCCATCGATCTTCACCCCTCTTTTGGAAATCATCGTAAACGAAATGTTCACGATCATGATGAACACGAACAGGACCAGGCCGATACTGAACAGCGCCTGCCGGTGGAGGCCGTAGGAGTAGCTCATTTCCAGCACCACGCCGGCGGTCAGCGGGCGGACGCTGGAGAGCAGCTGCGGAAGCTGCACCACATTGCCGCACACCATGATGACCGCCATCGTCTCCCCGATCGCGCGGCCCACGCCAAGAATCACCCCGGCGAGGATGCCCGACCGCGCGGCCGGCACCATCACCCTGAATATGGTGCCGATGTGGGTGTTCCCGAGTGAGAGGGACGCCTCCTTGTACGACGACGGAACGGCCCGCAGAGCGGTCTCCGACACGTTGACAATGGTGGGGAGCACCATAATCGCCAGAATAAGGATCATGGCGAGCAGGCTGTCTCCGAAGGTGTTCGGAAATACCGCCTTAATCGCCGGAACGATAATAATCATGCCGAAAAAGCCGTAAATCACCGACGGGATGCCGGCCAGCAGCTCCACTGCCGGACGGACGACCGCCGCCAGCGGACGGGGCGCCAGCTCGGCGAGGAAAATCGCAGTGAGCAGGCCGATCGGCACGCCGAGCAGAATAGCTCCCAGCGTCCCGAGGATCGAGGTCAGGATCATATACAGGATTCCGTAGCTTCCCGCGCTCGGGGCCCACTTGGCGCCGAACAGGAAATCACCCAGCCCGATCTCCGCGATAGCGGGCGCGCCTGCCACGACCATATACACGGTGATAATTCCCACCGCGCCCACCGACATGCAGGCGAACACAAGGAAGATCGCTTCCGCCAGCCGGTCCACCCCCTGAGTGGTCATGGAAAGCACCGCGCCCAGCAATCCGGCAACCAGCATCGCGGCCAGAGAGGTGTGATAGGCCATCTCCACCCGGCTCACGCCGAGATCGAGAAAGACGGAGGTGATCGAATTGCCGGTCATCATCACTGTCAGCGGTGCGATGGCGGCCAGCATAAAGCCGACGGCGGCCAGCCGGGGCTTCTTCAGCGCCGCCAGAACCCCGCCCCCCAGAAAAGCCAGCGGGCAGACGGCCGCCGCAATTTTGGCGAGAAGCGGCAGGGAAACCGCCGTTCCCTTGACGTTCATGTACCCGGTCACCACCTGCAGGGAGGTAAAGGTGTAGCCGACGCCGCCCAGCCGAAAGGTGACAAAGGGAAGAAAAAACATCGCCGCCCCGGCCAGCGCCGCCAGAACCGCAAGAACCGTCAGGCAGCGCCTCCGCATTACCCGGCGACACCTCTTCACCTCGTTGTTCATGGTTTTTTCCATCTGAATCCTAGTCCTTTCCTCCGGATTCGTCTCCGATCCGGATTTTACGTCTGGACAGAATATAAAGCCGTAATCAAAAGGTCTTTGACTTTTGTATTGATTGTTCGTTTATGCGCCGCTCTTAAACCGTCTTGCAACGCCCTATTGCTCTTTGCCCGCCGGGAGCGGACAGCCCGAAAGGTCTCGCCGCGGTTCGTACGCGGCGAGACCTGCCGGAGCCGCCCGCTCCCGGCGGGCCAAAGAACAGGAAATGAAGGGGAAGGGTTCGTACAGTCAGGGGAAAAGTCTGCGGTATCCGGAAGCGCTTTGGGGGAAGGGGGAGCCTGTAAGCCCCGCCGGCCTTATTTCCAGAATTCCACCGGGATCAGCTTGTCAGCTTTGATCAGGCTCTGCGCCTTATCCGTCTTCAGAAATTCAAGGTAAGCGAGAACCAGCTTGTCGTCGGTGCCCTTGCGATAGGCATGGACGAAGGGGCGCTGGAGCTTGTAGCTGCCGTCTGCGATGGTGGCTTCCTCCGCCGCGACGCCTCCGACCTTCAGGGCCTTGACTTTATCATTGACGGAGGCGTAGGAGATATAGCCGATCGCCGCTTCCTCGGACGCGACCTTAGAAACCACGTCGCCGGTCTCCTTCAGCAGAACGCCGTACTGGCACTCACCCTTGGCGCCGATGATCTCTTCAAAGCCGTCGCGGGTACCGGAGCCTTCCTCCCGGCCGACCACATAGATCGCCTGATCCGCGCCGCCCACGTCCTTCCAGTTGGTGATCTCTCCCTTGAAAATACCGGCGATCTGCTCCAGGGTAAGGTCGCTTACGCCGTTATTGGGATGAACGGCGACCGCAATGCCGTCGATCGCCATGGTGATGACCTCATACTTGCCATCCGCGTTTTCCTCGTCCTTAACATTGCGGGAGAGGTTACCGATCTGGCAGGTGCCGTCGTTCAGTCCGGTGATCGCGGAGCCGGAGCCCTGCTGGTCTACCGTAACGGTCACATCGGGGTACTGCGTTCTGAATTCCTCGCTCAGCGCCGCCATGATGTCGGCCATTGAGCTGGAGCCGGCGAATTTCAGGTCGCCGCTCAGCTTTTCCGCCGTGGAGGCGTCGCCGCCGCTGGCAGTCCCGGCCGCGCTGGAATTGCCGCCCACCTCGGTATTACCGCAGCCGGCGAACAGTACAGACGCCATCGCCGCCGCGCAGACAATGCCTACAAACTTCTTCATGAGAATACCATTCCTTTCTGGCGGGCTTTCCAAAGAAGCCCTCTTCCCCAAGGAGACCTCTCCCTTGGGAACTCTTCCCGGGATGCCCGCTTTGCTTTTTTCTTTTTCTTGGTACGCCTGTAATTTTACCGGCGTCATGTTAGCCAGATGTTAAGTATTTTTTATGTTCTGTTAAAATCCGCGGCTTCTTTTTCCGGGCCTGTTGTTGATTGCGGAAAAGGCCCGAAATGCCGCGGTTGTTCTCCTTGCTTTTTCAGGAAAAGACGCCGCGATTATTAAGGTTACGTAAAAATCCCGAAGGAAGGCGGCAATGCTCTTCCTTCGGGATTTTCGTGATTTTCCATGAGACGGAACCCTGCGCCGCCCAAAAGCGGCGGCCTTCCATCGTTCTGTAAGGTTACCGTTTACCGTTTTCCGTCCTCGATCCACTGGGTCAATTCCCCGATGATCTCCTCCAGCCGGCCGACAAGAAGCTCCTGCCGGTGCCGGAGCTCCGCATTGCAGGCCGGTTCCATATCCATCAGGTAATCAAGGGATACCCCATACAGTCCGGCGAGCTTTTTCAGAACCGGCAGAGAGGGAAGGTTGGCGTCCCGCTCATAGGTGCTAACCGCGGCGGCCGTCACCTCCAGGCGTTCCGCCACCTGCTGCTGGGTCAGGCCCTGTTTCTGCCGGAGCTCCCCCAGCTTTTCTCCCAACGTCTGTTCCAACGTCTGTTCCATACCCTATCATCCCGTCCGCCCGGAGGCAAATTCTCCTACCGCTTTCCCACTTGAACCTTGTTTTTATGGTATAATGCCGGCAGGGAGAAATGCGACAGCATTTCTCGATTGCGCCGCCGGAAAGCGTTGGCAGAGAACCCGGCTGGGTGGCGCTATGGTATAATAAATCCGGCAAAGCCGGATTTATCGAAAAACGATTGTCGGGCCAAAGGCCCTTCCTGTCGCTTCGCGCCACCATCGTTTTTCCCCTCGGCATCTATTTTATGGTATAATGGAGGGACAGCGTTTGCAAGCACAGGTTCTGGCCTTGTCATGAATTTTCACTTCCTTGTGCAAATTGTTATCTATTGACAAACGCAAAAAGCCGGCAGGTCTGAATAAACCTGCCGGCTCACTTATTCCATATATCTGGATATCCTGTTACAAACTATAACGAAAGGATTCAGCGACGCTGGGGACGGCCGCCTTCACCGCGTTCGCGGCGGAAGCCGCCTTCCCGGCGGGGCGGGCGGGGAGAATCGGAAACGGTGTTCTCCGGCGTCAGGCCCTCCACCTCGATCAGCGCGTCGCGGCGGGAGAGGTTCAGGCGGCCCTGCTCGTCGATCTCGGTCACCTTGACCAGCACCTCGTCGCCCACGGCGACCACATCCTCCACCTTCTCGACCCGCTTGACGTCCAGCCGGCTGATGTGGACAAGCCCTTCCTTACCGGGCGCGATTTCCACAAACGCGCCGAAGTTCATCAGACGGGTAACGCGGCCCTTATAAATCGCGCCGATCTCCGGGTCCTTCGCGATGGTTTCCACAATAGACAGGGCGCGCTTCGCGTCGGTGATGTCCAGCGCAGAAATGAAGACGTTGCCGTCCTCTTCGATATCAATCTTGCAGTTGCATTCGGCCTGAATCTTCTGGATGACCGAACCGCCCTTGCCGATGACCTCGCGGATCTTGTCCACGTCGATCTTGGTGTTCAGCATCTTGGGCGCATACTGGGACAGCTCCTCACGCGGGGCGGGAATGGCCTTCAGCATAATCTCGTCCAGGATGTACAGCCGGGCCTTATAGGTCTTCTCCAGCGCCTCCCTGATGATAGCGGGGGTCAGGCCGTGCACCTTCAGATCCATCTGGATCGCGGTGATGCCCTTATGGGTGCCGCCCACCTTGAAGTCCATATCGCCGAAGAAATCCTCCAGCCCCTGGATGTCCACCATGGTCATAAAGCGGTCGCCCTCGGTCACCAGACCGCAGGAAATGCCCGCCACCGGCGCCTTGATCGGCACGCCCGCGTCCATCAGGGCGAGGGTGGAGCCGCAGATTGACGCCTGCGAGGTGGAACCGTTGGAGGACACCACTTCGGACACCAGACGGAGGGTATAGGGGAATTCCTCCACCGGGGGAATGACCGGCAGCAGAGCGCGCTCGGCAAGGGCGCCGTGCCCGATCTCCCGGCGGCCGGGGCCGCGGGAGGGCTTGGTCTCGCCCACGGAATAGGACGGGAAGTTATAATGATGCATATACCGCTTGCTGTCCTGGTCGTCGATGCCGTCCAGAAGCTGGGCGTCGCCCGAGGAACCGAGGGTCACGGTGGTGAGCACCTGCGTCTGGCCGCGGGTGAACAGACCCGAGCCGTGTACGCGGGGCAGGATGCCGACCTCCGCCGCCAGCGGGCGGATTTCGTCGATGCCGCGGCCGTCCACCCGCTTGCCGTCGTCCAGCAGCCAGCGGCGGACGACATATTTCTGCAGCTTGTACAGGCAGTCGTCGAGCATCGCGGTCTGCTCCGGATACTGCTCGTCGAACTGCGCGTGCACCTCGTCGTACACCGGCAGCAGCCGCTCGTCGCGGACGCGCTTGTCGTCGGTGTCCAGAGCCGCGCGAACCTTCTCAATCGCGAAGTCCTTGACCGCCTCAAACATCGCCGGGTCGGGATCGCTGGATTCAAAGGGAATCTTCTCCTTACCGATTTCGGCAACGATGCCCTTGATGAACTCCACAATCTGCTGGTTGGCTTCGTGGCCGGCCATAATGCCATTAAACATGGTCTCGTTGTCGATTTCATTCGCGCCCGCCTCGATCATCGCGACCAGGTCGGCCGTGGAGGCCACCGTCACATGCATATCGGAGCGCTTCTCCTGCTCGGCGGTGGGGTTGATGACGTACTCGCCGTCCACCAGGCCCACCACAACGCCGGAGATCGGGCCATCCCACGGGATCTCGGAAATCGAGATGGCGATGGACGCGCCGATCATGGCGGTGGTTTCCGGCGGGCAGTCAGGGTCGACGCTCATCACCGTGCAGACCAGCGACACGTCGTTGCGCATATCCTTCGGGAAAAGCGGACGGATCGGGCGGTCGATCACACGGGAGGTCAAAATGGCTTTCTCGCTGGGACGGCCCTCCCGCCGCTGGAAGGAGCCGGGGATTTTGCCCACCGCGTACAGCTTCTCCTCGTAATCCACCGAAAGCGGGAAGAAATCCACTCCCTCGCGAGGCTTCGCGGACATGGTCACCGTGCAGAGAATAACGGTCTCGCCGTAGCGGATCAGGCAGGAACCGTTCGCGAGCTGGGCGATCTTCCCGGTCTCGACGACCAGGGGACGGCCGGCCAGCGTCGTTTCGAACACCTTGTAATTTTCAAACATGGCAATACCTCCGTTTTTAATTTATTTCCAAAACGGAGCGGCATGGAATTTTAGCAATGAAACCACGGCTCACCTTCGGCAACGCGGCCGCCCCTCTTCCTCGAAGGGCTATATCCTTCCGCGAAGGACTATACCCGCCGGGCTTTCCGTCCGCGCTGAACCGTCGTTTAACTGCTAAACCCACGCTTCTCCGTTTATCGGACAACGGTCGTTCCACGGTTTTCCGCGGCGGCTTGGGACCGCCGCGGAAATGCGGATGAGGCAGGAAGGCGCCAGCCCCCCTGCCTCAGCGATTTTCTTATTTGCGGATGCCGAGCTTTTCAATAATCACGCGGTAGCGCGCGATATCCTTCTTCATCAGGTAATCCAGCAGATTGCGGCGATGGCCGACCATTTTCAGCAGGCCGCGGCGGGAGTGATGGTCCTTCTTGTGCACCTTCAGGTGCTCGGTCAGGTCGTTGATCCTCTTGGTGAGGACGGCGATCTGGACCTCGGGCGAACCGGTGTCCCCCTCATGCGTCGCATATTCCTTGATAATCGCGGTTTTTTCTTCCGGCAGCATGGCTTTCACCTCTTTGAAATATTTTCCGATCACCCAGAGCGGGGAAGCGGTGATTCCCTGTGAGCCTGCGTGGCAGGCGAGCGCCTCAGGCGAGCGCCTGTAATGCAGACGGGCATACTCCGCCGTCCGGGAAATGGAATGCCGCGGCGTAATGGCCGCGCGCTTAGATAGTATACCACACGGTTTTCTTCTTGTAAAGGTTTTTTCTTTCAAAATTAGGCAACTGCGGTGGTCCCCGTCCAAACCACGCCTGTCTTCGTCCCGCCACTGTTACCGAAACCCATGTCTGCGGTCGCGGTTCCGCCATCCAGATAGAAAAACGGAACAGGAAAAACAAAAAGAACAGGGATTTCCATAGACAGACGATTGCCGCAAAAAGACAGGAATGCCGCACGGCTTATCCATGTGCTTATTCGTTAAGGCTTTCTCGCAAGATTCAGTTCAATTGTATCGAAAATATATATAATGCCTCCATGACCGTCTATGGCCGCTTTAATTCCATTATAAAACCCCGGCTTCTTATTTTCCTCCAATGCAATTTTATCACTTTGAATGGAAAGCCGTTGAATATATTCGGCAGATGTATAAGCGAGCGTTCTATGGTATATCTTATGCGATATATCCAGAAAGCCGTATTTTGCGGCCGTATTCGAACGGTTCGCCGCGTTCTCGTCCGTATATTCGGAAGAAGGCCTGGAATAGGGTAGGTATTCTGAATATACTTTTTGTATGTCGATAAAAAGAGCTTCTTGTCCTTTTTTGTTGTAAAACGGATGGTTTGCAAAGCGGGCAAAGACCCCACCCTGATTTAATAAATCAAAAACCTTCCGATACCCAATTTCTTCGGGAACCCAGTGAAACGCGCTGGCTGAGAAGATAAGATCAAACGATTCCGTCGCTCCTTCATATTTCTCAAAGGGCATTGTAACAATAGAAAAACGGGGATATTCCGAAAATTTCTTACGACAGACTTCCGCTAATTCCGCTCCTGGTTCGACAGCCGTAAGAGTGCATCCCGTTTCAAGTACAGGCATTGTCGCCTGTCCCGTTCCGATACCGATTTCCAGGACATTACTTGCCGTATCGACCTGCTTATAGGAAAAAATATCCTCATATAATTCGGGAACATAAGCCTCTCTCCATTTATCATACTCAGCTGCTACGGTGTTAAACGTCCATTCCAATCCGTCGATAGCGGACATTTTCCTCTCTCCTTCCCCTCACTTATGCTGCCTTTGTCTGAATAATTAAGCAGCATCAAATTTCACTTTATGATTTATATTCCAAAAAGCGGCATCGGCCATTCAGCGCAGCCGTACCATGATCGACGAATAGATAAGCAGCTGCGGTACTCTCGAAGTCAGGACAATATCTTCGCGCCCTAATACAAACAGGCGATCTCCGACCTCCAATTCACGAAGGGACAATTCATTGCCTGCCTCGTCAAAAAAATGGACGTTATCGTCCAAGACAAGCCGATATTCCGAATTTGCCAGCTCTTTATTCCCGGTTAGATATTCCTCTTCCGGAATATACCGAAGAGCCCCCTTTTCTATCTGTGTAATTTTCAAAACCAGCCTGTCCGGAAATTCCGTAATACGGATCGTATCCTCTGAAACAGAAGCCGGCGCAGAGACAAAGCGCCAGAAAACCAAACAAGCCGCCAGGAGAAAAAGCAAAGCGCAAAAAAGAAAGATTCCTAAGAGAACATTGTCTCTAAACCTCAAAAAGACACCTCCCAGAAAATTTGAAAATTTTTCTATTTTCGTATTTATAATAATTTACTCCCATATATTTATCAACTGTTAGTCGCTGTATGGGAAGGATTTCGAAACGCAAAAGAAGCGGAACCCTTCCGGCTCCGCTTCTTTTCCCCAACTTATGTTTCCTTTTAATCAAACAACATCAAATTCACTGGCGATGACCTTTCCGCAGCTGGCGGGAGAGTACACCCAGCGGTCGATATGACCGCCGCTGATAAAATACCGGGGCGGCGCATGCTCCGGGACGGCGTCCGATGTGTCGATAATCACCAGCTTGAGCTTCATTTTTTCCGGAAGAATGCTTTTGATATACACCCCCGCCTGCTGGCCGGGAGCCACGCCCTCCCGCGGCTCGGCCAGGCCGGCGAGATTGGGGGTCAGCTCCACAAACACCCCGTATTCCTCCACCGAGCGGACAACGCCCGCCACCGTCTCCCCCTGGGAAAAGAGCGCGGCGTTTTCCTCCCAGGTGCCGAGCAGCTCCCGCTGAGACAAACAGACCCGTCCCCCCTCCAGCGAGGACACCACCCCGAGAATATCCATTCCCGTACAGAAGCGGTCGGAGGGGTGGGATATCCGGGACACCGACAGGCTGGCAATCGGCATCAGGGCGGGAAGGCCGCAGCCGATGTCACAGAACGCGCCGAAGGATTCCAGCCGGGTAACCCGGGCGGGGATCACGTCCCCGCGCCGCAGAGAAGCGATGTATTCCGCCCGGCACTTTTCCTGCGCGTCCCGGCGGGACAGCACAGCCCGCCGCCCCCCGTCCGCTGTATCTTCGAAGCCCTTTACGGTAAAGCAGACCGGCTTGCTTACCCGGGAAATCAGCGCGATGTCCCGGGTCGTCCCCTCGGCAATGCCGATCGCCCCGTCGTAATAGGGGATGATGCCCTCCATACAGGGCAGGTCCACATACAGATTATGCTCCGCGTCGCAGAGCACGGCCCGGGCCTCCAGCACCCGCCCTTCCAGCGCCGCTTCCGCCAGCCCGTTCGCGGTGCGCAGGCTGCTCTGATTTCTCGGGGTATCAATCAGGTGTCCCTCCGGATAATAACGGTTCATTTTTACGCCCATTCCTTTCTCAATGGAACCGCGCAGAGAGGTTCCCGAACCGCTTTCCCGCCGCGCAGCCTTTCCATTTTCCATTTTTCTCCGTTCCTTTGCACACGGCCCACAGTCCGCGCGTTTCGTCGACATCCCATGTATATGCAGTGAAACAGGACGGCATGCCGGTGAATTTCCGACCGTCCTTTTTCCTTTAAACAGTCGGGCGCCCGCTCCTGCTTCCGGAACGGGTGGTTCTGCTTTTGGCTTTTTATTTCCGTTTTTTGGAACGCCCCGCCCGGTTTTGCACATTTGGACGGAATATTGACAATCGGCGGCAAAGCCGTTCCCGCGCCGTTGCAATCCCTGCTTTTTTTCTTTATAGTAAAAGTAACATATAAGGAAGGCGGCCCTCTCCTGCGGAGGGATCGCCCTGAAAACAGAGGAGGAGCTTTCATGAACGTATACGGCATTGACGTAAACGTAAAAAATATCCCGATTTTGGATAACGGATATATCCCGATGGCCGCCTACACCCGGGCGTTCGAGCAGTCCGCGAAGGACGGCCGCGATCTGGTGATCGCGGTGGAGCGCAACCAGGGCCAGGTCGCGGTTCGCCGCTGCAAAGTCCACGGCACCCCCGCCATGGCGAAAGCCGACGCGGTTTATGTGGATCGGACGGTGAAAATGCTGCTCTGGGCCTACGGCGGGTGGAAGGTGTTTATCTGCGGGGATGAAGCGCTGGGCCGCCAGATCGCCGACGCGTACAAGCCGGGCGGCTCCCGCGAATTTGACGCGGATTTCATGAGCCGCGTGTATGAACGGGACTTCGAGGTCGCCGTGCTGCCCCTCGACGCCGCGCCGGAAGAGCATTCCGTCACCTCCCCCGTCGGCCGGCATCTGGACGGCTGCCGCATCGGTTTCGATGCCGGCGGAAGCGACCGCAAGGTGTCCGCGGTGGTGGACGGCGTGCCGGTCTACTCTGAAGAAGTCGTCTGGTTCCCGAAAACCAACAGCGATCCGGATTATCATTACGAGGGCATCGTCAGCGCGTTCAAATCCGCCGCCTCGAAGATGCCCCGCGTGGACGCGATCGGCATTTCCTCCGCCGGCGTTTACGTCGATAACCGCGCCATGGTCGCCTCCCTGTTCATCAAGGTGCCGCGCGACGAGTTTGATAAAAAGGTGAAAGACATCTACCTGCGCGCCGCGAAGGAAATCGGCGATGTACCGGTTCAGGTGGCGAACGACGGCGATGTGACCGCGCTCGCCGGCGCGATGAGCCTGGAGGAAAACCGCATTCTCGGCATCGCCATGGGCACCTCCGAAGCGGTCGGCTATGTAGACGCGGCCGGCAACATCACCGGCTGGCTCAACGAGCTTGCTTTCGCCCCGGTGGATCTCCAGGACGACGCGATGGTGGACGAATGGTCGGGAGACAAGGGCTGCGGCGTGAAGTATTTCTCGCAGGACAGCGTGATTAAGCTCGCCCCCCGCGCCGGCATTGCGCTGGACGAGTCCCTCTCCCCCGCCGAAAAGCTGAAGGTCGTGCAGGGCGAGATGAACAACGGCAACGAAAAAGCCAAAGACATTTACCGTTCCATCGGCGTATACCTTGGTCACGCGCTGGCCTATTACGCCGCTTATTACGATATCGGGCATGTCCTCCTCCTCGGCCGCGTGATGTCCGGCGAGGGCGGCGACATCATCATTGCCGAGGCGAACCGTGTGCTGAAGGACGAATATCCGGATGCCGCGGGGATGGAGCTCCATCTGCCGGATGAAAAAATCCGCCGCGTCGGCCAGTCGGTCGCCGCCGCGAGTCTGCCCGAAATCGGCTGATTTTCCCAGCGTCTTCCTTTGCCATCTCCTTCCCAGTAGGTATGCCTCCCACAAGGCTACATACTGTTTATCCCACAGCAAAAACACCCTGTCCGATCGGACAGGGTGTTTTTGCTTTTTTTATTGGATAAGCCCGCCCCCGGCAAACCAAAGGCCTTACGGCTGCCCCGCGCCATTCCGCCCGGCAGTCCCTCTCCCTATCTTTGCAGGGAGGGTTTGGAAATAAAACGGGAAAGAAAAGGAGGAAAACGCTCCACGTTCTCCCAAATCGCATGTTTTGGTCTTATTGTATAAATTACAGGTCTGAATTTACGATGACAAGTGCAGAATCAGAAGCTTATAATGAAAATCGTAATCGAAAGCAAAATGCCCATCAAATTAAAACTCAATTTTCGTTTTTCTGTCATAAAAGATATAATTACTTTTCGATTGAGTAAAAGTCAACCGATCCGCCAAACATAGATGCCCTGTTTTTTGGGAAAATAGAGAACGATTTTAGAAAAAATAACCAGAAGTTTATTTTTTGCAAATATCAAGATAAGCCCACAGAAAACGGCTTTTATTATAAATCAAAACAGAGGAGGGCACATGGTAAGATGGCGAGTATGAAAAAGAGATGGTTCAGTCTGCTGCTGGTGATGCTGTTGGCATTGCCCGGCTGCGGAGGAGGAAAGGATGCTTCGACGGCGAGCGGAGAAACGTCCTCCACCCCGGCGCAAAGTTCATCCACGGCTTCCTCCAGCTCAACAGCAGCCACAACCCAAAGCACGACTCCAACCACATCCCCAAGCACCGCCCCCGCCGTGCAGGCGGCCGTCTACAGAGCGCATGACGTGCTAAAGGAATCCCTGGACGCCGGCGAGGTAAAGGCCGACGCCGTGTGGAAGCCGGTGTATCTGGATGCCAACTGTATAGACGGCTGGAAAGAGATGCTGACGAGCGACGAAAGCTTCAGCATGAAAAACCTGGATAAGGCCCTGCCGTATGTCTATTTGCCGGACACGGACGGCGTGGTGCTGAACGCCAACCAATGGGCGTCCGGCAGCCTGTACTGGGATAAGGCCGGTGTCGCCTACACCGCCCCCTATGCGCATGAAGCGATTCTGAAGGCCGGAACTATTAAGACGATTTCCGCCGCGACCGGGATCGACGAGGGTGCGTTGTCCAAGACGGAAGGCCGGGTCGCCATCTATAAAAACGATGAAAAAATCTGGCCGGAGAACGACGACTATGTCACTGTGAAAAAAGGCCAGACGGTGGACTTTCCGTCCCTGCAGCTGAAGCTGGAGAAGGGCGATGTGATCGTGATCGAGGGCTACGGCGCCATGCCGGGAGAGGACATCACCGCCGACACCGGCGGATGCTGGCAGAATCATATCCTAATTGACCCGGTCATGGAGGTTCTGGGAAGCTGAGCAAAGCGATATTCGCTGCTGTCTATGATATCCGGGCAAATCCGGGTTTCGTAATAAGGAAAAAAGAACGGAGGAGATCAAATTGAAAAAACTTTGGCGTATGGGCCTCTCACTCGTATCCACGTTAGCAGTGTCCCTCAGCGTATCTACCGCGGCAATGGCTTCAGGGGATACCATCCCGGAAACCGATGCCCCCATGTATGCGGCCGACTCTTTGAAAGCCGCGTCCGCCGCATCCTCCCTGGATTGGAGCCAGTATGACTGGAAAGCAGAGTACATCACCTCCAATCTGACAGAATGGCAGCCGATGTCGTTGGCGGACGCTGAGCAGTTCTCTTTCAGCTGGAACGGAACGCACGGCTCGCAGCCCTATGCGCGGGTAAAGCAAAAAGAAGGTCTTGAGACCGAAAAATTCAAGGTCACTTTAATTGCTAATCAGTGGGCCAGCGACTCCTGGTGGAGCAAAGCGGCCGTTACCTTTACGGCGAAAGAGGCGGGCGATTATGTAATTACCTGCGACACCATGGAACCCGGCCGGATTTGGGGCGGCGAGGCTTTTGTAGACACGCTGGACGGCGTTAACGGCGACGGTCATGTGACGGTGTATAAAAACAACGTAAAAATCTGGCCGACAAACTCGGAATACGCCTCGGTTACCTCCGCTAACCACCCTACCTTTGATCCGATGACCGTGACCCTCGCTGTCGGAGATACAATCCGTTTTGAGGGATTCGGCGGCGAGATCGGTCAGGACGTGACGCACAATACAAATGACTATAAAAACGACATTGTTCTGAATCCCGCGATTGCGAAGGTAAAGCCCACCTCCTCCAGCTCCAGCACGCCTTCTTCCAGCTCCGGCGCAGCTTCAACCGAATCCTCCGAAGTCCCCACCCAGTCCAGCGCCGATGCGACGGCAGCCGCCCCAACAACCTCCGCCGCCCCCAAGGGCGTTACCTACAGCGCCCATGACAGCCTGATGGAATCTCTGCAGGCCGGCAAGGTCGCGGCCAACGCACTGTGGAAGCCCGTATATCTCGACGCCAACTGTATGGACGGCTGGAAAGATATGCTGGTCAACAGCGAAACTTTCAACATGAAGAGCACCGACTGGGCGCTGCCGTATGTATGGCCGTCCGAGGACGGCGGCGTGGTGCTGAACGCCAACCAGTGGGCGGCCGGCGGCCCGTATTGGGATAAAGCCGGCATCGCCTACACTGCCCCCAAAGCGCAGAAGGTCGTCCTGAAAGCCGGCGACATCAAAACGATCTCCGCCTGGGGAGAAGACGCACTGGCCAAGACCGAAGGACGGGTGGCTATCTACAAAAACGGCGAAAAAATCTGGCCGGCCAACGCGGATTATGTCTCAATCAAGCAGGGCGCGGCGGTCGACTTCCCGGAGCTTGAGCTGAACCTGAAAAAGGGCGACGTGATCGTGATCGAAGGCTATGGCGCGATGCCTGGACAGGATATTACCGCCAATACGGACGGCGAATGGCAGAACCAGATTCTGATGGATCCGGTGATCTACGTCCCGGACGAAAGCGCCGGCGGTAATCCCGGCGGCGCGGACACCGGCGTTTCCACCCTGCCGGCGATGGCGGCCATGCTGGCCTGCGTCACCGCGGCCGGAATAGCGGTCTGCACCAGAAAGCGCCGGTAAGCGCTGCCCGGATGTCCATCGGCTGAATCCAGGGAATCTGTCCGATTAAGCCTATAAGCCTTGAAAGGGCCTCGTCTCTTTTATGCAGAAGGACACGTTAAAATAAAAGAGACGGGGCCCTTTCTGCACTTTACCTTTAACCCTTTAACCCTTTAACCCTTTAACCTTTACCCTTATCCTTACCTTACTTTTCTCACAGCGAAGGGGAACGAACAATGAAAAAGAAGATACGCGTCGCCGTGGTCGGCTGCGGCGGCCGGGGAATGCACTCCTACGCGCCTTATGTCAAGGATTTTGAGGGCGTGGAAATTGTGGCCGCGGCGGAACCAATTCGGGAACGGCGGGAATATTTTGCGCAAACCTACGGCCTTGCTCCCGATCAGTGCTTTGAAACGGCGGAGGAGCTTTTCGCCCATCCGCGAATGGCGGAAGTCGCCTTTATCTGCACGCAGGATCAGCAGCATTACGCCCACACCATGAGCGCGCTGAACAAAGGGTATGATATCCTGTTGGAGAAGCCTATCTCCAACGTTCCGGAGCATTGCCTGGCCATCGCGCAGGAAGCCAAACGGCTGGGGCGCACCGTAGTGGTATGTCATGTGCTGCGTTATACCCCATTTTATCAGAAAATCAAGGAAACCATCCAAAGCGGGCGGATCGGCAGGATCGTCTCCCTTCACCAGTTTGAGGATGTCGGCTGGGGCCATTATGCGCACAGCTTCGTGCGCGGGCTGTGGAACAACGCGGACGATACCTCCCCGATGATCCTGGCAAAATGCTGCCACGACCTGGACATCATCCTCTGGCTGATCGGGGAAAACTGCCGTCGGATTTCTTCCTTCGGCGAGCTGAAAACTTTCAAGGAGGAAAACGCGCCGGAAGGCAGCGCCCTCTATTGCAGCGACGAATGCCAGGTACGGGAAGCCTGCCCCTACGACGCCAAAAAAATCTATTTTTCGGAGCAATGGAGCTGGGCGCAGGGCGCCGTGGCGCTGAATCCGACGCCGGAAAAGGTGGAAAATGCGCTGAAGGACGGCCAGTATGGCCGCTGCGTTTACCACTGCAACAACAATGTCGTGGATCATCAGATCGTCAACATGGAATTTGACCAGGGAATCACCGCCTCCCTGACCATGTGCGGCTTTACCTCCCGGATGACCCGGGAGATCAAGGTCATGGGCACACTGGGAGAAATCACCGGCGATATGGAGAAAAACGAAATTCTTATCCGGGTGTTCGGCCAGCCGGACGAGCGAATCGACGTAACCACCCTGACCACCGACCTTTCGGGACACGGCGGCGGTGAAAACCGCCTGCTGCGCGACCTTTTCCATCTGACGGAAGGAATCGTTCCGGCCGCCAGCGCGCTGACCTCCATCGACAAATCGGTACAGAGCCACGTCATGGCCTTCGCAGCGGAGCGCTCCCGCCGGGAGGACGGCCGGGTCGTCGAGCTTCAGGAAATCTACGAGGACTGCCGGAGAAACATGGAAGCCGCCCATGTCGGCTGAGTGAACGTCGCACAGGGAACCTTCTCAAAAGCGGCGGACGGATGCAAGGGGAAAGGATGGCGTAATGGCAGAATGGAAAGAATTCTTCAAAAGCTGGACGGAGTCTGGGAATATCGCGAAGCGTGCAATGCGGGCGAAACAAGCGAAGCAGACCCGAACGCCCGGTTTGAAGAGGTGTATTTGCCCCATACCGTCCGCGCCCTTCCTTACAATTGCTTTGACGAACGGCTTTACCAGACGCGCGGCGTTTACCGCAAGCGGTTTTTTATCCCCTCCGATTGGGCGGGCCGCCGCCTGCGTCTGCGCTTCGAAGGCGTCATGGCGGAAGCGTCCGTCTTCCTGAACGGGAGCCCGGCCGGCGGACACCGGGGCGGCTACACGCCGTTCGAGGTGGATATCACCAGCTGGGCGAGGGCCGGAGAGGAAAACCTCCTGACCGTGGAGGTGGATTCCCGGGAGCTGCCGGGAATTCCGCCCTTCGGCGGACAGCTGGATTACCTGACCTACGGCGGAATTTACCGGGAGGTTTTCCTGCTGGCGACCGACCCGGTGTTTATCGAAAACGCGCAGGTGCGGGCGAAGGACCTGCTGACGGATTCCCCCTCGCTCCGCATCCGGGTATTCCTGCAAAACCGCAGCGGACGGGAAGCCGGCGTACAGATAACGGCGTCGATCCGCGGCGAGGAGGGCGAAACGGCCGTCGGCGCGGCCGACGCGCTTCTTCCGGCGGAGGGGGACGGGGAGCTTGTGGAGTTTCCCCTGACCGTCGTCCGGAAGCCCGCGCTGTGGGAACTGGACGATCCCCGGCTATATGAAGCGCGGATCGCCGTAAAAACGCCCGGCGGCGGAACGGACGAATACCGTCTCCGCACCGGCTTCCGCCAGGCGGAATTCACCGAAAAGGGCTTTTACCTCAACGGCCGGCGGGTGAAGCTGTTCGGCCTGAACCGGCATCAGTCCTATCCCTATGTGGGCTACGCCATGCCGGAACGGGCCCAGCGCCGGGACGCGGACATCCTGAAAGAAGAACTGAACTGCAACATCGTGCGCACCTCCCACTATCCCCAGTCCCCCCATTTTCTGGATTGCTGCGACGAGCTGGGGCTTCTGGTGTTCGAGGAACTGCCCGGCTGGCAGTTCGTGGGGGACGAAGCCTGGCAGCGGGAGGCGGCATCCAGCCTCGGGGAAATGATCCGGCGGGACTGGAACCACCCCTCCATCGTACTCTGGGGGACGCGGATCAATGAATCCCAGGATTTCCACGATTTTTACGAGACCACCAACCGCCTGGCCAAAGAGCTGGATCCCACCCGGCAGACCGGCGGGGTACGGGCGATCGACCACAGCGAGTTTCTGGAGGACGTATACACCGCCAACGATTTCGTGTATAACGGCGCAAACACCCCGCTCCGACCCCAACGGCAGGTCACGGGGCTGGAAAAGGACGTGCCGTATCTGGTGACCGAGTGCAACGGGCATATGTTCCCGACCAAGCGCTTTGATCCGGAGGAACGGCTGGTGGAGCACGCCCTCCGTCACGCCGCCGTACATAACCATGCCGCGCTGGACGACGCGGTCTGCGGCGCGCTGGGCTGGTGCGCCTTTGACTACAACACCCACTGCCAGTTCGGAAGCGGGGACAAAATCTGCTATCACGGCGTGATGGATATGTTCCGGCAGCCGAAATACGCGGCGTATTTTTACATGAGCCAGTGCCCGCCGGAGAAACGGGGCGTGCTGAAGGTCGCCTCGGTGGGCGCCATGGGGGAACGAAGCGGCGGCGGCGTAGCGCCGCTCACCGTCTTCACCAATTACGACTTTATCCGGATTTATGCCGGCGGACGGGAGCTGGGCGTCTATTATCCCGACCGGGAACGCTTCCCCGGCCTGTCCCATCCGCCGATTGTGGCGGAGGAAGGACTGGGCTTCCTCTGGGGGGAGAACTGGCAGGGCCTGCGGATCGAAGCGTGGCGGCAGGGCCGCCTCGCGGCGGTGCAGGAGCTGGCGGCCAACCCTTATGCCGCGCGGCTGACGGCGGCGGCGGACGACAGTACCCTGTGGGCGGACGGCTCGGACGGTACCCGTGTGGTGTTCCGGCTGGAGGATCAGAACGGCCGTCGGCTTCCGTTCAACCAGGCGGTGCTGTCGCTTTCCCTGGAGGGCCCCGGCGAGCTGATTGGCCCGGACACGCTGCCCATGCCGGGCGGCTCAGCCGGGCTGTGGGTGCGGGCGAAGGCCCGGCCGGGGACAATCCGGCTGCACGGCCGGGCCATGGATTTTCAGGCCGAAGCCGTAATAAGCGTTATTCTGCGGGAAGGAGCCGTCGAATATGACCAATAAACAAAACAGGCTGCTTTCAGCGGCTCGGCGGACCGCCGCCCTGCTGTGCACGGGAGCGCTGGCGGTCAGCGGCCTCTTTTCCCTTTCCGCCCTCGCCGCCCCGGATGGGGAAAACGAACTCGGCGAGGATCGGTTCACCGCCAGCTTGATGGATCGGGAAAACACCTACGCCTCCTATCTGGAGACCATACAAACGCAGCCGGACGGGACGGAGGCAATCCCGCTGGCGGCTTCCGCCTTCCTTGCTGAGGGGATCACCCCCACAGAATATGAGAGCAGGGAAGCGCTGCTTTTCTCCGGTGAAGGGGAAAACGCTGAAGCGACGGTTTCGGTAAAGAAAGCCGGCGTTTATGAGCTTTCCTTCCTTTACTATCCGCTCCCCGACAACAGCCGGGAGATCGAGATCGGGCTGGAGCTGGACGGCGCCTTCCCTTTCAGCGAGGCGGCGACCATCGTGCTGGAACGGGCCTGGCGGGATGAAACGGAAATCCAGACCGATCCGACGACAGGCAACCAGTACAGCCCCCGGCAGGTCGAAAGCCCGATGTGGCTGACCTCCCTCCTCAAGAACCGGGACGGCAAATACCGGGGAGCCTACCGCCTTTATCTGACGGAGGGCGAGCATACGCTGACGCTGACCGCTTTGCAGACCGCCTTTGCCTTCGGCGGCTGTACCCTGACCCCGCCCGACGAGCCGCCTGCCTATGCCGACTATGTGAAAACACACGGCGAGCCGGCCGACGGTGAATACCGGCAAACCTACGAGGCGGAACGCGCCTCCCTCAAATCCGACCAGACGTTGAGCCCCTCGGGGGACCGGACCAGCCCCAACACCACCCCCTACGACGTGGCAAAGCTCCGGATGAACGTGATCGGCCGGAACTGGTCCTCCCCCGCCCAGTGGATCGAATGGGAATTCACCGTACCGGCGGACGGCTATTACCGCTTCCATTTTCGCTATCAGCAGGATGGGGTCAAGGGCATGGCGACCCATCGGATCCTGACCATCGACGGAAAAACGCCTTTCCAGGAAGCGGAAGCCCTCCGCTTCCCCTATACGGAGGGCTGGGCCTCCGCCGGCCTGCAGGACGGCGAGGGGCAGGACGCCGCCGTCTGGCTGGAGGCCGGGCCGCATACCCTCCGGCTGGAGGCGACCTCCGGCGACCTGACCGAATCCATTCGGTCGCTGGATAACGTGGTTTATACCCTCAACGAGCTGTATCGGCAGATCATCATGATCACCGGCGTTTCCCCGGACAAATACCAGGATTATAATCTGGACGCCAGCGTGCCGGGGCTTCTCGACACCCTCTCTTCCGCCGCCTCCGCGCTGCGGAGCGCCTATGCGGACGTGACCGCGCTCTCCGGCGGCAAGGGCAATTACGCCGAGCTCCTCAGCCGGTTCGCCTACCAGCTGGAGGACTTTGTGGAGGAGAGCGACACCATCGACCTGCGGCTGACCGAGTTCAAGGACAACATCAGCGCGCTCTCCGCCTGGCTGCTGGACATGAAACAGCAGCCGCTGCTGCTGGATTCCTTTACCGTCAGCAGTCCCGGCGTCACCCTTCCCCGGGCGGAGGACAGCTTCTGGGAAAGAGTGAAGCACGAGCTGTCCGCGTTCCTCATTTCCTTTGTGGAGGACTACAGCGCCGTCGGCTTTGAAGCCAGGAAGGAAAACATCACCCTGTGGCTCAATTCCGGCCGGGATCAGGCGCAGGTGATCAAATCCATGGTAAGCGATATGTTCACCCCGCAGACCGGTGTCGGCGTCGAGATCAAGCTGGTCAACGCCACCCTGGTGCAGGCCCGCCTGTCCGGCAACTCTCCCGACGTGTCCGTCATGCAGGGACGGGGCCAGCCGGTCAACCTCGCGGCGAGGAACGCGCTGCTCCCTCTGGATGATTTTGAAGGCTTTTCGGAGGTGATGGCCCGGTTCCAGGCCTCCGCCGCGATACCGTACCAGCTCAATGGAAAAACCTACGCCCTCCCCGATTCGCAGACCTTCTTCATGCTGTTTTACCGGAAGGACGTTTTAAAGGAGCTGGGGCTGACGCCCCCGCAAACCTGGGATGAGCTGCGGGCGATTTCCTCGGCGCTCCAGCGGAACAATATGGAGGTCGGGCTGCCCTATACCAGCATCGACGCGAGCGGCGCGGTGGATTCGGGCATGGGCTCGCGGAATATCTTCTCCGCCCTGCTGCTCCAGCAAGGGGGACGGGTGTACAACGACAGCCTGTCCGCCACGGAGCTGTCCGACCCGATTGCCCAGCAGGCGTTCATCGACTGGGCGGAGTTTTATCAGCTGTACGACATGCCCCTGACCTATGATTTTTATAACCGCTTCCGCACCGGGGAAATGCCGGTCGGCATCGCCGCCTACACCATGTATAACCAGCTGACAGTGGCCGCGCCGGAGATCCGGGGGCTGTGGGAAATGCTCCCCATCCCGGGCACGGCCGGAGAGGATGGAAGCCTGGATATTTCCCAGGGCGGCGCCGGGACGGCGGCGATCATCCTGCGGGACACGAAAAATCCCGAAGCATGCTGGCAGTTTTTAAAATGGTGGACCTCCGCGGAGGCCCAGACCCGCTACAGCAGCGATATCGAAGCCGCCATGGGCGTTTCGGCCCGCTACCCCACCTCCAATCTGGAGGCGTTTCAGAACATCCCCTGGACCCGGCGGGAAACCGCCAGCCTGATGAAGCAATGGGAAAGCGTGGAGGAAATCCCCGAGGCGGTGGGAGGGTACACCCTCGTGCGCGGTCTGGACAACGCTTTCCGCGAAGCGGTGCTGGAGGGGCGGAATCCCCGCGAGGCGCTGCTGGTCTGGAATCGGAGCATCAACGCGGAAATCCAAAGAAAGCGGGAGGAATTCCGGTATGACATGGACTAGCCGAATGAAGGAAAACTACCGGTGGAACCGCTCCCGCCGCGAAGAACTCCGGCGGACCCGGATCCCGCTGAAAAAGGAGCTGAAACAGAATTATCAGCTGTATCTGATGCTGCTTCCGTTTGTTCTGCTCTTCCTTCTCTTCGTCATCATCCCCGTATTCAGCGCCGTGGCGCTGAGCTTCACCTATTACAACATCTTTGAGTCGCCGGCGTTTACCGGCTTCCAGAATTACATCAGCCTTTTTTCCAACGACGAGGTATTTTTCATCGCCCTGAAAAACACCCTAGCTTTCGCGGTGGTTACCGGGCCGATCAGCTATGTGCTTTGCTTTTTCATCGCCTGGCTGATCAACGAGATGTCGTCGAAGGTGCGGGTATTCCTGACCTGCGTGTTTTACGCCCCCACCCTCGCCTCGTCGGTCTATTTTATCTGGCAGTTTATTTTCAGCGGGGACTCCTACGGCCTGATGAACAGCTTCCTGATGCAGCTCGGGCTGATCCGGGAGCCGATCCAATGGCTGACCGACGCGCGGTACAGCCTGGGCGTGCTGATGGTGGTGCAGATATGGATGAGCCTCGGCACCAGCTTCCTGGCCTTTATCGCCGGCTTCAAGGCGGTGGACCCCAGTCTGTACGAGGCGGCGGATATCGACGGCATCCGCAACCGGTATCAGGAGCTGGCCTATATCACCCTGCCGATCATGAAGCCCCAGCTGGTTTTCAGCGCGGTAATGCAGATTTCCGCTTCCTTTTCGGTGAGCACAATCTCCATGCAGCTTTGCGGCTTCCCCAGCACCAAATACGCGGCGCATACCATCGTGCTCCACATCATGGATTACGGGAATATCAAATACGAAATGGGCTACGCCTGCGCGGTGGCGGTGGTGCTGTTCGCCATAATGCTTCTGGTCAAGTTCCTCGTTGACAGGCTGCTGGGCCTGTTGGGCTCGGAATAAGGGGCGTCCATATCGGCGAAAGGGAGGAGTTTCTTTGACCGGAATCAAACGCGGTTTCTCAACACGGAACCGGCATGCCAACCGTACCCGGTTCGGCACTTTCCTGATCTTTGTTTTCCTGGGGCTGCTGGGGGCGTTTATGCTCCTGCCTCTCCTGTACGGCATACTGAACGCCTTTAAGCCGCTGGAGGAAATCTACATCTTCCCGCCCCGCTTTTTCGTGCGGAACCCGACGCTGGACAACTTTTCTATGCTGTTTAAGCTGGCGTCCGGGCTGTGGGTTCCCTTCAGCCGGTACGCCTTCAACAGCGTCTTTGTGGCGGTGGCGGCGACGGTAGGGCATGTGGTGATTTCCTCCATGGCGGCCTTTCCTCTGGCAAAATACCGGCTGCGGATCCGCTGGATATTTCCCGTGATCGTGGCCTGCCTGCTGTTCAGCTCGGCGGTGCTGTGGATTCCGCAATACGTCATCATGTCCCGTCTGGGAATTATTAATACCTACTGGGTCTACATCCTCCCCGCGCTTCCGGCGCCGATCGGGGTGTTCCTGATGAAGCAGTTCATGGAGCAGATTCCCTTTGTGCTGGTGGAATCCGCCATCATCGACGGGGCAAGCCAGTGGCGAACCTTCTGGAAAATCGTGATGCCTCAGGTAAAGCCCGCCTGGCTGACGCTGACGCTCTTCGCCTTCCAGTCCGTCTGGAACCAGAGCCTGCAGGGCCTGGTTTTCAGCGAGGAACTGAAGCTGCTGGGGGACGCCATCAGCCAGATCATGGCGGGCGGCTTTCTGCGGATGGGGGCCTCGATGGCCGGGAGCGTGTTTATGATTATCCCGCCGATCGTGCTGTTCATGGTGACCCAGAACAAGGTCATTGAAACCATGGCCTATTCCGGCATCAAGGGATAGGGCGGGACAAAGGCCGGCGGACAACACGACGGTAAGGACAGATGGGAGGAACGCGGGGATGTCACATCCTGCACGAAAAACAGCGGCGGCGCTGCTGGCGGCGCTCGCCCTGCTGTCGCCCGGCATAAGCGCGGGCGCGGCGGCGCCGGAAGAGGGCTACTGCTACAACAGCTACGATGAGTCGGTGCCCGCCCCGGCGGGCTATCAGTATGACCGGACGATATATGGAAGCGAGCTTGCGGAAGGAAGCTTCGGGCAGGCGCAGGACATGGCGGCCTATCGCGGCGAGCTGTATGTGCTTAACAATAAACAGGGGACGGTTTCCGTCCTGAACGCTGATCTGGAATTTCTCCGCAGCATCCGCTTCACGAAGGACGGGCAGGAGCAGTCGACAGCCGGCGCAAACGGGCTTTTCCTCGAAACGGTCGGGGACGAGCTGCAGATTCTGGTGGCGGACACGGAAAACCAGCGCATTCTCCGCACGGACGCGGAAGGCCGGATTCTTCAGGAATACAGCAAGCCGGAGGAGGAGCTTTTTCCCCAGTCGCTGGATTTCCGGCCCTCCAAGGTGCTGGCCGGACGGGACGGCACCGTGTATGCGATCTGCCAGAACCTTTACCGGGGAGCAGCTACCTTCTCCCGGGAAGGGGAATTTCTGGGCTTCTTTGGCAGCAACGACGTCGACATTACGGCGGCGATGCTGCTGGAGCACTTCTGGAAAAGCCTGATGAACCAGGAGCAGCTCGGCCGGATGCAGCGCAGCGTTTCGATTGAATTTTCCAATTTTGCGGCGGACAGCCGCGGCTTTATTTATACCTGCACGCGGGTGACCGACAACTCCATGGGAGAAATCAAGCAGCTCAACGCCAAGGGAATCAATATCCTGCCAGTGGAAAACTACGGCGACCTGGAGGACGTTTGGATCAAGAACGAACACCAGGACACCGCGTTTGTGGACATCCTGACCATGAACGACCAGATCATCGCGGCGCTGGACGCCCAGCGGGGACGCGTATTCCTCTACAGCAGCGACGGCACGCTTCTGACGGTCTTCGGCGATACGGGGCGGTTTTCGGGAACCTTCCGCACCCCCTCCGCGCTGGAGTGCATCGGCAGCCGCCTGTATGTGCTCGATCCGTATAAGGATTCCATCACCCGCTTTTCGCCGACGGAATACGGCGCGGCCCTGCTGGAAGCGTCCGCCCTGTATCAGGAGGGGAAATATACCGAATCGGTGGAGCTGTGGAACCAGGTGATGCGGCAGAACGGCAATTTTGAAACCGCCTATGTCGGCATCGGGAAGGCCCTTATGGGAGCGGAAAATTACGGCGAAGCCATGGCCTATTTCCAAAAGGGGCAGGACCGGGAGGGATATTCCCAGGCGTATGAAGAATACCGCAAGACCCGAACCACGTTCCTGGTGGCGCCGGTGATGGCCGGCGCGGCCGTCCTGCTGCTCCTCGGCTTTCTGTACGCCCGCTTCTTCAAAGGGCCGAGGAGGGAGGTAAACCTGCGGGACGCTTCCCTACTCAGGCGGTGCCGCCATACGCTGCTGCATCCGACGGACGGCTACGCCGCCCTTCTGAGCGCCCCGCGCCGGGGCGTCATGATCCTGTCGGCGGCGCTCGTCCTCTGTCTGTTCGGCACGGCGGTGCTCTCCCGGCAGGCTACCGGCTTTATTTTCAACCCTAACAAGCTGGAGGACCTGGACATCCGGCTGGTCTTTGCCTCCACCGTGGTGGTGTTTCTCGCCTTTGTGGTCTCCAACCGGCTGGTCTGCACCTTGTTCAACGGGAACGGCGCGGTGTGGGAAATCTTCGGTGTTTCCAGCGTGGCGTTGATTCCGGCGCTGGCCGCCGTAGTGCTCAAGACCCTGCTGAGCCACTTTCTTTCCATCGGCGAGGGCGGACTCCTGACCGTTTTGGTGTGGGGCGGGATCGCCTGGTCGGCCCTGCTTCTGCTCGCCGGCATGAAACTGATCCACGAATACGACGGGAAGCAGGCGGTGCTGTCCGTACTCTTCACCGGTGTGGGAATGCTGTTGATGGCCTTCATCGCCCTTCTGGTCTGGGGACTGTATAACCAGATCGGCGCGTTCTTCTCCACAATCATCGACGAAATCAGCTATATGCGGCTTACATAGCGTCTGGGAAAGGAAGGAAAAGAGGATGAAACAGCACGCGTTCCCTCCGATAAAACGGCAAACGCTCCTTCGGCGGTTGGCCGGCGCGGCGGCGCTTCTTTTTATGGTTCCCCTCCTTGGGCTGTCCTCCGGGGCGGCCGATGGAGCGGGCAACCCGGCTGCGGAAAAGCCAACATCCCTTTCCCGGGGAGAGGCTCTTGCGGGAAAGGCCTATGTGGAAGCGGCGGCCAACAGCCGGCTCACGCTTCTGTGCAATCCCTCGGACGGCAGTCTGCTGGTGGAGGACCGGCAGACCGGCCGCGTCTACCGGAGCAACCCGGAGAATCCGCGGGAGGACCCATTGGCCAAAGGGGTTACCCGAACCAACATGAGTTCGCAGCTGCTGATCACCGCGGCGGACGCCAAGGGAACGGTCGAGTCCTATAACTCCTCGGTGGATTGTGTGGGAGAAGGCGGGCTGACCGTTTCCCGGACAACGAACGGCGTGATTCTGGATTACCGCTTTGAGAAGCTGGGAATCGCCGTTCCGCTGGCCGTCACCCTGAGCGAAAACGGCCTGCGGGTGCAGCTCCTTTTCGGAGAGGTACAGGAGGAAAACGCCGATTACCGGCTGATGGACGTCAGCCTCCTGCCCTATTTCGGCGCGGCCGGGCCGGAGGAGCAGGGGTATATGCTGCTCCCGGACGGTTCGGGCGCCCTGCTGCGGTTCAACAACGGAAAAACCGCCTTCGGCGTCTATTCCAAGCCGGTTTACAGCAACGACGACTATGAAAGCGAACGGTTTCGTACCCGGCGGGGCGAACCGATCATGCTCCCGGTTTTCGGGATGCATTACGAAGCGGACGAGGAACCGGCCGGAGATAGAAAGGAAGCCGGCTTTCTCGCGGCGGCGTCCTCCGGCGCGGCGCTGGCCACCCTCAACGCCGTTCCGGGCGGAGTGAACTGCAGCTATAACAACGCCTGGTTCTCCTTCACCTACCGCGCCTCCCGCTCCACCAGCATCCTGAGCCGGACCTGGGCGGAGAAGAGCTTCAATATGATCTCCCGCTCCACGGCTTCTGATGTGGACCCGGTGGTGGAATACGGCTTCCTCACCTCGGAGTCAACCGGCTACACCGCTATGGCCCGGCAGCTGGGAGAAACGCTCCGCGCTCTCGGTATGGAGCCGCTGGAAGCCGCCCAACCGAAGCTGGTGCTGGACGTATACAACAGCGTGAGGAAGCTGGGATATACGCTCGGCATTCCCCACGAAAAATCGGCGGTCGTCACCAGTTTTGAGGAAACCGCCGCTATCCTGAAGGACTTTGAAAATACGCCGGTCGCCCTGCGGCTGCTTGGCTGGGACAAGGACGGGGCTGCGGGCGGAAGCGTCCGGTATCGCTATCGTCCCGCTTCCTCCGCCGGCGGAAAACAGGGGCTGGAATCCCTGCTTTCCTACGCCGGGGAACACGGCGTGGAGCTGTATCTGGAGGCGGAAGCGGCGCGGTTCACCGATGGAACACTGCGATTCAACAGCATGTTCCACGCGGCAAGCCAGATTACCAACAAGCCGATCCAGGTCTACAGCTACCGCCGGAGCACCAATGAACAGAACACCGCCCTGCCGGTCGGCTCCCTGCTGGCGCCTCACCTTCTTCCCGACGTGCTGGATCGTCTGGAGTCCGCCCTGCCGGACAGCGTAAGCGGCCTGTCTCTTGGCTCCGTCAGCCAGTATCCCTACGCCGATTACGGCAAAGAGTATTCCAGTCCGGAGAATACCGCCCAGGTGATGGCGGGACTGCTGGAGCAGGCGTCCGAAACCCGGGGGCTTTATGCGGAAAATCCCGCCTGGTATGCGCTTCCCTATCTGCGGGTGGCGGCGGATATCCCACTCGCCAGCAGCGAATACGACTTCTTCGACGAGTCGGTCCCCTTCGTCCAGCTGGCGCTGCGGGGACTGGTCACCCTGTCCACCCCTTCGCTGAACCTTTCCGGCAGCCCGGAGAAAGTGTTCCTGAAAGCGGTGGAAACCGGGAGCAGCCTCAAATTCTCCTTCATCGGTTCCTCCTACGACGTGGTGCGGGACACCCAGCTGAATACCCTCTACGGTGCGCGGTACGAGCTGTGGAAGGATTCCGCAGCCGCCTGGCAGGCAAGACTGGAGGAGGCGCTGGACGGCCTCGAAAGCGCGGCCGTCCTGGAGCACCGGATGCTGACGGAAACCGTGGCGGCGGTCGTCTACGACAACGGGGAGGAAATCCTGGTCAATTACGGCGAAAAGCCGTTTACAGCCGGCGGGGACACGGTGGAGCCGCTGTCCTATCTTCGCCGTCCGGCGGGAGGTAACGGGGAATGAAGACAGTAAATTCTGCGAAAAAAGAAAAATCCGGCGGCCGGCGGCTAACCCTCTCCTTCCGGCAGGGGCTGACCGGCGTGCTCTTCATTTCCCCCTGGCTGATTGGGGTGACGGTCTTTTTCCTCCTCCCCTTTTTCAACACCGTCACCTATATGTTTGGAAAAGTCACCGTCAGCTCACAGGGCGTGGATTTTGTCTTTACCGGGCTGGAAAATATCCGGGAGGTCTTCTTCCGGGACCCGGACAACGGGCGGATGATCCTGGAGAACCTTGGCTCCTCCATCGGCAGCGTGCTGCTGGTGCTGGTGTTCTCCCTGTTCGCCGGCATTCTGCTGAACCAGAAATTTCATGGCCGGGCCGTGGTACGGGCGCTTTTCGCCCTGCCGATCATCGTCTCCTCCGGCATCCTGTTGATGGTGTTCAAGGAAGACCTCTTCGCCCAATCCATGATGTCGGAGCCGGGAACAATCTTTCAAAGCTCGGCGCTGGAGCAGGTGCTGAACGATATGGGGCTGGGGAACCAGCTGGTGACCATGGTAACCGGATTCGTGGACAGCATCATGGACATCGTCTGGAAGGCGGGCGTGCAGATTCTTCTCTTCCTGGCGGGCCTGCAGGCGGTGCCCCGCTCGCTGTATGAGGTGAGCGCGGTGGAGGGAGCCACCCCGTGGCAGACCTTCTGGAAGATCACCTTCCCCCTGCTGACCCCCTATATCATTCTCAACACGGTCTATTCCATCATTGATTCCTTTACCTTTTACGATAACCCGGTGATGCAGAAGGTGAACGAGCTGTTCAGCGCCATGAGCTATGGAACGGCTTCCGCCCTGTCCATGGCGTACTTCCTGCTGATTTTTCTCCTGACGGCCGCGGTTCTTTTCTTTACGTCCCGCCGCGCCTTTTACCAGGAGAAATAAACCCGGAGCATCAAGACACGGGAGGTGCGGTTGTTTTGACGAAGAATAAAACGGCGGTCCCCGAATGGAACCGGCTGAAGGACCGGGCGGTAAAAAAAGTGATCTGGCCGCTTTGCCGGTTTGCCATCCTGTTCGGCATCTGTTTTCTGCTGGTATATCCGCTGCTGTTTATGTTTACCAGCGCCTTCCGGAGCCGGGAGGATATGTGGAATCCGTCGGTGGTCTGGATCACCCGGCATTTCACGCTGGAGCATATCCGGACGCTGATCGACGTCATCCATTACCCGGAAGCGCTGAAAAACACGCTGCTGATCAGCGTGGGAAACGCCCTGCTGCAGACCATTGTATGCTCGCTGGTGGGCTACGGCTTCGCGCGGTTCCGCTTCAAAGGGCGGGAAGCCCTGTTCCTGCTGGTGATCTTTACCATTATTGTACCGCCGCAGGCGATCATCAACACCCTGTATATGACCATGCGCTTCTTTCACGTTCCGATCGCCTCCCTGTTCATCGGGCCGGTAAACCTGCTGGACACGCCGATGGCGTTCTGGATACAGGGCTTGTTCGGCATGGGGCTGCGGTCCGGCCTCTTCATCTTTATCTATCGCCAGTTCTACCGCGGCCTTCCCTCCGACCTGGAAAGCGCGGCGCTGATTGACGGCTGCAATCCGCTCCAGACGTATCTGCGGGTGATGCTTCCCAACGCCGTAATGGTGATGGTGACGGTGTTCATGTTTTCGCTGGTCTGGCACTGGAACGACGCCTATACCGCCAGCATCCTCTCCCCGAACAACCGTACCCTGTCGGTGGCCCTGTCCGACCTGCGCATCGTCGTCTTTCGGCTCAACGACGCGGGCGGGGATGACCCGGTTATTACGCAGGTACGGGTTCAGGCGGGCGCGCTGCTTTCCATCCTGCCCATGCTGATCCTGTTCCTGTTTACCCAAAAGACCTTTACCGAAAGCATCGAGCGCACGGGAATCGTCGGATAAACGGCTCCCTGCAGTCCTTCCGCCTCCTGTGCGGCCGGGGGCGGAAGGATCGACATCCAGGCCGTGAGGAAAAGGAGTGTCAACCGATGAAAAAACGATTCCGACTGTTCAGCGCACTGTGCTGTCTTCTTCTGGCCGCCTCGGCCCTGAGCGGATGCGGCGGCAGCGGAGGCGGTGAAAGCTCCTCCGCCGGGAACTCCAGCACTGGCAAGGATTACGGCGACCGTCCGCTGGTCAGCGGCTCGGAAAATGTCGACCCCGCGGAAATCGGCTTTGAAAAGCGGGAGCTGGAAAACCCGAACGTCAAGCTGTTCCTGCCCTATGAACCGACGGACGACAGCAAAGAGCGAATCGCCAAATATGAGGAAAAATACGGCGGGAAGGTGGAAATTATCACCTGCTCGTGGGACGTGCGGATTACCCGACTGGCCCAGTTAATCCAGTCCGGCGATTCGCCCGACGTGGTCTCCGTCGTCTACAGCGACATGCCGACCTTCGCGGTCAAGGGGCTGCTGGATCCGATCGACGGGCTGACCGATCTGGAAAACAAGGTCTACCATCAGGAGAGCAACAACGGCATTTATAGCTTCAATAACAAGCATTACGCCCTGACCACCTTCTCCGCGCCGTACGCCATCTTCTTCAACCGTACCATGTTCAAAAAGGCGGCCGTCACCGCGCCGGATGAGCTGTACAAGGAAGGAAACTGGAACTGGGAGACCTTCCGCCAGACCGCACTGGATATGTCCGAGGACACCGACAGCGACGGGGTGAACGACGTCTACGGCTTCGCCACCTGGCGGGACGATATCTTCCTGACGGCCAACGGCACCGACCTGATCAAGATGGAGGATGGGTATCCGCTCCTGAACATCACCGATTCCAAGGTTGCCAAGGGCCTGCAGCTGTTCCAGGATATGTTCTACACCGACCACTCCATCCAGAAGGAGCACTGGGACTGGTATGAGGGCTTCCGCGACCGGAAGGTGGCCATGGTGTTTGAGGGAGCCGACTGGCAGATCAGCCGCCTGCTGGCCGAGGGCTTTAACGACGAGATCGGCATCGTCCCCTTCCCGGCGGGCCCGGACGCGGGCGAGCAGATTAACTACGTAGCGAACACCGGCTTTGGCCTGGCCAAGGATACCGCCAATCCGAAGGGCGGCGCAGCCTTTATCGAGGAATACCTGGCTGCCGGCTACCAGAACGTAATGGCTGGCGCCGCGATGAAGCATCTGGACGACGAACAGTTCGGCATGATCAAAAGCATGCTCGACCAGAAGGCCGTGATCTCCCTGACCACCGCGTACGGCGATTTTTCCACCCAGTTCTTCGGGATCACCGACGACCTGCGCGCCGGCAAGCCGGTGGGAACGACGCTGGAGCAATACGCGCCCGTGCTGCAGGCGGAGATTGACAAGGTGCTGAACGCCGCCGGCTGAGGAATGGGGAAAGGAGAACTTGACTTTGAGGATAAATCATTTGCTGCGGCGGGCGGTCGCCCTGCTCTGCTGCGCCGTGCTGGGGCTGTCCGCGGCCGGATGTAATGGAGGGAAAAGCGTCGTGTCCAGTCAGTCTTCTTCGTCCGGCGGAAGCGCCGGCACGGATGTGGAATTTTCTGAGGAAAAACCCAACCCGCCCGTGCGGATTCCCGCGGCTCCGGAAAAACCGGCGACTGCGGCGACAGAGCTTTCCGAATACGGCCGCCCCGCGCCGAAATGGATGCGGGACAGCGAGATGTATTCGGAATACAGCATAAGCGGCATGACCGAGGAGGAGGAACTGCGGGAGTGGTCCCCTTACTTTTCGTTCATACTGGGCGCACCGTGGAACGCTGCGTTCAACAGCATTTACACCGATCAGGAGATACGCACCGCCTCTTATTTCGACCCGTACCATGTGTTCACCAATGAGGATATCGCGGTGATGGACGCCGACGGGAACCCGGTGCAGTCGGACTATATCGAACCCGGCCGCAACGACCTGTATGTCGTGTGCCATAACTGCCCGGACGTCACTTTCCCTTGGGCTCACGACTACATCGACAAGGCCATGTCCTTTGGCGCAACGGGGATGTTCTTTGATGATATCCGCGCCCCCTACGCCTCCATTGCGAAGGCTTACAACACCTGCTATTCGACGAAGCATCAGCATACCCTGTCCGGGACGAACACCGAAAACTATTTCGGCAGCACCCTGAAGGACATCTATGAGTATGTCAAAAAGAAAAATCCTCAGAATTATGTGGTATTGAACGGCGGCATGCCGCTGGCGGACAAATCCGACCCCAGCACCGCCGAAAAGCTCTGGCCTCTGACCGACGCACTCATGTGGGAGCACGCCATCTACGATTCCAACACCAAAAAATGGACCTCCTGGTCCATGCTGGAAAAAGCGGCAAAGCGGCTTGCTCCCGGGATCGCCAACGGCAAGGTGGAACTGCTGCTCTCCTACAGCTATGAGAAGATGAGCAGGGATCTGGCGCTGGAGGCGGCGGTATACACCATTGCCTACTGCCGGATGTACGACCTCTGCTGGAGCGATTACTATTCGCTCTACCGTTCTTCGATGGATCGGGAGCTGGTAAAGGAGCTGTACAGCGTCAAAACCGGGCCGGCGGGCAGCTTCGGCGTTTTCTACGGCAGCGTATCGGACGAGGCGAGCGGCGCCCGGCTGTCCGGCGTCACAGTGGAAGCGGGCGGCCAGAAAACCGTCACCGACGACAACGGCTGCTTCTCGATCACCCTTCCGGCGGGCCAGACGACCGTCCGGCTCAGCCGCGAAGGCTATGAAACGGCGGAACGACCGGCCAGCGGCTATGCGAACAACCTGACGCTGAAAAAGACCGGCGAAGGAACCGTGTATTACGTCGCTCCCTATGGAAGCAACGACAACGACGGCAAAAGCGCCGACAAGCCGTGGAGAAGCCTGAACTACGGCGACGCCAAAAAACTGCTGAAGCCCGGGGACACGGTGGTGGTCGCGGCCGGCCAGTACAGCGTACCCAACGAAACCAACTACAACTGCTCCGGTACGGCGGACGCTCCCATTACTTACGTCGCCGACGGCGACGTGACAATCCGCACAGCGGCCGGCGAGAGCGTTCCCTTCCGGCTGAACGGCAGCTATATGATCTGGGACGGTTTCTGTTTCCAGGGAAGCGAAGCCGGCGTCAAGAGCCTGATGCAGATCAACGGGGAAGGCAACCACGTCCGGAACTGCGTGTTCAGCGACACAGCCTTCTACAACGCGGAAAACAAACTGGCGGCGGAATCGGCAGTCACCATCCGCGGCAAGGGGACGAAATTCCATCACAACGTGCTCGGCAGCGACCTGTACGCGCCGGTCGCCGTACTGGTGGAGGAGTCGGGAGACGCCGTGCTGGCGAACAACACCTTTGACGGCGCGCTGGCCGCCGGGGGAAAGGCCGCCGCGGCGATCCGTCTGGCCTCCCCGAAGACGACGGACGTGGTCAAAAACAACGTGTTCAGCCATTTCGCGCAGGCATTTGCCGACGGAAGCGCCGGCGCGCAGTTCGGCGGCAATCTGTTCGATGAAACCGAAATCGGCGACAGCGGCTGCGCCGGGGAAAAGGACGTATCCGGCAAAGCGCCCGGCTTTATGTGGCAGCCGACGGGGGATTACGATCTGAAGCGGGACGGCGCCGCCGTCAACGCGGGCGTAGACGCGGGCTTTGCTTTCCGCGGTTCAGCGCCGGATATCGGAGCGTTTGAAACCGCCTTCAACGCCTCGTACGATTCGAAAACCCTGGACGGCGTGGTGTACCGGACCTTTACGGACAGCGTGGTGCTGATCAACACCACCAAGAGCGAGAAAACCGTGACCATTCCGCTGGGCCAGGGCGGCGTCAAGCTGCGGGAGGTCGGCTACGGCCAGACCTTCACCGCGGACGGAAACGGGAATCTTCAGGTAACCATCCCGGCCGACGAGGCCCGGATTCTGAAGAGCGCGGGATAACGCGCGGCGGGTTAAACCGGCGAAAGACGGCCCTGCTCAGGCGGCGGGCCGTCTTTCGTCTGCGCCGGAAAGGAAAAAGGCTTGTACATTTCCTTCCGTGTGTGCTAAGCTGATTCCGCCCATTCCCAAACGGCCCGAACGGCACTGTCCGGAGAGCGCGGAAGCGCCCACAGGATACCCGCCGTATGCCGGGATGAAAGGATGAGATGAAGGGAGAATTTTCATGCTGAGCAATCGGGAAAACTTTTTCCGGGTCATGGCAGGCCGGGATTTTGACCGCATTCCTCTGTTCCTGACCCTGTGCGACCAGCTGATCGAACGGCTTCGGAAGGAACGGGGCGTGGAGGATTACCGGGAGTATTACCACATCCCCTTCGCCTACGCGGGACCGGCCGGTTCGGCCCATCCGGTGGACTATACGCCCTATTTTCAGGGAAAGCCGGTGGATTATATCGGCGAATGGGGAGACGGTCACCGCTACGGGGGCACGGAGCATTTTACCCATTATGTCTCCTGTATGGAGGATTTTGAAACGCCGGAGCAGGTGCGCGCTTTCCCCCTGCCGGACGTGCTGGCGGATTACCGCTGGGAGAATACGGCGGCGGAAATCGCCGCGCTGAAGGCGCAGGACAAGATCGTCCTCGGAAGCATCAACATCGACGTGTTTGAACCGGCGTGGTATCTCCGGGGCATGGAGCAGATGCTGATGGATTTCTACGACGACGAGGAAATGGCCTTCGCCTGCCTGGACCGGATCGGGGACTGCAAGGAACAGGTGTCCGTCCGCCTGGCCCGGGCCGGCGTGGACGTGGTGGTTTTCGGCGACGACGTCGGGACGCAGAACGGGATGATGATCTCCCCGGCGATGTGGCGGAAATACCTCCAGCCCCGGCTGAAGCGGATGATCCGGATGACCAAGGAGGCCAATCCGCAGGTTTTGTGCTATTACCATTCCGACGGGGATATCCGCGCCATCCTGCCGGAGCTGCTGGACTGCGGAATGGACATCCTGAACCCCATCCAGCCCGAATGCATGAACCCGGTCGAAATCTATCGCGCCTATCATGACCGGGTCGCCCTGTGGGGAACGATCGGCACCCAGACGACCATGCCCTTCGGCACGCCGGACGACGTGCGGGCAAAAGCGCTGGAAATGCTGGAGCTGGCAAAAAAAGAAGGGCGCCTTATTCTGGCGCCCACCCATCTTGTAGAACCGGAAGTTCCGCTGGAAAATCTGGATGCTCTGGCGGAAACCGTGCGGAATTTCTCCTGCCGGTAACGCCCCGGCCGCCGGACTCCTCATCGGAACCCGGCCCTTGCCTTCACGGAGGCGGCGTATTCGGTCGGGGTCATTCCGGTCTCCTTTCGGAACTGCTTGGAAAAATACTGCACGGACGTGTACGCCAGCATGTCCGCGACCTCGGTAACAGGATAAAAGCCCTTGCGGAGCAGCCGTTTGGCCTCCGCGATCTTCAGGTCGGTATAATAGCTCATAATGGGCCGTCCGGTAACCCGTTTAAAAATCGTCTTCACATTGGTCGCGCTCAGGGTCGTGTAGTCGCACACATCCTGAAGCGATATCCGCTTATACAGATTGTCGTTCAGGAAAGCAATGATACGGTCCACCTTATCGTTGTCCGACAGGGTCTTGATCGTGGTGCGGAGCCCCACCGGAGAGGGAAAGGTGTTGCTCCGCAGAAGGTCGATCAGTAAAAATTCCAGATTCAGCCGAATCAGCTGCTCCGCGGCAAAGGTCTGCTCGTTCCTGCGGATCAGCTCGCAGGAGATGTAAATGTTCAGGGGACTGGAAAACGCGTTCTGCGCCTCGGTAATGATATTGCTGAGACAGCCGGCCTGCTGGTCGTTCAGGTGGAGAATACGGTTCCCCAGCGTGTTCAACGCCTCGGAATGACAGATAAAGGTGAGGACAATCAGATTCGCGGGTTCCTGTCCGTTGCAGTGGTGGGTATGAAACTGGTTCGGAGGATAAAAAATAATATCCCCCTGTCGAAGCGGCTGATATTCCCCGTCGATAAAGCACAGGAGCTCCCCGGAATCAACATAATTGAGCTCCCAGAAATCATGGGATTCGCCGTCAAATTGAAAATTCCGGTCCACCTCAAAAAAATACAGGGTGATGATCTGCTGTACGGATACCGCTTCCCGCAGGGTGGTAATGACATATTCCAATACCGTTCCCTCCTTTCTTTTGGGGAGGCGATAGCGCCGCCCAGCCGGGCGCTATGCCAACGCTCTCCGGCGGCGCAATTGAGAAATGCCGTTGGCATTTCTCCTAAACGTCTGCATACCGTAACGCCGCCCAGCCTGCTTCTCTGCCAACCTTTTCCGGCGGCGCAATCGAGAAATGCTGTCGCATTTCTCCCTAACGTCTGTATACCATAACGCCGCCCGACCGGATTCTCTGCCAGCCTTATCCGGCGGCGCTTTTGAGAAATGCTCTCGCATTTCTCCTAAACGTCTGCATACCGTAACGCCGCCCGACCGGATTCTCTGCCAGCCTTATCCGGCGGCGCCTAACGACATTATACCATAAGACTTCCCTCCCGCGCAACGATTGGAAAGGATGATTACCGTGGATATCCGGGAACTGGATCAGAATTTCAGCTTTGGTAATATCAGCCGAGACGGCCTTCTCTGGCTTAGCCGGGAGGCGTCCGGCATAGCGGTTAGCGGCGCGGCGGATCCGGCCAATTTTTACCGTATCTCCAAAACGGACGCCGTTCCCCTTCCCTATGCCGTTCAATGCATCTCGGAATGCACAGCGGGCGTACGTCTCCGCTTTCGCACCGATGCCGACTATATCGCTCTCAAGGCGGTCATCCGGTATACGGACGATATGTCCCACATGCCGCGGAGCGGCTCCGCCGGCTTCGACCTGTTTGCCGGCCCGGCTGGAGGACCGCTTTCCTTCCGCAAGGTGTTTATGCCGGAGAACGGGCGGCGGGAGGTATCCGGCGAAGCGTTCCTGCCCGGACGGGAAGAACGGGACGTCCTGCTGAATTTCCCGCTGTATAACGGCGTGCAGGAAGTGGCCGTCGGCCTGCCGCCGGACAGCCGGCTGAAGCCGCCCTCTCCCTTCCGCTTTCCGTCGCCGGTTGTATTTTACGGCTCCTCCATTACCCAGGGCGGCTGCGCCTCGCGGCCGGGGAACGCCTACCCGGCGATCGTCTGCCGGGAGCTGAACGCGGACATGCTCAACCTGGGCTTCACCGGGAACGCCAAAGGCGAACCGGAAATGGCAGCGTATATCGCCGGGCTGGACATGTCCGCCCTGGTGCTGGACTACGACTATAATGCCGCCAACGCCGAAGCGCTCGAAGCGACGCATGAGCCGTTTTTCCGCACGATCCGGGAACGACATCCCGCCCTGCCAATCCTTCTGCTGTCCAAGCCTAACGTGGATAACGACGAAATAGAAAGCGCACGGCGGCGGGACGTCATCCTGCGTACCTACCAGCGGGCCGTGAATCGGGGAGACCGGCGGGTCTATTTTCTCGACGGCGCCTTCCTGTTCGGGACAGATCATCGGGACTGCTGCACCGTGGACGGCTGCCATCCCAACGACCTGGGCTTTCTGCGGATGGCGGAGGCGGTGCTGCCGGTGCTGCGCGCGGCGCTGGAGGACAACGGAGGTGAAACAACGTTTTTTGACTGAATAACAGAATACGGAAATACCCCTATGAATCGCACCGCCCAGCCGAATGACCCGGCGTCAGAATCCAGGGCAGACGACACAGCCGGATTATTCCCTTTTCATCCCGGGCAAAGGAGACAGCGTTATCAGCCCTACTTGTCCGATAGAGCTTTGGGAGGAAACGCTCAGACGGAAAAAACCGCTTGCGGGCCACAATTTATGGCCCGCAAGCGGTTTTTCTCACCGCGCGATCAACCGATAGATTTCTCCTTTTTTCACTCCCGTTTCGGCGGCGGCTCGCTTTGCCGCGTCGGAGGCGGATACGCCCTCCTCCATATACCGGGCGGCCATCTCCGCCGCCTGTTCGGGGGTCGCCGTCTCCTTCGGGGCGGGAGCCGCCCCCGCAATCACCAGCACGATCTCTCCCCGCGGAGCCTCCTCCCGGAAACGCCGGGCCGCCTGCCCCAGCGTGGTGCGGATGACCTCCTCGTGGATTTTGGTCAGCTCCCGCACGATGGCAAGGGGGCGGTCGCCGAATACGGCGAGCATATCCTCCAGCGTGGAGGGGAGCTTATGAGGCGCTTCGTAAAACACCATGGTGCGGGACTCCCCCCGCAGGGATTCCAGGTGTTCCCGCCGTCCCCGCCTGTTCATGCTGAGGAACCCCTCGAAGGTAAAGCGGCCAGTCGGCATCCCCGCGACGGCAAGGGCCGTGATCACCGCGCTCGGTCCCGGCGCGACCCCCACCGGAATTCCCCGTTCATGGCAGAGCGCGACCAGATCCTCCCCCGGATCGGAAATCGCGGGCATCCCCGCGTCGGTCACCAGCGCGCAGTGTTCGCCCGCTTCCAGCCGGGCGCAGATTTGCTCGCCCCGTTCCCGTTTATTGTGTTCAAAATAACTCACCAGCGGTTTTTTGATACCGAAATGATTGAGCAGAGTCAGCGTGACCCGGGTATCCTCCGCCGCGATAAAATCGCAGGCTTTCAGTGCTTCCACCGCGCGGGGGGACAGGTCGGACAGGTTTCCGATCGGCGTCCCTACCAGCGTCAGCCTGCCCGCTGTGTCCGCCCTGTCGTTTTTCTTTTCCACGCGAGCCCTCCATTCTTATCCGGATTTTAATTTGTATATTTATAGATATATATTACTTTTTGTATTATCCGCCCTCTTAACCGTGGTGCTCAATCAACGTCGGCTCCACGGCAAGGCCCGGACGACCGCCCTTTTTTCCCTCGCAGAGAAAAAGCCAGGGGGCGGTTTCCGCCCCAGCCTGTACGAAACGGAGACGTTTGGGCTCCAGCCCGGCGGCCCGGAGGACGGCCAGCACGTCGGCAAGCCGTTCCGGCCGATGGCAAAGACAAAAGCGTCCTCCCGGCCGGAGAAGCCCGGCCGCGGCCTCCGCGGCGTCAGCGAGAGTACAGCCGGGATGCAGGGGCGAGGATTCCTCATGCCGGGCAATCCGCGCCGCCGGAGAAAGGCTGGCTCCGCCGGACCCTTCCCGGAAATAGGGCGGATTCATCGCCGCGAGATCCATGACGCCGGGCTCCAGCAGCTTCCGCCAGCGGCGCAGGTCGCCGGTAATGACCCGAATGCGGTCGGACAGGCCGCTGCGCTCGGCCGAACGGCGGGCCATCTCCGCCGCTTCCGGCTGAATTTCCAGCGCTTCCACCCGTACCCCCGGATTATCCCGGCACCACAGCAGAGGAAGGATACCGCAGCCCGTCCCCAAATCCACCGCCCGCCGTTCCGGCCGCCGGGAGGAGCCGGCGGACAGCGGACAGGAGAAGCGGGCGAGCAGCAGCGCGTCCGCGCCGAAACGGCAGTCGGCGGAAAGCTCCACCCCGATCCCGCCGCCCAGCGATTCCCACGGACGGTCCGCCGGAACGGCGGGCCGTCCCAGCTTGTCAAAGGAGTCGGGCGTCGCCTGACTCCTTTGACAAGCTGAAGCAGAAGTGGGGGAATCCCCCCCTTCTGTCGCCTGCGGGCGGGTGATTGTTGCGCGGAGTGGGGAACCCTGACGGTTCCCCCTCCACACCTCCCCCTCCCTCCGAACCTTTTTTGACAGGCTGGAGCGATCCGACGGAACGGCGGGCCGTCCCTCTCTTCTTTCTTTGCTTTCTCTGCTCTCCCCCACCGTCTTGCATCCTTCCCGCCAAAATTCCGGTTATAAAAAGACGTTGCCGGACGGCCCGAAGGTCGCCCGGCAACGGGTTAGTGCAGAACTTATTCCGCCTGAGGAGCGCCAACGGGACACACATCCGCGCAGCTGCCGCATTCGGTGCAGACGTCAGGATTGATCTCGTACTTGCCGTCACCCTCGGAAATCGCGGAAACGGGGCACTCCGCCTCGCAAGCGCCGCAGGCGATGCACTCGTCGCTGATTTTATAAGCCATTTAAACAGCACCTCCTTTGTATGTTCGTTCTTATCATAACACAAAGATGTAAAAAATCAACGGGTTTTGCTGAAAAAAACAGGATTTCCAGCCGGGAAATGGTGGGATGCAGCCCGCCCGGATCGCCTCATGCCGGATGGTTCGACGGCGCGAAAACCGCCGTTTTACTTTTCGAGCTGGCCGAGCTCTTCCTGCTCCTTCTTCTCCACCTTAATCCGGCTGTCCCGAACCACCTTCACATCCCGCAGGTTTACCGAAACAGGCGGGGAATCCGGGGATTTATCCAGCCGCACCTTCAGCATACCGGTGAGAAGGCTGACCTCGGTCACAACGCCCTTCCCCTCCTTAGTGGTCACGACCGCGCCGGCCTTCGGCGTGATCTTCAGCAGGGATTCATACGCGTCCTGCTCGTACTTCAGACAGCACATCAGCCGTCCGCACGCGCCGGATATCTTGGTGGGATTGAGGGACAGCCCCTGTTCCTTCGCCATTTTGATAGAGACCGGCTGGAAGTCGTTCAAAAACTGGGAGCAGCAAAAGGGGCGGCCGCAGATACCCAGCCCGCCGAGCATTTTCGCCTCGTCCCGCACGCCGATCTGCCGCAGTTCGATCCGGGTTCGGAACACCGAGGCCAGGTCCTTGACCAGCTCCCGGAAATCCACCCGACCGTCCGCGGTGAAATAAAACAAAATCTTGGAATTGTCGAAGGTATATTCCACCCGGGTCAGCTTCATATCCAACTTATGGGCGGCGATCTTTTCCTGACAGATCGCGAAGGCCTTCGCTTCCTTCTCTGCGTTTTCCTTCGACCGGCGGATATCCTCCGCCGTTGCGGGCCGGATTACCTTTTTCAGGGGCTTGACGATCTCGGTTTCCTCTACCTCGCGGTTTTCCGTGACTACCTCGCCACATTCCATCCCGCGGGCGGTTTCTACCACCACCATGCTGCCCCGTTCCAGGGTATGCCCGGCCGGGTCAAAAAAGTACACCTTGCTCATGCTTTTAAAGCGTACGCCGATTATTTCCGCCATAGGAACCTCATTTCTCCGTTATCCGGTAAAAATCTATAAAAGGCCATAAGGCCCCGCTTAACGCATCCCTCGCCCGGATTCGCGGCGAAGGATGCACTGTTTCGGTAAATTTCTCCTTACCGACTACCTTTTTCAGTGGGACCGGCCTTGCCGGTTCCATTACACCACAGCGACGCCCGGCCGGATGCTCTGCCGACCTTTGCCGGCGGCGCAATTGAGAAATACCTGCCGGTATTTCTCCTGAACGATATTATACCATATAGACAGAAGAAATGCACGGGTTTTCTTTTCTCCAAATAAGACCTGTGTTATAATGGTAGCCAGGAAAAGAAAATGGGAGCTTTGAGTCGCTTGCGTTTTCTTTTGACACGGCGAAAAAGGGAGGGTGACTCGTGGCCGATATCATCGAAGCCGCCGACAAGACCGCAAAGGCGTCCGGGATTCTGTTGGACGCCGGCCTGCCTTTGCACGGCTTTTGTCCCTTCCCGGCGCTGGAAAAGCAGCTTCTGCCCTGCCGGGGCCTGACCCGGCTGCGGGAATCCTTCCCGCCGGAAGCCCCGCCCCGGACCGTGATCGCCACGCTGTTCCCCTACTGCTTCCCCGACCCGGCCGGCGGCGGACGGAGCAACCTGTCCCGCTATGCGCGGGTGCCGGACTATCATACCGCCGCTGGGCCAGTACTGGAGGAAGCCGCCGGGCGGCTGTCCTCTGCCTTTCCCGGCGAACGGTTTTTATCCTTTATCGACAATTCCCCCATTCCGGAGGTACGGGCCGCCGCGCTGGCCGGCCTGGGCGTGGTGGGGGAGCACGGCCTGCTGATTCATCCGGAATATGGGTCGTGGGTGTTTATCGGCGCCATCGTAACCGGGCTGGCGCTCGGTCCTTCCGCCGTACCCGGGGAGCCGCCTGCCTGCCCCCGCTGCGGAAAATGCGCGGCGGCCTGCCCGGGCGACTGCCTGGGCGGCCCGAACAGCGGGCGAGCAACCTGCCTGTCCGCCCTCTCCCAGAAAAAGGGAGAGCTGACCGAGGAGGAGGCGCGCCTCCTGCGGGAAAATGGCGTGGCCTGGGGCTGCGACGCCTGTCAGGAGTCCTGCCCGCTGAACCGGAACGTCCGGATAGCCCCCCACCCCTGCTTCGGCGGGCGGTATGAGCCGCGGCTCACCCCCGCCTCGCTGGCTGAGCTCGAAGGAAAGGCCTACGGCTGGCGGGGTAAAAAGGTTCCCCTTCGAAATCTGTCGCTGATTGACGGGCCTTCGGAATAAAGATATAATAATACCGTTGGAAAATGCCGCCAGGCATTTTCCGGTTGTGCCGCCGGAAAGGCCGGTATAGCACCTGGCTGGGCGGCCATGGTATAGTAGCAACGGAGGGAAAATGCCGTCAGGCATTTTCGGTTGTGCCGCCGGAAAGGCCGGTATAGCACCTGGCTGGGCGGCACAAACGGTTGCCGGGCAAAGGTGCTTCCCGCCGTTTCGCGCCGCCGCCGTTTTTCCATTCGGCATCTCTCTTTGTAGTAGAATCAAGACAGAAACCAGCCGTTACAGAGAACACTGGAAGGAGGTCGTCCTCATGATTACCCTGTTGGTTCAGACCGAACGCATCCTGCAGAACGCCCGCGCCCTGCAAAAGCAGGTGGGCAAGACCCCGATGATCCCGGTGCTGGAGGCGAACGCCTACGGCCTGGGGGACGCGGCCGTCGCCCAGCTGCTGGCGAACGAGGGGATTCAGACCATCGCGGTCTCCCGCCTGGAGGAAGCGGTGCGGATCGCCGGCGCGGTGCGGGGGATCGACATCCTGCTGCTCACCCCTTATTCCGGGGAGGAGGACATCCGCACCATCCTGGAAAATGATCTGGTCGCGGCGGTCGGCTCGAACGACAGCGCCGTGCTGCTCAGCTCCCTGAGCCGGAAGCTCCACCGCCGGGCCCGCATCCAGCTTTGCTTTGACTTCGGCATGGGCCGCTTCGGCTTTTCCCCGCAGGACGCGGCCAAGGCCGCCCAGACGGTAAAACATCTCGGCAACCTCGAGCTGACCGGCGTGTTCACCATTCTCCCCTCCGGCAGCGCGGAAAAAAGCTCCCGCCGGGAACAGCATGTGAAGGATTTTACCCGGGTGATGGCGGCGATCGGACGGGAAGGCCTTGCCCCCGGCTTCGCCCATATGGCGGATGTAAACCAGCTCGCCCTCTGTCCGGACATGCGGCTTTCCGCCGTGCGGGTGGGGGCGGAGCTCTTCGGGCGGGGACAGCCCCCGCGCGGTGCACGGAGAGAACGAAACGGCCGCGGCGGCCTGAAGAAGGTGGGCCGCGCCGTTTCCGAGGTATGTGACATCAAATGGCTGACCGCCGGCAGCACTGTCGGGGACGACGGCCGGTATAAGGTAAAGAAGGCCACCCGAGTAGCGGTGGCGCCGGTCGGGCTGGCGGACGGTCTTTTCCCGGAGGAACCGGGACGGCGCGGCCTGTTCCGGCGGAAGCTGACCTGCGAGATCAATGGCCGGCGCCTGCCGATCATCGGCCGGGTGGGGCTGACCTCCCTGACGGTGGACGTAACCGACGCGGACTGCGCGCCCGGCGACATCGTTTCCTTTGAAGTCGATCCGGTGGGGATCAGCGCGTTCGCCCGCCGGGAATATGTATAACACTGGCGCGCCGCTGGCGGATGCCCTTCGGGCATATGCCGCCAAGGGGCGCGCTTCCTTTCACACCCCCGGCCATAAGGGCCGGGCCGGCCTGCTCGGTGCGCTGGAGGGGCTGGCGTTCGACCTGACCGAGCTGCCCGAAACCGGCAGTCTCTACGACGGCGGGGACGTGATTGAGCAGGCGGAAAGACTGGCCGCCAAAGCCTTCGGCGCGGCGGAAACCTTGTTCAGCGCGGGGGGATGCACCCTCTGCATTCAGGCCATGCTGCTCCTCGGGGCGGGGACCGGAAGCCGGGTGCTGTTTGCCCGGAACGCCCATCGTTCCGCCCTCCACGCGGCCGCCCTGCTGGGGCTTTCGCCCGAATGGGTCTGGCCGGCGGAGGACGGCCGCCCGGCCGCCGCAGATATTGCCGATAAGTTGACAAAAAGCAAGGATATACGCGCTGTATATATTACCAGCCCGGATTATTACGGACGGCTGGCGGATATTCCGGCCATCGCGGCGGTCTGCCGGAGGGCGGAAGTCCCCCTGCTGGTGGACAACGCCCACGGGAGCCATCTGGGGGCGTTCGGTCTCCATCCCCTCGCTCTGGGGGCGGCGATGACCGCGGATTCCGCCCACAAGACCCTGCCGGCGCTTACCGGGGGCGCCATGCTCCACATCGGGAGGGGAACGGACGGACGGCCTTTTTCCGAACGGGCGGAGGCCAAGGCGGCGATGGCTCTGTTCGGCTCCACCTCCCCCGCCTTCCCCG
>CAUGOD010000014.1 GCA_959601025.1 uncultured Oscillospiraceae bacterium
ATAAGAAAACCCCGGAAAATGCCGATTTTCCGGGGTTTTTGAGCTTTTGAGTTGTGAATTTGCGTCCGATCAGCGCTTGGAGAACTGAGGTGCGCGACGAGCGGCTTTGAGGCCGTACTTCTTGCGTTCCTTCATTCTGGGGTCGCGGGTCAGGAAGCCGGCCTTCTTCAGCGCCGGGCGAAGCTCCTCGCCGTTATACTGCAGCAAGGCGCGGGCAATACCGTGGCGGATTGCGCCGGCCTGGCCGGTCACGCCGCCGCCGGCGACACGGCACTCGATGTCGAACTTCTCGGTGGTGCCGGTAAGGTTCAGAGGCTGACGGACGATCAGCTTCAGGGTCTCGAGGCCGAAATAGTCGTCGATCTCGCGGCCGTTAATGGTAATGGAGCCGGTGCCGGCATACAGGCGGACACGGGCCACCGAACTCTTTCTTCTGCCGGTGCCGTAAAAATAGGGTCTGGTATTGTAATCCATCTTAAGCAGCCTCCTTCCTTAAAACTCGTATACTTCGGGCTTCTGCGCGGCGTGAGCATGCTCGGCGCCGGCATAAACGCGAAGGCGGGTGCACGCAGCGCGGCCGATGGTGTTGCTCGGGATCATGCCGGTCACGGCAAGCTCCATCGCCTTTTCCGGGCGCTGCGCCATCAGGGTGGCGTACTTGACTTCCTTCAGGCCGCCGATCCAGCCGGAGTGACGGTACCATTTCTTCTGCTCCAGCTTGTTCCCGGTCAGCACCGCTTTGGCGCAGTTGATGATGATCACATGATCGCCGCAATCCACATGCGGGGTGAACGTAGGCTTGTGCTTGCCGCGCAGCAGAGCGGCGGCCTGGGCGGCGACGCGGCCCAGGGGCTTGCCGGCGGCGTCGAGGATATACCACTTGCGGGTAACTTCGCCCGCTTTTGCCATGTAGGTGGACATCGCTTTACCTCCTGTATTCCCTAAATTCTATAAAATCTGGCGCTTTTATGCTTTCAGGCCTTTCCACGCCTTTCACGCTTTCACACATGGCTTCCTCCTGTGTTTTTCACGCGGTCCTGATCATACCACATCCGAAATCCGGCTGTCAACAGGCAAAACCCGGATTTTTTAATTTACAGCCCCTTCTCTCTCGTTTTCTCTCTTTATTATGCGATATTGCTCAGTATCTCGCTTATCATTTCATTTTTGATTTCTGTAGTTCCGCATTGCGAAGGGATGGGTTTTCCTATATAATTAGGAGGAATTTAAAGAACTGGGAAACCGGAAAATAGGGGGCGTCCATTATGTCCGATCCGCTGCAGGAGCTGCTCGCGCCGACGCGCGCGGCGGTCCAGCGCTATGAAATGATCCGGCCCGGCGACCATATCGCGGTCGGGGTATCCGGCGGGAAAGACAGCGTCCTGCTGCTTGCCCTGCTCGCCCGTCTCCGTCGCTTTTATCCCGCGCCCTTTTCCCTCACCGCCCTCACCCTTGACCCTTGCTTTGGCGGGGAGGAAACCGACTATTCCGCGCTGACCGCCCTGTGCGACCAGCTGGAAATTCCCCATGTCATCCGCCGTACACGGCTGTGGGAAGTGGTCTTTGAGCAGCGGAAGGAGCCGAACCCCTGCAGTCTTTGCGCCCGGATGCGGCGGGGAGGGCTGCACCGGCTGGCGGTGGAAGCGGGCTGTAATGTCGTCGCTCTTGGCCATCATCAGGACGATGCGGCCGAGACCCTGCTGATGAACCTGTTCGCGGGCGGGACGGTCGCCTGCTTTTCTCCGAAATCCTACCTGTCCCGCCGGGGGCTGTGGATGATTCGTCCCCTGATCTTCCTTTCCGAGGAGGATATCGCCGCCGCCGTGCGGAAAGCGGCGCTGCCGGTGGTCAAATCCCGCTGCCCCGCCGACGGCAATACCCACCGCCAGCAGACCAAGGAACGGCTCGCCGCCCTTTCGGCGGAATATGGCCCCCTGGCCGACCGTCTGACCGGCGCGCTCCAAAAGGGCGGGATTGACGGTTGGTGAGCCGGACAAGTCCGAAAAGAAAAAAGCCCATCCAAAAATACCGCAAGAATATCCGTGAAATAATATACGATTCGTATATTATTTCCATGGCGTCAGATCGGTCGGTCAACGCAATCCCATAGGACGGCGTCACAGGAATGGAGGAATCCCTTTTGAAAATTCTGGTGCTGCTGGAAGGCTCCGAGGAGCAGCGCGCGCTGCTTCGCCGGTCCGTCCCCGGGGCCGCTTTCACCTTCGACGCCGCCCCGACGGAGGAGGCGGTCAGAGAGGCGGAGGTGATCGTCGGGAATCCGCCGCCCGCCTGGCTGCGGGGAGCGGAAGCTTTGCGGTTGCTGCAGCTGGAGACCGCCGGAGTCAATCCCTATCTGGGAGACGTCCTCCCCTCCCGCGCCATGCTCTGCAACGCGGCGGGGGCCTACGGCCCCGCTATCGCAGAGCATATGCTGGCCATGCTCCTTTGCCTGTACAAGCGGCTGCCCGTTTATGAAGAAAACCGGAAGGCGGCCCTCTGGCGGGACGAGGGAACGGTGCGGACGGTAGAGGGCTCCGCCGTACTCGTGGTCGGGCTGGGGGATATCGGCCGGGAATTCGCCCGCCGCGCCCATGCGCTGGGGGCGAGCGTCCGCGGGGTGAAGCGCACCCCCGGCGAAGCGCCGGAATATCTCGCCGGGCTGTACACCCTCGACCGGCTGGACGAGCTGCTGCCGCAGGCGGACACGGTGCTCCTCAGTCTTCCCTCCACCCCAAAGACCCGCGGCCTGTTCCATCGGGAACGGATGGAACGGATGAAGCCGGGCGCCGTCCTGCTGAACGCGGGGCGGGGGGACGCGGTGGATTCCGACGCGCTGGCCGCCAGCCTGCAGACCGGCCGCCTGGGCGGTGCGGGGCTGGATGTCACTGATCCGGAGCCCCTGCCGCCGGAGCACCCGCTCTGGCAGGCGCCCAACCTGCTGATTACACCGCACGTCTCAGGCGGGCATCATGCCGCCGGAACGGTGGAGCGGATTTTCCGCATCGCCGCCGACAATCTGCGCGCCTACGCCGAAGGCGCTCCGCTCACCCACCGGGTGGACCTCCGGGAAGGATATTAGGGAACCACAATCAAGTGGTGATCGGGAGGGAGAATAAAAGGCAGCCAGGCGGAATCCGGGATCACACGACACGCCGCCAATAAAAGGATGATACCAAGATCGCAAAAGCTGTATTTTCCTGAGGAATTTCGGCTTCGCCGAAACCGTTCAAACTTCAGGCTTCAGAAAAGAATGGAGGTTATCATGAACCAGTCGGCAATCACCGCCCTGCGGATGGAACGCCAGTTTCTGACCCGCCGGGCCAACGAAGAGGAATACCGGGAGCTCTACCGCGACATGCAGCCGGGACAGAACGTTTACTGGAACGGCTTCGGCGACCCGCCGTCCCTCACCTTTCGGGCGGATTTCGACGACATTGAATTCAACCGCGGACGGCAGGCGAAGCGGGAGCTGGTGAAGGGGCGGTTCGCGGGCGGCAACCTCGGCTGGATCGTTCCCGAGGACTGGGAGCTGTTCGCCGCCCTTTACCGCAAGCCGCTGACGAGCCCAAACGAGACGCAGCTTCGCATCCTGGAACTGATCGAGCGGGAAGGGCCGCTGAACATCCAGCGGATCAAAGAGGAAACCGGTCTGCTGGTCAAGGCGATTACCCCGGCGCTGCACCGGCTGCAGGAAGCGTTTCTGGTCTACGAGGATCAGTACGACGGGGAATGGGACCGTGGCTGGTATCTGTTTTCCGAAATGTTCCCGGCGGTCGAGCTCGAACGCTATACGCGGCGGGAAGCCCTGAAAACCCTCCTGCTCCGCTTCGCCCGCCGGCAGGTTCTGTTCGATACGGCCATGGCCAAAGCGTTTTATCATCTGCCGGAAAAGGAAATACGGGCCGCCGCCGCGGAACTGGCCAGCGAGGGTGCGCTGACCGAAACGGAGGAGGGCTTCCTGCTCCCGTCCGACGCGGAACTGCTGAAGAGTTACGCCCCTGAGCCGCCGCGCTTCGTATACGCTGTCCACCGCAACGATTTTCTCTATAAATCCAGCGAGCCCGTCCTGAAGGAACGGTTCCGCCCGCTGTACGAAGCCCTCGATTACGACCACGAGCCGCTGCAGTATCTGCTGATCGACGGCGAATTCCGCGGCGCTGTGGTCGGCCATTTTCGCAACGGGCCGTACGATTTAAACGACGTGGTCTGCGACCTGCCGGACGCGGACGCGAGAAAGGAAGAGATTCTGGCGGCCGTAGAAGAAAGCAATTTCGGCAAACGGCCGGAACGGTTTATGGGGGAAAGGCTGTAGAGCTACTTTTCTCCACCCGCACCAACGCACTGCGTTTTCCAATGGACGAAAATCAGGCCTCCCCGGAGTACCGGGGAGGCCTGATTGGGTATATCCGCCGCCAAGCCCATCCCTTCGGCGGCCTTTATTCAAACAGCATACCCTCTACATAATATTCCATAAACCGCGGATTGGCCACAAGCTCCACTGTCACGGCCCGGCGGGCAAAGGCGGCGGTCTCTTCCGGAAACGCGCGGTTCTGCAAAAGCATCCCCGCCCCGGTGACGGCGGCGTTTCCAATCGCACACGCCTTTTCGCAGAGCTCCGGCGGGATCAGACCAATCGCACCGGCGTTTTCCAGCCGGATATGCCGACCGAAGCCGCCCGCGATCAGCAGGCGGTCCACCCGCTCCGCCGTCAGCCCGGCGTGAGCGAGCAGGGTTTTCATCCCGGCGCAGATCGCGCTTTTCGCCAACTGCACCTGCCGGATATCCTCCTGCGTGAGAAGGACGGCTACGCCGCCGTTTTCCGGCCCGGTCAGCCGCACCGCAAGCTCGCCGTCCAGCTCGGTCACCCGCTCCGTAAAAGGATGGCCTTCCTCCTGGATGGCGCCGGTCTCGTCCACCACACCGGCCTCCAGCAGCACGGCGACCGCGTCGATCAGGCCCGAGCCGCAGAGCCCCACCGGCTCCGCGTCCCCGATCGTGGAGCAGACAATCTCCCCATCCCGCAGGGATACCCCGTCCACCGCGCCCCGTACGGCGTTCACCCCCATGCGGACACCCGCCCCCTCAAAGGCGGGGCCGGCGGCGGTGGAGCAGCAGAGAAGCGCGCCGTCCACATGCAGGGCCATTTCTCCATTGGTGCCAATGTCCGCGAGCAGGGTAACGCCGGGCCGGGAAAGCATCCCGCCCGCCAACACCGCGCAGGTTATATCCGCCCCCACGAAGGCCGACATACAGCGGGGCAGGAAAACCGGCGTTTCTCCCAGGCAGGCCAGCCCCAGCGACGAGGCCGGAAGCGTCTCCCCGAACGGCCGGGTCAGCGTAAAGGGGGAATGGGAGAGCGGTTCGGGCGATTCGCGGGCCAGCAGATACAGCATCGCCGTGTTCCCGGTCACGACGGCCGAACCGACCGCCGCCGGATCCACGCCGCAGCGGGCGCACAGGGCGCGGAGCAGCCCGTCCGCCGCCCGGGATACCGACCGGGCCAGCGCCTCCCCTTCGCCTTCCACCGCCCTGCCGATGCGGGAGATCACATCCGCTCCGAAGGCGGACTGGGGATTCTTCCGGCAGAGCGCGCCGAGCGGTTCCCGTTCCCCCAGCCGATAGAGCTGGACCACCAGCGTGGTGGTGCCGATATCCACCGCCGCGCCATACCCGGCGGCGGGCGGGTTCAGCGGATACGCTGGCGTCTCCCCGCCCTCTTCGATCACCGCCATCGCGGCATCTTCCGGCACGGAAATCCAGGCCTCTCCCTCCACCGTGGTCAGGCAGGCCAGGCGGACGCCGTCTTCCCGCTCCGCTTCGGTCAGGCCTTCCCGTTCCGCCTGCGTCAGAGGAGACAGCGTCCCCCGGGCCGTCACCCGGCACTGGCGGCAGGTTCCCCGCCCCCCGCAGGGCAGGTCCAGCGGGACCCGGTGCAGGCCGAGAAGGTTCGTAATCCGGATCGGGCCGTCAAACGGCACGGTCCGGGTCGTTCCGCCCGACTCGATGGTAATGGCCGCCGTCTTTGCTGTTCCATTCATCCCGTCCGTCACGCGCGTTTCCCTCCGTTATAAAAAATCGCGCTAAAATAGGTCACGGTATTCGGGCCGTTAATGTACTTCATGCCGCCCATGGCCGCCGCCTCGGATACCGGGATGCCGTACGCCTCCAGCGAAGCGAGCGCCTGCTCCGGATACCGGCAGGGCTGGTCGTCCTCCTTCGCACACCGTTCGCACATCCGGCAGCCTCCGGCCGAGAGCAGGAGCGAATCCGCCGGAAGCCGGGGCAGCAGCTCGGCTCCCGCTGTCCGGGTAATCCGATTGTGCCGTGCGCCCGCCACCAGCATCCCTTCGATGTCAAAGGAATCCTCGATATCGGATACCGTCTGGAAAAGCAGGCATTTTTCATACCCCTTCGCCCGGGCAATCAGCACGTCGATATCCCCTACGTCGGGCGGACAGGTCCAGCATCTGCCGTATTTTCCACAGGAGTTCGCCTCGCACGCGGCCCGGAACTCCCGGCGAAACGGCATGTCCGCCACCTCCAGCACCGCCGACCTGAACGCGCCGTGCCGCCGGAGTATCTCGGTCATTTCCTTTTCCGAAATCATGGATTTTCCATCCCTTCCACTTTCTCTTACCCGCCCAGCGTCTCCCCCGCTTCGGGCGTCCCATCCGTTCCGACTATGCCGGTTTGCCTATAGCGCCGCCCGGCCGGGTTCTATGCCGACGCTTTCCGGCGGCGCTTTCGAGAAATCCCTACACATTTCTCCTTAATGTCATTATACGGTATACCCAGAGAAATGGCTTGTGTTTTCTCATGGATTTTTGTAGAATTTTACGCTGGAAAGGGACGCTTTTCCTCTACGCATATCTCACCGGAAAAGGAGCCGCTGGAAAAAGAAAAGAATTGTGATTCCCCCCTGCTTTCGTTATAATATGCGTAAGAAAGGACGACCGCGCCTTTCGGTAACACCACGAAATTGTACAAAAAGATGCTTGAAATTACAAGGAAACCCGTCCGCCGGATGTTATAATGCAGGAGAAGCGGCGGTCAGCCGCGTTTTTTCGCTTGCTCGCTTGCCTGCGCGGTCTGCTCCTGCAATTTCCACCCTTTCCACCCGTTCCGCCCTTTTCGGGCGGCGGACGGAACCGGCGCGAAGAGACGGTTTCGGGGCGCGGGGGACGGTTGGCCTCTATGGCCGCCGGATATCGTCCTCCCTTCGTCTTTCCGAATCCCTGTAGGAAGGAGCGGCTTTATGTCCGAATTCAACGACGCGATTGCCCGGTTTAATCTGAAGCTGGCGATCGAATGCGCCGACGCATTCGCCGGTTCCACCGGCCTGCCCTGCACGGTGTCCGATCTGGAAGGAAACGTACTGCACGAAAACGGCTACGGCTGCGCCTCCTGCGAGCTGTGCGGCATCGCCCGCGGACCGGACGACGCCAAGCGGGCCTGCCGGGACGCCCACCAGTACGGGATGCGGCAGGCCGAACGGTTCGGCGGAAAATATATCTACTTCTGCCCGATGGGGCTCACCTGCTTCGTTTCCCCCATCATGGGGGAAAGCGTCGGCCTCGCCAAGGTGACGGTCGGCCCCTTCCTGATGGTGGAACGGGACGATTACATCTATATCGACCTGAAGGAAAAAGCCCGGCTGGACGAAGATGCGCTCTCCCGTGCGGCCGCCGTGCTGGAACGCCTTCCTTCCCTCAGCCCGGAACAGGTCAGTCCCCTGTCCTCCCTGCTGTTCATGGCGGTCGGTTTTCTGAACAATGTCGCCGCCGGGAACAAAATGCTGGAGACACAGGGCTCCGACGCGATCCAGGGACAAATCAGCGATTACATCGCCCAGCTCAAGCTGGAAAATCCTCAGTCGCCTCCCCCTTATCCGCTGGAGAAAGAGCGCGCCCTGCTGCAAAGCATCACCAATTCCGACAAGACGGAGGCGCAGCGCCTGCTCAACGAGCTGCTCGGCCACATCTTTTTCTCCTCGGGCGGAGAATTTGAAAAAATCAAATCCCGGGTATACGAGCTGCTGGTACTGATTTCCCGCGCAGCGATCGACGGCGGCGGCGACCCGGAATACGCGTTCGAGCAGACCCACCGCTATTTGAAGCAGATTACCGCGATCGACAGCCTGGAAGACCTCTGCTTCTGGCTTACCGACGCGCTGAACCGATTTACCGATCTGGCCTTTCGTTACGCCGACGTCAAGCATGTAGACGTGATCCATAAAACAATGCAGTATGTACGGAAAAACTATTCCAGGAAGATCACGCTGGAAGAGGTCGCCTCCTCCGTCTACCTTTCTCCCTCCTACTTCAGCAAGGTGTTCAAGCAGGAAATGGGCTGCAATTTCAATACCTACCTCAATACGGTGCGGATCGAAAAGGGAAAGGAGCTTTTGCTCAACGGAAGCCTGCGGCTGGTGGATATCGCCTACGCCGTCGGATTCGAGGACCAGAGCTATTTTACCAAGGTGTTCAAAAAACTGACCGGCGTTGCGCCGTGCAAATTCAAGGAATCCAAGGGCAGGCAAAAGCAGCCTGCAGGAAAAGACGGACGACCAATCGGGAAAGGGATGGAATCGCATGAGCATTCTGAACGAAATCAGCGAAAATCTCCAGAAAGGCAAAGCCAAGATCGTGAAGGAACTGGTGCAGCAGGCGATCGATGAGGGAATCCCTGCCAAGGAAATCCTGTCCGACGGCCTGCTCAGCGGCATGGATATCATCGGTGAAAAATTTAAAAATAACGAAGTTTTCGTGCCCGAAGTGCTGGTGGCCGCCCGCGCCATGAACATGGGCGCCGCGCTCCTCAAGCCCCTGCTGGCGGAGGAAGGGAACGAAGCGGTCGGTAAGGTCTGCCTCGGCACCGTCAAGGGCGACATGCACGACATCGGCAAGAATCTGGTGAAGATGATGATGGAGGGCAAGGGGCTCGAGGTCATCGATCTCGGCACCGACGTTCCTCCGGAGAAATACATTGAGACCGCTATCAACGAAAACTGCCGGATCATCGCCTGCTCCGCCCTGCTGACCACCACCATGTCGGTAATGAAGGACGTCGTGGAAGCCGCCGAAAAGGCCGGTATCCGGGACAAGGTTAAGATCATGGTGGGAGGCGCGCCGGTCACCGACGCTTTCTGCCAGCAGATCGGCGCCGACCGCTACACCGCGGACGCCGCCTCTGCGGCCGACGCGGCCGTGGAGCTCTGCAAAGGCGCGTAAATACGGAATTCTGTACCAAAAGAGGCCCTCCCCAGTCAGGGGAGGGCCTTTTATGGATATTACGCATTTAGCGGTCAGGAATTAAACGCGTCCCGGATCTTGTCAAAAAAGCTGCGGCGTTTCGGATAGTTCTTTTCCTCACAGGCCTCTTCGAACTGGCCGAGGAGCCTTTTCTGCTCGGCCGAGAGCTTCTGCGGCACCTCGATAGTCACCTTGACGATCTGATCGCCCCGCCCCCGGCCATTAAGGTAAGGAATGCCCTTTCCCCGCAGGCGGAAGGTATCGCCGGGCTGGGTACCCTCCTTAATGGTGTAGTTCACCTTGCCGTCCAACGTGGGTACCGACACCTCCGCTCCCAGCGCAGCCTGTGCAAAGGTCAGCGGCAGCTCATACCACACGTCAAAGCCCTCCCGCTCAAACAGCGGATGGGGCCGGACCGACACCGCAACCTGGAGATCGCCCGCCGGGCCGCCGTTCGAGCCGGCGTTGCCCTTGCCCCGGATACTGATGACCTGCCCGTCGTCGATGCCCGCCGGGATATTGATTCCCACTGTCGCGGGCTTGCGGACATGGCCGGTACCGTCGCAGGCGCGGCAGGGAGCGTCGATGATCGTACCGCGTCCATGGCAGCGGGAGCAGGCGGCCTGGGTCTGCACCACGCCGAAGGGGGTGCGCTGCTGGCGGCGCTCCTGCCCGGTGCCGTTACAGGTCGGGCAGGTCTTGGGCTGGGTTCCTTTCGCCGCGCCGGTACCGCCGCATTCGTCACAGGCGCTAACCGCACGGATTTCCACCTGTTTCTTGCAGCCCCGGGCCGCTTCCTCAAAGGAGATAATGACCGACGCGGAAATATCGCTTCCCCGGCGGGGCGCGTTCGGGTTTGAACGCCGTCCGCCTCCCCCGAAAAAGGAAGAGAAAATATCGCCCAGGTCGATATCCATATTATCGAAGCCGTAGCCCTGATAGCCGCCCGCGCCGAAGTTCGGGTCGACCCCTGCCTGGCCGTACTGGTCGTATCGCGCCCGTTTCTGGGAATCGGACAGTACCTCGTACGCCTCGTTGACCTCCTTGAAGCGGGACTCGGCCTCTTTATCTCCCGGATTCAGATCGGGGTGGTATTTCTTTGCCATCTGGCGGTAGGCTTTCTTGATTTCATCCTCCGAGGCGCCCTTCTGCAGCCCCAGCACCTCGTAATAATCGCGTTTATCGGCCATCGTTTTTTCAAACCTTTCCGCGGTCGAATACCGGCTCTCGCACCGGCTTCCTCTATGTATCCCGTCCGGGGGCCGCCGCCCGTCGGACAGTCCGCAGCGTCCACCGCCCGGCCGGGCGGTGGACGCTGTCGGTCATGTTCTTTTTTCAGCTCCGTTTATTTTACTTCGCCGTCGTAGTACCCGTCCTGCGGGGCGTCCGGGCCGGGAGCGGCGCCGCCGTCCTGCGGAGCGCCCTCCTGCGGCGCGGCGGCCTTGTAGACCTTTTCGGAAACCTCATAGAACTTTTTGGTCAGCTCTTCCTGCTTCGCCTTGATATCGTCAATGCTTTCGCCCTTCAGCGCTTCCTTCAGCGCGTCCAGCTTTGCGGTCAGGTCCGCCTTGTCGGCGCCGTCGATCTTGTCGCCCAGCTCTTCCATCGTCTTTTCGCACTGATACACCATCTGGTCGGCGGAATTGCGGGCCTCGATGTCCTCGCGGCGCTTCTTGTCCTCCGCAGCGTACTGCTCAGCTTCCTTGACCGCCTTCTCCACGTCCTCCTTGGACATGTTGGTGTTGGAGGTGATGGTAATCTTTTGCTCGCGGCCAGTGCCGAGATCCTTCGCACTGACGTTCACAATACCGTTCGCGTCGATGTCAAAGGTAACCTCGATCTGCGGCACGCCGCGGCGGGCCGGGGCGATGCCGTCCAGATGGAACACGCCGAGGGTCTTGTTGTCCTTTGCGAATTCGCGTTCGCCCTGCAGCACATGGACCTCGACCGACGGCTGGTTATCCGCCGCGGTGGAGAATATCTGGCTTTTCTTGGTCGGGATGGTGGTGTTGCGGTCGATGACCTTGGTCATCACGCCGCCCATCGTCTCCACGCCCAGGGACAGGGGGGTGACGTCCAGCAGCAGCAGGCCCTTGACCTCGCCGCCGAGCACGCCGCCCTGCAGCGCCGCGCCCATGGCGACGCATTCATCCGGGTTGATGCCCTTGAAGGGCTCCTGACCCATAAAGTCCTTGATCGCGTCCTGCACGGCCGGGATACGGGTGGAGCCGCCGACCAGCAGCACCTTGTTAATCTCGTTCTTGCTCAGGCCGGAATCGTTCAGGGCCTGCTTCACCGGGCCCATCGTCGATTCGACCAGAGAGGCGGTCAGCTCGTTGAACTTTGCGCGGGACAGGGTCAGGTCGAGATGCTTCGGCCCGGTCGCGTCCGCGGTGATGAAGGGCAGGTTGATGGTGCTGGTGGTGGAGCCGGACAGCTCGATCTTCGCCTTTTCCGCAGCCTCACGCAGACGCTGGGCCGCCATCTTGTCGGCGGAAAGGTCGATGCCGTTTTCCTTTTTGAATTCGGCCACCATCCAGTCGACGATCTTCTGGTCGAAATCGTCGCCGCCCAGACGGTTGTTGCCGGCGGTGGCGAGCACTTCCTGCACGCCGTCGCCCATCTCGATGATGGACACGTCGAAGGTGCCGCCGCCGAGGTCGTATACCATGACCTTCTGGTCGTTGCCCTTGTCGATGCCGTAGGCCAGCGCGGCGGCCGTCGGCTCGTTGATGATCCGCTTGACCTCCATGCCGGCGATCTTGCCCGCATCCTTGGTGGTCTGGCGCTGCGCGTCGGTGAAGTAGGCCGGGACGGTGATGACCGCTTCCGTCACCTTATCGCCGAGGTAGGCTTCCGCGTCCGCCTTCAGCTTGGAAAGGATCATCGCGGAAATTTCCTGCGGGGTGTAATCCTTGCCGTCGATCTTCACGGTGTGGCCGGTTCCCATCTCCCGCTTGATGGAGGAAATGGTGCGGTCCGGGTTGGAAACCGCCTGCTGCTTCGCCACACGGCCGACGATCCGCTCGCCGTCCTTTTTAAACGCGACCACCGAAGGAGTGGTACGCGCGCCTTCCGCGTTGGGGATGACGACGGACTCGCCGCCTTCGATCACCGCCACGCAGGAGTTGGTGGTGCCCAGGTCGATACCGATAATCTTTGCCATAATACATCGTTCCTTTCCGTATTTGCCGCGGGCGGCGATTTCCCCGCCGGCCGGGTCGTTTCTGAAATAGTATAAAATATATAGTAAGAAAGTATACCCTGTGTTAACGGCTTTAATTGGCTACCTTGACCATCGCCGGCCGGATCACCCGTCCATCGATCTTATAGCCCTTCTGGAACATCTCGGTCACCGTATCCGGCTCCACACCGTCGGCGTCCTCCCGCATCACGGCATGATGCACCTCCGGGTCAAAGGGGGCGCCCGCCGCCTCGATCGGCTCCAGCCCCTGTGAAGCGAGAAGCTCCTGCAGCTGCCGGATGGTCATATCCACACCGGCCTTATATTCGTCCCCCGCAGGAGCGGCTACCGCCCGCTCCAGATTATCCAGCGCGGGAAGGAGGGCCTTCAGGGTTTCCGCCTTGACGAAGGAGCCGAGCTGTTCCTTTTCCTGCTCGGTGCGCCGCTTGTAGTTGGCGTATTCCGCCAGCATCCGCTGATATTGGTCCTTCTGGGCGTCCAGCTCCTTTTGCAGTCGCTCAAGCTCCTCCCGGAGAGGGGCGGTCTCGTCCTTTTTCTTCGGCTTCGCCGCCTTTTCCTTTTTGGCATCCTTGGCGGTCTTCCCTCCGCCCTTTTCTTCGGCGGCCTGCTCCTCTTTCACTTCGCAGACTTTTCTCTCTTCCCTCTCTTCCCTCTCTTCGCTGGCCTCCCTGGTTTCGCCCGCTGTTTTGGTATCCACTTTGACCGGGACCTCCCTTTTCTGTCGATCGGCGGCGGACGCCGCCCGCCGCCGTATTTTTAATTTTTGTTTATTCCTATTCCTTTTCCTCGTCCATCATCTCATCCAGGAGCTTTCCCACCGCCTTGGCGAAATATTCCAGACGGGGGATGGCGGAAGCATAATTCATCCGCAGCGGACCGATGATGCCGATCGAGCCGTCCGGCTGACCGCCGAGGGTATACCGGGTGACGATGATGCTGGAGCCGTCCAGCTCGGGGCGCTCGCTCTCGCTGCCAAGGACCACCCGCAGTCCGCGGGGAATAGCGCTGAGCAGACCCGAGAGCATTTCCCTCCGGGCGAGGAAGCCGAGCAGGTCGCGGGCCCGGCTGGGATCGTAATCTGGATGTCGGAGCAGGTTAAGCTGCCCGGCCAGCAGGACCTCGGCCTCCGCCGATTCCTGCACCAGCTCGTAAAACGCGGTCAGCGCCGGCGCACAGAGCAGGCCGTTCTCCCCCAGCGCCGCCATCAGGCTCTGCACCTGAGGCAGTCCAACGTCGCTGAGCTCCGTCCCGCCAAAGCCGGCAGTCAGCGCCTTGGACAGTCGTTCCAGCGTTTCGTCGTCCACATCCCGATCGAAGCGGCAGATACGGGTACGCAGCGCGCCCGACCCGGTCATCAGCAGCAGCGCCGCCGACCGGGAAGAGACCCGGAGCGCCTCGATCCGCCGGATATACGCGGTCTGTCCCGCCGGGGTGGTGGTCACCGCCGCGCAGCCCGTCGCTTCCGCAAGGGCCTGCGAGGCTTCGCCGATCAATCGCTCTGGATCGCCCGCCGCGCTGGACAGCAGGCTGTCAATATCCTTCCGGTCGCTGTCCGAAAGGGACTGCCGCCGCATCAGACGGTCGATATACAGACGGAACGCCTTCGCGGTCGGCACCCGGCCGGCCGAGGTGTGCGGCTGTTCCAAATAGCCCATGGAAGACAGCTCCGCCATTTCATTGCGGATAGTCGCGGAGGAGACGGCGTTATCCAGCATTTCCACCAGCGCTTTGGACCCGACCGGTTCGCCGGTGCGGATATACGCGTCGATCACGGCGGTCAATATTTTCTGTTTGCGTTCGCCGAGTTCCATCCTTTCCATCCCTTTCAATTTCCCCCATATCCGTTCCGTCCGGAACGCGTCGGGGAGAGCGGCCGCTTGCACCAGAGGGGAAGCGCGGCCGCGACAAATGCTGACAACTGCTAATTTTTCTTCAGAGTTAGCACTCTTCCTTTTCGAGTGCTAACATCATATAATTTACCATTCCCCGCGGTCAGTGTCAAGAGCCGTTTGTGAACCTTTTGTTAAATTGAAAAAAGCCTTCCAGGCGGCCCGTTTTTCTTCCAACAGTCCTAGGCTTCTTTGCCTCGCCTTCCTATGCCAGATTCGTAAAGGGTTCGCCTCAATATTTGTGCATGTTATATAGTAGAAGGCTTCAGGTTTGTGCATCGTGACGAATAGTAAAGAATATTCTTCTTGGAATTCAGCGTTTTACAGGTTGAAGAATCCCCGGACAATGGATATAATAAGAGCGTGGATAAATAATCATAAATGATACCCCGCTGAAAGGAGCGATGGATTATGGCAAACGGTCTGACCATTCACAACTTTGACTTCGGTAAACTGATGAAATTCGCGGAATCGGCAAAGGGAGACGTGTATCTCAAAACAGCCGACGGCGACGTTCTCAACCTCAAAAGCAAGCTGACTCAGCTGCTTGCGCTGACCAGCACGATCGACTGGGGCAATGTCGGCGAAGCCGTCGTCATCTGCAATGATCCCGAGGACGAAAGCCGTCTGTTCCGTCTGAACCTGTACGGGGAAGACAGCCAGAAATAAATTCAAGCTGATCAAGGCATTTGCCTGTGAAAACAAACGCACCGCCATACGGCGGTGCGTTTGTTTTTTTAGAGCATGTTCACGCTCTAATTATAACCTGCGTAAAAATCGATCGGACAGCAGCTTTCTCCTTACCAGCCTGTTTATCCAACCGAGGGGGCGGGACGACGGAGCATCCATGCCACCGTGTCCCGGACGGTCTGGTACAGATCCCGCGGATGATACCCCAGCTCTCGGGTGGCCTTATCATGGGAAAAACGGTCGTTGCTGTTCAGCGTATACAGCGAATAACGGGTATAGAGCGGCCGCTGTTTTCTTCGGCGGGCGATTCCCGCCATCAACGGCGCGGCGGCCCGCGCCATCCACATGGGCAGCACCGGCAAACGGCGGCCGCCCTGCACGTCCCGGACCATCCCGAGCACATCCTTCACCTCGTAATGCCGGTTGGAAAGGATATAGCATTCTCCCGACCGGCCCCGTTCGGCGGCAGCGAGACAACCGTCCGCCACATCCCGGACGTCCACGAAATCATACCCGCCGTTCACGCAGGCCGGCAGCTTTCCCCGGAGATAATCGCTCACCATCTGCACCAGATGGTTGCGGGAGGAATCATACGGCCCCAGGATACCGGAAGGATGGACCACCACCGCGTCCAGCCCCTCGGCGGCCGCGTCCAGCACCGCCTGGGTGGCCTCGGCCTTGGTCTTGGCGTAGCCGCCCACCACCTGATCGGGGGAAAAGCGGCGCACCTCCTCCAGCACCTGCCGATGCCCCTTCTCCGGAATGGCATGGACCGAGCTGACGTACACCAGCCGACAGTGCTTCTGCTCGCGGCAGAGCGCGATCACGTTTTTCGTCCCGCCCACATTGACTTCCTTCATGGCAGGCGTGACTTCTCCGCTGATATCCACGATCCCGGCGGTATGGAACACGACGAATTCCCCTTCCTCCCCGCCGGAAAACAGCGGCCGAAGAGAATCGGCGTCCCGTACATCCCCCCGCACATAGGTGATATCGCCGCCCCTTCCCCGGGCGAACTCCGGCGGCTGCTCCGGCGGAAGCAGGAGAGCGCGCACCGGAGCGCCAATTCTATCCAGCTTCCGGAGGATCGTGCTCCCCAAATGACCGGCCGCACCGGTAACGATATATATTTTTTTCATAGGACAACGCCCCTTTTCTGTTCCCCGTCGTTTAGAATCGTTCACAGTCCGTTTGTTGATTTGCCCTTACGCCTATAGTATACTACCCTATACAGGCGGAACAATGAGCAGGTTTTGCGGAAATGAAGGATATTCAACATAACCGACACAAACTGTTGAAAAGGAGCGCGTGTTATGAAAAAAGTTACAAATGATCACCAGAATCGCCCGGATCGCCGTGATCACCGCACCCGCGTGACGCGCCTTCTGCTCCGCCGGGCGTTTATGGACCTGCTGAAGCGGAAGCCGGTGCAGAATATCTCCGTTAAGGAGCTTTGCGAGACCGCGGGGGTAAACCGGGGCACCTTTTACGCCCACTATACCGACGTGTTCGACCTTCTGCGGCAGATCGAGGACGAGATGCTGGCGGAATTTGAAAAAGCGCTCTCTCCTCTGCTGAACGACGAAAGCAAGCCCTTCAATCCGGTGCAGATCAGCGCCGAGATTTTCCAGTGCCTGAAAGATAACTCCGACCTGTGTACCGTCACCCTGAGCGACTATGGGGATAAAGAATTCCTCCTTCGGCTGATCAATATGGGACGGGAACGGTGCATGGAGACCTATCTGAAGCACTATCCGGGCGTGACGCCCCGCCAGGTGGATTATTACTATGCTTTTGCCAGCGCGGGCTGCATCGGTCTGCTCCGCAAATGGCTGGACGATGGAATGACCGCCTCCGCGCAGGAGATTGCCCAAATGGCGGAAAACCTGATGCTGTATGGCCTCGGCGTGTTTGGAAACCGGGAAAAGAGCGAACCATGACCCGCCAAACCGGAATAGGAAAACTCACTCGAACCTCCAAAGAATACAGAGGCCCTTCCCGCCGCAGGAAAAAGCGGCGGGAAGGGCCTCTTTTCACGGCCGCGGCGGCGATCGGAAGGAAGCAACCGGCGACGCGGCGGAGGGATACGCGGAAGAGAAGGGGCGGCGATCAGGAGGCCGCCGTCCAGGGCAGATCGTACCAGGTTTGAACATTGTGGATCGCCAAACCGAAAGCGCCGCCCGGAAGGTCCTCGGCAACCATATCGTACAGCAGGGAAAGCTGCTGATACAGGTACTGCTTTCCTTCCTCCTGATACGTTACTCCGTCGTTTTCCGGGCCGGTTTCCGCCCCCAGGGTAAGGAAGCTGCCTGAAATCTGGGAAGCCAGGGCGATTTCCTCTTCGGAAATCTCATATGTCACCGCCGCCGAATCCCGATAGGACATCAGGACGACGCTGTCGCTGTGCCGCATGACCCATTCGGCCATGGTCATGTCGTACGTCCCCGGCGCCACGTTGTCCGCGACAATTTCCCGCCCGTCGCTGGTATAGCCGTCCAACCAGGCGGAGGTGCACCATTCCAACCGCACGCCCGCGGTACGGGTAGCGGTATAGGCCTCTTCCACCAGGTCGGCGTAATTGCCCCAGATTTCCACTCGCCGATCCTCGCTGGGCACATAGGGCTCCACATCCAGATGCATGGCGTAGAGCTGACCGCGGCCGTTGGCGGCCGCCCACGCCTGATACGCTGTATACGCTTCCAGATATGCATCGAAGCCATTCGGATTCGCGTCCACCCAGGAGCTGTCGCCGCCCAGCGCCGACACCCGCATTCCTCTGTCGTTCGCCGCCTCAATAAACGCCGCGGTATTGGCATAGCTGCCGGCGTCGAAGCCGCCGTAGATATCGGTCACGCCGTTTTTCTGAAGGAAATTCAGATAAGCCCGGGTATTGGGGTCGGCCAGATCGTTTCCAACCCACCACCACACGCCCAGACGGCTGTTGGCGGACAGGTCGATAAAGGAGGGAAGATACGCTTCCTCCTCCCCACAGGTAAACGAATTCCCGTAAACCGTATGCAGAGCGTCCTCTTCATCCCGATAGGTCAGGTAGGGCCGCAGAGCCAGATAATCGGCGGCGGTCCGGACCGCCACATACTGCTGTCGGAAGGTGGGAGCGGACGCCTCCCACACCTGTACGCCGCTGGTGGAAAGGGTCATGACCTCATCGGCGCTCAGAGCCAGTCCAGGCAGGCAAAGCAAGCCGTATTCCACCGCCGTGCAGGATGCCGGCAGGGTGGAATAGAGACCGAAATACAGCGCCGCCGCGTCCCCCGATCCAGCCGACTGGACGGTGGAATCCGCAAAAATCGCAGGAATCTCCGCATCCATCAGCGACGCGGTAAGCGTGCAATCCCCCGTTACGGTAAAGGTGTAGGCGCTCCCGTAGCCGATGATGCCCGACCCCGATGAGGTCTGCATGGTCCACCCGATCACCTTTCCCGCTTCCGGAGTCAAGGAAGCGGTAACCGTACAGCTGTCCGCCAGCTGGTAAACCGCCGACGAGCCGCCCTCCCCGACCGTGGCGGAAACAGCGGTTACGGTGTAATTCGGCGCGCCGGAATCCCGCGTATACTGCGGATATACCTGCAGGTCGGCCGTCACCTCGCTGAAATCCGCCGACCAGCCGGTAAACAGATAGCCGATTTTTACCGGATCAGCCGGGGGAACCGCCGCTTCCCCCTCGGCAACCAGCCCGGTCTGCAGCACCTGATTATCCGCATCGTAGAACGTTACGGTATGGCTGTCTACCGCGACGGCTTCCACCAGCTCATACCGGGTAACCTCAATCTGCACATACGGAAGGTCAAGATAGGTGCCGTACCAGGTTGTGCCCGTCGAAACGCCGTAGGAACCGATGTCGATAATCCCCTGGTACCTTCCCGCCCCGGTGATCCCCAGCGCCGTGTCCACCCGGATGGCGGTCTCGCCGCTGGAGCCAAACCGGGCGCTGATCTCCTTGATCTCAGAAAGGCTGTTGTTCGTAAAAATGACGTTGATATCCACCAGCAGGTAATAGCCCGCCCGATAGGCCGGACGGCTTGACGGGGGAACCGACGGCTCCGCATACGGGCTGGAACCGTCCCACAGGGCCGGCATTCCCAGTTCCTCCGCTTCTGCGACCCGGTTGGTGATGCGGTAGAAGGCGTCCCCCTGCCGGTAAATCTCCTGAAGGACCTTCACCTCGTCCGCCGTTACCAGCGCGTACCGATCAAAAACAACGCTGCCGCCGTACAGCGCACCGAGGGAGAGAAGGGTGCCGTAGTAGTCCGTACCCGAAGCGACGTTTTGGCCGGTCTGCCGGAAATACGCGCTCAGGTTGACCATTCCGCGGTATCGGCCGGCGGACAGGCCGCTTGGGCTGCCCAGCAGGGTATGCAGCGCGACCGTATATTCTCCGAAGGGGCCGAACCGGGCCGTTACCCCGATCTCCGCGCCGGGACTGCCGCTCCCCTGCGTAATGGTGAAGTCATAGCAAAGCCAATAGCTGTCCATATATGCCGGCTTTACCGACGGTTCGATATAGGGGCTGTCCCCGTCGTGTACGGCGCGGCTGGAAAAGCCCAGCGCCGCTTCGTTCTCCGCCACCTGGTTCACGGCGTAGCTCACGCCGTCCACCGTGTAGGTTTCTGCAACCTCCTCTACTGTGACCAGAGCGTACCGGGTTACGGTGAAGGTGATATAGCTCATATCCGACAGGGTACCGTACCAGACGGTCCCGTCCGCGATATTGTACGCCTTCGGATCAATCAGGCCCCGATAGGTTCCTGTTCCCTTCCCGGCGATACCCAGAGCCGTGTCCAGACGGACGACGTTTTCCCCGAATTCCCCGAACCGGGCGGTAAGAGACTGGACGGAAGCCAGAGACGCCGAGGTATGGTTCAGCGTAATGTCCACCGCCAGGTAAAGGCCGGTATGGTAGACCGGGCGTTCCGCCACCGTTTCCGAGGGCTCGAGATACGGGCTGACGCCGTTCCATGAGACAGGCATCCCCAGCGCGGCCTCATCCGCCGCCACGCTGGTTACCCGATACGTTTTGTCCCCCATCACATAGCATTCATCCGTTATTGCCGGTGTATCCAGCGCCGCTACCGGGGGAAGAGCAAGACTCAGTATCCCGCAAAGAGATAGCAGTGACAGGGCTGTGCGAAGCCGTTTTTTCATGGTGCTTCATCCTTTCTTTTCGTGTCCTGTTGCCGTATTCAGGGACAGGGATAGGGATGCTCAGGTATAGAATTGCGGTATTATGTAGTTCTACAGGATATCCATCCAGCTTCACCTCCTGTTATATATGCAGAAAATCCCGCATGGTCTGTATCGCGGCGGCGGCCGTCGGCTGATCCTCCATCTCGCAGAAGATGCGAACCACCGGTTCAGTCCCCGAAAAGCGGCAGATAATCCAGCCGCCGTTTTGAAAATAGACCTTACAGCCGTCCAGATAGGATACCTTTTCCACCGGATAGGGATAATCGGGAAGCTTTTTGTCCTCAAACAACGTTTTACGGAGGCTTTCCTTTTGCTCCTCCGTCAGTCCGGCGTCGAATTCCTCCATAACCGCCCCGCCGAATTCCCGGTGGATATCCTCCAGTATTTCGGAAAGCGGCTTCTGGATCACGCAGAGCATCTCTACCAGCAGCGCCGCCGCATAGATGCCGTCCTTTCCCTGGATATGGCCGCGAACCGTCAGACCGCCGGAGCTTTCCCCGCCGATCAGCGCGTCGGTCTTTTCCATCTTTTCCGAGATATGTTTGAAGCCAACGGGCACCTCATAGCAGGTTTCTCCAAACTGCGCGGCGATCCGGTCCAGCCGGTGGGTGGTGGAGATATTGCGCACCGCCGGCCCCTTCCAGCCCCGGTATTTGAGCAGGTAATAATACAACAGCACCAAGATGTCGTTTGGGTGAATAAACCGCCCGCTTGCGTCAATCAGGCCGATCCGGTCCGCATCCCCGTCGGTCGCGATTCCCAGGTCAAACCGGCCGTCCACCACCATCTCCGAAAGGCGCTGCAGCGTCTTGGCGCTGGGAGAGGGCAGACGGCCGCCGAACAGCGCGTCATGGCGGTCGTTGATTACCTCCACCTGGCAGCGGCAGGTCATCAGGACGGTCTGCAGCGATGTTTTGCTGACCCCGAACATCGGATCCAGCAGGACACGGATATTCCTCTGCCGGATTTTCCCGATGTCGATCATCGAGAGGATACTGTCGATATAATCATTGTGCGGATAAACGATCTGTACGCTTCCCTCCTGCACGGCGGCCTGGAAGCAGATACGGCGGGGCGCCCGGGTGATCTCCTCGATCTCCCGTTCGATCCGATCGGTCACCTGCTCGGTCGCGTCCCGCCCGCCCCGGGTAAACACCTTTATGCCGTTATACTGGGCAGGGTTATGGCTAGCGGTAACGGCGATCCCGTATTCCGCGCCGATCTCCTTGACATAAAACATAATCAGCGGGGTCGGCGACTCGCCGGCAATCATTCGAACGGAAATCCCGGCCGCGACCAAGACCTCGCTGATCCATTTGGCGGCGATATCCGATAGAAACCGCCGGTCGTATCCGATGACCACCGGCGAATCCTCCACATGATCCTGTCGCATGATGCCGGCGATTGCGGCGGCGATCAATTCCACATTCCCCCGCGTAAAGCCTTCGCCGATAATCGCCCGGTAGCCGCCGGTTCCAAATTTAATCCTACTGGCCATACTCTGTTTCCGCCTCTTTCTTTTCCCCTGAACAAAATTTGATCCCGTCCTCTCCTAACGGGCTTATGTGTCCTCATGGAGCAGGGAGTACAGCGTGTAGGCGTGGTGAATCGCCACGCCGGCCCCGGCAAAGCCGCCCTCCTTCAGCAGCCGGCGCAGCCGTGTCATCTCCCTTTCAAACGCTGCTTTCCCCACGGAGCGATAGGTCACCTCGGGCGGCACTCCGTTCTCGGGATCGAGGTCGCCCGTTTCACAGCCGACCAACAGCCGGCATCCGTTCCTTTCGGTATAGGGCAGATACTGCCGGGGCCCGAAATCCATCTGTCCCTCCGCCGTAACGCGATACGCCATAACGGCAAGCGTGTGGCAGGAACGGCTCATCGCCTCGATAAAGTCGGTTTGCCGCCCGTCTGGCAGGGAAACCTGTCCGGCATCCTGCAGAAAACCGCCGATATCGTATTCCAGCTCCAGTTCCGCCTCCTCGCAAAGCGGCCGCATAGCCGCCGCCAGATCGGCCGTCTGCTGGAGATAGAGCCCCTGTCTTTCCTTCCAGTCGGGGAGGGTGTGCGGCTCGATATCCAAATGGACGCCGTAAAAGCGTTCCTCCTCCGCCGCGCTGCGGTTATATTCCCGCACGCCGTCAATCAGTTCGCGCACCGGCTGGTACTGGTTCCGGGGATTCAGCCAGGCGTCCGTCCCCGGTCCGCCCATGCCGCACAGGGCGGCGACACGGATTCCCCGTTTCCAGCAGTCCCGCAGGAAACAGCGGATGTCCTCCCGGGACGCCTCCCCTTCCCCGGAGCAAAGCTCCCGGCAGCCCATTCCCAAAAACAGGTCGGTCGCGCCGAAATGCTCAAGGAAATCCAGCATTTTTCCGGGCGGTACGCCATCCACCGGCTCTCGAATTCCCCGGGTATGCCACCACCAGATTCCCAACGGCTGTTTTTCATCGGGTTCCCTTTCGTTCCCTCTGTTTTTCATCCATTAATCCTCCACCAGTATTTCCACGGAATCGCCGGTACCGCCGGCAAGCATAGCGTTCGGAATCCAGGCCACCGTATTCCGCATTTCCTCGTTCCATTTTCCCCGGACAACCTCGCCGTTCACCACATACCGCCGTTCGTTTCGTCCCGTTCGAACATACCGCAGGGCGAGCTTCCGTCCCCGGACGGAAAGCGCCGCCTCAAAGCGATCAAACGGACAGGACGCCGCCGTCTGGAGCCACAGGCCGTCGTATTCGGGCTGAATGCCGACCACATACCGCACCAGCAGCTTCAGCACCACGTTGGCGCTCCCGGTCTGCCAGTCGTTCATGGATTCCCCGTCAATGAACTTCTCCGGGTTGCAGCCGTAGGAATTGGGCATGACAAACGGCGAAAGGGACAGCCGTCGGTGGGTGAACGGAAGGGCCTTTTCCAGCAGCCGCCACGCATCCTCCGGGTATCCGGAGCGAAACAGCGCCATGATGCCGAACACCGACGCGTGAATGTACACCGCGCCATTTTCCGCCGTGCCTTCCGGCAGCTTGTTGATCCGTCCCACGCCGGACGCGTCCTCCCCGAAGGGGGGATCGAACGTCCGCAGGCCATAGACGGAATCCAGGCGCAGAATGTCCTCATGGATCGTCTCCCGCAGAGATAAATCCCGTCCCAGCAGTCCGCTAAGCGCCCAAAACGCGTTGGAGGTCAGGCTCCGCCGTGAACAGCCGTCCGCATCGCAAAAGCTGCCCACGTAATATTGGCGGTCGTGTCCCCAGCCATGGGCGATCCTTTGCGTTTCGCCCTTCCGGACGATCCCGTATTGCCGCAGTCCCTCCTCCAGCCGGTTGGCCGCCCGGCGGTAACGCTCCACAAGGGACGCGTACCGCTCCGCATCCACCCGGGGAAGCAGCTCGGCCATCTCCTGCAGATTCTGCCAGACCTGCGCGGCCGCCATAACCGACACGCCGTTTCCGTAGGTCTCCCCGGGGACAGGGCTGACCCCCAACCCGTCCAGCGCGTCGTTCCAGTCCCCGAACAGCACCCGCGTACATCCTGTTTCCTCATCGGTGTTTTGCAGGAGGTAATCCATGATCCGCAGCATATGCTCCAGGACGCTGTCGGCCTCCCCGCTTTTTCTCGCCTGGCGGGCCGCTTCGTCCACGATCTCATAGTAGCCGCAGGTTTCCCCAAGCAGGGAAAAATCCCCGGTAAATTTCAGGTAGCTTACGATGGTAGAGATCACCCACACGCCCTGATCGATAAAGGGGCGCAAATCCATCGCCGGAACCGCGCCCTCATACGCCGGCAGCGAATACTGCCGCGGACAGCGTCCGGAAGGGTCGGTAAACCCCAGCACCTCGATAATTTTCTCCCTGGCGGCGGCCGGCTGCCATATCAGGTACGCCTCCAGCGCCTGCATGACGTCCCTCACTCCGATCAGCGAGCCCCCGCCCTGCTGGGCATATCCCTTGAGCAGGGCGCAGAACTCTACCTGCCTTTTCAGGTGGGTAAAAAACGGATTCAGCCGTTCCCCGCTGAGCGGGGTATGAAGCCCGCCCCCAAACCGCAGGGCAAGCCCCCGTCCCGCCGCCCGCTCCGCCTCGCATTTCCGGCGGAGCAGCGCGTCGGTTTCCGCAGGGGAGAACGGCTGCCTCAGTAACTCCTTCAACGGCTCCTCCCCGTCGCAGTGGACGGCGTAGGTCAGCCGCATGTCCAGCCGGGCCGTTCCGCCCGCGGGAAGCTCCATATGTAAGATATCGCCGAATACCGCTACATCGGTGAAGGTGGTAACGCGCCGTCCCTCCGGGAATCGCCCCGCGGCGACGCCGTAGGGCCGGTGCAGACTACCGTGGGCGCCGCCCACATACTCCCGGCGGGAGGTCGTTTCCTGATGGGAGAGCAGCCGGCCGCCGTTCAGGGACAGGGTACGCGCCAGCACGCCGTAATTGCTCAGCTGCACCGTCCGGCTGATGTTCTCCTTGCAGCGCAGCGCAAAGGAGGGCAGCGCCGGCGGTATCCCCTCCGTCCCATCCTCCAGCCAGGTTTCCTTGAACCAGCGATCCTCCCCGCTCTCGTATACCGCATGAAGGAGGAAGGGATTCATGTAATCCGAAAGGAAAAAGCGCCGGGTCTCCTCCCCCGTATTTTCGACCCCGACGGTAAACCGTAAATCCGATTCCCCGGCAACAAAAACCCGGATGGAAAATCGAAGCCCCTCCCATTCGGTAATATAGGTGACATAGGCCGGATGAAAAACCGTGAAGCGCCGAACCCCGTCCCGCTGCTCCGGAACGGACAGGAGGGGAACAAACGCTGTTTCCCCAGCATTCTCCATCCCGGCGAACCACGCCAGTCGGGGCTCCTGCCCCTCCTCGCTGCGGAAAAGGATAGTCAGCATCCCGTCGTTGCAGTACAGGTGCCCCGAAGCATACGCCCAGAGATTCAGGCCGCCCTGGTTATAGACGTAGCGGCTTTCCCCCTCGTCCCGGGGAAGGGCAAGGATTTCGGTATCCGAAAGGAACCAGGCATTTCCGGGCAGGGCGGCCCCCGTCTCCTCCCCCGGCCTGATAAACTGACGCTTTCTTGCATAGTCGGCGGCCTGCCTGAAAAACGGATCGCTTGCGCCGCTTCTGTCGTTTCTGTCGTTCATACGCGCTTTTCCCCTCCGATTGCCGAGCCGTTGGACATTCATTCCAGGCTGTACCAGGTCTGTACGTTATGGAACGCCACGCCGGTGGAGGCCGTCGGACAGGCCGCCACATTCAGCTCATACAATTTCCGGACTTCCTGGTACAGGTAGTCCTTGCTGTCGTCATAATAGGTGACGTGGGTGGCCTCCGGCCCAGTCTCCTGTCCGGAAACCAGCAGAGCGCCCTTGCCCTTCTTTTCGGCGCAGGCCAGCTCGTTTGCGGACATCTGGTGGGCGTCGTCGGCCGAATCGCCATAGGACATCAGCACCACCCCGTCCGAATACTGCTGCACCCATTCGTGCAGCCACATACCGCTGTAATCCACCGGTGTATTCTCTTTGGAGTATCCCTCCGCGGTCAGGTCGTCCAAATGGGCGCTGGTGCACATCTCAAACCGCAGGCCGGTATTTCTGGTTTTTTCGTAGCCGAGCTTTACTTCCTCGGCATAGATTTTCCAGGTTTCCTGTGTGGCGTTGGCCGGTTCCAGATCCAGATGCACACCCGCCAGCAAGCCCCGGCCGTTCGCCTTGGCCCATTCGTTATAATCCAGACACTGCTGAATGGTCTTCTCCATCGCTCCCCGCGCCCCGGCGACCCAGGAGGAATCGCCGCTCAGCGCCATGACCGCCATCCCCCGCTTATTCGCCTCCTCGATAAAGGCGGCGGAGGTTTCCCGGTCGGTGAAGGAGAAGCCGCCGTAGATAGTCGTGACCCCGTTTTTCTGCAGGAAATTGAGGTATTTCTTGTTTTTAACCTTCTGCATATCGACTGGATGCCACCACCAGACGCCGATCTCGTCCCCTTCGCGCAGCTCCAGATTGACATACGGCTGTTCCTCACCGTAGCGGACGGTATCCCCATATACCCGATGGGACTCGCCGGCGGCGTCGGTGTATTCCATAAAGGCGCGCATGACGAAATAGTAGACGTTCCCGCATTCCATCACGCGGTACCACTGGCCGCTGCCATTGCGGGCGTCTCCCTCCAGCACGACGGCCCCCAGGGTATCCGCGGTCAGCTCCTCGCCCTCGTTCAGCGCCAGCCCCTGCACGCTCACCGTTCCGAACCGCGTCAAGGTACAGCCCTCCGGCGGGAGGCAGATCACGGGAATCCGAAGCGTCCGGCTTTTTTCCCCTTCCGCGATTACCTCGGTATAGGGATCGCAGTAAGCGACGCAGGCCGTTTCCGCCGCGGAGACCGTCCGGGCCTCCAGCTCCAGCGGGCCGGTCACGCGGAAGGTAAAGCTCTCCCCGTAGCCGATCACGCTTTCGGTCTCCCCATTTTTAACGACCCAGGCAACCGTCTCGCCGCTTCCCGGCGCGTTCAGCGCTTTCACCGTACAGATGTCCGACTGGGCATAGGTATACTCGGTATAGCCGTTGCTGAACGAGCCGTTCGTCACCTTCAGGGAATAGGTCTCCCGCGCGTCGTCCGGCGCGTATTCCGGCGTTACGTCCATATCCGCCGTTACCTTACTGAAATCCTCTTTCCAGCCGGTGAAGGTATAGCCTGCCCGGACGGGAGGCTCCGGCGGCTGGGCGGCCGTCCCGTCCGCCGTTCGGCGGACGGCGTACTCCCTGCCGAAGCTGTCCAGAAAGCGGACCGCATGGCTTTCCACCGCCTGCGCCTTCACTAACTCAAACTGCCGGATGTCGATCGTGCCGTAGGCCATCCCCAGATTGGTTCCAAACCATTTCGTCGAAGCGCCCGCTCCGTATTGGGTCAGGTCCAGCAGCGCCTCGTAATGTCCGGGGCCGTCGATCTCCAGCACGTCAAGCAGATTTACCGTGACCTGACCGGCGTCTCCCAGCCGGAGGTCCCATCGGTCGAACACAAAGTGGTCGTCGTCCGTATACGCCACGTCAACCGACACCGCCAGATAGGTCCCCGCCGCATAGACCGGCCAACCGGCGGAAGACCCCTGCATCGTATAGGAACCGCTGCCGGACAGGTGGGCGGGGAGCCCCAGCTCGGTCTGGGAAGCGGCGACCCTGGTCTGCTTATACAGCGTATCGCCGACCGTGTAATACTCCCCGGAATCGGAAACCTGCTTTGCCATCACGATCTGCATCGTGTGCAGTCGGATGCTGTAGCCGACGGCGTCCACCATAATGTTCTGCAAAGCGTCCTTTTCCTCCAGCCCGAGCCGGCCCAGGTCGATCAGCGCCGTATAACGGCCCGCGCCCGTTATATTCAGGAACTGCTCCCCGTCCAGCCGGAACCATTTCTTCGGGAGCGCGCCGAACTGCCATTCCAGCTTCACGCTTTTCTTGGAGCCGGTTTCTTCCACCAGCTCCAGATCAATCAGGGCGTACATGGTGCGGCAGCTGACCTGTTTATTGCTCAGTAGATAGAAGGCCGACTGCGAGGCCTTGGCCACGCCCCGGTCGGCGGAATAGGTGTTCCACTCCATCGGAAAGGCCGCGCCGTCCTTGAACAGCGCGCCGTCCGTCAAGTCCTGAACGACGCCCATCACCCGGTACTGCGACGCGTCCAGCGCATACGTAACGGCGGCCGTTCCTTCTATCTCTTCCGCAGCCGCGCTTCCCACGCCGGCGGAGCCAAGCAGCAGCGTCCCCGCCAGCAGCAGGCTGACGATCTTTGAAAAATGCTTTCTCATCGTTTTCTTCAACCTTTCGGATACGGAAAATTTCGTCTGGCGGGCCGCAGCGTCCCTGCCAGACGCGCCCCTCGTTCTTCCGCGGCAGGCCGTTTACTTGTAATCCTCCGCTTCGCTGCCGGCGGTCCAGGGCACCTCGTCCACCTCGCCCGTCTCAAAAGAGGCGTAAGGCGGCTTTTCGTCCCCCGACGACGAGCCGGATTCCGTTTTGGAACGGCAGGCGCCCAACGTCAGGCATAACGCCAACGCCGCCAGTCCCGCGAGAATCGCCCTGTCCGCCCTGTTTGCTTTTTGGGCCTTTATTGTCCTTTTCATGCCCCGCCCTCCTTATATCGCCTGCTTCATGGCGGCGTTTTCTTCAAACATTTCGGCATACAGCCGGTCAATCAACTGGGGGAACTCCCCGGGCAATATACGATCGTAAAAGGACGTTTTCTGTCCGCGCAACACCATCAGGGAGGATATCCAGGTGTTGACCCAACCGGATTCCACACACCAGGCACCCCAGCCGACATCTGCGGTGCTTCCCCAGTACTCCCATTTTTCAAAGTCAAAGCTGCGCATCCACGCGCCGTCCAGATAATCGTTGTTTTCGTTGTTCTTCCGAAGCTGGATACGGCAGAGGAACTGGGCAATATTGGTCGCCGCCTGCTCAATATCGGCCGACGGCTCCCCCGCCTGACGGAATGCGGCGGCCGCCTCGTGCAGGCCGAGGAACGCCCAATTCGTGGCATACAGCAGGTCGGTCGCCGGGTCGCCGTTGCTCTGGATCAGTGAAGCCTCCGTCGTTCCGAACGCCTCGTTCGAATGCGGCGGCGGGTAAAGGCCGTCCGTTACCGCGCCGAGATAATCCTGGTACTTGCCGCTCGGCTGGGTGACATAATCCTGGAAAGCGCCGCAAGGAACCATGTGCGCCAGCGTTTCACCGCACATAAAGCGGAGCCATTCCCGATGCTCCGGCGTATCCTCCGCCCGCATCAGGAAGGCGAGCGGAAGCAGCATCCGCGCGATCTCCGCCGTCATGGAATTGGTCCAGCGCCAGCCGTCCGGATACGTTTCCATCATATAGCGCAGGCCGGTTTCCGCGGTTTCGAGAAACCGGCGCTTCCCCGTCTCCTTATACGCGAGCAGGAAGCAGGCCCACAGGTAGGCTTCAAAATGTCCAGCGCAGTACACCACGTCGCTTTCATAATGATCCCTCCAGGTTTTATCCTCCTTAAAAAAGGGACTGTTTTCCTGCGCATCCAGACGCTCAGGGCGGAAACCCGTCTTTCTGGACGAGGTCCGCAGATTGGCAAGCAGGCAGCGCAGCAGCCGCTCGTCCCACCGGGTCTCCCCCAGCACGCTGCGGGCCAGCAGGGAGCCGAGCAGCGTGCGGGCGTTGTCGTCGCCGTAAAACACTTTGCTGTTGTCAAACCAGTTGTTCAGCCCGTAGTATTCGGTGGCGGGATCGTCGTTGTAAAATTCTTTGGTGCACCAAACCGTGTCCAGCAGCCTTTCAGCCAGCCGACGGTCCTCCGGATCCCCGGTCAGCTGATGGTGGAGCGCCAGCACCATGGCGCTCTCGGCAAAGCAGTCGCTGCGGAAGCAGATGCGGAGCTCCTGCCGTCCGTCGCTGTCGATCTGGGACAGAAAACCCTCCTGCGCCAGCAGGCGGCCGGTGTCCTTTTCCTCCCCCACGATGTACTTGCGGAACCACCGGCAGGATCGATAAAACGCCTGCATCTCCGCGTCGGCGGGCAGGGGCTCCTCCGGCCCGTATGCGGGCCGGACCACCGGCTTCCAGTCCAGCCGGACCTCCGTGCCCGTCCATACAGACAAAAGCCGGCTCCACAACGTCTTCCATTTCGCGCTGGGACCGTATTTGGCCCGAATAAAACGAGTCAGGGAGGTCGTGAGTACCGTAACGCCGGACGCGCCCACGTCGGTTTCCACCAGCGGATATACGGCCTCGGGCAGCCCATAAACCGCTTCGTCGTATCCAGCGGCCTTCGCCATGCAGAAAAGGGTCGGCGCAGCATCGGAGGGAAGGACACGGCAGCCGTTGACGGTCAGCAGGGTCATCGGCTTTAGCCCGGTTTGCTCCCCGTCCAGGATCACCAGCCGCTCATGCTTCGTCACATAGGGCTCCCCGTATACCCGATCCCCCACCTGCCGGGGATATTCGGCGATCAGCCGGAGCTTTTTTTCCTCCACGACCCGGAGCTGCCGATCGGTAATCACCAGCTCCGGAACCGGGTAGGCCGCGGCAGGGACATATATCAGGTCGCCCTCCTCCGCCATGGACAGCGCCGCGTCCACCTCCGCCGCACAGCGTACGGTATAGCCGCTTTGCTCCAGCGCGGATAACAGGTCGTTCTTTGAATCGGCATCCGCGGAACAAAAAATCATTCGGGGCAATATCATCGTTCATTACTCCTCGTCTTGTAGTGTTGCTGTAAGCGCTGAACAGGCCGGGCGATATCTCTCGCGCGGTCTGTTCGGCGCTTACCCTTTTCCGCCCGGCATGGGGGAAATCAGCGAAAAATAGGCGCACCGGGGGAAGGGGGCGCTGCAAAACCGCTGTTTTACAGTCTTACAGCGCCCCCGATTCAACCGATTTCACGGGAGAGCGCTCCCTCTCCAGGGAGCCCCCTCTCGAAAGCTTACTGGTCCTTCCTGTGTTTTTTCAGGCAGAGCGCCGCGACCCCAACCGAGGTGAGCAACATAGCCGCCGCAGCGACCGGCAGCTCGACGCCCGTGTTCGGGGAACCGCCATTGGAGCCGTTTCCGCTGGCCTCCGCCGCAGTAACGATGGCATAACGGTCGATCTTGATGTTGCCGCCGTACAGGGCGCCTTCATAGATATAGGTGCCATAGAATTTGGAAACCTTGTCCTGCAGGGAGGAACCCATCACATCGGACAGCTTAATCATGCCGGTGTAATGACCGCCGGGCAGGCCGTCGTAGCCCTTGTCCTTGCCATAGCCGAGCGCGTCCTGCAGCTTCAGGCGGCTGCCTTCCTCGCCGTCAAAGCAGACCTCGAACAGAACGGAAGGCTTAATCGCGTCGCTGCCCGCCGTCACCGTGAAGTCGTATACCAGATAATAGGTGTCGCGATAGGTGATATCGCTCTTGGAAACGAACCACTTGTCCGGCGGCACGGTGTCCTCAATGGTCTGCTTGGACAGACCGAGCGCATCCTCTTCCGCCACAATGCCGGTGACCTTGTACTTCTTGCCGTTCATGGTGTAATATTCGTCCTTGGTGACAGGCTTCACCTGCGGATCGACCTCTACAGTAGTAGTCGTCACGGGGGCCTCGGTGGGGTCGGAAGGCTTCGCCGGGTCGGTGGGCTTGCTGCTCGGTTCGGTCGAGCTGGAGGTGGTATCGCTGGAGGACGTGGTAACCTCCTTCAGGGAAACGAACTTGAAGGTGGTAAAGTCTACCGTTCCACCATACAGCGCGCCCATATACAGATGGAAATCGCCGAAGGTGGTGACGCCCGCCTCATACTGATTCCAGGCCTGTTCCGCCAACGCGGCGGTCACGACATCGCCCAGGCGGAGCAGGCCCTTGGTCTGTCCGTTGCCCAGCTCGCCGGCGCCGGTGAGATATTTATACAGCGGAATGTTGTAGCCGTGCTCACCCAGGAACATGCTTACCTCGATTTTCGCGCCGGGGCTGCCCGCGCCGGGGTTGACGTTGATGTCATAGACCAGGTACAGATTCTCGTCGACCGGCTTGCTGACCTTGTCGAAAGTCGTGCAGAAATCCGCATAGGGGCTGGACGAATCGGTGCAGGATTTGCCCGAGAAATCGACGACGGTCTGGTCCACTTCATACGTTTTCCCGTCGATGGTGTAGGTTTCCGCACTGGCCGAGGCATTCATCGCCAAACCGGTGAAGCTGAGGCAAAGCGCGAGAACTACGGATAGGACCTTTTTTCTCCCTTTCACAAAAAAACCTCCTAAATTTTATTCATACGGCGTAACGCTGACGCCAATATGACCGGAATTGTGTCCGTCAGCCGACGATACCCGTCTGCTCGATGGACTGGATGAAATACCGCTGCAAAAATACATACAGCAGCAGGAGCGGGGCGATCACCAGCATAGTGGAAGCCGCGTAGATCACCGAACGGTAGGCGTTGATGTCGGCGGCGGACACGAAAGTGCCTCCTACGCTCTGCCCGGCCCCGATGCTGTAGCCGAGCTGGAGCAGCGAGGAGGACAACAGCCGGCGGCTGCTGTCAAACAGCGTCGTATAGTTGCTCTCCCCCCATTGCCATACGAAGGAAAAGAGGAAAACAGCCACCATGATCGGGAAGCAGCTACGCACCATAATCAGCGCAAAGGTACGGTACGGCCCTGCGCCGTCGATGGCGGCCGCCTCGTCGATCTCCTTGGGAATTCCCCGGAAAAACTGCCGCGTAAGGAAAATATACAGCCCGCAGCGGGGGGCCGACCCGGTAACAGCCAGCAAAACGAACGGCCATATGCTCCCCACCAGCCCGCAGGACTTGAAGTTCAGGAACTGAGGCGTTACCACAATCTGGGTAGGAATCACCATCATGACGATCACGCACAGGAACAGCAGCCCTTTTCCCTTGAAGGGGAACCGCGCGAAACCATAGCCGATCAGCGTGCAGGCGACCGTCTGCAGCAGGGCCACCAGCGTGCAGAGAAAGACGGTGCTGCCGAGTACGGAAAGATAATCCATGATTTGGACCGCGTCCACATAATTGGCGAAGGTAAAGTTTTTGGGAATCAGCTTGACCGTCCGGTCATACAGGTCGGTCGGCTGCATGAAAGACATGGCGATCTTGGCCAGAAGCGGCTTGAGAATAATAAAGCAGATACAGACGACAAACGCCAGCCGGAACAGCATCCCCACCGCCGAACGCGCGGCGCGTTTGTTCACATGCCGGTGAAGCGCCTTCCGGAAACGGACGCCTTCCGCGGGCATCCGCCTTTTTTTCTCCACCGCAGCCGCCTTATTCATTGTAAAACACCACCCTTGAAATCACAAAGAACGCCACGCCCAGCACGACGAAAACCAGCAGGAAATACAGCCAGGCGGCCGCCGAGGCGACGCCGAAATTGGACAGGCCGCACAACTCGCTCCAAATACGGGTTATCAGAGGATTTTTGCTGTTGGTAAACGAGTCGATGATGGTGTATACGACGTTCAGCAGCAGGTACGGTCCGCACATTGGGAAGGTGATCTTCCAGAAGTTCACCCATCCTGTCGCTCCCTCGATATCAGAGGATTCGAACAGCGACGGAGAAATGGTATTCAGCCCGCTGATGAAAATAATAATCTGGATACCCGAGCGGATAACGATGTCGTACAGGTTATCGATCGCCTGGGAAATATAGGAGGAAATCCCGGCGGGCAGACTGCCGGCAAACAGCTCCTCGATAAAGCGGAGGGAGGACTGGGAGGCCCCCGCCGCATCGGCGTTCAGCACCGTGTCCCGGTTCATCACCATGGATATGACGCTGTTGGAATCCACGGAGGTCAGCATCCCGGTCGCGATAATGACCGGCAGGAAAAAGATGGCGCGGGCAAGCGTCCGCCCATGGAAGGGCTTGCTGAGGACCACCGCCGAAAAAAAGCTGAAGGGAACGATGATCAGGGTGTCTCGGATGGTGGTTTTCAGCGACGCGATCAGTTGCTGCCGGTATACCACATCCACCCCCAGCACATAGCGGTAATTGCCGAAGCCAAGCGGCTTAAGGGAATATCCCGACGCCACGATGGACAGCTCGCTGAAGCTGAAAACCATCGACTGGATAATCGGCAGCAAGATGAAGAGGACAAACCCAATCACGAACGGCGCGACAAACACATATCCGGTGCGGGAACGGTTGGCGATCAGGCGGCTTTTCCGCCCTTTTTTCCTTATGGCCTTTTCCATTCCGTTCACCTCCATTCCCGATAGGCACAGCCGCGGGCGGGAACAGTCAGGCCGCCGTCCAGCTCCACGCTTTCTTCGTTGTAATTGACCGCGACGGCTACGCCATTGTCATAGCGAACCTCAACCACCCGCTCCGCCGGGCGATCATACTGGACAATCCGGCAGCCGTATACCGGCGCCAGCGCCTCCGTTACCCCGCGGAAAAGCTCCAGCCGATCCTCCTGCAGCGCCGTCCCGTAATACTCGTCGTAATCGGTTCCCTTCAATATCTCGTTATCGGCCTGCATCAGGGTGACATACGGCGCGCTGCCGGTCTCGATGCAGCGGAGCCGGTAAAGCTCCGGATCGTTCTGAACGTTGACCGCGGGGGCCGAATACGCCACATAACCGGACAAAACCGTCTGTACAAACGGGATTGTTTCGGTGATCAGCGCATGATCGTTGGTCTGCAGCGGAACGCCGGACAGGTAAGCCGCATAGGGAAGGACATATTCGTTCGCCCCGCCGATCAGCAGCTCCAGCCCCGCGTCGCGCAGGGTCTGCAGCGTCTGAACGCCGATCCGTCCGGCTTCCGAACGGGAGGTGAAACGATCGTTCGTAAAGTCGGCGGAAAGCTCCGCGCCCATAAACGGAAGGGAAAGGAGGTTCAGCCCGCTGCCGGTCAGGGATTCCGTAAAACGGGCAGCGGCCGCCAGCTGCTTCTCCGGCCTGAGCACATAGCCTGTTCTTCCGCCGTCCTTCAGAAAGGAGGCCCGGCTGTAGGAGGCTTTAACGGCGGTTTCGCCGCTGATCAGGCGGGCGGCGTCCTCCGACAGGGAGAAGCCGTCGGCCAGGCCATCACGGTAGACATACTGGAAATCTGCGTCCGGATACAGGAGCACCCCGTTTTCCCCGCAATATCGGGACAGGTCCAGGAGTCCATCCAGTCCGCCCAGCCGGCTTTCCGCCCGGACACGGTCCGCCAGCCCGCTGCGCACCCCGCCCTTCTGCCAGCCGGTATACTGCGCCACCAGCTGCGCGTCCGGCACTCCCTGACGCAGGGACGCCAGCAGCTCCTTCGCCTGCGAAAAGGTGGTAAGCTCCCGGATCACCTCCACCGGCACCCCCAACAGGGGCTCCACGTCGTCGATCGCGCCGAGGAGCTGCACAAAGGCGGGAACGCTCCGCAGCCCGGAGCTTTCATCCCCAAACAGACGGGCCCGGTAGTCGGCGGCAATATCCTCCCAGGTGTTTTTTTCCTTCTCGAGAAAGGTATAGGAGACCTCGATCTCCTCCAGGTTGGCATGGTCGGGATAACTGCGGACCGGATCGTTATCGCTCTCCAACAGCTTGACCGACGCATAGTCGAGCAGCTTAAAGCGGAAGGCGACGTTTCCGGTCTCTTCCGTGGTATAGCGCGGCGTTACGGTGATTGAGACGTTCTCGGCCGCCGATTCGACATGAGCGTAGCACGCTCCCTCGCCGCTCACCAGCCCGTATACCGGCAGGGACAACGGCTCCTTCCGGGAAACGGAGGCTGCCTGATACACCGAATAGTCCGCCCCGTATACCGCCTCGCTGTATACCGGTGTGTTTGCAGAGACAATTTCGCCCAGCCGTACAATACCCCCGCAGCCGTCGGGAAGAACCGCTTCCGTGGATTCCAGGCTGTCCCGGGTATTCCAGTAGGGCAGCACGGAGATTCCGGTAATCTTCAGATCCTCCACCGCTGTAATCGCGGCGGTATCAATCCGCACATACAGCCGCCCGTCCCGCAGGGTATATTCCACCGGGATCTCGAAATGAGAGGACTTGCTTTCGGCGGGCAGGTAGCCCACCTCCTCCTGGTCCCTTTCCCGCTCCTCGGCGGTATAGCCAATCGCCGTAAAATAGTCCTTCAGCCGGTTTTTTTCGATTTTGGAGGGGTTGTTCTTCAGCACGCGGATTACACCGAGCTGCTCGATGTTCGTATACGATGATTTCAGCACCGCACGGGACTGCTGGTCGGTGATCTTTTCAAAATTGGTTTCGGAATAATACATTTTCAGATAGGTCTGCTGCTCCGCATCCAGCCGGGAAAGAATTTCCTCAAACCGTTCGATGGTCATCGCCGCCGGAAACAGTTCCTGCGGCGCGACCCGGCCGAAACGGTACAGCACCCGCAGCCCGTTTTCCACCGCCTGCGTCTCATACTGCCCGTATTGGACGCAATCGCTGAAGGAGGTCAGCGTCTGCTCGGTTTCATTGGCGGTGATGACGTTCACCACCAGCAGGGAGGAATACTCCCCCCGCCGGGAAGCGCTGCGTTCAAGACGGTCTTGGGGATTGGAATACCACACCAGTCCGTCCGCTGTTTCTACCGCCAGCTCTCCCGTCAGCTCGTGGTAGTAAAGGGTGGTTCCGCCCTCCTGTGCAATCGGCGTCATCTTCTCCAGCCCCAGCGCGTCGCCGGTGATTTCCACCGCCTCTTCCCTCGTCCCCCATTCGGAGAGCGCGGAGCGAGACAAAACGCCGAACAGGGCTTCTTTTCCCTTTAAATTGCCGCCCGCGGTCAGAAACAGCGCAAGCACGCCAATCACCGCCAGGAAGGCCAGCGGCTTGACGATCCAACGAAGCCTTTGCACAGCATCACATCCTCAGTTTCAGTTCGACGATAACGCCCTTGATATAATTGATCAGTTGGTCAATACAGCTCAGGAACAGCACCGATAGGAAGGCGATAAACGCCATCGCCGCCACAGTCAGGATCAGGGACAGGATGGATTTGGACACCGTGAACTGGTGCACCGTAACCATCCCGCAGAAAAGCAGCAGGCCGGATATCACCAGCCCGATATTCAGGATCAGCCCCAGGAACGCGCTTTCATCCGCGGTAAGGAACTGGCTGAGCAGCACATACAGGAATACCGTGACGGTGTAGGGCATGGTCGCGTAACAGGTCGCCATGAAAATATCCACGAACCGTCCCTCGCCGTCCATCAGAACGGTAATCGACCAGTTGGCGACCGTCCAGAGCAGCACCGGCACCACCACGTTGGCGACCTGCCGGAAAACATTGAATTCCCGGAGATTGACCAGATGGAAGGACAGGCCGGTATACAGCTGCTGTGCGATCAGCGCGGCCGCCATCAGCACCAGCAGGAGGATGCAGGACAGCAGGTTTCCCTGCTTCTCAAAGCGCATATCGTAGAAGCCCTGGATGGGATGGGAGAGGATATGGAAGGAATATTTTAGGCCGTCAAATACCTTCTTCATTGTGATGACCATGCCTTTCATAGAATCCGGGACGCCTTTGCCGGTGACAGGCGGAGTCAGCCCGTGTCCCGGTTCATACGGCCTTTCCGGGCTTTTCTTTTCCGCAGCAGGAGAACCCCTTTTATAGCAAAGGCGACGACAGCCAGCGCCGCGACTGCCAGCGCCGCCGGAGCGAACCAGCGATCGACCAGAACCGCGCGGTATTGCTTGAACGCCTTGGAATACCAAGTCTGGTTGGAGCTTTTCTCAAAGCAGTCCATCGCCCGGGTATAATCCTTCTGCTGATACGCGAGCTTGCCCAGCTCGGTGTAAGCCATATCGTAGTTTGGGTCCATCGCCAGTACGGTTTCCCAGTGCTCGCCGGCCTGCGCCGTGTTTCCCTCCCGCTCTGCGCGGATTGCCTGGTCAATGGTACGGGCAAAGCCTGTCTGACGGTACAGGATCAAGCTTTTGGCCCCGTTGTCCGCCACATAGAGGAATTCTCCCCGACAGGCGATGGCGGAAGGGATGTTAAGGCCGCCGGCGGAAACATCCGGCCCGTTGAAGGCATACAAAAGGTTGCCGTCCGAATCGTAAGTGAAAATATGCCGGCGGTTGCCGTCGATAACGGAATATTTCCCGTCTTCTCCGCAGGCGACATCCACGATTTTGGAAATCCCGGTGTAGGCGGTTTCGGTGGAATCCGGGATTTCCAGATCCCCAACCGGCGGCCCGTAGCCGTTGCGGCGAAGGATATCGTTGCCCAGCAGGTTCAGCCGGCGAGCCAGCGCCCCCTGCTCCGTTCCGTTCCCGGATTCGATTTCCGCGACCACCACATCCTCGTCCACATTTGCGAGGGTGACGAAGAGGAATCCCTCCTCATCCAGATCGATGCTGTTGTATTCGATCGGCACGAAATCGGTCATCCGCTCTCGCTGCGCCTTGGTGGAGAAGCGGCGCCACAGCAGCTCCAGCGCGCTGTAGTTCACCTTCCCGGCAGCCAGAAAGCCCACGAATTTCCCGTTTGTATTAAACTCGATAATGCCCTCGTTGATATTGGTGGCCACCACATGGATTCGGCCGGTGGCGTCTACGGCGAGCTTGGCCGGACTGTAGCGGTCATAAAAATCCTCGTCGAGTATCTGGAAGCTGCTGCTCGACGGAGCCTCGATCACCCGGATCAGGCGGAATTCGCCGTCCATATGCAGGATCCGCTTGCTCTTGCCGTCCGCCAAATAAATTTCCTGCCCTTCGGTGACAAACAGCCCCAGCGGCTCCTGAAACGGAAGAACCGTCCCATCCTCCTGTGTGCAGCCCTCTGCCGAACGGAGCAGATTCAGCTCGGCATCGAACACCAGCACCCGGTTGCTTTCCGGGGAGTTTCCGCTGACCGCCGCGTAAACCCGGCCCGAACTGTCGGCAAACACGTCGTTGACGTTCTGAAAATCGGTCCCGCCGATCGAAAGGCCGTTGACCCGCCGGACCGCTGTATACGGGTCAGGACAGGCCACCGCGTTTCCCCAGACGTCATAGGTGTAGGCGGGGAAGGCGGACTGGAGCGAAGAATCCGACGACGAAGCCGCCTCCGCGCCGGCCGCCAAGGGGAAACAGACTGTGCAAAGCAGACACAGCAGGGCCCGTTTCGCTTTTATCCTCATGCCGTTTCTCCCCTTATTCTTTGATGCCTGACATCGCCATCGTCTCCAGAATATTGCTCTGTGTAATGATAAACACGGCGATGGGTACTATCATCATCACCACACTAACGGCTGCCGCCGCGCCCGCCCGGGCGATCCCGCCCGCGGCGATCTGGCTGAGCGCGTAGGACAGCGGCTTCAGTTCCTCGCTCCGGATGGCGATGCCGCCGTTGGAATTCCACAGGGTCTGCACAGAAAAAATGATCAGAGTCAGCCAGGCCGGCTTGACGCTGGGCATGACGATGCGGAAAAATATCCGGACCTCCCCCGCCCCGTCGATCTTCGCCGCCTCCAGCAGGGAGTCGTGGACGTTGGACATGAACTGTTTCATCAGGAACGCGCCCATCGGCGACCCAACGGCGGACAGCAGAACCGCCCCATAGGTGTCGATCAGCTTCAGCTTGGACAGGATGATGTAGTTGGGAATCATCGTGACGGTGGAGGAAAACAGCAACGCCAGGGTCACGGTGGTGAAAAACAGCTCCTGCCCGTGAAAGCGGTGCTTTTCCAGCACATACGCCGCCATGGAAGCGAAGATCACATGCAGCGCGGTCCCCACCACCGTAATAAAGATCGTATTGAAGAAATACCGGCTCATCGGTACCCAGGTATTGCTCATCAGAGTAACCAGGTCGCGGAAATTGTCCAGCGTGGGATGCTGCACGAAAAAGCGGGGCGGGTACAGATACAGCTCGTTGAGCGGCTTGAGCGAATTGCTCACCACATACAGCATGGGAATAATCATCAGCACGGACAGAAGCCCGAGAAACAGAATATTCAGCGCGTCGCCGTACAGACTGCGCCGCCGGCTGACGCCGAGCGCATGCCGCAGGCCGTTTGTCAGCCGGCGCCTCCTCCGCTGCGGGAGGACGGCTGCCGGAGAGCCTTCGGCCGCCGGTTCCGGCACGCGTTTCCGACTACCTACCGTCATTCTCATCTGCCCACTCTCTCCAAAATCTTGTTAATCAGCTTGCGCGCCAGAAGCATCATCAGGAAAAGCACCGTCGACATTGCGCAGGCGTAGCCCAGCTCAAAACGGGAATATCCCACGTCCGCCATCAGGTTAACGATAGTGGTTGCGACGTTGTCGGTTGAGGGATATCCGGCCAGCGCTACCGTAACGTCGTGAATGGAAAACGACCCGGATATGCTCATGATCGCGCCGAACAGCAGCGTCGGCTTCATCATCGGCAGGGTGATGTACCACAGCTCCTGCCACCGGTTTCGCAGCCCGTCCATCGCCGCCGCCTCGTACAGCGACTGGTCGATATTTTTGAGACCCGCGACGAAAGACAGGAACCCTGCCCCCATGCTGCCCCACAGCACGCAGAGGATAATAACCCCCTTGATGTAAGCGGCGTCGCTCAGCCAGGCGATCGGCGTGTCAATGAATCCCCACTGAAGCAGGAAGCCGTTGACATACCCGTACATATCCCCGGAAAACAGGATAGCGAACACCGCATAAATGGAGCCGGCGATCGCCGGGGAATAGAAGATTAGGACAAACAGCATCCGCAGACGGGAAGCCACCTCGTTGATGAGCCACGCCACCACAAAGGAAAGCAGGTATCCGGCGGGACCCACGACGATTGCCAGCTCCAGCGTGTTCTGAAACGCAGTCGGGAACACGTCGTCCCGGGTAAACATGCGGATATAATTGTCGAACCCGATGAAACGGAGCGGCTCGAACACATTGTTGTAGGTAAAGCTGTAAAACACCGCCATCAGGACGGGCAGCACCGTCGAGAGGATAAACGCCGCTGCAAAAGGCAGGAGAAACAGGTAGGACACCTTCTGCTCCCAAACTTCCCGAAAATACCGGGCAATCGGCGACCCAATCGGTGACCGGACGACCGTTCCATGCGGGGATTGCTGTAATTTTCCCATTCGTATCACCCGAAATCCTCTGTAATCGGCTCATTCCGCCACGGACAGCCCGAATTCGGAACGCTTCTGATAAATCTCCTTATCGATGGTCTGCGCGCAGCTCAGGATCGCCTCTTTTGCGTCCACGGAGCTGTTGGTCACTACCTGCCGAAACGCGTTGTTCAGGTAGCGGGCCAAATAGTATCCGCCCGGCACTTCGGGAACCGCCCGCGCCCACGCGGCCTGTGCGGTCAGCACTTGGCTTTCCTTTTTTGTCCAGCCCAGACTGTTCATCGCCTCCACATTGGCGGAGGGATACCGTGCCGAGGTGCCCAGCAGGCTTTCAATCTCCTGACAGTACATCCGCTGCGTATCGGCGGAGGTAAGCCACTTCAGGTATTCCCAGCCCATTTCCGGATCGTTGGCTGCGGACAGCACCACCGCCCCCGAGGAGGAAGTATAGGTCGTGTAATCCACCGTCCCGTCCTCCCGGGCCGTTCCGGGCACCATGGCGATCTCCCACAGGCCCTTGATCTCCGGTGCGGAAACCGCCAGGGTATTGTACAGGGTTTGGTCGGCGATCACGATGGGGGATTCGCCGGTGCGGAAACGGTTGGCAATATTGAAAATAGAGGGAAGGCCATAGCTGGTATACAGGTTGGTCCAGAACTGGAAGGTCGAAACGGCGATATCCGCGTCCAGTGCGGAGGACAAATACCCGTCGGTGTAAAATTCGCCGCCGTTCTGGTACAGCAGCATCGCATAGGTAGGCACGCCGCTGGTGTTCGCGTTCACGCCGGTCTCCATCAGGATGGACATATTGTTGTTCTGGAGGACCGGAAGCGCGGCGATCACGTCGTCCCATGTCCAGGGATTGGACAGGGTAGGCGCGGCAATCCCCAGCTCCTTCAGGATATCCGACCGGTAAAACAGCACGGAAAAGGTCTGCTGGGTGGGCAGCGCATACAGCCCGCCCTCCAGCTCGAAAGGCGCATAGGCGCTTTCCCGGAAACGGGCGAGAACCTCCTCCAGCTCTTCTTCCGGAGCCAGAGCACGCAGGTCCGCGCATACCTTCCGCAGGGCGAAGTCGACCGGCTGCGCCGTCCCCACCCCCATCAGGACATCCGGCCCGTTACCGGCGGCCAGGGAGGGGAGAATGGTGTCCGAGCTGACCAGTTGCAGCTTCACGCTGACGGGTTGTCCGTGTTGGCGTTCCATCTGCGGCTGGAAGGAGGACTGGATCATCTCATTGTAAATCGTCGCCTGATCCCGGCCCTCGGCGCTCCAGACCGTGACAGTCCGGACGTTTTTCCCGGAGGGCGTTGCGCTCAGGCTGTTGTAATCCTCAACGAAGGAGGCCAGGAAAAGCTGCACATGGTACCCCAGCTTCTCCCAGAAGCCCGCATCAGCGGGAGGAACCTCTTCCGAGGGCGCGGCGATGGTGATGGTATCTATATCCAGCGGCCGCGACGACGCGTCCACGATCCAGTTGGTCAGGGACGCGATGTTTTCCTTGAAATAGGACAGCTTCGACGGAATTTTTTCCGGCTCCTGCTCAAAGGAACGGAGCTGAACGGTCAGCTTCTCCAGAATCTCCAGATCGTTTCCGGCCGCCCCCGCCACGGTTTCGATACGTGAGGAAATTCCCTCGATCTCCCCAGCCAGCTTTCCCATCCCGGTCAGCGTATCCGGAATCAGCTCATCGAGCTTGTAATCCCGATAGGTATCCGGGGTGGAGCCCATGATCATCAGCAGCTCACGGTATACGCCGTTCAGCTCGTCCAGAATGCCCGAAGCTTCGGACAGGATTCCCGCCAGATCCCCCAGCGTTACGCTCAGGGACAGGGTGTAGGTCCGTCCCGCCTCAAAATAGAACCGGAATGCCTCCCCATTCTCCTGCGACAGGGTTATGTACTGCCAGGTCCGGGCATAGCGGAACCGCAGGTTGGCCGCTTCCTGAAAGGGGTATTCGCCGTCGATGCGCAGGGCGCGGGGAGAATAAAAGCCCTGAGAGTAATTCTGCCGGCAGCGCAGACGGATCACATACATCCCGGATTCCTCCGGAGTGAAACTCCACGCCACCTCGCTGCCAACCGTCGACCAGTCCTCGCCGCTGAGCATATTCAGGCTGATCTTCGACCCCTTGTTCGGGGAGGTGGCGGGCGTCGTCCGGTCGGATGACGCCACCAGCGTGGCGTCGCTTTTCCACGCAGGAAGCTCCGCTTCCATTACGGGCAGGGATACCGATGCGTCCGGCACACCGTCATGCTCCGCGATGTACGCCGCGTAATCGGGAGTCTCTTCAAGGGGCTCCAGCCTTACACTGTGAACCCGTAGCGCCTCCCGATCGATGTGCAGCGTCAACCGGGACACACCGGTGAGCTCCCAGGCGATGGGATCGGTATAATAACCGGGGATGGACGCGGTATAGGTTAGCCAGCCCCGCTCCTCAAACGGGATTTCCTCCTGTGAGGGGCGGATGTCGTTACCGTAGCTGTCGGATTCAATTACGCTGTTTTTATCCCGCCAGCGGCGGGTCAGGGTCAGCCCGGAAGCCTCCCGGAAAGGGAGCTCCCCATCCAGCAGCACGGTCATCTCGATGTTCCGCGTGCTGTCCGGCGCCGGGTCGTATTCCAGTGTCAGGGAATACCGTCCCTCCAGGCCGGAAACATCCAGAAAAAGATAGCCTTCTTCCTCCAGAAACAGGCTGTCGCCGTCCGGCGCGCCGGTACCGCCAAGCACGCCGGTGTTGCTGTCCCCCTCCGCCCCTTCGGGCAGATAGAGATGCTCTTCTAAGCCGGAGGGGGAGGCCTGCGTTCGTGTCCGATAGTCCGCATACGCTTCCGAGGCGGCGATTTCCGTCCCCTCCGGCGTCTTCGGTTCCGCCGCAGCCGCGCCGGAAGTCTCTGTCGATGCGGCGGGATCGTCCGCTGACGCGCTGAACGCGGGCGTCAGCAGCAGAACGCAGGCCGCCAGCAGGCTTATGGTTTTCCGTAGCATAAACAGCCTCCCTCTCCCCTACCGTCCGGTTTTGTATCCGGGTTCGTTATCCCATCAGCTTTTTGTAGCAGCTTTCCTCAATGCTGGCGTTCAGCGACGCTTCATAGGTGTCAATAATGGACTGGGGCGTGCCCTTGCCGGCGATGAACGCGTCGGTGATATCAAAAATCCAGTTGTAATAGATGCCGCAGCGGGTGGTGCCGTTGGGCCTGCAGCGGTTGTTCATCAGGATATCCACATACACGTCCACCGACTCCTCGTCCATAAACAGGGATTCCCCGTTGGTCCGGGCGTCCATTTCGCGGGTGACGCCCTCTTCCAGCTCATACAGCTGGGCGTAGACGGCCAGGGCTGCTTTGGTCTTGACCGCGTCGGCGGTCACCGGAACGAACATACCCTCGGGGCCTGTGCCCGGATCAATATATTCGGTCCCGTTCGGGCCGACCGGGAAATAGGTCAGCACATAGTCGCTTTCCAGGCTGTGCTCCGTGGCGTAATCCTGCAGGAAGGAGAGCATCCATTCCGGCACGATCATCATGCCGAGCTTGTCGGAATAAAACAGCTCCGGAATCTTGACCTCGTCCATATGGAACATCGTGCGGTCGGTGGTAAACATATTGGAGAACAGGGTCATCGCTTCCAGCGCATTGGAGCTGGTCAGCGTCAGGGAAACGGAATGATTCGCGTCATTCTCCGTCACGATCTTTCCGCCGTTTGCCTGGATCAGGCCGGACAGCACCACGTCCCGGCAGTAGATCGCCGTGCCGTATTGCTCCACGGCGCCGCTGGAATTCACCTTGGTCAGCTTCCGGGAATAATCCTGGAAAGTGGCGAAATCCCATTTCTTGCCCTGTGCGATCAATTCGTTCGGGGTAGTGAGATTGTTCGCTTCAAACATGCTTTTATTGTACAGGAAAGCACTGTTGAGCTCACCGCGCTTCTTGCTGAACGCATAAATCGCGTCACCGTAGGTGTATTCCTCGGTGCAGGTGGTCAGCCACGTTCCGTCGTAGAAATCCAGCCCCAGGCTCTCGGCGTAGGGACGGATATCCTTCACGGCGCCGGCTTTGATCCAGTCGCAGAGGTAATAGGAGGAGCCGACCAGAATATCGCCGTAGGAATCGCCGGACATGATGACGGTCGCCATGTTGTTCCAGTACGCGCCCTGCTCGATCTGTTCAAAGGTCACCGTACAGTTATAATTGTTTTCCACATACTCGATGCGGCGGAGCAGCCGATCCGCCTCGTTGCTGGAACCGGGGGTCAGGTCCACTTCAAAGGGGGAAGCGATCACCACTTCGATTCCGCCGAAATCCAGGTCGTCATCCCAGCGGTATTCCGGCAGGGAAAGCTCGGTGGGCTGGGTGGTTTTTCCGCTCTCTCCAGTCTGGCTCACGGTGCTGTTGACCGGCGTTTTGTTGCAGGCCGGCATCAGGAGCAGCATTCCCGCTGTTGCCGCCGCCAGCGCCGCACGAATGGACTTTTTCATTTGACCACACCTTTCTGTATGTTTCGGGCGTATCCGGACGAATCAGCAGGATGCGTCCTTTTTCATCTCGTTCGCCCATTTTTTATAATCGGTCGGCGTCATTCCCACATAGGTACGAAATGCGCGACTGAATGCGTAAATGGATTTGTATCCCAGGTTTTCGGCGATCTGGGTAATGGTCATCCCGCTCAACAGGTTGTTCTTCGCCTTTTCAAACCGCCGTTTGGTATAATACGACTTGAGGTTTTCGCCCATAATGGAGGAAAATTTCTGGGCGATATGGGTATAGCTGTATCCAAATTCCGACGCGAGGGAGGAAAGCCCGTTGATATGCTCCACCTCGGCGTCGATGTAATGGAGGACGTCATAGACCAGCTTCTCATCGGGACTCTGCCCCTCGTCGCCGGAATAAGAGTAAAATTTCTTCTGACTGAAAGCACGGTAGGTGTAGCTGAAGATTTCGTGAATGTAGCTTTCGATCAGCTGATCCGTCAGGAAATCCTGCGTCAACAGTTCACTGAACAGCTTGATAAAGCTCTCCTGAAGCCCGTTGATATTGTGAATCAGCCGAGTCGCCGGATTTTCAATGAACGCCTTCAGCCGGTCGATCACGTCGTTCTTCGGCCACGGTTCCACGAATTCAAAGCACAGATAATAATACCGCAGAGGATTATGTACGGAGGAGCGCACCTCATGATTCTCACCGATCCGGTCAATGAAAATCGTTCCCTTGGCAATGTCGTAGGACGTGCCATTAATGGAAAAGCTTCCTTCCCCCGAAACGACATAGCTGATTTCATGAACGAACTGGAGATGGCTGTCAATGTGGAAGCCCGGCTCACAGCTGATATCCCCTACCTGATAGACACTGTAAGGACCGAACACCCGGTTCGTGCCGGAATAAACATGATCAAAATGGAATCTGGCGCGATTCGCTGACACGGCTTCTCCCCCTCTCTTCCGCGCGCTTCCCGGCCTCCAAAATCCAGCGGAGGCTTATTATCCCAAGCCCGCCGGCTCGCTGACAATGATCCCGTTGTTTTTTCTATTTTTGAAAGAGGAAAATGGAAAGCATGTTCATTATACACGAATTATTTTCGTTTTTATATGATAATGCTGATATGATGTTTAACATTTTTAAAAAATATAATATTTTACACTTTTTTCAAAAAATGAAAAAGGAGAAATCTCCTGTCCTCCTATTCTCCCGTCACGCCGTCTCGCCATAAAGAAAAACGCCGTCCATGTATTCCACATGAGCGGCGCGTCTTTCGCTATTCGTTTTGTATCGCTTCCAATCCATGCCGGGAAACGCAGGAATCAACGGGAGATCGCTGTTGTTCCGGCGCCGTTCCTTTCCACGGACGATAGGTCAGATACGGGGCCGGTGGTGCAACCCACGAAGAGCATGGCCGCCAGCATCGCGGCGAGAAACCAGCGAAACGCCCTTTTCTTTTCTATAACGGTCATTTCCGCATCACTCCCTTTTGTATCCTGCCGGCCTCCACGGGTCTTTTGAAAACTTAGCCGGCATAGCGGCGGGCGCCGATATACCGCTGCGTAAAGTAGGCCCAGTTTATATCGAGTTCCTTCACGGGCTCTTCCTCGTTGCAGGCGGCGATAAACTTACCGTCCCCGACATAAACACCCGCAAACTCCACGTTTCCGGCCGTCTCGCTCCAGAAGAAGACCGCGTCGCCGGGGAGAAGGTTCTCTTTCGCCACCTCGGTTCCCTGCTTGGCCAGATCGCCGGTGCGGCGGGGAACCGTCACGCCGTTCTGCCCATAGCAGTAATACAGGAAGCCGGAATTGTCAAACGCATCCGGGCCGGCGGAGCCGTATTTATACGGCTTGCCGAGCAGTTCCCGGGCCAGCGCCGCCACCTTGCCGCCTGTCGAACCATCGGCGGGGATCGACGGTTCGGTTTCCGCCGGTTTCGTGGGATCGGTGGTTGGCGTTGTTGTCGGCGCTTCCGTAGGCGTTGTCGTCGGGGCCTCGGTGGGCTTAGTTGGCGCTTCCGTCGACTGCGTGGCTGAGGATTCCGTCGGCTTGGAGGAAGCCGTCGTCTTGGGGGTGGACTCCGGGTTGGAAGGGTTATCCGCCGGCTTGTCGCCGCAGCCGGCCAGCAGAGCGCCGCTCAGGACAACGGATAGGGCAAGGCAGGAAAGCCGCAAAAAGTTCTTCATCAAAAACACTCCTTTAATTCGTCGGTTTTCTACTGGTTTCAGTATATTCCTCCGAGGGAACCAAAGCGATAACGCCGCGGTTACAATTGGATGACAGTTCTGCAACCTGCCGCCGAAAACTGGAAACAAACGGTTACAAACCGTAACATTTTCGACACTCTTTTCCGCAGACGGACAGGCAAAGGTTGTATTTGCCGCGGCGGATATGGTATAATGTCGGCAGGGAGAAATGCCAACGGCATTTCTCGATTGCGCTGTCGGAAAAGACAAGCAGGAACCCCGGCTGGACGAAACGGAAGCGCTGACACAGGCTGACGCAGTTTTATTTCCTATTATCCTAATATAAAATGTCCATTAAATGACCACACAATGAGGTGTTTTCTTTGAACGACCCCGGCAGGAACAATCCCCGCAGCCATATCCGGAATTTCTGCATCATCGCCCATATCGACCACGGCAAATCCACCCTGGCCGACCGTATTCTGGAAAAAACCCAGACTGTGGCCCTGCGCGACATGGAGGACCAGCTGCTCGACAGTATGGACCTCGAGCGCGAGCGGGGCATCACCATCAAGGCCCACGCCGTCACCCTGTCTTATCAGGCGGAGGACGGGGAAACCTACCTGTTCAACCTGATCGACACCCCCGGCCATGTGGATTTCAATTATGAGGTATCCCGCTCCCTTGCCGCGTGCGAGGGGGCCGTATTGATTGTGGACGCCTCCCAGGGCATCGAGGCCCAGACCCTGGCGAACACCTATCTCGCGGTGGACCACGGACTGGAGATCGTGCCGGTCATCAATAAAATCGACCTGCCCTCCGCCCGGCCGGACGAGGTGCGGCAGGAGATCGAAGATATCATCGGGATCGACGCATCCGAAGCGCCCGCCATCTCCGCCAAGCAGGGAATCAACATCGAGGCGGTGCTGGAAGCCATTGTCCGGCAGATTCCGTCTCCCGAAGGGGACGACGGCGCGCCTCTCCGGGCCTTGATTTTTGACAGCTATTACGACAGCTATAAGGGGGTCATCGTCTACTTCCGCGTGATGGAGGGCGAGGTGCGCCCCGGGGATACCATCCGGATGATGGCGACCGGCGCGCAGTTCGACGTAGTGGAAACCGGCATTATGCGCCCCGGACGGCTGGAGCCTAACCGGGGCCTCCGCTCCGGCGAGGTAGGCTACCTCGCCGCCTCGATTAAAACGGTCGGGGACGCGCGGGTGGGCGATACCATCACCCTCGCCTCCCGCCCGGCCGCCCAGCCGCTGCCCGGCTACCGAAAGGTGAACCCCATGGTGTTCTGCGGCGTTTTCCCGGCCGACGGCGCGCATTACCAGGACCTGAGGGAAGCGCTGGAGCGGCTCCAGCTCAACGACGCCTCCCTGACCTACGAGCCGGAAACCTCGGTCGCGCTGGGCTTCGGCTTCCGTTGCGGATTCCTCGGCCTGCTGCATATGGAAATCATCCAGGAGCGGCTGGAACGGGAATACGACCTCGACTTAATCACCACCGCGCCGAGCGTTATTTACCGCATTACCCTGGCGGACGGCACGGTGGAGATGATTGACAATCCCACCAACTACCCGGACCCCGGCTCCATCGCCAAATCGGAGGAGCCAATCGCGGACGCGCACATCCTCGCGCCGAACGATTATGTGGGAAACATCATGGAGCTCTGCCAGGAGCGCCGGGGCGTGTTTAAGGATATGAAATACCTTGATACCACCCGGGTGGACATCCACTATGAGATGCCCCTGAACGAGATCGTGTACGACTTTTTCGACGCGCTGAAATCCCGCACCAAGGGTTACGCCAGCTTTGACTACGAGCTGAAGGGCTATACCGAATCCGAGCTGGTCAAGCTGGATATCCTGCTCAACGGCGAGCTCGTGGACGCGCTTTCCTTCATCGTCTTCGCGGGGAACGCCTACGCCCGCGCCCGGCGGATGTGTGAAAAGCTAAAGGACAACATTCCCCGTCAGCTGTTCGAGGTTCCGATCCAGGCCGCGATCGGGGGGAAAATTATTGCCCGGGAAACCGTCAAGGCGCTGCGGAAGGATGTTCTCGCCAAATGCTACGGCGGCGACATCACCCGGAAGAAGAAGCTGCTGGAAAAGCAGAAGGAAGGTAAGAAGCGGATGCGCCAGCTAGGCAGCGTCGAGGTGCCGCAGGAGGCTTTTATGGCCGTTCTCAAGCTGGACGACAACTAGAGCGTAAACACACCCTAAACGGAAAAGGGGAACCCCCTGGGAGAAGGCCCCTGGGGATTCCCCCTTTTTCTTTTTTATGAAAGGTGGGCTTTTTCTTGCCGATCGGTTTATATATCCATGTCCCCTTCTGCGTAAGCAAATGCCCCTACTGCGACTTTTATTCCCTGCCGGGCCTGACGGAGGAGCGGGCGGACGCCTATACCGCCGCCGTCCTCCGCTCGCTGGACGAATGGGCCGGACGGCTGGACGGGAAAGCCGCCGCCGACACCCTGTATTTCGGCGGCGGCACCCCTTCCCTTCTCGGCGGGGAACGGCTTGCCCGGATCATCGAGGCCGCCCGGCGGCGGTTCGGGCTGAACAGGGCGGAGATCACGCTGGAGGCCAATCCCGCCGACGGGCTGGACGAAACCTTCCGCGCCTTTGCCGCGGCGGGAGGGAACCGGGTCTCCCTCGGGATGCAGTCGGCGTCAGCGGACGAACTGCGCTCCCTGGGACGGCGGCACCATCCGGCGGACGTGGAAAAGGCGGTTTCCGCCGCCCGACAGGCCGGGATCGGCAACCTGTCCCTCGACCTGATGCTGGGTCTGGAGCGCCAGTCCGTCGCGTCAGTGGTCGCATCCGTGCAGGAAGCCGCCCGGCTGGGGGCGGAGCATATCTCCGCCTACCTGCTGAAAATTGAGGAAGGCACCCCTTACGCCGCAAAGCGGGATTCCCTCGTCCTGCCGGACGACGACCAGACGGCCGAGCTGTATCTCGCCGCCTGCGAGGCGCTGGAGCTGGCGGGATACCGGCAATACGAAATTTCCAACTTCGCCCGGCCCGGGCGGGAAAGCCGGCACAACCTCAAATACTGGAATCTCGATCCCTATCTCGGAATCGGGCCCTCCGCCCACTCCTTCCTGAACGGGCAGCGGTTCGCCTACGCCCGCGATCTTGCCGCCTTCCTTCACGGAAACGGGGCGGAATCTGAGCGTCCGGCCAACGACACGCCGGCGGACGCAATTGCAGAGGGGAGCGAAGAAGAATACGTCCTGCTCCGCCTGCGGTTGGCGGAGGGGCTGACGGAGGAGGGCTTCCGGCAGAAATTCGGCCGGCCCCTGCCCGCCGTCTATCGGCAGAGGGCGGCGGCGCTGCCGACCCAGCTGGTGGAAGCGGACGGAAGCGGCATCCGCCTGACCCGTCTGGGTTTTCTTCTCTCCAACGCGCTGATCGCGCGGCTGATTGGATAATATTGCGCCGTTTAATCAGCTTCTACTGGTCGCGCTTTGTGCCGGCGCAATTGAGAAATCCCTCCGGTATTTCTCCCAACCGGCTGCTCCCCCGCCTCCGCTTTACCGGCTTCTATTGGCCACTCTGTATGGCGGCGCAATCGAAAATGCTTTTCCAGCCCGAAGGAACGTCTCCTTTCGGGCTACGTTTATTCATTTGCTCGAAAAGCGTCTTCGACCCGCCTCCTTTATTCCGCGATAAAAACTTGACAACCGGTGAGAGAAAATAACCCGAGCGTTGTTTAATTTATAGAAGGGACTCTTCTAGGCGCAATTCCCGGGAAAGGAAGTGTCAGGATCATGGATGACGGCGCCGGCAGCTACCGCCGTTTTTTGAAAGGAGATGACAGCGGATTTACAGAGATCGTAAAGCAGTACCGGGATGGATTGCTTTTTTTCATTAACGGCTATGTCGGCAACCTGCCTATTGCGGAGGAACTGACCGAGGACGTTTTCTTTACGCTGGCCGTCCGCAAACCGCGCTATCGGGACGGCGGCGCGTTTAAAACCTGGCTGTTTACCATCGCCCGGAACAAAGCGCTGAACTACCGGAAACGGCAATCCCGTCACCGGACCGTTCCGTTGGAAGAGGCGGAAGTCGACTCCGGCGAAACGGACGCCTTTGAAAAAACTGTTTTGCAAAAGGAACAGTCCCGGCAGCTTCGCCGGGCGATGGAGAAACTCGCCCCGGATTATCGGGAAGTGCTTCACCTGATCTATTTTGAAAATATGTCAAACGATTCGGCGGCTCGCGTTTTAAAAAAGAAGAAACGGCAGATCGAAAACCTGTCTTACCGGGCTAAGAAGGCGCTTCGCCGGATTCTGGAACAGGAGGATTTTGATTATGAAGAGCTATGAGCAAATGGCTGACAATGTATTAAAGCGCCGGGACGCTTATCGGAAAGGACGGCGAAAGACTCTGCTGCTCGGCGGCGCTCTTACGGCCTGCCTGGCGCTCACCCTATACGCCGCGGCGATCGCTAATCCGGCGGACGAGGGAACGCAGCTGCCGACAGCGGCTTCCTCGGCCCCCCGGCCTTCGGAGGCGGGCGGTCTCCCGGTAACGGATGTCTCAACCGGAGTATTCGTAACAACCGAAGGTCCGGCTACAAGCGGCACGCAGGCCGTTACGGGACAAAGCATGATCGCCGGCGTGGATATCCCCTCGGATTGGACGGGCGAGCCAACCGACCTCACGCTGGAGGAAGCGAAGCGGCTGGCACTGTTTGGGGGACGGGTTCCCCGCCTGACGCAGACCGACGGCCTGACGCTGGAATCCTGCCAGTCCTGCCGGCTGGTCAACCGGAAGAGCGGCGCGGCGGTGGATACGCTCCAGCTCACCTACAGCGATTCTTCCGGCGAAAGCGCCCGGATTTTCTCCGCAATCTATTATGCCTATCCGTATGAGCCGGAAAACTGGGAGGGACATACGCCGCTTTCCCTGGGGACGATCACGCTGGACTCCCTGCGGCGAGCCCGCACGGACGGCGGGTTTAACCTGATCCTTGACGGCGGCGATTTCTGCGTGGACGTCGACGCTCCCGGATGCAGCGCGGAAACCGTATGGGCCTTCCTTCGGGAGATGCAGGAAACAACCGAACAGGGCTGAACAAAACCAAACCGGCCGGGATTCTTTCCGGCCGGTTTTTTATGAAAATTTTTATTTTGATGAACAAGATGAACAAGCGGTATCGGAAATCCGGTTTCCCTATATCCTCCAGTATACCCTCTTCTAATCCGGTAAAAATAAGCATACACAAAAGCAAGCGTTTCCGTTGAACCATCCGTTTAGGGAAAGGAAGCCTGAATTTATGAATTTTCTGCGAAAAATGAGCCGCCGGGGGATCGTGCGGACCGTCAGCTTCGCCCTCGCTTTGATCGCGGCTCTTTCCGCGGCGGCGATTGGCGGTTATACCACCGCGCGGAAATACCGTACCACTCTGGAATATTCCTATCAGCGGGCGCTGGGCGAGCTGACCGATTATCTCAGCAACATCGATATCACGCTGGAAAAGGGGCAGTACGCCGCGACCTCCAAGCAGCTGCAGGGCCTGTCCTCCAAGCTGTGGCGGGAGGCCGGCAACGCCAAAATTGCGCTGAACCAGCTTCCTCTCGAGGGCGAACAGTTGAACGCCACCTATAAATTCCTGTCGCAGGTGGGAAATTTCTGCGTCGCTCTTTCCGATAAGGTAGGAAACGGGGGCACGATTTCGGAAGAGGAGCGCGCAGCGCTGGACCAGCTCGCCGCTTACGCCTCCTCCCTGGCCCTCCAGCTGGGGCAGATGGAAAGCGATCTGGAGAACGGCGCGCTGACCCTGCGGACGTTGCAGACGACACAGAGGCAGGGAAAGACCGCGGCGGTCAACGCAGCGGACGGGCAGGAGACCGAACTGCCGAACATCGCCGCCGGTTTTCGGGAGATGGAGGAGGGCTTCACCGATTATCCCACCCTGATTTATGACGGCCCGTTTTCCGACCATATCCAGCAGCAAAAGCCGAAATTCCTGACGGAAAAAGCGGCGGTATCCGCCGAACAGGCCCTCTCCGCCGCGCAGAGGGCGACAGGCGCTTCCGGGCTCTCCTATGCCGGGGAGACCAATGGCACGCTCCCCTGTTATCTTTTCACCGCCGGGGATCTGACCGTCAGCGTCACCCAGGCGGGCGGCGTCCCGGACTATTTTCTAAACGCCCGCGCCGTCGGCGAGCCGGTCCTTTCGGTTAAGGAGGGGCTGAAAGCCGCGGAGGACGCGCTGGAGGAACGGGACCTCGGGGAATTTGCTTACCGTTATTACCAGCAGAACAACGGAGTCCTTCTGGTAAATTTTGCCGCCTTGCAGAACGGGGCCGTCTGTTACCCCGACCTTGTGAAGGTCGGAATCGCCCTGGACACCGGCGAAGTGATTTCCTACGACGCCAAGGGGTATATTCAAAATCATACCGTCCGGGAATTTCCGGACGTCTCCCTGAGCGAAGAGCAGGCGCGGGCCGTCCTCTCCACCCGCCTGACCCCGGAAGCTCACGCCATGGCGTTCGTGCCCTCCAAAGGTCTGAGCGAAGTGTACTGTCATGAATTCCTCTGCCGCGGAAAGGATGGGGAACAGGTGCTGGTATACATCGATGCACAGACCGGAATGGAGGAACAGATTCTGATCCTTCTGGAAGAAGAAACGGGGGTGCTCGCCATGTAGCGCCCCGCGGCGGAAAAAATGCGGCCCTTTTCCGCCGCCGAAAAGAGAGGAGAGAAGGTTGGAGATTTCTTCAACCTTGGGGATTTGCGCCATTGCGCTGACAAGGACAGCGCCATTTCGGCAAAGCGGCGTAAATTCCCCGTTTCGAAAAGAAAGGAATGGTCATCACAATGCAGCATACTACTGTGCGCAAAGCCCTTCTGGCCGGCGTCGCCGGTCTTTGTGCGGCTATGGCCCTGACCCTGTCCGGCTGTACCATGGAGAAGGACGAGACGTCGTCCGGTAGTTCCTCGATGGGCTCCGGCTCGTCAAACACGTCCCGAGACGACACGGGTTCCCACGGGAACCTGCCGGAGGATAACGCCTCTAACGGCGTGATTTCGGACGGCGGCGCTTCCGGGGACCTCGGCGATACGATGAGGACAGACGCCGCCGGACGCTCCCGGGCGGGAGACGACCTGGGAACCAATCGAACCGGCGGGATGGACGGACTGGATGACATGCCCAACATGGGCGTGCGGTAACCGTCCCCGATTATTTTCCATCCATTCAGGAACAGCCGGCGGGTTTCCGTCGGCTGTTCCTCTTTTTTCATTGGCCCTTTTTCATCAGCTCGTATAATCCTCCAGCAGCCCGGCAAGCGTCCGGTCGTCATAAATGTCAATCCCCTCCGCCAGCCGCTGCTGCTCTTCCTCCGGCAGGGAGACAACATATACATCATACACCTCCCGCGGAGACGTCCCATCGGGCGGAAAAACCGCCAGCTTTCCTTCCCATACGCCCAGGACGCAGAGCAGCGGCCCGTTTGCGGAGGGAGCTGCGCTCATATCGACCGGCTCCGCCGTACCGGAAGAGAGGATAGAAGGCGCCGATGAGACGGGCGGCTCCTCCGCCGGCGCGCGGAATACCAGGAAAAGAACCAAAACCACCAACAGCACGGTTCCTGCGATGACGGCCAGCGCTAACGGACGGACGGCGCTTTTTTCCATAGACGTTCCTTCTTTCAATCCGGATTCCACTCCTGTAAAAATCTTCCGGAAAAATTTCTAGCTATCGGTATTCTGCACCGATTTGGGGTAAAATATCCATAGCTCTGTCATTCCTGCCGGCCCTCCCTTTCAACGGCAGCTCTTTCGCCCTTCTCTCGGACAATGTTACAGTTTTGATATTTGACATTTGGATATTCCTGCTATAAGATAAGTGGTGTATCTGAAAAAGGTATTCGAACAGGCAGGTATAACGGATACCGCAGATGCGTTATCCGGCGCGGTGAATGACTCCGCGCCGCCCCATTAAAAAGTAAAGGAGGCAATGGTGGAATGAGTACAACGGGAAAACGCGGGCCGAAAAAGACCGGAAGCCAGGCCGGCGCCATGAAACAGGTAAAGCAGTTCATGCGGAAGAAGCCGGTACGTATCGCGCGGAAAACAATCGGCGCGGTGCTGAAATGCATTCTGACCATTTTCCTCATCGGGATGATTACCGCGAGTATCGTGGGCTGCGTCATGGTTGTTTATGTCGTTACCAGCTTCGACGGAACGGAGGATCTGCCCGATCTCAAGAACATCAGCCTGAATGAGAGCAGTCGGATTTATACGCAGAACGTCTCCACCGGCGAATGGGAGGAGACCCAACGGGTCGAGGGCGCCAACTGTATCTGGACCGACTTGACCGATATCCCTCTGAATATGCAGAACGCCGTCATCGCGATTGAGGACAAACGCTTCAACGAACATTACGGCGTAGACTGGAAGCGGACGGTTGCGGCGGCCGCCAACCTGGTTTTCCACTTTTCCAGCAGCGAATTCGGCGGTTCTACCATCACCCAGCAGCTGATCAAAAACATCTCCAAGGACGACGACGTGAAGATTTCCCGGAAAATCCGAGAAATTTTCCGCGCCATCGAGCTGGAGCGCAATGTCGCCTCCAAGGACGAAATTCTGGAAGCGTATTTGAACATCCTTCCTCTCTCCGGCAATATCACCGGCGTGGGGGCGGCGGCGAATTACTACTTTGCGAAGGATGTGAAAGACCTCACCCTGGCGGAGTGTGCGCTGATCGCCGGCATTACCCAGAACCCCTCCCGTTACAATCCCTATCTCCATCCGGATAACATCAAACAGCGGCAGAAGGTTGTCCTCAGCGAGATGTATAAAAACGGATTCATCACGGAGGACGAATACCAGCAGGCGTATAACGAGGAACTGGTCTTCCGCAGCAGCATGAAGCGGGTCGCCGTACAGGACTATTATACCGACCAGCTTACCGAAGACGTCATCGCCGCCCTGATGGAAAACTACGGCTATACCCAGGACGCCGCCACGCAGATGTATTATTACGGCGGGCTGGAGATTTATTCCTGTGAAAATCCCGCTCTCCAGCAAAAGGTGGAGGCGATCTTCGAAAACGACGCCAACTTCCCCGCGCATAACAAAAGCGATAAGGAAGACCCGCAGGCGGCTATCGCCATTCTTGACTATAATGGGAAAATGGTAGCCACCGTCGGCGGACGGGGAGAAAAGACGGCCAACCGCGTCCTGAACCGTGCGACCACCTCGGTTCGCCAGCCCGGTTCCGCTATGAAGCCGATCGCGGTTTACGCGCCGGCCATCGATATGAACCTGATTACCTACTCCACCAAAATGATGGATACCCAGATGACGCTGTCGGACGGCACCAAATGGCCAGTCAACTTCGGCAACAGCTATAACGGCGAGGTGAGCATCGAAACCGCGGTCAAGTGGTCGCTGAATACCATCCCCGCCAAGCTGATTACCGAAATGACCCCGCAGCGCAGCTTTGACTTCCTGACCAACAACCTGCATATCACCACCCTGGTGGAAGCCCGTACGGTGGGGAATCAGGTGAAGACCGACATTGTCCCCGCCCTGGCGCTCGGCGGCCTGACCGACGGCGTACGCTGCGTGGAAATGGCGGCCGCCTATCAGGTGTTCGGGAACGGTGGCTTTTACAACCAGCCCTATACCTTCTATAAGGTGGAACGGGATGGGGAAATCCTTCTCGAAAACCTGCCGAGCAACGTCCGCACGCTGGACGCTGACACCTCGTATATCATGAACCAGCTTCTGCAGAAGGTTATCACCGGCGGGCGGGGCGCTACCGGCGCCGGCTACGGGGTGAACGGCTTCACCACCTTCGCCAAAACCGGTACCACCTCCAACAACAAGGACGTGTATTTCGCGGGCGGCACCCCCTATTATGTGGGCGCCTGCTGGTTCGGCTATGACAACAACCAGGAGCTGCGCGACAGTGTCACGACCTATGCGAAGCGGCTGTGGCAGAAGGCCATGAACGCCCTGCATGAAGGGCTGGCGGCGAAGGAGTTTGAACAGCCGTCCACGACGGTGAAGGCAACCTTCTGCCAGTCGTCCGGCATGCTGGCAAACACCGGCTGTCCGAGCGTTGGCGTCGGCTATTACAAGCCTGACAACGTCCCCGGCTACTGCAGCCAGCACGGCGGCCGGCCGAACGCCGGCATTGCCACTGCCGGAAGCAGCGCCAACGGCAACTCCACTACAACCACTGTGGCGGCCGCTACCACGACCACCACCTCGGTCAAGACCCTTCCGCCGGAAACCACCACCGAGGCAACGGATGCTTCCGCCACCCGGTCCGACGTATCCTCCAACACCACTCCAGCTGATCCGGCGATTCCTCCGGATCGGCAAGGGAACGAAGGGCACGGCGAAAACGGGGAATAGTCCGGCGAACAAACGATAGCGGATCAATAATAAGAGGAGCAATGCGCTGCATTGCTCCTCTTATTATTTCGATGCATCCGATGTCGTCGCGCCGTATTCATCGCTGGTGATGCTGATTTCATACGTCAGTTTATCCAGATCGTCGTCGCTTTTTTTGAGGTACTCCGACGACACATAGAAGTCCATGGTTCCATAGCCGCCGGCCGGCACATAAAAGCTTTGATCAAACTGATCGGTAGCCGCCATGGTGATTTCCTCATCGTCTTCATTCTTCAGCGTGATGTCCAAAGTCTGGAGCCGCCGGTTGACGGCTGTGCCGTTGGAAAGCTTCAGCTTCAGCATCATTCCGCCGTCGTTGGTGTAATACGCTTCGGTAATCACGCATTTCACGCCCTCCTCCGACAGCTCGGGGGTCGCGCCCTCCCGCTGGAAATGACCGGCCCCTTCTTTTATTCCCCGGGAATTTATTCCCCGGGGATCAACGGCCTCGCCGCACCCGGTCAGTAAAACCGCCAGCACAGCCCCCAGGACGGTAGCCAGCAACGGGCGTATTCTCCCCGTTTTCCGGCGGGAAGAAAGCAGCGTCCCCCTTCCGGATGTTTCCTTTCCTTTTCGGTGAAGCCCATTCATCACTACCATAACCGCTTTCCTCCCGTGCATAACTCTGAACCGCGTCCGCCGCGTCGTCATACTACTCTCACCGGACCGGGCGGGACTCCTTCATCATACACGAAAAGCGGCTGTTCGTAAAGAGGGCGGTTCTCTGCGGGCGAAGATTAAAACATCCCGGTCACGTTATCCATCAGGTCGCCCACATTGCGCAGCGCTTTCCCGACGTTTTTCTTCAGGCCCTTTTTGTTGGAGTGCATATAGGTGCTGCCAACCGCGCCTGCGACACAGCCGACGGCCAATCCCATACCGATTCCCTTCATAAAGCCCATTACATTTTTGCTCATTTTTCTTTCCTCCTCTCCTCCGCATTCCGCTTCCTCCTGGAAAAGCCTTCCTGGCGGGAGCCATCCGGCGGTTTGCCGGATTCGGTATTATTGTTTCGCAAACCCATCGCTTCACGCGGGTAAATTGCTGGAAAGATTGTTTTTATGATAAAATCGGAGTACAATAGTATACTGTCGTTTTACAGTGAAACGAGAAATGCTTTCACTTTTCTCCCTGCCGGCTATTATACCCAAGCGCCGCCCGGCCGGATGCTTTGCCAGCGTTTGCTTGCGGCGCTACTGAGAAATGCCGTTGGCATTTCTCCTCAACGACATTATTCCATAACGCCGCCCGGCCGGATGCTTTGCCAGCGTTTGCTTGCGGCGCATAACGACAGTATACTGCAAACGATCGAAATCGAACACGAAAGGACGGCCGCTCCATGCCTCTTTTAAATATCGTGCTGGTGGAACCGGAAATTCCGCAGAACACGGGAAACATCAGCCGCACCTGCGCCGCCACCGGCGCGCATCTTCATATTGTGGAGCCGATGGGCTTCCAGATCGACGACCGGCGGCTGAAGCGGGCGGGACTGGACTACTGGCATCTGCTGCATATTACTTATTATAAAAATCTCGACGATTTTTTTGCACGAAACAACGGCCCGTTTTTTTATTTTACCACCAAGGGGAAGACCATATACTCCGACGTATCCTATCCCGACGGCGCCTATCTCGTTTTTGGCAAGGAAACGGCCGGGCTGCCGGAATCCCTGTTAGCCGCCAACCGGGAACGATGCGTCCGCCTGCCGATGCTGGACGACGACGCGGCCCGCTCCCTCAACCTGTCCAACACGGTGGCGGTCGGCGCGTATGAAGCGCTCCGCCAATGGGGTTTTCCATCTCTACGCACCAAAGGGCGTCTGACCGGCGATAGCGACGAGTGATCCCACCCCTTTCCGGCGGAAAATTCGGAAAATGCCCGGGCAATTTTTCTTTTCCTTTCGCCTGCTTTATGGTATACTGTCGGCAGGGAGAAATGCGACAGCATTTCTCAATTGCGCCGCCGGAGAACGCCGGCAGAGAACCCGGTCGGGCGGCGCTATGGTATAATAGCAACGGCGGGAAAATGCCGCAGGCATTTTCGATTGCGCCGCCAGGTAACGTCGGCATAGCATCCGGCCGGGCGGCGCTATATGCCGCGCACTTCGACAATGCCGGGAAAAATCCAAAAACAAATCGTATAATCTGTAATCATAATCGTATAGATGTAAGTCCAGCTCAACGCAGCGTGTAATCTGTCGACGGCGAATGCCGTATGGATTATACGCTGTTTTTGCGTTTGAGAAAGGACGAGTGTAACATGAACCAACAATCCAATGCCTATCTGGCAACCAAGCCGGTAGGAAAGCTGCTTCTTAAATTCTCCGTCCCTTGCGTACTGTCCATGCTGGTAAGCGCTCTGTACAACATCGTAGACCAGATTTTTATCGGACAAAGCGTGGGGTATCTGGGCAACGCCGCGACTAACGTCGCTTATCCCTTCACAGTAGTGGCTCTGGCCCTCGCACTGCTGCTCGGCGACGGCAGCGCCGCCCTGCTCAGCCTATCCCTTGGAAGAAAAGATAACGATACCAGCCGCCGCTGCGTGGGAAACGGCCTTCTCCTGACGACAGTCACCGGCTTTGTTCTGGCCGCGGCGGGCTTCCTGTTTACCGACCCGATCCTCCGTCTCTTCGGCGTGACCGAGGCCAGCTATCCCTACGCTTTTGAGTATCTCCGAATCATTCTGGCCGGTATTCCTTTTTATGTTTTCACCTCCGGAATGAGCTCGGTAATCCGGGCGGACGGCCCGCCGGGCTATTCCATGGCTGCGACCCTGCTGGGCGCTATTCTTAACCTGATCCTCGACCCAATCGCCATTTTTATCTTCGATATGGGGGTGCGGGGCGCGGCGATTGCTACGGTAATCGGGCAGGTGGCCTCCTGCATTATGACAGCTCTGTATTTCCTTTGTCTGAAATCCATCCGGTTTCAGAAATCCAGCTTTCGCTGGAAGGCCGGCGTCGTGCGGCAGGTCGGCCAGCTTGGCGTTTCCAGCTTTATCACCCAGATGGCGATCGTCATTATCATCAGCATCGCGAACAATCAGATCGGCGCGGTAGGGCCGTGCTCTCCCTACGGCGCGGATATCCCCCTCTCTGTGGTGGGGATTGTGATGAAGGTGTTTGGCATTGTCATCGCTTTTTCTGTTGGGATCGCGGTAGGCGGCCAGCCGATCGTCGGCTACAATTACGGCGCTGGGAATATCCGCCGCGTACTGGCGACCTATCGCTGGATCATCCTCGCCAACCTGGTAGTGGGAGGGATCGCCACTCTCCTGTTCGAGTGCTGTCCGCAGGCGGTCATCCGTCTGTTCGGGAATGAAAGCCAGTTGTATAACGACTATGCCGTACTCTGCTTCCGCATCTTTCTTGGCGGCATCCTTCTTTGCTGTGTTCAGAAGGCAAGCAGCATTTTCCTTCAGGCCATCGGCAAGCCGGTGAAAGCCACTTTATTGTCCCTTTCGCGGGACGTGGCCTTTCTTGCGCCGGGGGTCGTCCTGCTCTCCAACCGGTTCGGCGTGACCGGGATGCTGTGGGCCGCTCCAATCGCTGATGTGCTCGCATTCCTGCTGACCCTGCTGCTGGTCGGGCTGGAATGCGTCTCCCTGCGGCGACAGGAACACGAACACGCCCCTGCCGCGGGAGAATTGTCTCCGAAAAAACGCCAAGCGTAGAATAAGCGAAATCAAAACCACCCGTTGAACGGGTGGCTTGCACAGCCCCTAAAAGGGGCTATTACAGGCTTAGCCCCTGAAAGGGGCGCAGAAAGTTTGACACCGCATTACCATCTCGGGCAGCCGCTCACGTGCGGCTGTCCTTTTTTGCCTAACTTTGCTTGCTACCCGTGAACGGGTCGGTATATTCTTTGATGCTTGCCTGATCTTGTGCGTAGTCTTCTTCTAACTGATTCCGGATGTATTCCGCTATCATTTTTCGATTTTGCCCAACTGTGTCTACATAGTACCCTCTGCACCAGAAATTCCGGCTTCCGTACTTGTATTTCAAATTCGCATGCCGGTCGAATATCATCAAGCTGCTTTTTGTAGGATTGTCAAAGATGTGTTACAGGAAAGGGAAAGCGAATAAGAGGTGCT
>CAUGOD010000015.1 GCA_959601025.1 uncultured Oscillospiraceae bacterium
TGATGCCGGTGTAAATGGACGCTTCCCGCGCCGCCACCGGCATGTCGGAGGTGTTGGCGATCAGCACCGTCCGCTTCATCAGGGACAGGCCGGTACGGGGATCGTGCAGCTCGGGGAATTCCATGAGCACGTCGGTCATTTCGTTTCCGCGTTCTCCGCAGCCGATATACACGATGATGTCCGCGTCCGCCCACTTGGCAAGCTGGTGCTGTACCACTGTTTTGCCCGAACCGAAGGGGCCGGGGATGGCCGCGATACCGCCCTTTGCGATGGGGAACAGGGTGTCGATGACCCGCTGACCGGTAATCATCGGCTCGTTTGGAGAGAGCTTCTGCGTATAGGGACGGCGGCGGCGGACCGGCCAGCGCTGGAGCATCGGGAGCTCCACCGTCTCACCGTCCGCTTTTTTCAGGCGGGCGATCGGCTCGATGATGGTGGCCTCGCCGTCGTGAATCCATTCCAGCGTGCCCTCCATCCCGGGCGGAACCATGATTTTCTGGGTGACGGCCGGGGTTTCCTGCACCGTGCCGAGCACGTCCCCGCCGATCAGCCGATCCCCGACCGAGGCGGTGGGGACGAAGGTCCATTTCTTCTCCCGGTTCAGCCGGGGAACATCCACCCCGCGGGTAATCCGATCGCCCTCCTGACGATAGATTACGTCCAGCGGCCGCTGGATGCCGTCGTAGATACCTTCGATCAGGCCGGGAGCCAGCTCCACCGACAGGGGTTCATGGGTGAAATACACCGGTTCGCCCGGGCCGAGGCCGGCGGTTTCCTCATAGACCTGAATCGAAGCGCGATCGCCCCGCAGTTCGATTACCTCGCCGATCAGCCGTTTATCGCTCACCCGTACCACATCGTACATCGAGACGCCGCCCATGCCGGTCGCGACAATCAGGGGACCGGCGACCTTCAAAATGGTGCCGGTGGCCTCCTGCCGCGTTACATTTTGTTCATCCAAATTCATGACCGTCCTTTCATACCCGCGGGAAGGCCGGCTTATTGCCGTTCCCCGAGCTAAGGAGTATTCGCGGCCCCGGGGAAAACGTTTCTCCGAAGCCATGCCTTTTCAGAGCTTCCGCCGGACGCCGGCCACGGCGCGGGCGGGTCAGAACAGGGCGGAGCCCACCGCTTTTTCCACGTTTTCGCGGATTCCCCGCATCCCCATCCCGGTCGAACCGTTCCGGTTGGGGATCGGGATGATCGCGGGATACGTTTTGGTTTTGTATTTTTTGAGCGTTTCCGGAATCAGCGCCGCAATCTGCTCGGTAATATAAATGACCGAACAGCCGTCCCGCGCGAGGCGGTGGACGGCCCTTTCCGCGTCGGCCGCGTTTTCGGCCTCCTCGGTTCGCATACCGAGCGCGTGAAACAGCCGGATGGAGGACGCGTCTCCCACTACGGCCAGTTCGTGTGTTTTATCCATAAGGCCCTCCGTTTCTTATTCGAACAGCAACTCTTCCAGCGGGGGATTCCGGCCCTCCCGCTTTTGGGTGAAGAGGATGCGGAGAGAGGAAGCTTCGTTCCGCCGCGCCTGTAAATACCAAATCAACGGCGCGATGCCGAAGGCGTCGTGCCGTTCCCGCCGGAGGATGGCGGTCAGCGCCCGATTCACCTTCTGCTCGGCTTGCGCCGGGGAATCGTCCTCCTCCAGCGAGACCGGAAGGGCCGGGACAGGCTCGTCTTCCCTGACCGGCGGAACGGGAAGCAGCATAGGGGAGAGCGTTTTCGCGTCCCATCCGAGCCGCTTCCCCCGTAATACCGCCAGCCGATTGAGGCAGGCGGCCCGAGTTTCAAAATACTCCCGCAGCAGCGGCGCATGCCGGCGACGGACGGTTTCCAATATTTCCGTGTAAACTGCGCGATCCACCGCCGCAGAGAGGAGCCGGGGCTCCCGGATGGCTTCCACGCCCTCCAGTTCCCGCGCCAGCGCGCCGCCAAGAGCCTTAAAGCTGTCTGCCTTTACACAGGCTTCCAGCAAATCAACCGGATACTTTCCGCCCTGCAAAAGCAGGGGACCGGCTTCCAGCGCGGCGAGCCGCGCCTTCAGCAGGGCTTTCAGGTTGTGCGCGTCCACGCGGAGGAGAAACAGGCCGGTCAGCTCCGGGTCGGGGCTGATTTCCCGGATCAGGGACTGCGCATCCTCCAGCTCCCGGCGGATCATGCCGTCCAGCGTGTCCGCGCTCCCGCCGTAGCCGAATTCCCTCAGCAGGCGGAGAGCCTGTCGCTCGTCCGGCGCTTCGATCAGCCGGTTCCACCGTGCGCGGTCCAACAGGCCGCCTTCCAGCGCGCGGATGCGGCCCACCGCATAGGGGGAGGAGACGCCGCCGAATGGGGATTCCGTTTTCATGCCGCGAGCCCGCCTTTCTGTACTATCGTTTGAATATTTTCCGCCCTTCGGCACAAAGGATGCCGTTTGGCGGTAGGGTTGCCGACAGAGCGCCTGAAACTCTACCGCGCCGGTTCGTATTCGGCGTCGCCGAAGAGCAGCGCGGCGGTCTTCTGTTCGTTCGTTTCGCGCAGCTCGTTCAACAGGGACTCGAAGGAAGCGTCCACATCGCTTTTCCCCCCGAGGATACGCACGCCGCCCCGGAAGGAGACGGAGGCGCTGTCCAGCCGCAGGGAGCAGGGGACGCCGTGCTTTTCGGTCAGCGCGTCGGACAACTGCTCCAGCAGGGTCTTTCCCCCGGTCGGGGCGCTGCGGTACCGGGTCGTGTCGGCGGCGGGAACTCGCAATACGGTTTCCCCGGGCGGGCAGTTTTCCACGATCAGGCGGGAGACGAGCGCGCTCCATTCCCCGTCGTCCAGAGCGCAGAGCGCATCCAGCGCCCGGTTATAGGCTTCATCAATCAGCCGGCGTTTTTCGGCCAGCGTGTTTTTTCGCGCGGTCAGCCCGGCGGTAAGGCGGGCGCTCTGCCGGAGGGCTTCCGCCTTTTTCTCCGTCTGCTCCCGCAGGACGGCGGCCTGAGCCTCGGCCTCGTTCAGGATGGTCTCCCGGCGCGCCGCGGCCTTTTTCTCCCCGTCAGCGAGCAGAGCCGCGTTTTCCGCTGCGGCCTTCTCTTCAATCGCGGCGAGCAGGGCTTCGTTTGATTGGGTTGAGGTACTCATCCGGTTTTCGGCCTCCTTTCAATCGGTACGGACGGGAGCTTCAGATCTGGATGCCGTACAGAAGGAGGATGGATACCAGCAGCGCTAGGATGGCGTAGGTCTCAACCAGCGCTGTCATGGTCAGACCCTTTACAGAGGACTCGGGCTGGCGGGCAACCATATGAATGGCGGCGGCCGCCGTCCGGCCCTGGAAAATACCGGAGATCAGGCCCACGATGGCGATTGGGAGGGAGGCGAACAGAAATTGCCAGCCGGCCGCCGCGCTCAGCTCCGCCGCGCCGCCGCCGATCAGGCCGACCCGGCCGAGGAGAAGTACGGCGGCCAGGAAGCCGTATATACCCTGCGTGCCGGGGAGCGCCTGGAGAAGAAAGACCTTGCCGAACAGCTCCGGCTTTTCGGATACGACGCCCGCTGCCGCCCGCCCGGCGGTCTGTACGCCGGCGGCGGAGCCGATTCCGGCGAGGATGGCGCTCAGCGCGGCGCCGAGCACCGCCAGCGAAATACCAGTAAACATAATAACGACCATTCCTTTCTTATTTCGGGTTTGCGGCCCGTTGGTCTACAGAATCCGGCGCTTCGCCGGTCAGTTCCACATGCCGGGGAGAGAGCGCCAGCGGTTGGAAGGGATCGCCGTCCCCCTCGTAGAATTTATTGAAAAATTCGATATATTGCAGGCGGCTGTCGTGCACATAGGCGGACAGCAGTCCCATCGCCAGATTGAAGCCGTGGCCGATGATATAGACGACCACCGACAGCAGGAAGCCGATTACGACCAGCGCGCCGGGAAACGCTTCCCGCACCATCCCGGCCAGAAGGTTCATCACATAGCCGACCACCCCGGTTGCCAGGCTCAGGGCGAAGATTCGGGAATAGGAGAGGATGTCGCTGAGATAGCTGGTGATGTTATACAGTCCGGTCAGCCCTCCGGCGACCTTGCCGAAAATATTCTTACTCGAACGCCCGGCCGTCAGCAGGATAGTAACGGCGCCGACGGCGGCCATCACCATTCCCACGGTTTTCAGGGCGGGGAGGAACAGCATGCCGAGACCGGTAATCAGCACCATCCAGCTCAGCTGGTCGAAGATCGCGTCCCAGAACCGGCCGCGCCGGATGTCCATCACCATCTTCAGGATCATGCCGGAGAAGATGTGCAGTACTCCGACCACCAGGGTAAAGATCAGCACCTTGATCGGCTCCTGCTGTTGGGGAAGAATGGGACGCCAAGTTTCCCCGAAATAGCTGCCGTACAGGATACCGGCCAGAATGGTGGTAATGCTGGAATACAGCATTACGTCCACCAGCTTCCCGCCGCCCCCCCGCGGCTTCTTCAGCTTTTTGAACGCAAAGAGCAGGACGGCCATCAGCGCGCCGTATCCCACGTCTCCCATCATCAGGCCGAAAATGATCCAGTACCACGGCGCAAGCACGGGATTGGGGTCAATCCCGTGCGGATCAGGACGGGAGAACATGTCGGTAATGGTTTCAAACGGCCGGACAAAGCGGTTGTTTTTGACCACGGTGGGGGGCTTTTCCTCCGGCAGAGGATCGGTGAACTGGAGCGCGTAACAGTCGGTCACCCGCCGGACGGCGGCCTCCACACGGTCGGTGCGGTCGCTGCGCACCCAGCCGTGGAGATAGACCGTTTCAGCCGTTTCATTCACCGGCGCGGATTCCCGGTCGCCGGCGGCGCGGGCCTGGTCATTCAGCACTTCAAGCTCCTCCGCCCGGGCGGAAAGATCCTTCAATCGGGCTTCCAGCGCAGCGATAGTTTCTTCGGTTTCGGCCGTTTTCCGGCCGAGGGCTTCGTAGGCGTCCGCCGGCCGGCCGTTTTCCAGCGGCGGGCGGCTTTCAGAAAAATCGAAAGCCCGCAGAGCGGCGCGTATTTCCTCCTCCCGGTTCAGGGGACAGGCGGTGATTACGGCCATTCCGTCCCGACTGCCGTCTAGCAGTTCCAGAGCGCCTCCCACTTCCTCCACGGCCGTTTTGGCATCTTCGGCAGAGACAGCGGGGAGAAGGCCGGTGAACACGGCGGAATAGCGGCCGTTGCGGATGGTTTCCACCGGCTCGGTCAGCGGGAGCCAGGGAAGAAGCTGCGCCCGATCGGATTCCAGCGCCGCCAATTTTGCCTTGGCGTTGCCCAGCGCTTCCAGCGTTTCCTCCATGGAAACGGCCAGCGTTTTCGCTTCGGGATTCTCTTTCTGGAAAGCGTCATAATCCACCGTTGGCGGACCGTCGAAGAAACCGGCTTTTTTACGGTATGGCCGGATACGGCGGAGCAGGGCGTCGGTTTCCCGGAAAAGCGCCTCCGCGTCGGCCGGGTAAGGCGATGCGGAAGGGGAGGAAGAGACGGATGCCGTTCCTTCGGCGTTTTCATCCCTTCCGGCTTCCGGTTCGGCGATCGGCATCAGCTCCCCGCACTGCTGCAGGGAAACCAGTAGCTTTTCCCGATCCTCCCGCAGGCAGACCAGCAGCGCTTTTTTCATTGGTACAATCAAGGCGTCACCCCCTGTTTGCAGTTTTCTGTGTTATTCCGCCGCTTTCGCCCGGCGAAGAATCTGTTCCACCGCCAGCGGAATACGTTCGCCGGCGCGTCGCAGCGGCTCTTTGTCCGCCTTGGCTGCGTTTTCGAGAACGGCCCGGCTTTCGGCTTCCGCTTCCTGTGCGGCCTGCTCGAGAAGGGCGGCGTTCTCTGTCCGCGTCCGATGCAGGAGCGCTTCCGCTTCCTGCCGGGCGGTTTCCTCCGTCTCCTCATACAGCCGCTGCGCTTTCGCCGCGTTTTCAGCCCGTTCGGCGGCGGCCAGTTCCTCCGCTGCGCGGACTTTTTCGAGTATCGACATCGTTTCCGGCGCTCCTTTCACCACATCGTCTGCCGGCGGCATGGGCGGTGTGGAAAATATTCCCGATCCATGAACACTTTAACATAATAGCAGATTGTCACACAGAATACAAATCAAAAAAGGACAATTTTTGTGTGATAATTGAAATTTCTTTGCAATTTGTTTCTTTCGCGGCTTTCCTTTTGTTAATTCTCAGGCTGGGTTTGGTCCGATAGCCTAGTATTCCCTTTCCGAAGGAAATTATCGGTGAAGGGAAGATGTCGTCGTCCCCAGCATGTCCCCGTGTACCCGGAAAGGAATAGATATACTCCAAGAAGAATGTACAAAACGCAGAATTGTGCTATACTTGCTGTAAAGTACGGTTGCAATGGCATATTCATACGATACTTTGGGTTTAGGAAAAAGAAAATGGGCAGTTGTTCGCCCGTTGGTCGATAACTATACAGTTTGGAATCACTGACCGAAAATTGGACAAACCTGGGTTTTCTGCCCAAGAAAGAACGCCTTCCGTTTTTTAACCGCGGTGTGAAAGTTATGTAAGTATCTAAAATAAGTAAAGCAAATACGGGAAAGGGATGGGCGCCAAAAAAATGGAAGACAAGGAGATTTTAGCGGTAGTAAACGATCATTATTCCTTGCACATCGACAGACTGGAATTTTTGCGCGACAGTGGAAGTGTGGCTTACGCCGCGTATTCCAATGAAGGAAAATACTTTCTGCGGATTACGAAACCGGCCTTTCATGATACGGTGCTTCCCTCGCTGGACATCCATGTTTTCCTTCTGACGCAAGGATTCCCCGTACCGCCGATTATATGGACCAAGGAACATTCGCCTTATGTCCGGATAGGCGGCAAGGAAGGGGAACGCTTTTATATCCTGTATGCGTTTATCGAAGGCGGCGAAGTCGATCCGGAGCAGGATGCAGAGAAAATCGGCGCTTTGATCGGGAATTTTCATCACATCATGAAAGCCTATCCCAACGCGCTTGTAAAGCACGACAAGCCTTTTTATATCGACCGATATATCGAGATTTTGCGGACAAAGCAATATCCGGAGGCTGCCCGGTTCGCGGAATATGGGGACGCATTGTGGGAAAGGGTTAAGGATCTGCCGCGGGGCTACAGCCATGGCGATATGTACAGGGGGAATTTTCACAAAACTCCGGATGGAACGATATATGTGCTGGACTTCGATACCTCATGTTTAGGTTTCCCCTTGTACGACCCGGTTTTGATCTGCAACATGACCAATTATTTTGAATGGGAAGAAGACGGCTACCGGAAATCCAAAAAGGTATTCGACCGTTTCCTGCCGGAATATCGGAAATACAATCCCCTGAGCGAGCGGGAAGCCCAATCCTTTTTTGACATGATAGCGCTTTACCATTTCGCATTACAGGCGACAATTATCGAACTTTTCGGCCTGGATTGCGTGGATAATGCGTTTTTTGACCGTCAGCTCGACTGGCTGATGCGTTGGCGAGATCAATGCGAGCGGTACGCTTCGGAGGGGCGATAACGGCAGGGCAGCGAAACCGGCGGAGCGTTGTAAAGACGCGCCGCCGGTTTCGCTGTATATGCTGTATATATTTTTAGAGGTATTATTCCCCGAACAGGGGCGTGCTGTAATACCGTTCGCCGGTGTCGGGAAGGATGGTGACCACCCGCTTGCCTTTTCCAAGCTTCCGGGCCAGCTTGATCGCCGCCGCCACATTGGAGCCGCTGGAGATTCCGCAAAGAATCCCCTCCCGCGAGGCAAGCAGGCGGGCAGTATCCAGTGCCTCGTCGTCGGTGACCACGCAGACGTCGTCGTAAATCGCGGTGTTAAGGTTATCGGGAATCAGGCCGTCGCCGATTCCCATTTGTAAGTGAGTGCCGATGCTGCCGCCTGAAAGGATGGCGGCGTTTTCCGGCTCCACCGCCCAAATCGTGATATCCGGGTTCCGCTTCTTCAGTGCCTCGCCGACGCCGCTGATGGTGCCGCCTGTGCCGACACCGGAGCAAAAGCCGTGGATAGGGCCCTCCGCCTGTTCCAATATCTCCGCCGCGGTGTGTTCCCGGTGAACGGCGGGATTGTCGGGATTGGTGAACTGCTGGGGAATAAAGACCCGCGGGTCCTCCGCCGCCATCCGCCGGGCAGTGTCCATGCACTGCGCGATGCAGGCGCCGATATCGCCGTCGTCGTGGATCAGGATGACCTCCGCGCCGTATTGGGAGACCAGCTTGCGGCGCTCCACGCTGACCGAATCCGGCATGATGATTTTTACACGGTATCCCCGGACTGCACCGACCAGAGCGATGCCAATGCCCTGGTTGCCGCTGGTTGGTTCCACCAGGATGGCGTCCGGCCCGATTAGCCCTTTTTCGGCTGCCCGGTCGATCATATTGAAGGCGGTCCGGGTCTTGATGGAACCGCCGACATTCAGCGCTTCGTACTTTACCAGGATTTCCGCGTCATCCGGACCGGTCGTCCGGTTCAGGCGGATAAGGGGCGTCCGCCCGATGGCGTCGAGGACGGTATTGCAGATCAAGGATAAGCCCTCCTTTTTATAACGAACCTATTCTATCGGATATCCGGTAAAACTGCAAGAGGTATTTCAAGCAGCAGAGAAGGTCAGACAAGGCGGAAAAAGGGTTGACACTTTCCATTTTTCTTTCTATAATACTACCATTAAGAAGCGGAGGCTTTGAATGATGGTTCCCTATGAGAATTTCCCTATGGCCGTTAGAATTGGCTCCTTACAACCGGATAAAACGATGAGACGTTGTATGGAGCGAAATCGGAAGGTCATCGGCTGACAGGTAAACGCAGCAGGTCCGCATTGACGGGCTTATTTGCGTTACCGTCGTCCGGGGGACAAGCGCACTGGCTGTTTCCGGCCGCCGACAATGTTTTGTCGGCGGCCTTTTCGTATGCTTTTCTATCGTGAAAACATACCCTGGCCGTCCAGAGGACGGCCTTTTTATTTTCCTAAAAACAGAAGCTTACAATCTGAAAATGTAAAAATGACATTTTTAACGAGGGATTCCGACTTTGCGTTAAAAAAGAATGGAGAGTATTATGAGCTTATTGGAAGTAAACGGCCTGTCGCACGCATTTGGCGATAAGATCTTGTACCGCGGGGCGTCGTTTGCCCTGAACGCGGGCGAGCATATGGGCGTGGTGGGGCAAAACGGCGCGGGGAAAAGCACTCTGATCCGTATCCTGACGGGAGAGATCATACAGGACGAGGGTCGGGTGATGTGGCAGAACCGCGTCCGGATCGGCCATCTCGACCAGTATGCCGACGTGCCGGGGGAAGAGATGGTGAAGGATTACCTGAAAACGGCCTTTGCCCCCTGCTTCGCTTTGCAGCAGGAGCTGGACGATCTGTACGCCGCGATGGACGGTGAAGATACCGCCGCTCTGGAGCGGGCGGCAGACCTCCAGACCCGGCTGGATCAGAGCGGCTTTTACACTATGGATACCGCCGTGGCCCGGGTAGCGTCCGGCCTGGGGCTAACGGCTTTCGGTATGGATACCCGGCTGGAAAACCTGAGCGGCGGGCAGCGGGAGAAGGTGATTCTTGCCAAGCTCCTGCTGGAAAGCCCGGACGTACTCCTACTGGACGAGCCGACCAATTTTCTGGATAAAGCCCATATTGACTGGCTGGCCGGATGGCTGGCCGATTTTCCGGGTGGTCTGATCATCGTGTCCCATGACGCGCCCTTCCTCGATCGGGTGACCAACTGTATCATCGACGTGGAGTTCGGTGCGATCCGGAAATATGCCGGCCGGTACTCCCAGTATATGCGGCAGAAGGGGGAGCGGCGCGAGGAATATCTGCGAAGTTATGAAGCGCAGCAGAGGGAAATCCGTCGGATCGAAGAGTATATCCAGAAAAACAAGGTGCGCGCCGCCACCGCTCGTATCGCCCGCGGCCGTCAGAAGCAGCTGGACCGGCTGGAACGGATTCCGCCTCCCCGGTTAGCGGCCTCGGCGTCGATCGCCTTCCGCGCTCTGCCTCTCAGCGCCGCAAAGCCGCTGGAAGTGGTAGAACTCGCCGTTGGCTACGGGGAACCGCTGCTTCCTCCTTTAAACTTCACACTGCTGACCGGGGAAAAAGCGGCGGTCACCGGCTTCAACGGCATAGGAAAGTCCACGCTTTTGAAAACGCTGCTGGGGGAAATTCCATGCCTTGGCGGCCGGTTCCGTTTTGCCGAGCCGGTGCGGGTCGCTTATTACGAGCAGGAGCTCCAATGGGTGGACGGCGGCCGCACGCCGGTGCAGGAGATCGCTGCCCGCTATCCCGCCCTCAGCGGAAAGGAGGTGAGGGCGGCGCTGAGCCGCTGCGGCGTGAGGGCGGCGAATGCGCTTCAGCCATTGGAGACTCTCAGCGGCGGGGAACAGTCCAAAGTCAAGCTGTGCGCGCTTACGCTGACCCCCTGCAATTTTCTGATTCTCGACGAGCCAACCAACCATTTGGACAGGGAAACCAAGGAAGAACTCCGGCGGGCGCTGGCGGCGTTTCCGGGAAACGTACTGTTGGTATCCCATGAGGAAGCCTTCCATCAGGGCCTGGTGGATCGGGTGATTGACATTGAAAGCCTGTTTGATTAAGGCCCGGAAACACTTTGACGCTGTTTTTGCAAAAATTCCCTGACGTTCGCTCCGCTTTATGATATAATGTCGGCAGGGAGAAATGCGACAGCATTTCTCGATTGCGCCGCCGGAAAGCGTTGGCAGAGAACCTGGCTGGGCGGCGCTATGGTATAATGTCGTTAGGCGCCGCCGGAAAGCGCCGGCAGAGAGCCCGGTTGGGCGGCGCTATAGAAAGGTGGATACAATAGCCAATGGAGATCGAACGCAAATTTCTGATGGACGCCGCTTTCCCCGAAGGGCTTCCTCTGCTGGAAGAGGCCGTGGTGTATCAGGGATACTTGGCCGTCCATCCGGTAGTGCGCATTCGCAGCAAATGCCGGGAGGGAAAAACAGGGTACGTGCTGTGTTTTAAAGGGGAAGGAACGATCGCCCGCCAGGAAACCGAGCTGACGATTGATGAGCGGGTATTCCATGAGCTGGAGAACCTGCTGGAAGCGCCGATGATCCGAAAGGACTACCGGGTATACGCCCTTCCGGGGGAGCGGCGGCTGGAATGCAGCTGCGTGGACCGGGGAACGCGGACCGAGTTCTGGTATGCCGAGGTTGAATTTCCAACGCTGGAGGAAGCCTACGCTTTCACTCCGCCTGCTTTTCTCGGACGGGATGTAACCGAGGAAGAAGGGTATGGGATGAGCTGTTATTGGGAGCGAAAGGTCGCGACGCAGCGGGCGGCTGTCCCTGAGAAACCCTGACGATGGAGAATCTCCTGCTTTCGCTGGAGGTAGTCCTCCCCCTGTTCCTGATGTTGGCGTTGGGGTATTTCCTGCGCCGCATCCAACTGGTGGAGGACGGTTCCCTCCGGGTAATGAACAATTTGGTCTTCCGCGTTTTTCTGCCGGTCTTGCTGTTCATCAACATATACCGCACCGATATCGGCGCGGTGATGAACCCCCGGCTGATCCTTTTCGCCGCTTCCTGCGTAGCGGGCAGCTTTCTTCTCCTGTTTTTCCTGGTTCCGATTTTTGAAAAGGACAACCGCCGCCGCGGTGTGCTGGTTCAAGGGATTTTCCGCAGCAATTTTATCCTGTTCGGCCTGCCGGTTACGATCGCACTGTGCGGAGAGGAAAACAGCGGCGTTACCTCTATGGTGATCGCTGTGATTATTCCTCTTTTCAATATTCTGGCCGTGTTTGCCCTGGAGTATTTCCGCGGCGGGAAATTCCGGCCGGACCGGGTGCTGCGGGGGATTGCTACGAATCCGCTGATTATTGCTTCCTTGTCGGGCGTCCTGGTGCTGTCTCTCGGCTGGAAGCTGCCCTCCATCATTGAAAAAACGGCAGAGGACATAGCCGGCGTCGCTACGCCGCTTGCGCTGGTGGTGCTGGGCGGCTCGTTTGAATTTTCCTCCGTCCGCGGCCGTCGCCGGCAGGTGTTGGCCGGCGTATTCGGTCGGTTGGTAGCGGTTCCTGCCGTCTGCCTGCCGATTGCGGCGGCGTTGGGGTTCCGCGGCCCCGAGCTGGTTACGCTGATGGCGCTGCTGGCGTCGCCCACCGCGGTGTCCTCCTTCACCATGGCGCAGCAGATGGACGGGGACGCGGAGCTGGCGGGACAGCTGGTGGTTTTCGGCTCGCTTTTTTCGATCTTGACGATTTTTCTGTGGACTTTCCTGCTCAAACAGCTTGGACTGATTTAGGACTTGTTTGAAAAATAAAAATCCGGCATATTTTACCTTCGGATTTTTTAGCAAGCCCTTCTCTTTGCTCTAAGAAAATCATGGATTCCGGTATAAATACGGGGCGATTGCAGAAACTATTTCCGGGCCGCAACCGCCCGTAAAACTATAAGGAAGGATGATATTCGATGGCGAAGAATCAGAAGAACCAGAGCCAGAATCGGCAGCAGAATAACCAATTCCAGCAGAAACAGAATCAGAACCAGGGCCAGAACTGCCAGAACCAGCAAAACCAGCAGAATCAGCAGAACCAGAACTGCCCGAGCGGCAAGTCCAAGAAAAATAACGACCAGTCGGAACTCTTCTAACCCCCTTTTTCCTCTGCTTTATTTTTAGCCGTCCCTTTTTCATGCATGATTATTAAACCGGGAAAAATCGGAAACGTCGAAAAGGAACCTGTCCATTGGGAACAGGTTCCTTTTTTTGCGTGGAAAAAAGCCCTTCCACGCGCAGGGACCGGTCGGCCTCCCGCCGCATATAGTGTCCTGTGAGAGTTTTTTAGACTGCGAGGTGAACGGGTTGGGTAAGGTCTTGTTCAACGTGAGTTCCGTGACCAATGCCATGCGGGGAAAGTCCTTGTTGGAGCATAATGGAATCCGTGCGTACGTCGGACGTACCGTAGATGCGAACGGAAACAACGGCTGTGGGTACAGCATTACGGTTTCCTCGGAGCCGGAAAGGGCGGAGCGCCTGCTGACCTCTGCGGGAATCCATATTCGAAGCAAGCAGCAGGAAGCGTAGTCTACTTGGAAAGGAGCGGATGCAAACAATGAGAACAGGCAATACAGCGGAATCCGGGGGAATGATTTATCTTGACAACGCCGCCACCACCTGGCCGAAGCCGGCAGCCGTACGGGGAGCCGTCCAGCAGGCGCTGACCGTGTACGGGGCCAATCCAGGACGGAGCGGCCACGATATGGGGCTTGCCGCCTCGGAAGCGGTTTACCGCTGCCGGGAAGCGTTGGCGGATTTTTTTCACATGGACAATCCGGCGAACGTGGTGTTTGTCCAGAACTGCACCATGGCGCTGAATATCGTTATCAAGGGACTGCTGAAGGACGGGGGGCGGATGGTCGTTTCCGACCTGGAGCATAACGCGGTGATGCGCCCTCTGTACGGGTTATCCCCGGATTCTCCGGTTTATGACACGGCCAGGGTGGTTCCGGGCGACACGGCGGCTACCGTGGCGGCCTTTGAGCGCTGTATCACGCCGCAGACCCGGGCGGTCGTCTGTATGCACGCCTCCAATGTGTTCGGCACGCGGCTGCCGATCCGGGAGATTGGAGCGATGGCCCATCGGCACGGACTTCCCTTTATCGTGGACGGCGCTCAGAGCGCCGGGGTGCTGCCCATCGACATGCAGGCGGATCATATTGATTTTCTCTGTATTCCGGGGCACAAGGGACTCTATGGGCCGATGGGAATCGGCGCGCTGCTCTGCAACAGCGACCGAGTGCTGCCTCCCTTTGTGGAGGGAGGCACCGGAAGCCAGTCGCTGGAGCTTTCTCAGCCAGAGGAGCTGCCCGACCGGCTGGAGAGCGGTACGCTGAATACCGCCGGCGTATGCGGCATGAAAGCGGGTCTTGGTTTCGTCCGGGAACGCGGGCTGGAAGAGATACTGGGCCGGGAGACCCAACTGATGAGCCTTCTTTACCGTCGGCTCTCCGCCATGCCGGGCGTGAAGCTGTACACGCCCTGCCCGGATGGAAAAAGCAGCGCGCCGGTGCTTTCCATGAATATTTCCGGCAGACGCAGCGAGGAAACCGCGCAGGCGCTGAACAGCCGTGGAATCGCCGTGCGCGCCGGTCTCCACTGCGCTCCCAGCGCCCACCGGCATTTTGGCACGCTGGATACCGGCACGGTGCGTTTTTCTCCCTCGGCTTTCACCACCCGGTCAGATATAGAGAGAGTATGCCGCGCAGTCTGGCTGGAGCAGAGAGCTCCCGGAAGATTTTAAAGGGAAACTGTTGAACTGTTGAAATACGGCGGTTGGAGTTGTTAGAAAGCAATACCGCAAGGCGGGCGGCGAAAAATCGCTGTTTTCTTTCCCGTTTTACGGTATTGTATTTTTGTCGTATCCATTTTCACCGGGTTCACAGTTCACAGGTAAAAAGACCCTCCTTTGGAGTTTTTCGAGATCGGAAAAGTCAGTCGGCAAGGCGGACGAGGCCGCCGGACTGTCGTCCGGCAGCAACGGTAAGGGAAAAGAAGACGGGGGAAAGCAAAGGGCAGAAAGGCAGGAAAAGCAGGAAGAAGAAAGGGATTGCAATAATCAGAGAGTATGATAAAATAATAGAATGAGCGGTTAAGCATAAGCAGCGATCCGACTGAGGCCAGCCCCACCGTCGCTGTAAAGGCGGTCCCCCGCAGGGGCTCTCCCGCAGGAAGGGGCCTACCCTCCGAAAGGAAGAAGTGGAATGGCAGCGTTTTTAAATGCCGTATGGGCGGAAATCGTGACCTTTTTCCAGTCCTACAACTGGATTCGGGACACGGTGGACATCGCTCTGGTGGCCTTTGTGATATACAGTGTAATCAAGCTTGTGCGCGATTCCCGCGCGGAGCAGCTTTTAAAGGGCATTCTGATCTTTGCTCTGGCCTTCCTGACGGCGTCGCTGCTGGACCTGAAGACCATGTATTATCTGCTGAAAACGGTCTTTGACAATATCCTGATTGTCTTGATAATTATCTTTCAGCCGGAAATTCGGCGCGCGCTCGAGCAGGTCGGCCATTCCCGGTTAAGCAATATCACCCTGTTCGGGATGAATGAGGAGGAATCCGAGCTTCTCGCCAAGCGCTGGCAGAAGGCGATTTCCGCCACCTGCGCGGCGGTGGAAACCCTACAGCGCCAGAAGATGGGAGCGCTCATTGTCTTTGAACGCTCCACCAAGCTGGGGGAGATCATCAATTCCGGTACGGTGGTGGACGCTGATCCCACCCCGGAACTGATCGGCAATATTTTCTTTAATAAAGCGCCCCTGCACGACGGCGCGATGATTGTCCGGGAAGGAAAGGTCTACGCCGCCGGCTGTATCCTGCCGCTGACCGATAATCTGCAGATCAGCAGCGAGCTTGGGACCCGTCACCGCGCAGCCGTGGGAATGAGCGAAAATTCCGACGCGCTGGTGGTTGTGGTTTCGGAAGAAACCGGGACGGTTTCCATGGCTGTCGCCGGGGAGCTGAAGCGGAATTTCAGTGCGGAAGCCCTGCGGGTGGCGCTGGAAAACGGCATACTCTGGGATCGCTCCCGCCGGGACAAGGACGGAGAGCATAAGGCGATCGGCCCTTTCCGCAGGAGGAAAACAAAATGATGAAAGGAAAATTTTCACTTAACAGGCTGCTTCACAATAACAAGCTGATGATCGTGTTTTCCGTTGTCGCCGCCATCGCCATCTGGGCGTCGGTGGTGTATGATGGGAGCAATCTGGACAGCCGGACTATGACCCTTTCGGCGCCTCTCGACCTGGCCGGCAGCTACGCGGAAGCGGACGGGCTGGAAATTTACGAAGGCGCAACACAGACGGTGAAGGTGGAGGTGCGGGGTCCCCGCTCCCTCATTTTCAAGCTGCAGGAAAACGATATGCGGGTGACGGCGGATTACAGTGAAATCCGCGGCGCGGGGAATTGGCCTGTCAAACTGGATGTGGTGAAAAACAGCGACACAACGGGGTATGAAATCACGTCGGTAACGCCCCAGTCGGTACAGGTATACTGCGACCATACCCTGACCAGCTCCGCCCTCAAGGTGGAAGCGGATATCGCGGGGGTCACCGTGTCGGAATCATCCGGCCTGCAGCTGGGCACGCCGGTGATCGAGGCTCCGGGGCTGGAGGATGGGGCCGTTTATATCAAAGGCCCTAAAACCGTGGTGAGCAAAATCGTTTCGGTTAAGGCCCGCATTCAGGGAGCAAAGGAGATTGCGGAAGTCACTTCGTTTGACGCGGAGCTGGTGGCTTTGGACGCGGATGGCAATGAGGTGGATACGAAATACTGTGAATATACCGGCCTTTCCGACAGCGCCGTGAAGGTGACCGTGCCGGTGGTGATCCATCGGGTGGTGGAATTCAGCTGCCTGTATAAAAACATGCCGAAAGCCTTTGAGAACGATGATTCCTTCCGAACGATATCCCCCTCGTCGATCGAAGTGGTGGGTACGCCGGAACAGGTGGAAGCGTTTGCATCCAGTATCGAAAATCTGGGGGTTTTCGATTTCCAGCATATAAACCTGTCTGATCGGACGAAGATCATTCCGCTCAACGTTCCCTCCGGTATCCGCGTGCTGGACGGGACTACGGAGGTTCAGATTTCCTTTGCCATGGACGGCTTCTCCCAGAAAACGCTGGACCTGACATTGGAATCCGGCAATACCCGGGTGGAGAATGTACCGGCTGGTCGCAGCGCGCAGGTGTCTCGCCAGAAGATCGAGAACATCCGCCTGATCGGTCCGGCGGCAACGCTGGAGAAGATCGAAGCGTCGGATTTGTCGGTGGTGGCCGATATGGCGGAGAACGACGCTACGGGCGCGGTCAGCCTGAAGGTAGCGATCAACGTCAACGGGTATGACGACGTATGGGTGTATTACGGTGCGGCGGAAACCGACGGGTATGAAATATTCGTACAGATACAATAGACCCGGCAGTCTGGCATTCATAAACAGAACGCCCCATCCGATTGCGGATGGGGCGTTCTGCGATTCCCAGGTGAACGTCCTGTATTTTTTCATTGGCGGGATGAGACACGGCAACGCGGAAATAGACTGAAAATGGCGGACAGTCGCCGCCCGCGCGGATTGTGTTGAATATACCGACAAAAAATGGTATACTATATTTATGTGTCTATCGACGCATCCGACGGGAGTTCCGACCGGCGGAGCATCCAGGGGAGGAAAGCCGACATGAGTATCCGACGGTGGGTGGTATCACCGCTCGATAAGGAATCCGCGGCGCAGCTGGCGGAGGACTGCGAAATCAATCCGTTTCTGGCGCTGCTTTTGGTGACGCGTGGGATCACCGACCCGGAAACGGCGTCGGAATTTCTGCTCGGAGGTGAGATCGCGGACGACCCTTTCGGCTTTGCCGATATGGACCTTGCCGTGGAACGGATTCAGCGGGCGTTAGACGACCATGAGCAGATGGCTGTCTATGGCGATTACGACGCGGATGGCGTCACCTCCACCGTACTTTTGTATACCTATCTCCGGGAAAGGGAAGCGGACGTGACCTACTACTTGCCCGACCGGGAAAAAGAAGGGTACGGCTTACATAAGGAAAGCATCGACATTCTGCATCAGCAGGGCGTGACGCTGATTATAACGGTGGATAATGGGATATCCGCCATAGAGGAAATCGCTTACGCCGCGTCGCTTGGCGTCGACGTGGTGGTGACTGATCACCATCAGCCGCAGGAAACGCTTCCGGCGGCGGTTGCCGTGGTGAATCCGCATCGGGCGGATTGCAGCAGTGAATTCAAGGATTACGCCGGGGTGGGCGTCGCCTTTAAGCTGGTCTGTGCGCTGGAAGGGGACGCGGAGCCGGTCATGGCCCGTTTCGGGGATTTGGTGGCCATCGGCACGCTCGGAGATGTGATGCCCCTGGCAGGGGAAAACCGCGCGCTGGTGCGCGCAGGCCTGCGGGTGCTGAATGAAAGAAACCGGCCCGGTCTTCGCGCCCTTGCAAAGGCGGCGGGGGCGGAGGACAAAGAGCTTTCCTCCAACAACGTGGTGTTTACGCTGGTGCCCCGGCTGAACGCGGCGGGTCGGATGGATTCACCCGACCAGGCCGCCCGGCTGCTGATGACCGCGCAGGACGTGGTAGCGGAAACCCTCGCGGGGGAGATTCAGCAGTGTAACGTCCGGCGTCAGGAGACGGAAACGGGGATATTGGCGCAGGTCCTCGACCGCCTGCAGGCTGATCCGCGGCTTCTGGCCGACCGGGTTCTGGTGATCGACGGGGAAAACTGGCATCCCGGCGTGGTGGGGATTATTGCGGCCCGGATTGTGGAACGCTATGGAAAGCCCTGCATCCTGCTGGCGGTGAAGGACGGGGAGGCCAAGGGCTCCGGACGGAGCGTGAAGGGCTTTTCCCTGTTCGAAGCGATCGCCGCCTGTTCAGAAACCCTTTCGCATTTCGGCGGACACGAGCTGGCCGCCGGGGTGGGGCTTTCCGCCGAAAACATCCCGGAATTCCGCCGCCGGATCAACGCTTTTGCCGCCGAAAGGTATCCGATCATGCCGGTGCCGGAGCTTAGGCTGGATTTCAAGCTCCGGCCCTCGCAGGTGGATGTGGAGAAGCTGAATCTGCTCAAAGCGCTGGAACCGGTGGGGGCGGGCAATCCTGCGCCGGTGTTCGGGCTGTTCCAGATGCGGTTGGACAATATCACACCGCTTTCGGGCGGCAAGCACGTCCGCCTTTCGGTCTCCCGGGACGATACGCGGCTGTCGGTGCTGAAATTTGGTATGCCCTACGACGAGTTTCCCTTTGAGTGCGGGCAGCTTCTGAACCTGGCGGTGACATTGGAACGCAACGAATACCGGGGCGTGGTCACCCCGTCGGTTTTGGCGAAGGAAATTCGCTCCGCCGAGCTGGATCAGGACGAGCTGATCCTCGCCGGCCAGCAGTTCGACAGTATCCTGAGAGAAGAAGCGGTTTCACCGGAACAGGCGGCCGCCTGGACGCCGGAACGCACGGAACTGGAGAGGGTCTATCGCTTTCTGCGTTCGGCAAAGAGATGGAATGGCGCGCTGGAGCAGCTGTGTTATTTCCTGGGAAATCCGCGGATATCCTATGTGCGGCTCCGGATCGCGCTGGAAGCGCTGCGGCAGGCCGGTCTGATCGGACTGACCGACGCCGGGGACAGCCTGAAGCTGACGTTGCTGCCGGTGAGCGGCAAGGTGGATTTAAACGAAACGCCGATTTTACGGTATCTTCGGGATCATCATACGGCGAGGAGGTGAGCGCGGAATATGGACGATCGAAAAGAATGGAAAAACGGGGAAAATACGGTCCCCCCAATGACTGAGGCTGCAGGGGAACCCAGCGCGGAGCAAAAAATGGAAACCGAACAGGCGATTGCGGAGCTGCAGGAGGTGATCCGGAAAACCGGAAAGCCCTACGACATGGACATGATCGACCGGGGGATCGAAACCGCCCGTCGGGCCCATGCGGGGCAATACCGTTCCTCGGGGGAGGAATATGTCATCCATCCGCTGATGGTGGCGAAGATTCTGGTGGAGCTCGGTATGGACACCGAGACGATCGTCGCCGCGCTCCTTCACGACGTGGTGGAGGATACGCCGCTGGAGCTGGCGGACGTCACTCGGGAATTCGGGCCGGAGATCGCCGCCATGGTGGACGGCGTGACCAAGCTGCGCAAGCTTCCCTTCTCTTCCAAAGAGGAGCAGCAGGCTGAAAACGTCCGGAAAATGCTGCTCGCCATGGCGCAGGATATCCGGGTCATCATCATCAAGCTGGCCGACCGGCTGCACAATATGCGGACCATCCGCTTTAAGCCGGAGCAGAAGCGGCGGGACACCGCCAAGGAAACCATGGATATCTACGCGCCGCTGGCGCACCGGCTCGGTATCCGGGCAGTAAAGGAGGAGCTGGAGGACCTTTCCCTCCGTACGCTGGACCCGATCGCCTACAAGGAGATCGAGGACGCCCTCGCGCTGCGGGAGGGGGAGCGCAGCGCCTTCCTCGAAAGCATCAAGGAGCGGTTGACCGAGAAGCTGAAAAATATGCGGATCGACTGCTTTATTTCCGGCCGGATCAAGAGCATCACCGGAATCTACCGGAAAATGTATATGCAGGGGAAATCCTTTGAAGAGATTTACGACATCTACGCGGTGCGGGTGATCGTGGATACGGTAAACGACTGTTACAATGTGCTGGGCATCGTTCACGACATGTTCCGTCCGCTGCCCAATCGCTTTAAGGACTATATTTCCACTCCAAAGGCGAATATGTATCAGTCCCTGCATACCACGGTTATCAGTAAGGAAAAGATTCCCTTTGAGGTGCAGATTCGCACCTGGGAGATGCACTATACCGCAGAATACGGCATCGCCGCCCATTGGAAGTATAAGCTCGGCATCCAGCGCAAGGATAAGCTGGAGGAACGGCTTGCCTGGGTGCGGCAGTTTATCGAAAATCAGAAGGACGTGGACGACGCGGAGGATATCGTCCGCTCCATCAAGACCGACCTGTCCTCCGACGATGTGTTTGTTTTCACGCCGAAGGGAGATGTGATCACCCTGCCCGTGGGGGCGACGGTGATTGATTTTGCCTACGCCATCCATTCCGCTGTCGGCAACCGGATGATCGGCGCCAAGGTGGACGGCCGGATGGTGCCGATCGACTATGTAGTCAAGACCGGCGAGATCGTGGAGGTGCTTACCACCTCCGCGCAGGGGCACGGCCCCAGCCGGGATTGGCTGAGTATCGTGAAGACCGGCGAGGCGCGCAACAAAATCCGCGCCTGGTTTAAAAAGGAATGCCGGGAGGAAAACATCGAAACCGGCCGGCAGGAGCTGGAAAAGGAGCTAGCACGCCATTGGATTCGCCTGCCCGACGACGAGATGGAGCGCTTCATCGAAGAAGAAAGCATCAAGCAGCACTGCGAATCGGTGGAGGATTTTTATGCCGCCATCGGATACGGCGGGATTCTCCTTTCCCGCATTATGCCTCGGATCAAGGAGGATTACCTCAAGCTGGTAAAGACGGAAAATATCCTGCCGGAAACGGTGGTAACCGCGCCAAGAAAGCATCACAACAACGGCGGCGTCATCATCGAGGATATGGACAACTGTTTGGTGAAATTCGCCCGCTGCTGCAACCCGGTGCCGGGGGACGATATCATCGGCTTCATCACCCGCGGGTACGGCGTGTCCATCCATAAGCGGGACTGCGTGAATGTACCGAGGGATATCGCCGACGCCGCCGAGCCGGAGCGCTGGGTTTCGGTCTACTGGGAGGATAGCGTCCGCAACGAATTCAAGGCGACACTTTCCATCGAAGCGAGGAACCGCCACGCGCTGCTGGCCGACGTAACCACCCAGCTCGCCGCGATGCATGTGATGATCCATGCCATCAGCGCCCGGGAACCGAAGGATAATTCGGTGTCCATGAGCGTGACGGTGGGAGTTAACAGCCTGGAGCATCTCCAGTCGGTGATCGCCCGCTTGTCCCGCATCGAAGGAGTGGAGGAGATTACCCGTTCCGGTCACGGCGGATAAGGCCGAACCTCTGCCGGACGGCCCGGAAACGATGAAAGGACGAACAAGCTATGCGCGCAGTCTATCAGAGGGTGCTTTCCGCTTCGGTCACGGTGAACGGGGAGATCGTCGGACAGATCGGACAGGGCATCCTGCTTTTTCTTGGGGTGGAAGCGTCCGACGGCCCGGCGCAGGCGAAAAAGCTGGCCGATAAAGCGGCGGGGCTCCGCGTTTTTTGTGACGAACAGGACAAAATGAACCGTTCGGTGATGGATATCGGCGGATCGGTCCTGTTGATTCCAAATTTCACCCTTTACGGGAATTGCCGGCACGGCCGCCGTCCGGAATTTCTGCGCGCCGCCCGGCCGGAAATCGCGGAACCGCTTTTCCGCTCCTTTGCGCAGCTTTTGCGGGAGGCCGGAGTAAACCGGGTGGAAACCGGGGTTTTCGGCGCGGATATGCGGGTGGCGGCGGAAAACGACGGCCCGGTTACGCTGGTGCTGGATACAGCGGACTGGGACATCGGGGCAAAATAGAATTTTGCCCCGATGTCTTGAAAAACTCCTTGCGGGCCGAAAGCGCGGCCCGCATTTCGCGGCAATCAGCCGCGAAACCGGATTTTTTCCCACGGAGGAGAGAATAGGACTGAGAAAGGAATAGCCGTTTATGGAAATAGCCATTCTTCCAGTCGGCCCGCTGCAGGCCAACTGTTATATTTTGTCCGACGGCGGCAAAAACGCCGTGGTTATCGATCCGGGCGGGGAGGCGCCCCGCATTCTGGCGGAGATTCGGAAGCGGGAGCTTCGCATTCAGTATATCCTCCTGACCCATGTGCATTTCGATCACATGATGGCGGCAACAGAGGTGCGGGAGGCGACCGGTGCGCCGCTGCTGGTTCCAAAAGAGGACGCGGATGCGCTGGCCGACCCGCGGCGCAGCCTGGTCGGCATGCTGCCGGTAGCCGGAACAGTTCCAACGCCTGACCGTCTGTTGACGGAGGGGGAGCGAATCGGGGAGGGCGAGCTGACCCTGACCGTGCTCGCCACGCCCGGTCATACGCCGGGCAGCGTCTGTTATCGCGGCGATGGGATCCTTTTAACCGGGGATACGCTGTTCGCAGGCAGCGTCGGCCGGACCGATTTTCCCGGTGGGGACGGGACGGCGCTTCGGCGTTCCCTGCGCCGGCTGAGCAATCTGGAAGGAGAATATACGGTTCTGCCCGGGCACGGCCCGGAAACCTCGCTGGAAACCGAGCGCAGGACAAACCCGTATATGAGATAATCGATGAGACTGGATATTGTTGGACATACCTATCGTTATGAAATGGAGAATATTTGCCGCCTGTTCCTGCCGCAGGAGCCGGTTCGGGTGAATGAGGACGGCGGCAGCGGCGGCGTGCATGCTCTTACCGTCCTGCAAAAGGGCGAAGGGGAGACACGGCTTTCGGTCACGCTTTCCCTGGAGGATTGGCGGGAAACTGCGGAGGAACGGGTGGACAACGCCCTTCCGAATTACCATAAGGAATGCGAACGGCGGATGGCGGTGCTGCTGTACACGCTTTTTGTCCGGCTGTTTGGCTTTTCCCTGCGTTGGGGCGCGGTTACCGGCGTTCGCCCGGTGAAGCTGTTCCGCCGGATGGCTGGCCAGCTTGGGGAAGAGGGGGCGGCCCGTTGGTTCCAGAAGGAACTGCTGGTCAGTGAGGACAAAGCGGCGCTCTGTCTCGATACCTTACGGGAGGAAAACAAGCTCCTGGCCCTTTCCCGGCCGGATTCGTTCAGCCTGTACCTGTCGGTGCCATTCTGCCCGACCCGCTGCGATTACTGCTCCTTTGTCTCTCAGACGGTGGAACGGGCCGCCAGGTTGATTCCAAAATACGTCGACCGCCTGTGCGAAGAGATTGAACGCACGGGAGAGATCGCTTCCCGGCTTGGTCTGCGGCTGGAGACCGTTTATATGGGCGGTGGGACGCCCACCACCCTGTCAGCGGAGCAGCTGGCGCGGGTGCTCGGGACGGTGGAACGCTCCTTCGACCTATCCCACCTGCGGGAATATACGGTGGAGGCCGGGCGGCCGGATACCATCACGGAGGAGAAGCTCCGCGCTCTGAAAAGCGTCGGGGTGGGCCGGGTGAGCATCAATCCGCAGACCCTGCGGGATTCGGTCCTGAAGACCATCGGGCGGCGGCATACCGCCGCCCAGTTTGCCGAGGCGTTTGCGCTGGCCCGCCGATGCGGTTTTGCCAACATCAATGTGGATCTGATTGCCGGCCTGCCCGGCGACGACTATGAGGGCTTCTGCGGCAGTTTGGATGGGGTGCTGGCTCTTTCGCCGGAAAGCGTCACCGTCCATACCCTCGCCATGAAGCGGGCCTCCAACCTGGTCATCCACCGCCGTGCGGAATACGACGGCGGCCGGGAAGCCGTGCGGATGGTGGACTACAGCGGCAAGCGGCTGCGGGAAGAGGGGTATCATCCGTATTATCTCTACCGTCAGAGCCGTGCGGTCGGCAATATGGAGAACGTCGGCTGGTCTCAGCCGGGGAGCGAGGGGCTGTATAACGTATATATCATGGACGAGACTCACACCATCCTCGCCTGCGGCGCGGGGGCGGTGACCAAGCTCAAGCAGCCGGACGGGGAATACATTGAACGAATCTTTAATTTCAAGTTTCCTTATGAATACAACGGACGCTTTGAAGAGATGATGGAACGGAAACGCGGAATCGAAGCGTTTTATGAGCAATATCCCTGGGACGCCGGCAGCATACGGGAAAGCCGCTGATTTTTTCAGACGGCTTCTTTTTTTGAAGGAGCGCGGACGGCAATGGCTGATAGAGAGTATACGAAAATCAACGCAAAAACCTGGGATCGGTGGGCGGAAAACGGCTGTGAATGGTCGGTGCCGGTAACCCATGAGGAATATTTGCGCGCAAAGCAGGGGGAATGGGGCGTTTATCTCACGCCCTGCCGTACGGTGCCGAAGGCGTGGTTCCCGCCGTTGAAAGGAACGCGGCTTCTGGGTCTGGCCAGCGGTGGCGGGCAGCAGATGCCGGTTTTTTCGGCGCTTGGGGCGGTATGCACGGTGTTTGATTATTCGGATGCCCAGCTGGCGAGCGAGCAGCGCATTGCCGAGCGGGAAGGGTATGACCTCCGCATCGTAAAGGGGGATATGACCTGCCCCTTACCGTTTGAGGACGAGAGTTTTGATCTGATCTTTCATCCGGTTTCCAACTGTTATATCGAGGACGTCCGTCCCGTGTGGAAGGAATGCCACCGCGTTTTGCGGAAAGGCGGCGTCCTGCTCTCCGGGTTTGATAACGGCCTGAATTTCCTCTTTGAGGACGATGAGCCACTGACGGTAGTGAACCGCCTTCCCTTCAACCCGTTGAAGATGGAGGAAGCGCGGTATCGGCAGATGGCGGAGAACGACGAGGGCATCCAGTTTTCCCACACGATGGAGGAGCAGCTCGGCGGCCAGCTGGAGGCCGGGTTCCGGCTGACCGACCTGTACGAGGACCGTGATCGGCCGGGAGGGGCGAAGATCGGCGAATATGCCCCGCAATATATGGCGACGCGCGCGATAAAACCATAGGAGGGCCTCCTTAACAAAACAAAGAGCGGCGGGAAGCCCTCCATACGATGGGCTTCCCGCTGCTCTTTGTTTTTATGAGAAAAGGCGGACTCCCGGACTCACTATTCCGGTTTCCGGGGCTTTCCCCAGCGGATGAACGCCTGAATGCCTTTTACGATTTCCATTACAACCAACGGAGCTACGGATAGGGCGGCGACGATGCCCCACGCCGTTCCGGTCAAGGGGACGATACCGAAAATCGTCTGGATCGGGGGGACCAATAAAACCGCCAGCATCAGAAGGGCGGAAACGGCAAACGCACCAAGCATGTATTTGTTGGTATGGAAGCCGATCCGGAACAGGGAGTGCGAGCTTCGCACGCTGAACGCGTGGACCAGCTGGGAAAGAGCCAGGGTAGCAAAGGCCATGCTTTCGCCCAGCGCGATATTGGGCGCCCCGCCGGCCGGAACGAATATGCGGGAGCCGACGAAATAGGCTGTCAGTGTCAGCAGACCGATCATCAGCCCCTGCAGGATGGCGGTCACCCCAAGTCCGCCGGAGAACATGCTTTCGGTCTTTTTCCGCGGCTTGCGGGTCATGATGTCGTACTCCACCGGCTCCATCCCAAGGGCGAGGGCCGGCAGCGAATCGGTGACCAGATTGATCCACAGCAGCTGTATGGGCAGAAGGGGGGACTCCCGCCAGATCAGCATGGAGAGAAAGACGGTGACGATCTCCCCCAGGTTGCAGGAAAGCAGGAAATGGACCGCCTTGCGGATGTTGTCGTAAATGCCTCGCCCCTCTTTGACAGCGGTCACGATGGTGGCGAAGTTGTCGTCGGTCAGGGTTAGGTCGGCCGCGCCCTTGGCCACGTCGGTGCCGGTGATCCCCATGGCGCAGCCGATGTCGGCGGCTTTCAGGGCGGGAGCGTCGTTGACACCATCCCCGGTCATGGCGACAATCTCCCCGGTGCGCTGCCACGCCTTGACGATCCGTATCTTATCCGCTGGGGTGACCCGGGCGTATACCCGGTACTGCCGGATGTTTTCGTAAAGCTCGTCGTCCGACAGCATCGCCAACTCCGCGCCGGTGATCGCTTCGCTCTCGTCGTGAAGGATGCCGAGCTCCCTTGCAATGGCGGAGGCGGTGACCACATGGTCGCCGGTGATCATCACGGTGCGGATACCGGCGGCGTCGCATTCCTGAATGGAAGCGGTGACCTCCGGCCGCGGCGGGTCGATCATGCCGAGCAGTCCGCCGAAGGTCAGTCCCTGCTCCAGTTCTTCCGGCCGGCAGTCCATCGGCATTTCGTCGATGGTTTTGTAACCAATGGCGAGAACACGCAGCGCCTCCCTTGCCATCGCTTCATTGGCGGCGGCCGCCGTCTCGAGATTGCCAGAAACGCAGCGTTCCAGCAGAATATCTGGCGCGCCCTTGACGATGACAACCCGCTGGCCGTGGATAAGGTTGATGGTGGTCATCAGCTTGCGGTCGGAATCGAAGGGAATCTCCCCCAGCCGGGGATGCTCGGCGGTCAGCTGATCCTTGGGCATCCCATTTTTCAGGGCGGCGGCGACGATCGCGGTTTCCGTCGGATCGCCGAGATGCTTTTCCACCCCGTCGATCACCTGCACCGTGCCGTCGGTGCAAAGCGCGGCGAGCCGGATCAGAGCCAGCACGCTGTCCGGCGCATCTTCCGTCATCGGAAGGACGTTGCCGCCGTCAAAGACCTTCACCAGCGTCATCCGGTTCTGGGTCAATGTACCGGTTTTATCCGAACAGATGACCGATGCGCTTCCCAGCGTTTCCACGGCGGGAAGGCGGCGGACGATGGCGTTTTTCGCCACCATCCGCTGTACCCCGATCGCCAGAACGATGGTAACGATGGCGGGCAGCCCCTCTGGGATCGCGGCGACAGCCAGGGAGATGGCGGTCATAAACATGTCCAGCGGAGGAAGGCGGTCGAGCAAGCCGACGATAAAGATAATGACGCAGATTCCCAGCGCGAGGAAACCTAGGTTTTTTCCGAGCTGAGCCAGCTTTTCCTGCAGCGGAGTGGCGGATTCCTCCTCATCCTCCAGCATGGCGGCGATTTTGCCCATTTCCGTGTTCATCCCGGTCTCGACCACTACGCCGCGGGCGTGGCCGTAGGAAACCGCGCAGCCGGAATAGGCCATGTTTACCCGGTCGCCGAGCGGCGCGATTTCCGCTACGGAAGCATCCGCGTCCTTGGCGGCGGGAACCGATTCGCCGGTGAGGGCTGCCTCGTCGCACTGGAAGCGGGCGGAACGCAGCAGCCGGCAGTCGGCGGGAACCAGATCGCCCGCCTCCATTTCCACGATGTCGCCGGGAACCAGCTCGGTGGATTTCAGGGTCTGTAGCACCCCGCCGCGCAGGGCGCGAGCTTCGGGCGCGGCCATGTTTTTCAGCGCTTCCAGCGCGGCCTCTGCCTTGCTTTCCTGAATTACGCCGAGCAGGGCGTTGATCAGCACGATCGCGATAATCACGATCGGCTCGATCCAGTCCGCTTCTCCGCCGGTGAAATGGTTATAGATGCTCAGCCCCAGAGATACAGCGGCCGCAATGAGAAGGATAATCACCATAGCGTCCTTCATCTGATCGAGAAACCGTCCCCAAAAGGTACGGGCTTTCTTTTCCTTCAATTTATTTGGCCCATAGGACTGAAGCCGCTCCGCCGCCAACTCGGGCGTCAGACCAGTCTCCTGGTCGGCTTCAAGCGCTTCCAACACCTTCTCCAGGTCTTCGCTGTGCCAGATCATACGATATTCCCCCTCTGCGCGGTCAATGCGTCCGCCGTTTATCCATGAAGAATAGTATAGCACAATTTTTACCGCTGCCATAGGAAAAAAGGAAGGTTTTTCTGAACAATTGGTAAATCCTTGATTCCTTGCAGCGAGCGGTCTTTTCCGACGGCCCAAAAGAAGGAGCCTTGTCAAGGGGGCGAAGGCACGGTATAATGAATCCGGCAAAGCCGGATTCATCGAAAAACGATTGCCGGGTCAACGACTCGGTTGTCGCTTCGCGTCACCATCGTTTTTCCACTCGGCATCTATTTTTATGGTATAGTGTCGGCAGGGAGAAATACGACAGCATTTCTCCATTGCGCCGCCGGTAAGCGTTGGCAAAGAAACCGGCCGGGCGGCGCTATGGTATAATGTCGTTTGGGAGAAATACCGACAGGTATTTCTCAATTGCGCCGCCAGCAAAGGTCGGCAGAGAATTCGGCCAGGCGGCGCTATGGTATAATATCGTTAAGGAAAAACGCGACAGCGTTTTTCGATGCGCCGCCGGTAAAGGCCGGTATAGCATCCGGCCGGGCGGCGCTATGGTTTAATAAATCCGACGTTACAGCTACCAGGAACGGGCGCGAGATATCAGAATCCAGCAAAAAGACGGACAAAGGAAAACGAATTCGGAAAGGCGGAAAGGAAGATGGCGGAGGCACGGCGGATAGACTGCGCGATCATCGGCGGCGGCGCGGCTGGACTGGCGGCGGCGGTGTTCCTTTCCAAGCTGTCCGGCGGGACGCTTTCTGCCGCGGTGTTTGAAAAGGGACCGCGGGTGGGGAAAAAGCTGCTCGCGACCGGAAACGGGACCTGCAATCTCAGCAATGCGCAGGCGGCGGCGTCCCATTATCATGGGGCGGTCCCCGCTTTTGCCGCTCCCGCGCTGGAAGCCTTTCCTCCTGCGGCGGCTGTGGATTTTTTCACCTCGATCGGGGTGGAATGCCGGCAGAGGGAAAACGGACGGATCTATCCGCTCTGCGCACAGGCGGGGGCGGTGCTGGATTGCCTGCGCCTGTCAGCCGCTGCGTCCGGTGTGCGGGAGGAATGCGGCGGGGCGGTGACGGCGATCCTTCCGGAAAAGGGCGGCTTCCGCCTGAAGCGGGAAGGAGACGACGTGCTGGCCCGGAGAGTACTGGTCTGTGTGGGCGGCGCAGCTTCGCCCTCCCTCGGCGGGTCGGCGGACGGCTACGGTTTGCTGACGGCGTTGGGGCATACCCGCACTCCTCTTTTCCCCTCCATTGTGCAGGTGAAAACCGCCGTCGATTTTGTAAAGTCGGCCAAGGGCGTACGGGTGGACGCGGAAATCCGCTTTGAGCGAAATGGTTGGGAAGCAGCGCGGGGAACCGGAGAGGTCCTTTTTACCGAATACGGCCTGTCGGGACCGGCGGTGATGCAGATTTCCCGCTGTGTGGCCGATTGGGAACGGAGGCGGGATGGAGAGATGGCCGCCGTGCTCAATCTTTTACCGGACTGGGATGAGGAGAAAGCGCTCGCCTCCCTGCGGCGACGGGCCGCGCTGCCGGGGCGGACCATGGCAGACCTGCTGACCGGCCTGCTGCAAAAGCGGCTGGGGCAGACCGTCCTGCGGGCGGCGGGCTATACGAATCTGGACGCGCCGGTTTCCCTCCTCCGGGACAGCGATCTGCGGAGGATTGCGGAGACAATCACCGGCTGGCGAATTCCGGTAAAAGGGACGCAGGGGATGGGCGGCGCGCAGGTGACGGCTGGTGGGATCGCAACGAAGGATTTTGATCCGCAGACCATGGAATCCCGAAAGGTTTCCGGCCTTTACGCCGCGGGAGAGGTGCTGGACATCGACGGGGACTGCGGTGGGTATAATCTGCAGTGGGCGTGGGCTTCGGCCCACGCGGCGGCGGCGGCGATAGCGGAATCGCTTGGCGGCGGACGTTGGGAACTGCATAGACGACAGACACAGCGGGAAAGAAAGCAGGACAAGCGATGATTCGGATCAGCGGTATCTCTCTTCCTTTAGAATACACCGAACAGGATATGTGCACGGCGGTCTGCCGGCTGCTGCGGATTCATCCGCAGGATATCCGTCGGCTTCGCCGGGCCAAGGTATCGGTGGATGCGCGGCACAAGGACGAGTTGCATTTCGTGGCGACGGTGGACGTGGAGCTGGATACCGGCCGGGGCGCGGACGAGGCCGCCGCTGTCCGCCGCTGTAAAACCGGCCAGGCGCGGCTGCTGACTGAAGCGCCGTATGCGCCGCCGGTGGTTTCCCCGGCCCGCCGGGCGTCGCATCGGCCGGTAGTGGTCGGAAGCGGACCGGCCGGCCTGTTCGCCGCGCTGGTTCTCGCCCGGGCGGGGCTGCGTCCTCTACTGCTGGAGCGGGGGCGGCCGGTGGAGGAACGGCGGGAGGACGTGGAGCGCTTCCGCCGAACCGGGATGCTGGACCCGTCCTCCAATGTACAGTTTGGCGAGGGCGGAGCCGGTACCTTTTCAGACGGGAAGCTGAACACCGGCATCAAAAATCCCCGTTGCCGTTATGTCCTGGAGCAGCTCGCCGCCGCCGGAGCGCCGGAGCGCATCCTCTGGCAGGCAAAACCGCACGTCGGCACCGACCGGCTGCGGGATGCGGTCAGGGGACTGCGGGAGGAGATCGTCCGTGCGGGTGGCGGGATGTGTTTTTCCCACCATGTACGGGACATCCTGATTGACCGGGGCGCACTGCGCGGCTTGCTGGTCGATACGCCGGAGGGTACGGTCGAGCTGGAGACCGACCGGGCGATCTTCGCTATTGGTCACAGCGCAAGGGATACCATGACGATGCTGTATGGGCGCGGACTGGCGATGGAACAAAAGCCGTTTGCCGTCGGCGTGCGGATCGAGCATCCCCGGACGATGATCGACCGCAGCCAATACGGGCGGTTTGCCGGGCATCCGGCGCTGGGAGCGGCAGAGTACAAGCTGTCGGTCCGTCCGCGGGACGGTCGGGGCGTTTATACCTTCTGCATGTGTCCCGGCGGGGTGGTGATTGCCGCCGCGTCGGAGGAAGGCGGCCTGGTCGTTAACGGAATGAGTGAATTCGCCCGGGACGCGGAGAATTCGAACAGTGCGCTGCTGGTCGGGGTCGGTCCGGGGGATTTCGGGGGCGGCGATTATCCGGCGGAGCATCCTCTGGCGGGAATGGATTTCCAACGACGGATGGAACGGGCTGCCTTTGTCTTGGGGAGCGGAGGCTACCGCGCCCCGGTTCAATTAGCGGAGGATTTTCTCGCGGGACGGGCGTCGGTCACTTTTGGAGATGTAAAGCATTCTTACTTGCCTGGTGTGACGCTGTCCGATCTGCGGGAATGCCTGCCCGGTTTTGTAGCGGATTCCCTGCGGGCGGCGCTTCCTGCGCTGGGAAGGCAGCTGGCCGGGTTCGACCGGCCGGACGCGGTTTTGACCGGCGTGGAGTCCCGCAGCTCCTCGCCGGTGCGGATTCTCCGGAATGAACGGGCGCAGGCGTCGGTCGCCGGAATTTTTCCCTGCGGCGAGGGTGCGGGCTATGCAGGCGGTATTGTCTCCGCCGCCGTGGACGGCGTGGTCTGCGCGGAAAAATTGATCGAATCGATGGAATGAGGCTCCGTCTGCTTCTAGAAAGGAATGGTCATAAAATGGCGCAGATACGGCGGAAAAGAAAATCGGAGGGATACGGGCTGGTGCTGGCCGGCGGCGGCTGCAAGGGCGTGTACCAGATCGGCGCGTGGAGGGCCCTGCGGGAGCTGGATATTCCGATCGAATGCGTGGTCGGCACCTCTGTCGGGGCGATGAACGGCGCGCTGGTGGCGCTCGACTGTTACGACGGCGCGGTGGAGCTGTGGAAAAATATGAGTATTGAAAAGGGCTTCCAGCTCCCCGAGCCGCTGAAGGTGCCGGACAACCTGTTCACCCTGAAAAACGCCAATGTCATTTTAAAGGAGCTATGGAAAAATCACGGGCTGGATATTACGCCGCTTCGCCGGGCGCTGGAGCTGCTGATTGATGAGGACGAGCTGCGGGCCTCGCCGGTGGAATATGGGCTGGTCACCTTTGAAATTAAAAGGCGAAAAGGTCGTGAGCTTTACAAGGAGCGAATTCCGCAGGGGCAGATGATGGATTACATCATGGCCAGCGCGGCGTATCCCGGTCTGAAGCGTCCGGAGATTGATGGGAAAACCTTTCTGGACGGCGGGCTGTACGACAACGTGCCGGTGAAAATGCTGCTTCGCCGTCATCCTGACAATATTGTGGTTGTGAACATCGGGGATACCGAACTGCCTGCCGATCTTGATCCTTCGCTGAACCTGTACTACGTCAAGCCGCAGGATTCCCTGGGAAAAGCCTTCGCGTTTTGTCCTGAGACGGCGGAATCGAAAATGGAAATGGGCTGGTACGATACCATGCGGGTGTTCGGCAGACTGGCGGGGGAGTGGATGTACTTCGATCCGGTGGAATACCGCAGTCTACAGGCCGAGCTGGGGGAGGACGCCGTGAGCGGACTGGAATACGCGGCCCGGCTGTACGGGCTGGACAGGCTGCGGAAATGCGCTACCGCTGATTTTATCCGGGAACTGCGGGATTGCGACCGGATATCCGTCGAAAAATTCCAGGCATTCCGTTCCCACATGGACATTCCCGCCATGGTGAAGGCCGCCTATGCCGGACAATTCCGGGAGTATAATCTGACAAGCGATCTGCTTTTACAGCTTTCACAGGATATGCTGGCCAAGGGGGAGCATCCCCGCCTGGAAAATATGATGGAAAAAATGGCGCCGGAGCTTCTTCGGGCCGCCCGGGCGATGGAGGGACTTCGCCGTCGTCTGGGATCGGCGGAAGCCGTTGCTCCTTCGAGAATCGTCCGGGACGGTGATCCTACACAAAAATTATTGCATAACGATTAAAAAAAGAGTATACTGTGAAAAGGATATAAATGACTAAAAAGAGAACACAAGAATAGGAACCGTTGGCACTTAAGGAATTACAAACAGCAAACAGCAAACAGAGGAACGAACAATCGATGGCGGGCGAAAATTCGGCCGCTGAACTGCCAGGAGGTATGGGTATGACAATCGCGGACGTAAAGGATATCCTGGGGGCGGAGGTAATTACCGGCGAGGAGCATCTGGAAACCGAAGTCCACAACGCCTGCGGGAGCGATATGATGAGCGACGTGCTTGCCTTCGTCAAGGATCAGTCGGTGTTGCTGACGGGTCTTGTGAATACGCAGGTGGTCCGTACGGCGGATATGATGGATATGGTCTGTATCGTTTTCGTGCGAGGCAAGGACCCAGGGGAGGAAATCGTGGAGCTGGCCGCCGATCGGGGGATCGTGTTGATGAAATCCCCCCTGCGGATGTTCACCGCCTGCGGTCTGCTTTATGAACAGGGGCTGCGCGGCGGAAAATGACCGCTGCGGCGGGGAACAGACCGCTGCGGCGGGGAACAGACCGCTGCGGCGGGGAACAGACCGCGGTAACGACCGGAAAGGGTGCGGACATGAATATCAAGTTACATTACGACGTTCCGGGAGATGATTTTACCCGTGCGGGCGAAGCCTCCGGCGCGGTAAAGCGGAAAATGAAGCAGCTTGGCTTTGATTCCGATGTGATTCGCCGTGTGGCGATTGCTATGTATGAAGCGGAGATCAATATGGTGATTCACGCCGGAGGCGGGGAGGCCGACGTGGAAATCCTGCCCGACCGGGTGACGGCTGTGCTGACCGATCACGGCCCCGGAATCCCTGATGTGGACAAGGCGATGCAGGAGGGGTGGTCTACCGCTCCGGATAACGTGCGTTCCCTCGGTTTTGGGGCTGGGATGGGGCTGCCGAACATAAAGAAATATTCCGATGTTCTGGATATCGAGACAAAAGTGGGCGAGGGTACGGTCTTGACAATGACCGTTCTTGTAAAGGGCTAAAGGAGGCGATCGGGTGTGGTCGGCAGGAACAGCAGAGAGGCAAAGCGTCTGACCTTCGTCAGAGCGGCGCTGCCATTTCTTTTGCTTCTGGCGTTTTTTATTTTGTACCAGGTTCTGAACGCTGCATTTTTTGTGGAATGGTTGGGATGCGGCTGTCCTCCGTTGGTCGATAAAGTAGAGGTATATCCTGTGTTTAACGCCAATGATCTGACGCGAATCGTCCTGCCTGTTCTGGCAGTTTTGGCGGGATTTTCAGCGTTTTGGGTTTCCCGCGGCGTGGGACGCGGCGGGAGGATCGTCTATCGGCTGTCCTACTGTTCCGCCGCCGGGATATTGACCGCTCTTTTTATAACGGTATTTCGCTGGAGATAGGGAAGCGGTATGGTAAAATGCATACTGTTTCCAGAAAAGAATAGAAAAACGGGCGGCATGGCGGCATCCGTCGAACGGACGCGCCCCTTGGTCCGCCTCTTTTTTCCATCCGGGAGGCGACTCTGTCATGGAAAACCGGGACCGTTTCTTTCATTCGGTCACCTTGGATAAGGATTTGTGCGTGGGCTGTACCAACTGCATCAAGCGCTGCCCGACCCAGGCGATCCGGGTGCGGGACGGACAGGCACGGATTATTTCCGAACGCTGCATCGACTGCGGCGAGTGCGTACGGGTCTGTCCGCATCACGCCAAAAAAGCGCGCCACGACGAGCTGTCTATGCTGGAAAATTATTCCTATACGGTGGCCCTTCCGGCTCCGGCGCTTTACGGGCAGTTCAATCATCTCGACGATATCGATTTTGTGCTCAACGGCCTGCGGGCGATGGGCTTTGACGAGGTGTTCGAGGTGTCGCGCGGGGCGGAAATCGTTTCCGACGCGACCCGTCAGCTCCTGATGGACGGAAAGCTGAAAAAGCCGGTCATCTCCTCCGCCTGTCCGGCGGTGGTACGGCTGATCCGCGTCCGTTTTCCCGATCTGTGCGAGCATGTGCTACCGCTGAAAGCGCCGATGGAGGTTGCTGCGATGCTGGCGCGGCAGGAAGCGGTGCGGAAAACCGGCCTGCCGCCGGGGGAGATCGGCCTCTTTTTCCTTTCTCCCTGCGCGGCGAAGGTGACCGATGTGCGGGTCCCGATCGGAGTTGAACGCTCGAACGTGGATGGGGTGCTCGCCATCAGCGACATCTATCCTCGCCTGGTGAGCAAGATGAATAAGCTGGAGGAGCTGGAGTCAATCGCCCATTCCGGCATCATTGGGGTGGGATGGTCCTCCATCGGCGGAGAGGCCGCCGGGCTTCTGAATGAAAACCATCTGGCAGCGGACGGCATCGACAACGTTATCAAAGTGCTGGAGGAGCTGGAGGACGAAAAGCTGCAGGAGCTGGATTTTATCGAGCTAAACGCCTGCGCGGGCGGCTGTGTGGGGGGGATTTTCGCGGCGGAAAACGGATATGTAGCCCGGGCGCGTATCCAGCGGCTTCGAAAGTATCTTCCGGTTTCCTGCTCCCGTCTGGAGGACGCGGGAAGTCTGGATTCACTGGAGTGGACTCAGTCCCTCGAATTTGCGCCGGTCATGAAGCTGGCTGAAAACGTGGAGGACGCCATGCGGCTGATGGCAGAGATCGACGCGATCAGCGAGCGGCTTCCCCAGCTGGACTGCGGCTCCTGCGGCGCGCCGACCTGCCGAGCGCTGGCGGAAGACATCGTGCGGGGACTGGCCAGGGAAAACGACTGCATTTTCCGGATGCGGCGGAAGATTCAGGACATCGCCAGCCAGCTTTCCCAGATCGAGGGGGGCTGCCTGCCCGGAGAGGATTCCCAGAGAAAGTATTCCGGCCAAGACGGGGGACAAGGACAATGGACAGAATAACGCCGTCGTAATATCGCGGACAAGAGGAAGGGGAAAATATCCGTATGACAATAGCGGAAATGGCGAAATTCATGGATTTGGAAACCGTGGTGGAGGGAGACGGCTCCCGCGCGGTGACCGGCGGCTACTGCGGCGATCTGCTGAGCTGGGTGATGGGCCGGGCAAAGGAGGGCGATGCGTGGATCACGGTCATGGGAAATGTCAACGCCGTTGCGGTGGCTGTGCTGGCGGATACCGCCTGCATCCTTCTGGCGGAGGATTCTCCGCTGGACGATGAGGCGCGGCTACGTGCCGAAGCGCAGGGGGTAGCGGTGCTCCGCAGCAGGGAAGACGCCTATACCCTGGCGGTGAAGCTTGGACGGTTGCTGGAGGGATCGCTTCCGTTGTGAGCCTTGAAGAGATTTATCAACAGGGAGGGCGGCGCATTGAGGGTTCGATACGATCTGCATATTCATTCCTGTCTGTCCCCCTGCGGGGACGGGGATATGACCCCGAACAACATCGTGAATATGGCGCTGCTGGCCGGGCTGGACATAATTGCGCTGACCGATCATAACAGCTGCAAAAATTGCCCCGCCTTTCTCCGCGTAGCGGAAGAGGCGGGGCTTGTCGCTTTGCCGGGAATGGAGCTCTGCACGGCGGAGGAATGCCATATCGTCTGCCTGTTTCCTACCCTCGATGCGGCGATGGCGTTCGACGCGATGGTAGAGACCACCTTGCCGCCGGTGGAAAACCGGCCGGATATTTTCGGGGAACAGCTGATCCTGAACGCGAAGGATGAAATAACCGGCCGTTTTCCGCTCCTGCTGACGACCGCCTCCTCCATCAGTGTGGACGATGTGGTACGGCTGGCTAGGAAGCACGGAGGCGCCGCGTTTCCCGCCCATATCGACCGTCCCTCCTACAGCGTGACGGCGGCGCTCGGCGATATTCCGCCGGTAGGATTCCAGGCCATCGAGGTGACGGCGCGGGGCGATGTAGCGGCCCTGACGGCGCAGTATGCAGAAATGCGGGGAAAGCCGCTCCTGCAAAGCTCCGATGCGCATTATCTGGAGGATATGCAGGAGCCGGGTCCCTGGCTGGAGTTGCCGGAGAACACCCCGGCCGCCCTGATCGCCGCTTTAAATAGGGAGATGGCGGTCTCCTGGGGGAGAGAAAGGGACGACTAAAAGGAATGGAATATAAGTTATTGTAAGTTATTTTATATATATTACCTGTCTCCTCCGATGAGAAATTACAAGGGGAGATATTTTATAGCAGAAATGCCATAGAAAAAAGGCCGAAGGATGCAACATCCTTCGGCCTTTACTGCAAAATGATCGCTTTTTGTTCTCGATTTGTTTATTCTGTTTCCGGAATCAATCGGGCCCTTTCGTATACTTCCGGCATCTGGCGGGCGATTTCTTCTCGGATACGGTCCAGCATCGTTTCGTCCGCTCCGCCGATAATGGAGACCGTCACATCCCTTTCAATAACCACCGCCGGAAAACGGAAGGTGCCGAAAGCGGCGGGGGAGGTGACGTTTACTGCGACGGATTTGGCCTTACATTCGTCGGAAATCGCAATGTTCACCGTATCGTTATCGGTCGCCGCAACACAGAGATAGCTGGAGCTGCAGTCTCCCCGGTAATAACGGCGGGGAATATAGCGGATTCGCTTTTCCTCATCCAGCCGGCGTAGCTCGTCGCAGATTGTGGGACTGATAACCGTGACCTTCGCGCCAAATTCCAGCAGGGTGGCGACCCGCGCGGCGGCGGCGCGTCCCCCGCCAAATACGGTACAGTTATTTCCATTCAGGTCGATATACAGCGGAAAACCGGGGGCCATAACGTCACCTCCTGAAATCGCCGAAACCCGGCATGAAAAATTTCCCAACATACGGTATCTATAGGCAAGTGCCATGCGCCGCCCGACCGGGTTCTCTACCAACGCTTTCCGGCGGCGCAATCGAAAATGCCTGTCGGCATTTTCCAAACGTTGCTATTATACCATAGCGCCGCCCGGCCGGGTGCTATGCCAGCGCTTTCCGGCGGCGCAATCAAGAAATGCTGTCGCATTTCTCCCTGCCGACATTATACCATATCTAACCTTTTTTGACAAGATGCCGGCTTTACAATGCCCGAATTTGATCGAAGCGCAGTGTTTCCGTGTCCATCTCCACCCGATAGCCTCCGCCGTTCGGCGCCTGAAAATCGTACATATCGACGCCCCCCGCGCCGCTTTCCGCCAGCGGGTGGAGCTTCGACAGCAAGGTCATAATACAGCCGCCGTGGGTGATCACTGCCGCAGAGCGGATATTCCGTTTGGCGGCGTCGTCGGCGATCTGCCGCATCGCCCCCAGCAGACGCTGGGCAAATTCCGCGCCGCTTTCTCCGCCGGGAGGCGCGGTCATTCCGGCCGTTTCGATCCACTTCCGATAGGAGGGATCGTCCTTGAGCTGTTCGTAGGTTTTTCCTTCAAAGCTGCCGAAATCCAGTTCGGCAAGCGAGGGGAGGGAGACCGGCACCAGCATGGGATACAGCAGACGGGCGGTTTCCACGCAGCGGCCCAATGGACTAACATACAGCGTATCCGTCTGGGGATACCGTCCGCGGGCTTTCCGGTCGGCGAGCTCTTTTTTTCCGCGTTCGCTCAGCGGCTGGTTTAGGGTCTGGCCGGTATACCGCCGCTCCGCATTCCCTGCGGTCGCACCATGACGGATAAGGATCAGTTCCAATTTCATACAGGAAGCCTTCTTTCTGCAAAAGCCTAAAGGAATAAGCTGCTGAACGCCAAAAGAAAAAGGAGCGTCAGCTGAGACAGTTCAACCAGATACCCGAGCAGATCGCCGGTGATTCCGCCGAAATCCCGCCGAGTCATCCGGCGGTACCAAAGGAACACGAGCCCGACGCCCACCAGCGCGGCCGCGGCCGCCAGCAGTCCCGGAAGCCGCCCGCCGAGATAACCGGCGCCGAGCAGCAGCAGCGAGCTGCCGATAATCTCTGCCGTGCCAAGGAACCGTACGCCGGCGGCGGCCCGGTCGGCAAAGAGTACACCCAGCGTGCTGCTCGGCGTATAGGGGAAGCGGCTGCCCGCCGCCACGGTCAGGCTGCGGGATAGCATGTAAATTACGCAGGCGGACGGCAGCAGAACCGGGGTGTGATATAGCTGGACCCACGCACCAGCCTCCAGCAGCAGCAGACCGGCGCAGCTGAGGACGGCGAAGGGACCGCAGTGGGGGTCCTTCATGATCTGCAGCTTCTTTTCCCGATCTCGCCGGGAGAAGATCGCGTCGGTTGCGTCCAGAAAGCCGTCCATATGCAGACCGCCCGAGAGCAGAAGGGGAAGAACAACCGCGACTACTGCAAAAAAGAGAGGGCTTGCCTCCAGAAACAGCGCCAGCCGCGTCCAGCCGTAAAGAAGCGCTCCCGTTATCACTCCCACCACCGGCAAGCAGCCGAGGGACCATCGCATGTTATCCTCCCGCCAGTCCACCCGCGGCATGGGGATGGCGGAATACATAGACAGGGCAATAATCAGGGATTCTCCCCATTTTCTCATAAAAATCTCCATTCCTTGTTGAATTTGAGACGGTTTCAGCCAACGGTCGAAATCGGAGCATTTTTGCGGCAAAGGATCAAATTCCACCGTGATAAGGCTGAAGACTCGTATTTTTCACGCCACATCCACCACTTCCGAGGGATACCGAGGCATCCCTCTGTTGTGCTGCGTCGTTATAGGCTGTCCAGGGAAGTCGTTTCATAATAGGCGGCCAGCGCGCTGTCCAGCAGACCGGCGCCCAGCAGGCCGCCCGTCCCTTCGCCAAGACAGAGCCCTGCCGTGATCAGGGGCCGGAGCCCCAGCGCCTCCAGCAGCCATTTCCCGGCGGTTTCCGCCGTGCAATGGGAGGGGAAGAGGGCGTGGATGCAGTCAGGGGCCAGGCGGACAGCGCACAAGGCGGCCGCCGAGGAGATCAGCCCATCGATCATAACCGCCAAGCCATGGGCCGCGCCGCCGAGATACAGGCCGCACATAGCTGCGATATCCAGTCCGCCCACCTTCTGCATGATCCCGATGGGATCGGACGGGTCAGGGCGGTTGACCTCCAAAGCCCGGCGGACGATTGCCGCTTTATGGAAAACGCCGCTTTCGCCGCCCGCGCCCCGGCCGGTTACCTCCTCGGGCGAACGCCCCAGGAGGACAGCGGACACCGCACTGGCCGTAGTGGTGTTGCCGATTCCCATTTCTCCCGCGACGGCAAGGCGCACGCCGGAACGGGACAGCTCCTCCGCTGTAAGGATGCCGGTTTCCACAGCCTGAATGCATTCCTCCCGGCTCATGGCGGGGCCATGAGCAATGTTTTCCGTTCCTGGGCGTACCGTGCGGCGGAGAACCGCTGGTTCCTCATACGCAGTGGCGATGCCGACGTCAATCACCAGAACATCGGCGGGAAGACGGCGGGCAAAGGCGTTGACTACGCCGCCTCCCCGTGCGAAATTCACGGCCTGCGCGGCTGTGATCCGCTGGTCGGAGGGAGTGACGCCTTCCGACGTCACCCCATTGTCCGCACAAAAAACCACAGAGGCTTTTTGCGCAATCGTTGGCCGGTCGGTTCGCTGAAAGCCCGCCAGCCGGATGACTGCCGTCTCCAGCTCACCGAGACTGCCCGGAAGCTTAGCCAGAGAATCCAGCCGCTGCTTTGCCCGAGCCATCGCCGTTTCATCGGCTGGCCGGATGCATTGAAGCGTCTTATTTAATATGTGCATTTCCGTCTCTCCTTGCAGGCTTTTCCCTCGCCCAAACAGGACACCTATTGTCACGGCCTATTGTAGCACACCACGCGCGGCGGGACAACACTCCGCATTATTAATTTGTGACGGGGGATTGACAGGAAAGAGGAAAAAGGGGTACACTGCAAAAGGATAGCTGAATACGGTAAGAATGGAAGAATAGAAGAAATTAAAAAAGACATGGAAGACGAACGACGATTCATGCAAAAGGTGGCCTTGGAAAGTCGACTGGGTAGATGTAGTTAGTTAATAGTTGAGTTTTTGGTTGTGGCATGGTATACTTTATACTTCAGGGGGGATAGCCATGGCAGAGGAAGGGTCCTTTCGGACCAGTATCAGCGGATTTCACAAGACGGATGTGCTTTCCTATATCGACGCCATGCAGTCCCGTCATAATGAGGAGTTGCGCGGGCGTGATCTGGAGATCGGTCAGCTTCGGCAGGCTGTAACCGCGCAGGAAACCTATGTGGCGGAATTGAAGGGGCAGATCGACCGTTCGCTTGAGGAGGCGGAGACTCTTCGCCGGGAAAACGAGACGCTCCGCGCCGAGTTTGAGAAAACCAACCGGCAGGAGGACGACTGCCGCCATTTATCGGAGGAAGCTGAAATTCTGCGGCTGGAAAAAGCCGAGTTTTCCGCCCGGCTGGAAGATATGCAGCGGCGGATGGATTCGGTTTCCGCGCTGGAGGAAGAGTTGGCGGGTCTTCGCCGGCAGGAACAGGAATGGGCCGCCCGCTGCGAATCCGAACAGCTGCGGGAAGAAGCCGAACGACGGGAACGCGCCGCCTGGCAGGAGGAAAAAGCAGCGCTGGTTTCCCGCCTGGACGAGTTGGCCGGCCGGCTGGAGGAAGCGGAGAAGCAGCGGGACGCCTTGAAGGAAAGCAACCAGCGATATGACACGCTGGTGGGGGACGTCGGCTCCTTTGTGATGGAGCTGCATTCCATAGGACAGCGTTTTTTGGAAACCGCCTATCAGCGCAGCGATGCCTGCCTGAATGCGGTGGAAGGAGTGGTTGGTTCCCTCTCCTCCCGACTGGGAGAGGCCCGCATGCAAACCGATAAGGCGCGGCAGGAACTGGCGGACCAGGGAACGACCGCTGGGCTTCGCCTGGATGAGTTGGTTCAGAGGCTGGAAGAATCCGCCGCCGAAGCGCCGAGCGCCAAGCCGGCGAACGAATAAGGAGCGATGATTACGGGTACCATAGCGATTCATACGGCGGAACTGAAGGCCCGCGCCGAAGAACTGCATGCCGGGGATCGGGTTTTGCTTTCCGGTACGGTATACACATCCCGGGATGCAGCCCACAAACGGATTTTTTCCCTGCTGCGCGAGGGTGGTTCTTTGCCGTATCCGATTAAAAACGCAGTGATTTATTATTCCGGCGCAACCCCTGCGCCCGACGGGCTGCCGATTGGTGCCTGCGGCCCGACAACCTCCGGCCGGATGGACGTATATGCCCCGGAGCTGTACGACCGGGGGATGGCCGCTACCATCGGGAAGGGGGAGCGAACCCCGGAGGTGGTGGAGGCGATCCGGCGGAACAAAGCGGTCTATCTCTGTGCGATCGGCGGAGCCGGCGCTCTGGCGGCTAAAAGCGTCGTTTCCTGCGAGGTCATCGCCTTTGAAGATTTGGGATGCGAGGCCGTTAAACGGCTGGAAATCCAGGACTTTCCCTTAATTGTGGCCATTGACTGCCATGGCGGCAGCTTGTTTGCACGCTGAGCGATCGGCATATACAATGGGTAGAGTAAAGGCAGAGTAAAGACCAAAGAACCATATTTTTCAAAAGGAGTGCAATTCCATGGCGGAACTGAAATACGAAATTGTTAAGAACTTGGGCGTGTTGTCCCAGTCGCCTTCCGGCTGGACGAAGGAACTGAATCTGGTCAGCTGGAACGATCGGGAGCCGAAATACGATATCCGTGAGTGGGCGCCGGAGCATACCAAAATGGGGAAGGGCGTGACCATGACGGGGGATGAGATCATCCTCCTGCGAGACCTGCTGAACGAGGTCGATTTGTAAAAAGGAGCAGTCAAAGCGTTATGCCTTGGCTGCTCCTTTTTGTAATTGCCTTAATAACGGATTGTTTCTATTTATCATTCTCCTAATCGGCCCAGCTGATATTCCTGACGTTTGGACATAATATAGTCGTAGTCATCTTTAGACAGCTGCAAATATGCGCCTTTTAAATCCGCCTTCCCAGCTTTATCGGCAAGCAAAGTGATCCAACATCCGTCTGCGGCAAGGTAGAAACCGGCCGTCATGCCATTTTCGTCGGAAAAGGATATAAGAAAGTCGCCAAAGCCGCATTTGTCGGCCCCAAGCTCAACCTCCGAATATGTCTTTCCGAATATTTCTTTGAAGCGGGAAGCTTCCTCGTCGTTTAACAACTGACGCTCTTCGGTGATGACCTGGCGGTCGTATTTGTCCTCTACAACAGGGTAGCGGTATTGAACCAGTTCCACCGTGGTCGCCTTGTTGACCGGAGAAGACAGATAATGCCGGCGCGGGACAAATAAAAGAACCAAGGCGACAGCGAGGGCCGCGATTACCAGAAGAGGAAGGAGGATAAGGATTCGCTTTTTTAATTTCATTTTATCCATGGGAACTCCTTTCAGCTCAAGGAGAGAATTTTTAATAATAATTACCGTATTTGAATCCCATTTTGTACTCCTGACGTTTGGACATAATATAGTCGTAGTCGTCTTTAGACAGTTGCAGGTAAGCGCCCTTTAAATCCGCCTTCCCAGCTTTATCAGCAATCAAAACGATCCAACAATCGTCTGCGGCAAGGTAGAAACCGGCCGTCATTCCATTTTCGTCGGAAAAGGATATAAGAAAGTCGCCAAAGCCGCATTTGTCGGCTCCAAGCTCAATTTCCGAATATGTCTTTCCGAATATTTCTTTGAAGCGGGAGGCTTCCTCGTCGTTTAACAACTGACGCTCTTCGGTGATGACCTGGCGGTCGTATTTATCCTCTACAACAGGGTAGCGGTATTGAACCAGTTCCACCGTGGTCGCCTTGTTAACCGGAGAAGACAGATAATGCCGGCGCGGGACAAATAAAAGACCCAGAACGATGGCCAAGGCCGCGATTACCAGAAGAGGAAGGAGGATAAGGATTCGCTTTTTCGATTTCATTTTATCCATGGGAGCTCCTTTCAGCTCAAGGAGAGAATTTCTCCGGTTTCCGCGTCGATATAGGTCGGATTGATCATTCCCTCATCCGTGCAGTATACTTTGACAGGCCTTACCTGTCCGTCGACCTCCAGATAGGCCGAGGAGACGTAAATGGAGGCTTTCTGCGTCCATTCCCCACAGCAGTTCACCTTTTGAAATTCCTCCAGATAAGCGCTATCGCTTTTCCTTGCGGAAATAGAAGCTGTGGTCCCTTGAACCGTCGCCTTTTCCTGAATATCATGCCACTTATACTGCAAAGACGCCAGTCCATCCGTATCGTAAGACATGAGAATTCCCGTTTCGTCCGTCGAAAGCACTTCCTTGCCCTGATAGGTCTGATAGACCGTGACAATACGCTCTACAAGCTCCGGTGTGTCGGACATGGGATTGCAGTTTTCATCAAACCTGGTCAGGCCGATCGTGTCAACGCTGATGGAATAGGTCCCTTCCTTAGGAAGAAGGCCAAGCCGCTGCCTACAATGTCCAGACATTTTCCGTTATAGCGATTGCGGATAAAATATAATCCATCAGAAATGGTACCCGCGGCTTCCGATGGGGAAGGTATTATGTTGCCGAAACCGATGGAAAGCATGGGAACAATTAAGAAAACGGATAGTATCTTCCTGAGAATTTTATTTGACATCCTATTATTTTTAACGATTTTCTGCCTCAAATTTTTCACTCTCCTTTGCTTTTGTGTATAATATTATATATGAATTGTGCATTAGAGTCAACTATATATTACAATAAATTGCATTATTTAGAAAAATATATATTACTGTAAAATTCCGTCGCAAACGCATGGCTGCTAAGTCAGTCTGGCGATAGAATAATTGTTTTTTCTACAAATACACAACGCGGATCGTTTTACTGGAGTAAAACGATCCGCGTTGTTATAGTACAATTTTTAAACTTCTTATGCCCTTATGCTTCCCGTACCAGATCGGCCATGCAATACAGCCCCGGCTCCTTGCCGAGCAGGAACAGCCCCGCGTTGATCGCGCCGACGGCGAAGATTTCCTTGGACATCGCCGTGTGGGAGATGGAAACCATCTCATCGTGCCCGGCGAAGAGAATCTCATGCTCGCCCACGATCGTCCCGCCGCGGATGGAGGAGATACCGATCTCCGTCTTTTCACGCTTTTTACGCACCGAATGGCGTTCGTAAACGTATTTCGGCTCGTAATCCAACCCTTCGGCAACCGCGTCCGCCAGCATCAGCGCCGTGCCGGAGGGGGCGTCGATCTTTTGGTTGTGGTGTTTTTCGATAATTTCCACGTCGAAATCGTTGCCCAGTACCGTCGCCGCTTTCCGCGCAAGCTCGGTAATCAGGCTGATCCCCAGCGACATATTGCCGCTGTAGAAGACCGGCAGGCTCTGTGCCGCTCCTTTGACCTCTTCCACCTGCTCGGGAGAAAGGCCGGTGGTAGCGATCACCGCCGGGACGCCGTGCTCCTTCGCATAGCGGAGAATGCCGGTCAGCGCGCTGGGGTGGGAAAAGTCGATCACAACGTCTCCGGAAAGGATGCAGTTGGCGGGATTGGCAAAAACCGGGAAACCGGCGTGGCTTTCGGTGTTGACATCGAAACCGGCGACGATTTCGCAGTCGCAGCGCTCCGCTGTGCAAGCGGTGATTACCCGGCCCATCTTGCCGTTGCAGCCGCTGAGAAGAATTCTGGTCATAGCTTACACTTCCTCACAAAGGTCATGATCCTTCAAAAATCAGGCGATCAGGCCGTGACGGCGAAGGATGGCGGCCAGTGTGGCTTTGCCCTTTTCATCCATCTCATACAGGGGCAGTCGGCAGGGGCCGACGTTCATACCCATCTGGTTCATCGCTTCCTTGACCGGGATCGGGTTGACGTCCGAGAACAGGGCGGACGCGAGATCCAGCAGCTGGAGCTGAAGCGCGCAGCTGCCCGTTACATCCCCGTCGAACCAGCGGGCGACGATCTCGTGCGTCGGGCCGGGAACCACATTCGACAGCACCGAGATCACGCCCTTGCCGCCCAGGGAGAGGATCGGCAGAATCTGATCATCGTTACCGGAATACAGGTCGACATTCCCATCGCAGAGGGCCATAGTTTTTGCCGCGGCGGAAAGGTTGCCGTTGGCCTCCTTGATGGCGACGATATAGGGGTTTTTGCTCAGCTCGGCATAGGTTTCCGGCTTGATGTCCACCCCAGTGCGGGAGGGAACATTGTATAGCAGACAGGGCATCTTCAGTTCGTTCGCAATCGCGGAATAATGTGCGATCAGACCCCGCTGGGAGGTTTTGTTGTAATAGGGAGTGACGAGGAGGAGCGCGTCCGCACCAAGGGCGCGTGCTTCCTTCGATAGCTCGATGCAATAATGGGTGTCGTTTGAGCCGGTGCCCGCGATGACCGGCACCCGGCCCTTCGCCTGCTCAATCGCCGCCCGCATGACCGCCGTGTGTTCCTCATGGTCCAGCGTGGAGGACTCGCCGGTGGTACCGCAGGTGATGATGGCATCGGTTCCGTTTTCAATCTGCCATTCTACCAGCTCGCGGTACTTCTCGTAATTAACGCTGCCGTCCGTGTTCATCGGGGTGACAATGGCCACGCCCGCGCCGGTAAAGATCGTATTCTTGCTCATCGCTCGATCATCCTTTCATGGCGGGGGAGAGCCCCGCAGTCGGAATGGGTTTCTATTTGCCGAACGAGATTAGTCCATATAGCCCTCGGCGCAGAGCAGTTCCGCAAGGAGAACCGCGCCGCCCGCTGCGCCGCGCAGCGTGTTGTGAGAGAGGCCGACAAACTTGTAGTCATACTGAGTATCCTCGCGCAGCCGACCGAGGGAAACGGCCATCCCGCCCTCCAGATCACGGCAAAGGGTGGTCTGCGGCATATTGTCCTCCTCATAATAGTGCAGGAACTGCTTCGGCGCGCTGGGAAGCTTCAGTTCCTGCGGACGGCCGCGGAAGGCTTTCCACGTCTCGATAATCTCTTCTTTCGAAGGCTTGTTGTTAAAACTGCAGTATACCGCCGCAAAGTGGCCGTTGCTCACCGGAACCCGCAGGCACTGGGCCGTAAAAGCGGGGGAGGAGGCGGGTACGATTTCCCCGTTTTCGATTTTTCCCCAGATTTTCAGCGGCTCCTGCTCAGATTTTTCCTCTTCTCCGCCGATATAGGGAATCACGTTGTCCACCATTTCCGGCCAGGTAGCGAAGGTCTTTCCTGCACCGGAGATCGCCTGATAGGTGCAGACCAGCGCCTTGCTTACACCCCATTTGGAGAGGGGAAAGAGGGCGGGAACGTAGCTTTGCAGCGAGCAGTTGGACTTGACTGAAACAAAGCCGCGTTTTGTGCCGAGCCGGGCCCGCTGGGATGGGATGATTTCAATATGTTCGGGATTCAGCTCCGGAATGACCATCGGCACATCCGGTGTGAAGCGATGGGCACTGTTATTGGAGACGACCGGACATTCCGCCTTGGCGTAGGCTTCCTCCAGCGCGCGGATTTCTGCTTTCGGCATATCGACGGCGCAAAAAACAAAATCCACGTCTCTTGCGACCGCTTTCACGTCAGAGGCGTCTTTTACGAGTATATCTTTCATCGCTGCGGGCATCGGTTTATCCATCACCCAGCGCTCGCCGACCGCTTCAGCATAGGTCTTCCCAGCCGAGCGAGGGCTGGCGGCCAGCGCGGTGACGGTGAACCAGGGATGATTTTCCAGCAGGATTGCAAACCGCTGGCCAACCATGCCCGTACATCCGATAATGCCGACGTTAAATTTCCTGTGTCCATTATGCTCCATGATGATCATTCCTTTCCAATCCGATGCCATAAGGATAACAAGGCAGTAAAAAAGCCGGTCATAAACCGGCTGCCGTCACAAAAATGAAGGTTCTTCAACGGGAAGAGTACGGCGGGGAAGGGCCGTGTCCTTCGCGAGAATAGCGCTCCATCACTCCGTGATGACAGCCATACGGTTCTTTACCGCATGTCCAGGGATCGGTTTCCTCCGGAAAAACCGCCCTTCGGCGCCGACGCCTTTCGTCCGTGATCTCCGACCCGGTGTCTCCCACGGCTACTTTTCGTGCGGCGCGCCTCTATTCCTTGCTATATATTATGCGATTGTTGCTGGTATTGTACCATTCCCCGCCATACTTGTCAAATATAAGTTTGCAGGAGATTTTTCCGACATTTTGTATTGGTTGACGGTAGGTTTTTCGTCCCGCGCAGGAACGTTTACTGAAACTGATCAATCGGCAGAAGATGGCCGTCGTAGGGGTAGGTTCTGGAAGCGCTGTATTGATGCAGTTCAAAATCCTCGATGAAAAGCTTTTGCACCACCACCAGTTTACCGTTCTCTTCTTTGTAGGTCAATTCCAGAACGCCGTCTGTTAAGTAATGATATGAAGCAAAAAGGTATCCAAAGTATTCTGCGGCAGTTAAAAATTTCGAAAAGCGTTTTTTGTCCATCTCGGCGTTATAGATATTTTCGTAAATTTGTGTAGCCGGATCGATCTTTTTTACATCGTCCATTGTGGAGCCTTCCTGAATCCCTTCAAAATCCTGAGAGGTCAACTCCTTTCGGACATAGAACCAACGGATTGCCGTTTTATCTTCCGAGGGAGAATCATCCGGCAAATCCAGATAAAAGATATATAGCTTTCCGCCCTGCTTGATTTTGTGGATGCTGTACAGCGTGCCGGCATCCGTTTTGCGGAGGCATTCGACGCCGATGCCATCGAGGATGTCAAACAAAGAAAAGGTGGTGTAACAAATAGACATATCCAGATATTCTTCCGCAATGTCATGAATATCCAGAGCTTTGCCGATTATTTTTTCCGCGGGCAATTCGTTATTGACAAGGGAAGTGTAATCGAACTCCTGTCTATCCGTGTGTGGTATGTCAGACAGGGTATACTGGTGTTTTAAATTATTAAAATTGCAGGAGGTAAAGGAAAATACCAATGCGAGAAACGCAATAAAGGCTACTAGACGTTTTTTCAAGGTTGTTTCCTCCTTACAGCGTAGTAAACCGTTCCGGCGCTTGGGGAATAGGCATCGTATGACCACATTTCCGACGAGACCTGTGCTCCCGCCACGTAGTTGATTCTTACTTACGAGATATAATCCTGTGGGAGAATGCGAAAGTCGTAAGTTAGAGGGGGCTCGGTTTGCATGTGGGAGACAAGCGCGAAATTCTTGCTGAACTCCATGCCTTGCACCGTCAAATCGCTTTCAGAGCGCGTATAGCGGATACAGAGTATCCCGTCTTTCAGAAGATGGTAGGATACGGGTTCCTCGTTGTCTTCGAAACATGAAATATAAACGTCGGTGACCGGATCGACTTTCTGCACCTCAGCCGCGCTGGTTCCCTCCTTTACGGAGTCAAAATCCGATTTAGTCAGGGCTTTTTTCATGTATGCGCCATGGCTATAAATCCAATAGCCATATTCGTCAATAAAAAAGGCATAGAACAAACCGCCTTCGGACGTTTGGTAAATTGTATATGCGGTCTCTTCACTTGTGCGGCGAAGCAATTCTACAGGCATTTCTTCTTCCAAAATATACATCCACTGCTGGTAGCCGTAGGTCGGGTTATAAAACCGCAGTCCCGTCAGCGGCTTAAGGAAAACCTGCTCTTCGCTGTAAGTGTGGGTTAGCAGGCTCTTATAGGAGTCCGTGCTATTTCGATTCAGAATGATTTCCTGCTTTTGATTTCGTTCCTGACGAAAAGATTCTTCAGATTTGTCCATGCTAAGCTCACTTCCCGGACGAGTCGGTTCGGAGAAAGTCGTTTTGGAGTTATCGAAAATGTCTGATGAATTTTTACATGCAGTTAATCCTACGATTATCGCCATAAACAGAAGAAAAATATAGAAATTTTTCATACGCCTTTCTTCCTTTCTCAAATCTATAACGTGGCGGCAAAATAGACGGTTTCGCTTTCGTACCATCCAGTTGTCCACCCGGTCGCTACGTAGTTGGAGTTTTCTATTGTAAAACCTGAAGGTATATCCCAACTCGAATAAGATGGATGTTTAAACTTCGGTTCGGGTAACACCACAGGATAAGTGCCATTTTTCTCACACCATCCTCCCGTCTTGTCTTGAACCCAAAAATGATAATCACAATCCCAAATTCCCTTATCTCTGATTCTCATGCAAAAACGGTATTCATTCGAAGAAATAGGGGAGGTTGGCCCCTCAATAGAGCGGATACTGCGCCCCATGTTTTTTACAACTGTGATTACACGGTTTTTCATAACTGCTAAAGAATCGCCGTGACTCATTGCAAGAGAAGGTGTATCCTTTAAGCCAAGAGCATAACCAAAACAATTCGGATCACCTGGGCCCAATCTTTCAAACTCCCACGCTACGCCGAATTCCACTTTTTCGAGGGTCCACTGCTGACTGGAAGAGGAAGCGTTTTTGACAGCCAATTTGACGGACGGATTGTTGGTGGAGCTTGTACCCGAAACGCTTAAGGCCACCCCAGTGTTCCGCTTGGGGATAAACTGATAGCTTCCGTTTGTCTGCCGGACAATCCTCCATTGCAGGGAATTGGCCAGCTCGCCGTAATAGGTGGTCTGGTCGTAGATAACGACCTGCGCCCCGGCCACACAGTCGTTCCGCGCGTCCAGCATCATGTTTTTCGGAGTGGGAAGCGTCGTGGGCAATATCGCCTTGATAGAATAGTATCCGTTCCCCAGATAATTGATCTGCCAGCGCTCTGAATAATAGCCGGTGTACATATACAACTGCGCGGTGGCTCTGTTTTCGGTCGAGTTACCCGTGATATCCAGATAATTGCGGGGGGAGGAGGAGCTGCCGTGATTGACGGCGTTGCGAATCCAATAGACGGCGCCGCTTGTAATTCCCGGTGTGGCGCTGAGAAGCTGATATTTTACCTGAAGCTGCGGGGCTCTGGCCGCTTCACCGCTGGACGACACAACGGAATTATAGTCCAGCATACTGGTGGCGTAGGTCAGGCGAACGCCCATATTCTGATAATAGCTGGTCTGCCACTTATACGCGAATTCGTAAACGTTGAAAGTATAATTGTCAATATAGGAATTCACATAATTTTTGGAGGAGGTGGCGGTAACGTCGGAGCTGTAGCCGGGCCGGGTGGTCGAGCTTTCCGCCCAACTTGAAGTGACTCTTGTCAGCTTCCCGTTATCGCCGGTGGTCTGCCCGCTCCGGAACTTGAAAGTCATCGTAGCTTCCATGACTTCCGCATTCACCGGCATATGGCTCTTGAAGGAGCTGAAACGGATATAGGAATCAATTGTCCCGCTGGAGGTGTTGCCGAACCGCAGGTAATCCGTGTTGTAACGGGTTCCGTTTTCATCAAAAAAGACGTCGGAGACCACCGAACTGCCGTTGGGAACGGCGGTCGTCGTGTACGAGGGATCGATCGTGACCGGATACACGACGTCGGGATGGTTCAGGTATTCCGCCGGGACGACCACGGTGAGCTTCCACCGGTTTTCTCCCAGCGAGGTCAGCTCGTAAACCCCTTCTTCGTTGAAATGGCGAAAATCGCCCTGCGGCTGATCCGGGTTCTCCGGCAGCCAGGAGTCGTAGGCGTAGATGCTGGAAAACCAGTATTTTACCTCGTCCGGATCGTTTTTGTCCACGACATAAGCCCGGGTCTGATCCTCCGTCAGCATCGGAACACAGGTTTCGGATTCAAAATAGAAGTCGAAGCGGTTCCGGCCGGTGTTGGCATCCAAAACGATATTTTCCTTCACGCCGGCCTCGGTGTTGACGTATTCCACCACGGTGCCGGGACCGAACGCGCCGGGATACAGCACCTTGCCCGCGCCGTTCTCCTCCTCCGCCGCCACAGCCTCTGCATCCTGCGCGTTGGCGTCGGCGACGGAAAGGCGGAAGTCGCCGTCCGCCTGCACGCCCTCGCCGGCGGTCCGGGCGAACAGCGTACGGAAGGAATTGGCGGCGTTTTGATAAACATAGTCGGCTTGGCCGGCGGATGCGGTTTCCGCATTTCCAACGGTTGCGCTGTTTCTGTTCAAAGCCGCTGGAACCGGGACCAGCGACGTGTCGATGAACTGCACCTCGCCGTCCTCGTCCAGATATTTGATCGGAACCGAATAGATTTGCATGGTACCGATCCCCGTTTCCGGATTCTCGATCCGGAGCTGGTTCAGCCGGTTCTCCACAGGAATCTCCGCATCCTGCTCGGAGGAAAGATAAACCTTGCAGTCGTCCGCCGTCTGTTCCTCCGCTTCGTCAAGGCTTTGGGCGACAAGGCTTCGGATATTTTCGGGCAGGGCGTCGGCTTCGCAATATTCGACGTCGTATTCCGAAGCGGGAGAGGGGGCCTCCGCCGTAAGGCCGCTGTCCGCGGCCGCCTGTTCGGAAAGGGCGAGGAATCCCGGCGAGGGCCCGTCCACCGCCAGGCTGGGAGTCACAATCGAGAAAAGCATGGCGATGCTCAGGAGAAGCGCTGCCGATTTGAACCGCAGCTTTTTCACAATGACCACAGCCTTTTATAAAATATCCCAATTGTTATCCATATCATAGCGTAAATTCGTGGATAAATCAATATACTTCTAGCTATATTTTTACATAATTTGGGTTGTATTCCTTTTTTGGCTTCTTTTCACTTCGGATCGCTTCCGTAGGAATCCCCACTTGCGGAACTCGGCGTTCCCTGCTATGATAAACAGGATAACTTGAGAGAGGAAACGGGGAACCAGAGCCGATGGACAGTGCACAGCAGGCAACGCCAATGAAAAAAAGCGATTATTTTTACGATCTGCCGCCCGAGCTGATTGCGCAGGAGCCGGTGGAACCGCGGGATCATTCCCGCCTACTGGCGCTCGACCGGAAAACGGGGGAGGTGCGGGACCGGCATTTTTACGACCTGCCGGAATTCCTGAAGCCGGGCGACTGCCTGATTCTCAACGATTCCCGGGTGCTCCCGGCCCGGCTGTACGGCCGGAAGAAAGACACCGGCGCGTCGGTGGAGCTGCTGCTGCTTCATCCGCGGGGAAAGGACCGGTGGGAGGTGCTTGCCGGTCCGGGACGGCGGGCGAAGCCGGGGAACGTTCTGGTCTTCGGGGACGGCCTGCTGGAAGCGGAGGTACTCGACGTGGTGGAGGAAGGAAACCGGCTGGTGGAATTCCGGTATGAGGGGAACTTCTACCATCTGCTGGAGAAAATCGGCGAAATGCCGCTTCCGCACTACATCACCCATCATCTGGAGGATGCGGAACGGTATCAGACCGTGTATTCCCGGGAGCCGGGCAGCGCCGCCGCGCCGACGGCAGGCCTGCATTTCACGCCGGAGCTGCTGGATCATCTCCGCGCCGATGGGGTGAACGTCGGATTCGTGACCCTGCATGTCGGGCTGGGAACCTTCCGTCCGGTGAAGGAAGAGAATATCACCGATCACAAAATGCATTCCGAGCATTATGAGCTGTCGCCGGAGACGGCGGCTCTGATTAACCGAACCCGCGAACGGGGCGGCCGGGTGATCGCTGTAGGCACGACCAGCTGCCGCACGCTGGAGAGCGTCGGCCTGACAGACGGAAAAATTAAACCGGCGGAAGGCTGGACCAACATCTTTATCTATCCCGGTTATCGTTTTCAGGTGCTGGATGGGCTGCTGACCAATTTCCATCTGCCTGAAAGCACCCTGATTATGCTGGTCAGCGCGTTCGCGGGGTATGAGCAGACTATGGCGGCATATGCCCACGCAGTAGAGAAACAATACCGTTTTTTCAGCTTCGGCGATGCAATGCTCGTGGTGTGAGTAAAAATTCAGAGCAGAAAAGGACCCGCAAAAGCGCAGTATTACTGGGTTTTTGCGGGTTTTTGACGATTGATTTTCAAAACAGCTTTTTGGGCGTTTTTGGGGCAAAATCGGGTAAAAAGAGCATTTTGAGCCCAAACTTTTGCAAAAGTTTGAGAGGAAGAATTATGAATAAATATATGATTTTTCTAAAGAAAAATTCACTTTGGCTAGGTTACTGTATGAGTATTCATAGACCCCAAAGTAATCTTCAGGGCTTATTGAACTGCTAAAAGAGGTTGGACTTTTTTTATTGAGTAATAATTAAAAAGGGAAAATAAGGTAGAAATATGTGGAATAGTATAGTATAATTTATGATGTTAAAGGGCAGATATAAGATTCCCTTGTGAAGGTATTCTCTGATCCAGACATGATACGACAGGAAATGGAGACCGTGGGTAAGGTGTTGTATGAGCGGCAGAGAACCAAAAAAGAATTGAGAGAAATGACGAGGTGAATAGGCTTGATTGAAAAAGTGAAAGGAATACTAATTAACGGTCGTTGCTTTTCAGAAGAGACAAATCTTTCCTTTTTCCCTGGTGATAATAAAAGGATTGCCATTGTTTATGGGAAAAATGGCAGCGGGAAAAGCACAATCTCGGACGGTTTCTCCCATATTGCTTCTGGAGATTCTTCTCAAGAACTTTCTGCTTCACTGATCGATCAATCTGACAATGAGATCGCTTTAGCGCCTGAAAGCAAAATATTTGTGTTCAACGAAAAATATATTGATGAAAATGTGAAGATAGATGCTGACGGCTTAGGAACCATCATTCTTTTGGGTGGTCAGGTCGATCTTCAGACAGAAATAGATCACTATACAAAGTTGTCGGCTTCAGCGCAAGGAGAGTATACTGCTGCTGAAACCGTACTAGAAGCATTTGGACAAAAAAATAACCCTGCCAGTCCTGATTATCTTCTGGCACGAATTAGAAAAGCATTACAAGGCAATTGGGCAACTACGGATGCGGCGATTAAAGGCAACAAAATCAACTCGAAAGTGACAGAAGAGGTTATCAAAGAAATTGGAGGGCTTTCTGTCTCTGAAACTGTAGCCCAATTGCAACAAAAGTTTAATGAAACCAAGGCGTTACTGGATAAAGTGACCGATGCTACAGCAAGCTACCCGGTGCCTATTTGTGGAGTTTCTTTTTCAGATAACTTTGAACGGGATCTTTGTTCTTTGTTGTCAAAGTCTGTAGAAAAACCTGTGTTGACTGAGCGTGAATCTCTCATCCTTTCGATGATCAAGAACGGAAGGCAGCCTATTGTTGAGGCGGCAAAAAGAGACTTTAGTGACGTAGCTACTACCATTTGTCCATATTGCTTCCGAGAGATTGATGATGAATATCGGCGTAGCCTAATTGATAGCATCAACAAAGTGCTGAACAAAGATGTTGATGCGCATAAGACTGAATTACAATCAATATCTTTCCCAAAATTCAGCGAAGACTATTCCAATTTTGCGGAGTTAGATACCGAATTAGTAAGGAAAATTCAGCAACAGATAAAAAATTGTGAAGCGCTGATTGAGCAATATAAATCAGCACTTCAGCAGAAGCTAAGTAGCATTTATAATCCGTTGAATATAGCGCCTATAGGTTTGGACAACGGTATCCGGCAACTAAATGCGCTCCTAAGTGAACTTGAGAGCAAACGGCAGGGATTTGTTGATGCGGTGCAAAAACGAAAAACAATATTGCAAGATATGGTTTTGATCAACAAAAAAATTGCACATCTACAAATTGAACAAGTGTATCGTGACTACCAGAAACAACTACGTACAAAAAGAGATGCGGAAACTGACCTACTAGCTAAGCGAAAAAGGTTAGAAGAAATTCGAGAGTGCTTAACAAAACTCGAACAGAAAAAATCAAACGTAGGGCTTGCGATTGAAAGCATAAACAATGCCCTCGACTATGTATTTTTTTCACATGGCCGGCTTTCAATCGAGTTAAAGCATGATAAGTACTACTTGAAGTCCAGTGGAAAAGATGTCAAACCCAAAAACGTATCTTTGGGAGAGCGGAATATCATTGCCCTGTGCTATTTCTTTACTCAGATATTGTCAAATCAGGATATTGAAAAACTGTATCAGGATGAGGAATTGGTAGTTATTGATGACCCAATTTCAAGTTTTGATTTTGAGAACAAAGTTGGTATAAGCTCATTTTTACGATATCAGACACAAAAAATTATGGGTGGTAATGTAAACAGCAAGATTATATTTTTAACACATGATTTGTCCACTCTTTTTGATTTGCAAAAAATAGCTGATGAGATGGAAAAGTTATTCAAAAAGCAAGGTGCTGGTAAACCCGTGAAAAGTAAAACTTTTGAACTGACAGCGCGTAAACTTGTCGCCCATAAAGGCTCAATCAATGAGTATCGTGAATTACTGCAAATGGTTTTTCAATATGCAGTTGGCAATACAGATGGTTTGGATTTGACGATCGGCAATGCTATGAGGCGGTCGTTAGAAGCATTTTCGACTTTCATTTATGGGACGGGAATAGCTGATGTGTCTTTTGATCCAAAGGTTATAAAAAGCTTGGGGGATCGCTCCGCATATTTTGAAAATCTTATGTATCGATTGGTGCTTCATGGAGAAAGTCATTTTGAAACGCGTATATACGGAGTACAAGACGATTTCAATTTTTATCAATTTATTTCTGAATCAGAGAAGCGACGCACATGTAAAGATATTCTATGCTTTATGTATTGTCTAAACCCCGATCATATCGAATCCCATTTGCCAGCGGCTGTTTCTGAAATTGTCAAGTGGGCGGAAGAACTTCCTAAAAATAATAAGTTTGGCATAAACTCGAGTGTTCAAAAAAGAATTATCCCCCTATACGATATCCCTCTGTCTGCAGGTTTTGGAATGGACATATTCGATAGTAATATACCGTTCGAGGAATATGAAACGAATATTGAGGATGGTGACTTTGCACTTCATATATCCGGTGACAGTATGGAGCCGGATATTCCTAACGGAAGTATTGTCATTATTAAAAAGCAGTCTGCAATAGACGATGAAATAAGTGGCGCGTTTTTCCTTAACGGAGAGGTCTATTGCAAAAAAATGTTACATAAAGCGGGAAGAGTTTTTCTTTGTTCAGACAATCCAAATTATCACCCCATTGAAATTCATGAAGGAGATACAGTAATGGTATACGGCAAGATAGTAAAAGTAGTCTGTTAATGCTATAATACCTATAAGTTATTAATTCATCCGTATCAAATGCAATATGAAAAAATCTGGATATGCCCTCACTGCGCACATGGTATAAATTACGTCCAGAAAACACCTCGGCGTTAGCCTTCAGAGACTGCTGTTATCACTCCTTGGCGATGGGCAGGATATGGCTGGTGATCCGGCCAACCGTGCTGTCTAAGACGAAAGTCGTAGATATCCTGAATATTGAGTCTTGCTGTCTTCAGTGTTCATGCCTTTACGTACATGGAGTGGATCTTTATAGAAGCTTTACACAGATTTTGAAACGGTCTCTGTATCTGGAGGTTTATAATATCTCATTACACAAGAAGGGGGATACCAAAAAGCACGCACCCATAAGGAAGTAATTTCATTACCGCAGGGCGGCATAGTCAAAAGCTAGCCATTCTGCTTTTTCTTTGCCGTTCAATGGTCTGTTCGTCCTCGCCCTGTTCCAGTTCCCCGATAAAGTTCCAGACAATTTCTATCTTCTGCCTGCGGTGTCCACTGGATTTATCCGGTGCATGGACAATGATTTTCTTCACAAACTCATTGACGATAGTAGGCGTTAGTTCACGTATTCCCACATACTTGCGTATAACAGCGGCGAAGCTGTCAAAATCCGTCTTGTCTTGTTCGTAGGTATCAACGGCGGCTTGCTCCGTATTGACAAACTCCGTCAGCTCTTTTTGCTCTGCTTCATACTCGGCAGACAGCTTCAAAAACCTGTCATGAGAAATCACGCCTGTTATATCGTCCTCGTAAATCCGCTTGAATATGCGGTCAAGTTCGGCAATCCGTTTCCTTGCCTGTTCCAATTCTTTCTTTCGCCGCTTCATTGCCTTCTCTGCTTCTGCAAATCTCTGCTGATAGACCGCTTTCTGAAAGTTCTGTATGTCATCAAAGAACATTGCCGTTACAGCAAATATCCGTTGAAGAACGAACAGCTTCAATGTTTCTTCGCGGATAAAATGAGCGGAACAAGTACCTGTATTACTCTTGTAATTGGAGCATACATAGTGGTCTTGATTTGGAGAGAAACTGTTCGTCGTGCAGAAATACAGCTTTTCCCCGCAATCGGCGCAGTAGAGCAAACCGGAGAGCAATCCCTGTTTTCCTGTCTTTGCAGGGCGACGTTTGTTTGCCCGAAGTTCCTGTACCCTCTCAAATACCTTTTCGTCAATAATGGCAGGTTGCGTATTGGGAAAGATACGGTAATTTTCGGGAGCGTTTTGTAAACGCTTTTTCAGCTTATGGGATTTGGAATAAGTCTTGAAGTTGACCATACAGCCCGTATATTCTGGACGCTCTAAAATCCCTGCTATGGATTTGTAATCCCACCGATAGAGGTTGTCCGGCATAGGTTTTTCGTTGCGCTTTGCATAGTAGGCTTTAACTGTCAGAATCCTGTCAGCTGTCAGCAGCTTTGCAATCTGCATAGGCCCTTTTCCGGCTATACACAATGCAAAAATACGCTTTACGACCTCGGCAGCTTCCTCGTCTACAATCCATTTCTTTTTGTCATCAGGGTCTTTCTTGTACCCATAGGGTGGATTAGTACAGAGATGTTCGCCGGAGTTGCCCTTTGCACGCATAACAGCGCGGATTTTCTTGCTTGTATCGCGAGCATAAAAATCATTGAACAGGTTGCGGAAAGGAGTAAACTCATTATCGCCCTTGTTGCTGTCTACCCCGTCATTGATTGCAATATAGCGAATATCGCGCTCTGCAAAAAAGCTCTCAGTGTAGTAGCCAACTTTCAGATAATCACGCCCCATACGGGACATATCCTTGACGATAACTGTTGTGACCTTTCCGGCTTCTGCAAGCCTTATCATCTCATTCCAGCCAGGTCTATCGAACGTAACGCCCGAAACGCCGTCATCAATGAAAAATGTGGAATTGGGAAAGTTGTTGTCGGTTGCATACTTAAGTAAAATCTTCTTCTGATTTGCTATGCTGTTGCTCTCCCCGTCAAGCGCGTCCTCTTGGGAAAGTCTTGCATATAAAGCGGTGATGTTGTCGGGATAAATTTTCATCATTGTCATGTGTTCATTCCTCCTATAATGAACGCCCGACAAACAGGTTGCTATCTGTATTATAGCGGACTTCTTTTTTCTTGTCAGTAGGCGTTTTGCCGGATTCCGCTTTTATGAGCCGTTCTATTTTGTCATAGAGCAGTTCAGAGCCGCCGCAAATCGTTGATACTTCGTAAATCGTGCCGCTAATTTTATAAGTGACTGTTTCGTGCAGTGGATTGCCCTTTTTCGGCAATAAATTATTTTGTTTCGTTTCTCGTTTCCTTTCCATTCCTTTCCCGTCCTTTCGTAGTTTTGATAAAGAAAAGTTTCTTAGCAAGCATAGGAAAGGGGTACCCTTTCCGTAAATTTGCCCGTCTGCGCCCTACGGCTTGCCGGACAGATTTTGCTTGTTGGGAAGTCTCCCAAACCCTCTGATTTTCTTTTCGATACCTACTACGCTGCACAGGGCGATTTTGCCAAAGTTTTAGAGAAAATTTTTCTAAAACTTTTGTTGTTGCCCACTATGGAGAAAAATACGAAAATGAAACGATATGGCATTAAAAATCAACAGTAAAATGGTATTGACAAAATCCGCTTGTTATGTAACAATAGTTGCATAACGTTTGCGTTTTAATAATTTAATAGAAAGGAAATAATATGCCACCTAAAGCCAAAATAACAAAGAACATGATTTTGAATACCGTTTTGGAAATCACACAAGAAACGGGATTTGAAACTGTAAACGCAAGGAGCATTGCGAGTAAGCTACAATGTTCAACACGCCCTATATTTACTTGTTATGAAAATATGGAGGAATTGAAAAAAGAATTTCTTAACTTTGCTTTTGAATACTACAACCAATATGTCATAGATTATACCAACTCTACAAAAGTGAAGCCCTGTTTGCTCCTGCCACTCTCATATATTAAGTTTGCTAAAGAAGAAACACAACTGTTTAAGCTATTGTTTATAAGTGATATGGATTTAGATATGGTGGAGGCAAACGATTTTTATAAAGAAATCGGTAATGAGGAAAAGGCAAAAAACTTTGCGAATGTGATTGGTGTGGAATTAGAACATGCAAAAGAAATATTTTTAAATTTATTCCTTTATGCTCATGGTATAGCTGTCTTGACTGCGACAGGAAAAATGTCTTTAGATAGCAATAACATGGAAAAAATGTTGCAAAATTTTTTGTCCGCATTTGTAAAACAGGAAAAGGAAGGGTAGGTATTCAGAATGAAAGAAAATCAGTATTTAATTGACTTCTATAATAATTATGATGAAAACAGCCGACTTGAATTGAAATATGGAACTGTTGAATTTCTTACTACTATGCGTTATATAGAAAAATATTCGAAATCCGGCGACCGCGTTCTTGAAATTGGAGCTGGAACCGGACGCTATTCTCATGCATTGGCACGTCAAGGATATACCGTTGACGCAGTGGAATTAGTTGAACATAATATAGAGATTTTCCGTAAAAACACTTTAGCAAATGAAAATATTTCTGTTGTGCAAGGTAATGCTTTGGATTTATCTGCTTTCCCAGATAATCAATACGACATTACTCTTTTGTTAGGGCCGCTTTATCATCTTTATTCTAAAGAGGACAAGCAACAGGCAATTCGAGAGGCAATTCGCGTAACGAAACACGGTGGAGTAATTTTCGCGGCGTATGTTATTTCTGACGGTTGCTTACTTGACGAGGGTTTTAAACGAAGTAACATCAACGTTGCTGAATATATAAAGAATGGCTTACTTGATCCAGAAACATTCGCCGCCAAATCTAAACCCAAGGATTTGTTTGAACTTGTCCGAAAAGAGGACATTGATCGTTTAATGACAGCATTTCCAACAACCAGACTACATTACGTTGCAACTGACGGCTGCGCCTTATTCATGCGTGAAGCAATTAACTCCATGGATAATGAAACATTTCAGTTATACTTGAAATATCATTTTTCTACTTGTGAGCGTGAAGATTTATTGGGTGTTACAAGCCATGCGATAGACATATTTAGAAAGTAATCATAAAGGGAGGGGGTAACGCAATGCAAACTTCTCAGTGGATACGCTGTCCTATTTGTGGGAACAAAACCAGAAATAAGATACGGACAGACACTATCTTAATCAATTTTCCTTTATTTTGTCCTAAGTGCAAGAAAGAAACAATCATCAATGTTCAGCAACAAAATATATTCATTATTAAGGAGCCAGACGCACAGACGCAGAGCCGATAACAAGCAGATTTTTAATCTACTGTTATCGGCTCTTATTTCTAAAAGATGATAAAGTAATCTGCCGGACGACGACAAAAGAAAAAAAGCCGTCGTAGAGCAGACGTATTTTCACGCACATATCACAAATTCGGCGGCTTTGATTTTCAGAGCCGCCGTTTCTTTTGTCGCCGAGCAGGCAAAATAGAACCCCCAGTTCAACTGGGGGGCAATAAA
>CAUGOD010000016.1 GCA_959601025.1 uncultured Oscillospiraceae bacterium
TGGTCCGAGTGACAGGAGTCGAACCTGCGGCCTCTTGAACCCCATTCAAGCGCGCTACCAATCTGCGCTACACCCGGATATTGTATTTTCTGCGCGAACAAGATTATAGCACAGGGTTCGCGTAAAAGCAAGAGAAAAATCCCGCCGACGGGAAAAATCTGCGGAGGAACGCCGCCTGCCGTTCAAAACAGCGGAAAACGGTCCGCCAGATACATGCTACCAATTATGACAGCCGCCTGCAGGATAAAGATCAACGGAATGCCCACCATGAATTTCCGTTTCCTCGTTTTATGATGAATGAGCCGCATCGTCAGATACATCGCTGCGGAACCGCCCAGCGCGGATAGCAGGAGCAGGGTCGCCTCCGGTACCCGCCATTTATGCGTACCGGCGCGGCGCTTGTCCGCAACCGTAACGGCCGCCGAAATCAGGCTGACCGCGGCGAAATAAACAAGCAGCAAATTTCGTACAGGCTCCGGCATCGTCAAGCATCCTTTCGGCTCTTCGGGCATATATATCCTTAGCGTCCCGTAACCTTAACCGTCACGGTAACGCCCGCCGGTGGGACAAACCGAGCCCGAACGCTTCCGGCTGTTCCGCCCGGCTTGTGTTTTTTTATTCTATTCATCCTACCCGATCCCGAGCGGCTTGTCAAGGAACCGGAGCGCCGACCGGACTTTTTGTCGAAAAACGGTTGACCGGCCGACGATTTGGCAATACAATGAGGAAAGCCGAAGGACCGAAAGGACGACGAAGGGAAACATCGCTTTTTCGGAGGTGTGAGCGCTTGTTGTACAGGAGTATGGAAAAAGGGAAACGAAGAAACGCGCTGGCCGCCCTGGGCCTCTCCCTTTTGCTGTTTTGGCCGTGCGGATGTGCGGCGCCGAGAGAAAACGTTTCCTCAGCGGTGGAAGACGTTGACCTCCTGCCAAGCGTTTCCGCCGAGGCTACCGCCTCGCTGATCGGCCCTGCGGTTTCTGCTCCGGGCCGTCTGAGCGCCGTCAGCCGCCGTCGGCTGGAAATCTCCGACGTTTTCCGCTCTCCGGGAACAACGGCTGCCGTACCCGGTCAGACGCCGAACAAGGAGGGGGAAGAGACGGAGGAATTCCGGGGCGTCTGGCTGTCCTATATCGAGCTGAACGCGATGCTGAAGGGAAAAAACGCCGAAGAGGCGGCCGCCGCGCTGGACGCGGTGATGGGAAACGCAGCCTCCTACGGTCTGAACGCCGTGGTTTTCCATGTCCGGGCGATGAGCGACGCCTATTACCAAAGCTCCCTTTTTCCGCCGGCCTCTGCGGCGAAGGCCCTGCTGGAAGGCGGGTTCGATCCGCTGTCTTACGCGGTCAAGTCGGCCCACGCGCATGGGTTGCAGCTTCACGCCTGGGTCAACCCCTACCGAATCGGTGCGAACAAGGAGAACGCCGGCTGCGACGCGTTTTTCAGCGCTCCCTCCGGCAGTACAACCTATTACTACTATAATCCCGCGTCGGAAGAAGCACAGTCCCTCATCCTCCGTGGGGTAGAGGAAATTGTGACCAACTACGAGGTGGACGGGGTGCAGTTCGACGATTATTTCTACCCAAACAATCCGGAGGTGATCCCGCCCGATTCCCCCGCTGCCTTTGAAAAAGAGGACTATGCGGCCTATGTCGACGCAGGCGGCGCGCTCGGGATCGGCGACTGGCGGCGGGCGCAGGTGGACGTGCTGGTGGCCGGCGTATACCAGCGGGTCCATGCACGGGAAGGCTGCGTATTTGGAATCAGCCCGGACTACAACGCCGACAAGGATTATTCCTCCCTCTACGCGGACGTAAAGGGATGGGCGGCCGCCGCCGGCTACCTGGACTATATCTGCCCGCAGATTTATTTCGGCTTTGAGAATTCGTCCGCCCCGTTTGACCGGGCCGTGGCCGCCTGGACGGATTATCCCCGGCATCCCTCCGTACGGCTCTATGTAGGCCTGGGCCTGTACAAAACCGGCGTGTCTCCCGACGCCTATGCAGGCAAAGGAAAGGAAGAATGGGCCGGTCACAGCGATATCATGAAACGGTCGGTGGAGCTCCTGCGGGCAAACAACGCCGTGACCGGGATGGTTTTTTACAGCTACAGCAGCTTCGACGCGGCGACCCGCTCCGCTGCTTCCGGACAGACCTACAGCGAGGAAGTCGGACGGCAGGAAGTCGAAAATCTCCTTTATTTACTGCAAAATTAGATGCAATTTGTTATTAATCGACACGTATATACATTTTGTAATGTCTACCCTGCGCTCTGACCGCCTGGCCGGTAAGCGCTTCAGGGAGCCTACGAAGTCCAAAAGGAAGGATCGGAAACCATGCAAGGGACGGTATTTGATATTCAGCGATTTTGTCTGGACGACGGGCCGGGCATCCGCACCACCGTATTTCTCAAGGGTTGTATGCTCCGCTGCGCCTGGTGCCATAACCCGGAATCCCTCTCCGACAAAGTGCAGCTCGCCTATTACGACAGCAAGTGCGTCCGATGCGGCCGATGCGCCGCCGTCTGCCCGCAGGGCGTTCACTCCTTTCCGCCGGAGGGAACGCACCGGGTGGATTTTGCCGCCTGCGTCGCCTGTGGAAAATGTGTGAACGCCTGCCCCGCCGGCGCGCTCGCCCTGCTCGGACGGCGGATGGAAGCGGCTGACGTGATTGCCCAAGTGATGAAGGACGAGGCGTATTACCGCCATTCGGGCGGCGGGGTGACCTTTTCGGGCGGAGAGCCCACCATGCAGTTCGCCTTTCTGAAGGAGCTGCTGCATCTGGCGAAGGAGCAGGGACTCCATACCTGCATCGAAACCAACGGCTGTCTGGCTCCCAGCCGGATGCGGGAGCTGCTGCCAGAGATTGATCTGGTGCTGCTGGATTACAAAATGACCGATGAGGCCATGCACCGGCAGTATGTGGGGATAGACCGTTCCGTCGTGCTCGCCGCCTTCGCCCTGCTGGGGGAGGAAAAACAGCCGGTAGTGCTGCGCGCGCCGATTATCCCCGGGCTGAACGACAATGAGGAGCATTTTGCCGCTATCCGCGCTCTGAAGGCAAAGTACCCGAATATCCTGCGGGCGCAGGTAATGCCCTATCACACCATCGGCCGGGGAAAATACGGGGAAATCGGCCTGCCCTATTCTCTGTCCTCCCTGGAAAACGCCACAGAGGAACAGCGCGCTGCCTGGCAGGCGCAGGTAGATGGGTGAAAATGTCTCATTTGGGACACATAATACAAAAACCGCTGGGGAACCAGCGGTTTTTTCTGTGCTTTCAGGGCTTGCAAAAGCAACCGGAACTGGTATAATAAGCCTGTAAAGTGTCCCATATGGGACAGAATTGAGAAGGGCGGAACAGCCGATGACCAAGCCGACCGATTCCTCCGGGGCGCCGTTTTCTCCGGCAGAGCCTCTTGCTCCTGAAAGAATCTTCCTCTTCCGGGGAATGCCGGAGACGGAAGCGCGGGAGCTGCTGCACGATCTGCCTGTCCCCCGGGCATACCGTAAGGGGGAAGCGATCTACACCCGGCACGATTTCCGGCGGGCGCTGGGGGTCGTGCTCTCCGGCCGGGCAGAAGCGGTCCGCACAACCGACGGCCGGCGGGTGCTGATGAACCAGTTCGGGCCGGGGGATTGCTTTGGCGCGGCGGCGCTCTACGGCGGCGGCGAGGATTATGTGACCGAGGTATCGGCCCTGGCCGACTGCACGGTCTTGTTCCTGCCGCAGGAAACGGTAACCGACCTGATGAAACGGGATTTCCGGGTGGCGGAAAACTATATCCGTTTTCTTTCCGACCGGCTCCGCTTTCTCAACCGGCGAATCGCCGGCTTCACCGGCGGCGCGGCCGACCGGCGGCTGGCCCGGTATCTGCTGGAGCATGGCGGGGAGGACGGCGCGGCCGCCCTTCCGCGGAGCATGGTGGAGCTGGCGGCAGCGCTGAACGTCGGGCGTTCCAGCCTGTACCGCTCGTTGGACGCGCTGGCGGAAGCCGGCCTGATCCGGCGGGAGGGGCGGCGGATCGCCGTCATTGATCCGGTTCGTTTGCAGGATGCGGCTGGCGCGGAATAGCGTCGGCCCGCCTGAAATGATAATACAGCATAACCCATTGGATTTATTCGGAACAATTCCGGAAAAGAAAGGTTGAGAGCAATGACAGGTATGACTGGGATGAAGGTCGGGAAAAGAGGCCTGGCGCTGCTGGCCGCCGTCCTGATGGCGGCGTCGGCATTCGCGGGCTGCAGCAGCGGCAAGGAGACGGAAAGCGCCGGTTCCACGGTGTCCTCCGCCGCGTCCACCACCAGCGCCGCGCAGAAGACCGCCGTGAACGTGTTCGCCATCAAAGGTCCGACGGGGGTCGGTATGGTAAACCTGATGGCGGCGAACGATGCCAAAACAGCGGCGAACGACTATACCTTCCAGGTGGTTTCCTCCCCGGAGGAGGTCGTGGCGAAGATCGGCAACGGGGAAGCGGATATCGCCGCCGTCCCGACCAACCTCGCTTCCTCGCTGTATAAGAAGACGAGCGGCAAGGTGCAGATGCTGGCGGTCAACACCCTCGGCGTGCTGTACATCATGGAAAACGGCGACTCCATTCAGTCGGTCGCCGACTTGAGGGGCAAGACCATTTATTCCACCGGCAAGGGCGCCAACCCGGAGTATGTCCTGCGGTACATTCTGGAGAAAAACGGGATCGACCCGGATAAGGACGTAACACTGGAATTCCGTTCCGAAAACGACGAGCTGGCCACCCTGCTTGCCAGCGGCGAGGCGAAGGTGGCGCTGGTTCCGGAGCCGGTGGTGACCACCGTCAAGACCAAGAACGCCGATCTGCGCACCGCGCTGAACATGACCGAGGAATGGGATAAGGCCGCCGGCGGAGAAAGCAAGCTGATGATGGGCTGTGTAATCGCCCGCAAGGAGTTCGTCGACCAGAATCCCGACGCGGTGAAGGCTTTCCTCGCCGAGTATAAGGCGTCCATTGAGAAGACGACCGCCGACATTGAGGGCAGCGCCGCGCTGTGCGAGCAGTATGAGATCATTCCCAAGGCGGCGGTTGCCAAAGCGGCGATTCCGGGCTGCAACTTGACCTATGTGGACGGGGATGCTATGATGAAGCAGATCAAGGGGTATTTCGACGTGCTGTTCGCCGCGAATCCCCAGTCCATCGGAGGAGCGCTGCCGGATGATGCGTTCTACTACAACGCCTCAAAATAAACCGAAGTTTCCCGGCTTTGTCCGGCGGCTTGCCGCCGGCGTCGGCGTGCTGGTCTTCTGGCTGGCCGTCTGGCAGGGAATCAGTATGCTGGTGGCGCAGGAACTGTTGGTTCCTGCGCCATTGGTGGTTGCGCGCGCTTTCGGACAGCTGGCGGGAACCGCCGCTTTCTGGACGGCGGCGGGGCATTCCCTTCTCCGGGTGATGGAAGGCTTCCTTCTCGCAGTGGCGGCGGGCTGTCTGCTCAGCGTGCTGACCACCCGCTTCCGCGCGGCGAGGGCGCTGCTCTCCCCGCTGCTGCACATTGTCCGGGCCGCGCCGGTCGCTTCCTTTATCATTCTGGCGCTGGTGTGGATCAAAACCAATACTCTGCCGGTGTTTATCTCGTTCCTGATGGTGGCACCGGTGGTTTGGGGGAATGTGGAAAAGGGAATTCAGGCCACCGATCCCCACCTGCTCGAAATGGCGCGAACCTACCGATTCGGCCCGCTGAAAACCCTGCGGCGGGTTCGCATTCCTTCGGTCATGCCGTATTTCATGGCGGCCTGCACCACCGGCCTTGGCTTTGCCTGGAAGTCGGGGATCGCCGCGGAGGTCATCTGCCGCCCGGCCCAATCGATCGGGAAGAATCTGCAGGATGCAAAGCTCACCCTGGAAACGCCGGATGTGTTTGCCTGGACGATCACGGTGGTGGTGCTCAGCCTGCTGCTGGAAAAGCTTCTGGTGGCCGCCGCCCGCCGCTTTGGACGGCGGTACGGCGTAGAGGGCGGGCGATAAATCGTCCGGGGACGATGACCGTCCAGGACGGTAAGCATCCAATAAAACCGGCGGAAAGGAGACAGAGAGAATGGCCATCGCACTTCAGCGGGTAAACTTTTCCTACCCCGACGGCACGGCGGTGCTGCGGGATTTCTCCCTCACCCTGCCGGAGCAGGGGACAATCTGCCTGTTCGGTCCTTCTGGCTGCGGAAAAACCACCCTGCTGCGTCTGCTCGCGGGGCTGGAAACGCCGCAGGCGGGCCGGATTGTGGAGACAGCGGCGGATCGGCCTGTCCCCTCCCTGCGGGCGTCCATGGTTTTTCAGGAAAATCGCCTTCTGCCCTGGGATACGGCGCTGGAAAACGTCGCTTCGGTACTGGAGGGGCCGGACGCCTCCTCCCTTGCCATGAGCTGGCTGGAGCGGGTCGGGCTGGCGGATGCGACCGGGAAGCGGCCGTCCGAGCTGAGCGGCGGCATGCAGCGGCGGGTGGCGATCGCCCGGGCATTGGTCTTTCCCTCCGATCTTCTGATTCTTGACGAACCCTTTGCCGGTCTGGACGAGGGCCTCTGGACCTCCATTGCGTCGCTGATAGCGGCCGGGAGTTCCGCGCGTCCCACCGTGCTGGTCACCCATGTGCGGGAAGAAGCCGAGGTGATGAACGCCCGCATCCTCCGTCTGGATGGGCCGCCTCTACGGATCGTGGAGGATTAGCGAAAAAGGAAACCCCGGCCGAACCGGCGGGGCGGACGGAGGAAGGCGGCCGGGCGGAGAAAAAGTCGAAAAAATCCGTCCGCAGGGCTTGACAATTCCCGGTTTTTCGTCTAATATATATCCGGTCGGTACGGTATCGTCCGGCAGGACAATTGCATAGGGTTCCATATGGGGGTGTAGCTCAGTTGGGAGAGCGTTCGGTTCGCATCCGAGAGGTCAGGGGTTCGAATCCCCTCATCTCCACCAATCAAAGCACAAACTTAGATACGAAAATAGCTCTCCATTCTGGAGAGCCATTTTTGTATCTAAGCCCGGGAACCTGTATTTATTCGGTTTCCGGGCTTTTTCTGTTTCTATGGCGGGCGATGCACCGGCCTAAAATTCCGGCCAGTTACATAGCAACCCGCAGAGAATACCCGGAGCATCCCGATTTTGCACACACCTATTTATAGAGGAATTTACCATCACGCTGACATGGCCCCTGGACACTATGCCTACCAACACCTGTTATGTACTTAAAGACGGCAATAAAGATATGAATGATATGAACAGAGCGGACACCCTCATCGCCGAATCCGGGCAGTTATCATATCCAGGCAAAGTGGGCGGAGAGCTTTGGGCCGATTTCGAGGTTATAATTAAGGAAGCATCTCAAAATCCTTAGTATATTTTTTAGATAAACATGGAATATTGACAGAACCTTCTCTTAATGTCGCCGCTTTGCCCGGCGTATTACGATGCGATCCCTCAGACTTAGAAGCGAGCCCTTTCCACCGGGAACCGCCTGACCGAAATCTGGTGAAGCCGCTCCTAAATGGGCATCCTCTCCGGGAAGCATCGCATAAGCGGGTTTTAGCCCTATGGGCAGTTATCCCGTGGAAGACATGCCGATTGGTTTGGGTGCGAATCGGCAGCAAACAGGCTTCGCCCGACAGGTTCGCACTCGAATGGAATGAAAAAGGAAGGAAAATGGGGCGCAATTTCCGCACCATTTTTCTTTTTCCCTCCAGAGAGAAGCGCATAAGCTTAACGGCATTCGTTTTATATTGTGTATTCATTATATAAACCGCCGTATCCTTTGTGTGTTTTTGCCGTCGCTCCCCACACGGGGAGCGTGGATTGAAATACATATGAGTGCCGGTAAGTTAGCAGCACAGGTAGTCGCTCCCCACACGGGGAGCGTGGATTGAAATATCAACAACAAGATAAGAATTCGGCGGGAAAGTGTCGCTCCCCACACGGGGAGCGTGGATTGAAATAGAATCGGAAGCCAAAAGCTATCGTCAAAAAACTGTCGCTCCCCACACGGGGAGCGTGGATTGAAATGTGTGGGGAGCGTGGATTGAAATATCCGGACGAGGTATTGCAGTCTTTGGATATTAAGGTCGCTCCCCACACGGGGAGCGTGGATTGAAATAAATAAGCATAAGAATATTTCAGAGGATACTTCGTCGCTCCCCACACGGGGAGCGTGGATTGAAATTCTGCTTTGGAAGGTGATACGTGTATGAATATGACGTCGCTCCCCACACGGGGAGCGTGGATTGAAATGTTCCAGGATGATTTACCGATATTGGCGTCCACGTCGCTCCCCACACGGGGAGCGTGGATTGAAATGGTCAGGAGCATGGAGTTACACAGCACGTTGTATTGTCGCTCCCCACACGGGGAGCGTGGATTGAAATACAGGGGCGGTTGATCGTTTGAATACGGATTTCGGGGTCGCTCCCCACACGGGGAGCGTGGATTGAAATCGTAAGCTGCTTTGAAAAAACGCGGATACCATCATAGTCGCTCCCCACACGGGGAGCGTGGATTGAAATATTGAAAAGGGGGTGTGATTTTTATGCCTGCTGCGGTCGCTCCCCACACGGGGAGCGTGGATTGAAATAAAAATGACAGCACTGCAAAAGATTCAATATATACGTCGCTCCCCACACGGGGAGCGTGGATTGAAATCAAATTGAAGGTAACGGAAGACCTTTTAGAAACGAGTCGCTCCCCACACGGGGAGCGTGGATTGAAATTACCTGAATGTTTTCCGCCGGATGAATACAGAACAGGTCGCTCCCCACACGGGGAGCGTGGATTGAAATACAATACCAATATTGCTTTTGTAGATGATAAGGCTGGTCGCTCCCCACACGGGGAGCGTGGATTGAAATAATATATGTTTTTTGTATTCCCTGAGCCCGCATGGGGTCGCTCCCCACACGGGGAGCGTGGATTGAAATGTCCCGCCAACCTGATCCCTGAGCGTGATCTTATCGTCGCTCCCCACACGGGGAGCGTGGATTGAAATCGTCTGGCTAACGTCAAGTTAAGGGACGGCTTAGCGTCGCTCCCCACACGGGGAGTGTGGGTTGAAATTTTTGCTTTTTTATTTTTAGGTGGTCACTTTTTGGTCGCTCCCTCTTTTGGGAGCGTGGGTGGAAATGCCCCGGGCGAGGTCACACCGGAACAGGCGCGCTTCTCGCTCCCCCGGCGGATACAACCGGGACTGTGGGGAAGCCCCATCGAAAAGCACTCTGCGCGCAGCGGAGTCCACCGGACAGGAATCCCCCTTTCAAAGGCAACGAGCCGCTGCAAAAAATGCAGCGGCTCGTTTGCTTATCCTATAAAAGAAATCATCAAAAGACTGAGGGAAAACGCCGCAAAGGCGGACAGCGCACCGATGAGCAGCTCCCGCAGCGTGTGCCGTTTCAGCGCCAGAGAAGACCAAAGCACCGCGCCAAACACCGCCAGACAAGGGAGAACACCCACCCATCCCAAAAACCAGCACAGCAGGATCAATGGTCCGGCGATACTACAGGCATGCCCGCTCGCCCGGAGCCGGACTATCTTGTTCAGGATAAGAAGCACCGCAACCGAAAGGAAATAGGTCCAGTAAATCAGCATCCGTCCCGCAGACGACCGGGTAAAAAGACCGTAAAGCAAGGCGGCCGCGTAACCGGCGAAATTCATCACAAAAGCCAGGTTTCTCTGCCCTTCCCGCCCCTTTTTCCTCCATCCCGGAAGAACGGCGGACAGGGGATAGGCGGACAGCGGGACCAGCGCTAGAAACACGAGAGACCAAACTAGCGAGGCAACGCCGGAAAACAAGCTCCGGCGGCAGAAAAACAGGATCAGCAGAAGTGAGCAAACCAGCACCGGCGGCACCGTGACGGCGCGGATAAGCCGGGCGATCCTCGCTTTTGTGGAGGATGGCTCTGCGGAGGATAGCTCTGCGGAGAACGGCTCTCCGACCATCCTTTTTTGCTCAGTCATTCCGCTCCGCTCCCCAGAAGAACAGCGCTACCGTACCGGGTCCGGTATGGCTGCCGATGGTGGTGCCGACATGGTTGATCTCCACTCGACCGTTCAGCTTGGGGAAACGGGCCTCCACCAGATCGGCGACCGCACGGGCGTCCTCGTAACAGCCGGCATTGGAAATATAGCATTTTCCGCTGTAATCCGTCCCGCCGTCCGCGAATTCCGCCATTTTATCCACGATTGCCCGGATGACCGCCTTTTTTCCACGCAGCTTGAAACGGGGGATCAGCCGCCCCTCATCGTCCATGTTCAGCAGCGGACAGATTTTCAGGATGGTTCCGAACCAGCCGGAGGCTTTGGAAATCCGTCCGCCTTTTACATAAAAGGTCAGATCGGTGGAGAAAAACCAGTGGTGTACCCGCAGCTTATTGGCTTCCGCCCACGCGCCGATCTCATCGAACGCCATTCCCTCGTCCCGCCGGTCTGCCAGCGCGTCCATCAGCAGGCCGTATCCCGACGACGCCCCGAGGGAATCCACAATGCGGATCTGCCGGTTCGGATATTTCTCCAGCAGCTCATCCCGGGCAATGTTCGCCGCGTTGTACACCCCGGAAATCCCTGAGGACAGGGTGACGTGAAGGATATCCTTTCCCTGCTCCAAAAACGGAGTAAAATACTCCACAAATTCCTCCGCATTCACCTGGGAGGTCTTGGTCTCCGCTCCCTCCGCCATCGCCTGATAGAACCGGTCAAAGGAAATGGATTTTCCCAGATCATCCGGATATGACCGGCCGTTCAGAGAAAAGTGGAAGCAGATGTAATGAATATCCCGGTTACGGAAATGCTCTTCGGTCAGATCCGCAGTGGAACAGCAGCTGAGAATGTAATCCGACATGGCTTTTCTCCCTTTCTATCGCATCCGTCGCCCATCTTACTTTGACAGATAATTATACGAGTGTTATAATATCATATCAAAATCCAGCGATGCAATAACAGGATTGACGGCTTTGTCCGTTACTATACCAAACAGCGGGAAGTGTATAGGAAACGATGGAGGATCGACGGGTACGGAAAACCAAACGGGCGGTGAAGGACTCCCTCGTCCACCTGCTCGGGTGCAAAAACTTCGATCAGATTACCGTGACCGAGCTGTGCGGCGAGGCTGATATCAGCCGCATCACCTTCTACACCCACTACACAGATAAATACGAGCTGGCGGAAGAACTCTTTCAGGAGCTTCTCAAGGTAGCGGTGGAGGATTTCTGCCGGCTGCAAAGGGAAAACAATCCCGAAGAGGAAGCGCTGAAAGGATACGGCAATCTGCTCGACTGCATCCTCAATCTGTTTGAGAGCAACACCGCCTTCCTTCGGCAGATGTCCCAGCGGCGGAATCCCTATCTGTATTATTCTTTTTACAGCCTGGTATTCCAGAAAGTCGAGCAGCGGGTCAAAACCGAAAGCCAGAAATTGATCCCCCGCTTCGGAAGCCGGCCGTTTTCCGCGTTTCTCTGTCATGGCCTGTGGGCTTACATTGACGAAGCCTATGCCGCCGGCCAGACGCTGGAGGATATCCGCCGGGAGACGCAGGCGCTGCTCAAGGGCGTTTTGCAGTCCGAAGCGTTCGTTCAGGCGGAACCGATGGAAACGGCGAAAAGATAACCCGTGGGAAAGCGACGCCCCCGGCTGGACATCACTGCGGCTTTACGTCTTAAGTAAAGGAAAAACGAACCGAATGGACTGGAAAGGAAGGGGCCCCCATGGATTTTCCTCTGGAACTGCGAGCCGCGATTGACCGCGCGGCGGAGGAGGTTGGAGCGTCCCGGCTTCTGGCGGATGCACAGGCGCTCTCCCGGCGGTACCGCGGGGAGGAACGGGACGGAAGCCGCCTGCTGACCGGGAAAAGCGAAGCGGTTGCCTACGCGGCGGTGCGGATGCCCGCCACCTTCGGCGCGGTTTCCGCCGCGCTGGAATACGCCGCCGAACGCCTTCCCGGCTTCCATCCCTCCTCCCTTCTGGACGTGGGCGCAGGGACGGGCGCCGCCTCATGGGCCGCCGAAGCGGTGCTCAGCGTGAGCTCCGTCCGCTGCCTGGAACGGGAGCGGGCGATGCGGGAGCTGGGGCGGCGCTTCATGGCGGACGGCCCGGCCGCGCTGCGGACAGCGGCGTTTGAGGAATACGACCTTTCCCTCGATCGGAGCGGCCTGGGCTCGGCCGAGCTGGTTATCGCCTCCTATGTGCTCAACGAGCTGCCGCCGGACGGGAGGAAAGCCGCTGCGGAACGGCTGTGGGCGGCGGCGTCCGGAATGCTTCTGCTGGTGGAGCCGGGTACTCCCGGCGGCTATGCTCTGCTGCGGGAGGCGCGGGATACGCTGCTGGCTGCCGGAGCGCGGATGGTCGCGCCCTGTCCCCACGAGGGGCCCTGCCCGGTCACGGGGGAGGACTGGTGTCATTTCACCTGCCGCGTCGCCCGGAGCCGGCTGCACCGCCGGTTAAAGGAGGGGGACGCGCCCTATGAGGATGAAAAGTTTTCCTACCTCGCCCTTTGCCGGGAGTCCCTTCTGCCGTCCGGCGTTCTGTCGGAAACCGCCCGTATCCTGCGGCGCCCGCTGGTGGACAAGGGACGGATCACCCTGGCGCTCTGCACGCCGGAGGGACGAAAAACGATCGTCGTTCCCAAAAAAGATGCGGCGCGGTTCCGCCAGGCCCGCAAAGCAAAATGCGGGGATGCCTTTCCGCTTTGAAAAAAGCCGGCGGACGCTGCCCGGCTTGCGGCTTGCCCGGATAATACGGCGTCACAAGCAAGCTGTCTTTCGATTCTTTGAAACAATGATAAACGGGACGGCCCGGAAGTTTCCCAATGTACGAAGGCTGCGCAAAAATTTGTCGGAAGCATAACCTGTTATTGAGGTGGTGCTTCCATGAATCCATGCGAGCTGACAACATCGATCACCGCGCTGGCAAACGCGTTAGCCTGTAAACGGACAACGGAGGAACTAAGCCTTTTAGGGGCGATTTTTACGCAGCTTGGGGATACGCTGGCAACCATTGCCGCCCGGAAAAGTATTTGCGAAAGTTCCGACAGCTCTTCCAACCGTGAGAATTGATCTTTGCACCGCCTTCGCCTGCTTCAGACGCAGGAAAGGCGGTGTTTTTATCGGCGGAATTCCCGATCCGTATTCCGGAAAGCCCGTGTGTGCATACTTCTGGGAAAGCGTGGGAATCCTAAGCGGCAGACAGGACGGGTCTGCCGCTTTTTCAGCTTTTCGACCCGTTTTCCAACCGACGGACCGCCCGGCGGCCGCCGACAGAAAGGCCGGAATTGCTTATGACTGACAAAACCGAAAAAACGCCCTTCAAGCCCTTCCAGAATTCCGAACCCGGCGGCTCGCCGGATGTGGCGCAGTATGCCGGGCTGGCGCGGGAATGTCTCGCCGGACCGGCTGTGCCCGGCAGCCTCCGCCCTCTGCGGCGGGAGGTGCGCCGCGCTCTGAAGACCCTCCGGCGCGCCGGGCGGGCGTCCGTCTCCGGAGAAACCGGCTTCCGGGAATGGCTAGACGATAACTATCACCTTCTTTCCCGCGAAGGGGAGCAACTACTTTCCGACCTGCGCTTCGCGGGCCGCGTACCCCTCGCCGGGCGGCAGCCCATGCTCTGCCTTCTTCTTCGGCGGCTGGTGAACGAAGCCGGAGCGCCGGACGAGGAGGGGCTGGACACGCTGATCGCCGAAGCCGGTAAAATCCGTCCGCTGACGGTGTTCGAGCTGGAACAGCTTCCGCTCTGCCTGAGGGCGGCGCTGGTGCTGACTGCGGCGGACGCCTGCCGGGAGACCGGGGCCGAAGCCGAACGCCTGATCGCCGCTGCGGTGAACGGCCTGCGAGCCGCCGCCGATCTCGATTTCGACGGACTGACCGAACGGCACAGCATCGTGGAGCGGCTCCTGCGGAAAGACCCGGCCGGGGTATATCCCAAAATGGACGACCGATCCCGCGCCGATTACCGGCGGCGGACTGCCCTCGCGGCTCAACGGACCGGGCGGAGCGAGGCGGATATCGCCGAAGCGCTGCTGAACAAGGCGGAACAGGGCTCCTCTCCGCGGGAACGGCATGTGGGCGCGCCCCTTTCCGCGTTGGACAGCGACCGGAAGCGAAAGGGGCGCGGACGGGCGCTGCTCCTGCTTTCCGCCCTGCTTCCCCTTCCCCTGGCGATCCTTCTCGCCCTCTGGGCGGGAAACGGCTGGGCGGCGATCCTGCTCTACCTTCCGCTGTTTGAGCTGCTCCGCCCCCTGCTGCAGCATCTGCTCCTGCAGGGGATTCCGCCCCGCCGCCTTTCCCGGCTGGCGCTGGACGGTGTGATTCCGGAGGAGGGGCGCACCGTGATCGCGGTATCCTCCCTCCTTCCCTCCGCCGCGTCGGCGGAGAAAACGGCCAAGCATCTGTTCGAGCTTTACAACACCAACGGCCGGGGAGCGGTACAGGTCTGCCTGCTGGCCGATCTGCCGCAGGCGGCGTATCCCACCCTGCCGGGAGATGGTGCGGATATCGCCGCTATGCAGCGGCAGATCCGCCGTCTGAACCGCCGGTGCGACGGACATTTTATACTGGCTGTCCGGCCCCGGGAATACAGTGAAACCATGCGGGCCTATACTGGCCGGGAGCGGAAACGGGGGGCGATCGCTGAACTGATTCGGGTAATCCGGGGCGGAGAGTCCCGCTTTCTCGCTTTTGAAGGGGACCTGTGCCTCCTCCGCCGGACCAAATACCTGCTGGCGCTGGACGCGGACACCGGAATGCTGATGGACACCGCCGCCGAGCTGGTGGGGGTTGCCCTCCACCCGCTCAACCGGGCGGTCGTCTCCGCCGGGGCGAACGGAAAGCCGCGGGTAACCGAGGGGCACGGCCTGTTTGCTCCCCGGATCGGCGCTGAACTGAAAAGCGCCAACCGCACCGCCTTTTCCCGCGCGATGGCGGGAGTGGGCGGCGTCACCCCCTACGACGTACCGGCGGGGGATTTGTATATGGACTGCTTCTCCGCCGGCATCTTCACCGGCAAGGGTCTGATCGACGTGGAGGCCTTCGCCGCCGCGGCCGAGCCCGAGCTCCCAGCCGAGCAGGTGCTCAGCCACGACATTCTGGAGGGCTGCCTGCTGAATGCCGGGCTGGTTTCCGACGTGGAAATGACCGACGGCTGCCCCGCCGGGATGGGGAGCTGGCTGGACCGTCTCCATCGCTGGATACGGGGGGACTGGCAGAACGCCCCCTTCTTATGGAACCACGCTCTTCCCCTCACGGGATTGGATAAATGGAAGCTCGCCGACAACATCCGGCGTTCGATCACTCCGGCGGCCTGCCTTCTCTGCCTGCTGCTCTCCCCCCTTTTTGACGGGAGAGCGGGGCAGCTTCTGGCGCTGACCGGATTGCTCGCGCCGGTCGCGGGGAACCTGCTGGCCGCGCTGCTCGCCCTGCTCCAGGGGGGCTGGATGACCCTGGGCGGCCGGTATTATTCCCGGGTTCTCCCCCGGGCGATGGGGGCGCTGACCCAGGCATGGTATACCCTCACGATGCTTCCCGCCACGGCGCTGACCGGCGCGGACGGGGCCTGCCGGGCGATCGCCCGTCTGCTTTCCCGCCGAAGGATGCTGGAATGGACCACCGCCGCCCAGGCGGAGAAACGCCGCACCGGTTGGGGCGAGGCGTTCCGGCGATTCTGGCCCTCTCTGCTGATCGCGGTGTTCCTGCTGGTGTTTGGGAGCGGCTTTGCCCGGCTGGGCGGACTGGTCTTCCTCTTTCTCCTCCCGCTCGCCGTCGTATCCGCCCGGACGGTTCCGGCCAGGGACGCCCGTTCCCTCACCCCCGGCCAGAAGGAGCGGGTGGGGGCCTACGCCGCCGCCATGTGGCGGTATTATGAGGAACACTGCACCGCCGCCGAGCACTACCTTCCCCCGGATAACGTGCAGGAAGCCCCGGTATGGCGGGTGGCCCACCGCACCTCCCCCACCAACATCGGGCTGTATCTTCTGTGTATCGCCGCCGCCCGGGATTTCGGGCTGATCGACGACGAGGGGATGCTCGACCGGGCGGAACGCACCCTTGCCACGATAGAAAAGCTGGAAAAGTGGAAGGGAAATCTCTACAACTGGTACGATACCCGCACCCTTCGCCCGCTCTCTCCCCGGTACGTCTCCACGGTGGACAGCGGCAACTTTGTCTGCTGCCTGGTCGCTCTGCGGCAGGCGCTTTCCGAGCTGCAGGGACCGCGGGCGGAAGCGGCGGCGTCGACCGCACGGCGCTTGCAGGAAAAGGTAGAGCTCGCTCCGCTGTATAACGAAAAACGGCATCTTTTCCACATTGGCCTGGACCCCGATACCGGGGAACGCAGTCCCTCTTACTACGACCTGCTGATGAGCGAAAGCCGGATGACCGGGTATTACGCCATCGCGACCCGGCAGATTCCCAAAAAGCACTGGGGCGCGCTGGGCCGCCCGCTCGCCCGTTCAGGCAGCGCGGTGGGGCCGATTTCCTGGTCGGGCACGATGTTTGAATTCTTCATGCCCCGCCTCCTACTCCCGGCGGAGGAGGGGACAATGGGCTACGAAGCGCTGCGCTTCTGCCTTCACTGCCAGCGGCGGAGGCCGCCCCGGGAGATCCCCTGGGGTATCTCGGAGAGCGGCTTTTATGCCTTTGACAGCAATCTGAACTACCAGTATAAGGCCCACGGCGTTCCCCGGCTCGCCCTCAAGCGGGGGCTGGGCGGGGAACTGGTGATTTCCCCCTACTCCTCCTTCCTCGCCCTCACTACCGACCCGGACGCGGCTCTGCGGAACCTCGCCCGGCTGGAAAAGCGGGGAATGACCGGAAGCTGCGGGTTTTATGAAGCCGCCGACTTTACTCCCTCCCGGGCGGCGCGGGGCGGGTATTCCATCGTACGAAGCTACATGGCCCACCACGTGGGAATGAGCCTGGTCGCCTGCGCCAATGCGGCGATGGACGACCGCTTTGTCCGCCGCTTTCTGCGGGACGAGGACATGGCGCGGGCTGGGGAGCTGCTGGCGGAAAAGGCGCCCGACGCGGGGACGGTCTATGACCCGGTAAAAGAAAGCCGCGTCCCCGCTCTGCCGGGAAGAGAGCCCGTCATGAGCGAGGAAATTCCCCATCCCAATCCGCGCACGCCCCGGATGCTCCTCCTTGCCGGCGCGGAATGGCAGCTCGCCGTCACCGACACAGGGGCAGGCTTCTCCGTCTCCCACGGACTGGATATTCATCGGGTAAGCGACGACCTGCTCCGCGCCCCGCAGGGGATCTTCGTCGTGGTGGACGGAGGAAACGGTCCCTTTTCCCTCACCGCCGCCCCCAGCTACGCCGACTTTGGCGGGGAAAATCCTCCTGTCCGTCGAGCGGAATTCCACCCCGGCGCGGCGATCTTCACCGCCGAGCAGGGAGAACTGGAGGCCGGGATGCGGGCAATGGTCCACCCACGCCTGCCCTGCGAGCAGCGGCAGGTGGTGCTGAAAAACCATTCCGGCAAGCGAATGCGGGCGATGGTGCTTTTCTACTTCGAGCCCAGCCTGGCCCGGCGGGAGGACGCACAGGCTCACCCCGCCTTCTCCCGCCTTTTCCTCGCCGTGCATAAGGACCCGGCTGCCTCCGCTCTGTTCGTCACCCGCCGCCAGCGGCTGGGCGAACCTCCCGCCTGTCTGGCCGCGGGACTGCTGGACGGGGCGGATTTCGAATACGAAGCCTCCCGCGAAGCGCTGCTTTCCCGTCCGGAGGGAATCTCCTCCCTCCCTGCCTGCCTGAAAAAGCCCTTTGCCAATCAAGGTGAAGGGGTGCCGGACAGTGCGGTCGCCCTGCGGCTGACCGTAGAGCTTCCACCCCGCGCCCAACGCTCGGTCACGCTGGTGCTGGCCGCTGCGCCCACGGCGGCGGAAGCCGCCAACCGGCTGATTGAGGCCCGGCGGGAGGGGCTGCTTTCGGCCGATCGGGCCGCGCCCTCCCCCTTCGGCGGGGTGGAGGCGCAGCTCGCCGCACAGATTCTGCCCGACCTGTTCTATCCGCCCCGGATGGACCGGGAATGGGCCGCCGCCGCCCGGGAAAATATCCGGGGGCAGGACGCCCTCTGGGGGCTGGGTATTTCGGGGGACTACCCGCTCGTCCTGATCGAAATCCACAACGCGGCCGACGCCTCCCGTGCGGAGCCGTATATGCGGCTCCACCGCTCCCTGCGACTGGGCGGGGTGGAGACGGAACTGGCGGTCGCCTACCGCGAGGGCGGGGAATACGATGCGCCGGTGCTGGATGCCCTGCGGATGGCCGCGGCCAACGCCGGAGCGGAGGATGCTCTCGGGAAACGGGGGGGCATCCATCTGGTCAACCTGACCGCTCACGGCGAAGGGGCGCTCGCCCTGCTCGCCGCCGTCTGCCGCCACAACGGGGCGCGGGATTTGCAGCGGGCAGGCCTGCCACCGGCGGAATACCGGCCGGCGTCCATCCTTCCTGCCGAACCGCTCCCTCCCGCCGGCGCTCCGGCGGAAAAAGGGACGGCCGCTCCGCTGCTCCTGCCGGGCGGGGAATTCCGGAACGGCCGGTTCCGGATAGACCCATCCCCCCACAGAGAGGGAGTCGCCGCAGGAGCGAACGCCTTCCGCCTCCCCTGGTGCCATGTGCTGGCCAACCAGACCTTCGGCACGCTGGTATCGGATAAGGCGCTTGGCTTCACCTGGGCGGGAAACGCCCGGGAAAACAAGCTCACCCCCTGGCAGAACGACACCGCCTCCGATAACCGGGGGGAGCTGCTGCTGGTACGGGTCGGCGGACAGATTCGGGACGCGGTGTGGGGCGCGGTTCCTACCTATGGGGAAAACTTCGCCCGGTACGACGGGCGGCTGGAATTTCCGGGCGGAATCGTCCTGGAAACCGCCGTAACCGTCCGCGTCCCAGAACGGGGCCCATGGAAGACCATTACAATGGAAGTCGAAAACCGAGGAGAAGCGGGAAATACAGGAGAGGAGGAAATCGATATGCAGGCCGCCTATTATATCGAGCCGGTGCTCGGGGTGAACCGCGGGAACGCGCGGCACACCGCCTCCAAATGGGAAAACGGGACGCTCCTGCTTCATAACCCCTTCGCCGCGGTGAAGGGGGCGGCGGTTCTGACCGCCGACGGCGGGGCGGACGGCTGCGACTGCGACCGGGGGAGCTTTCTCGCCGGAAGCTGGGGCGGCGGCACCCTTTCCCCCCTGCCCGATCCCTGCGCGGCGGTGATCGTCCGGCGGAAGCTCCCGCCCCGGCGGCGGGAAACGATCTCCTTCGTGCTCGGCTTTGCCTCCGGCGAACAGCCGGAGCAGGCCCTTGCCGCCGCCCGGCGTCTTCCCGCCCTCGCCTGGAAAGCGCCAAAAGAAGCGGACAATACCGCGCCGGCTGCAAAAGCTGCTCCCGCTGCTCCGGTCTCCCCCCGCATCCGTACCCCCGACCCTTGCCTCAACGCTCTGGCAGAGGACTGGCTTCCCCGCCAGGTCCTGCGCTGCCGTCTGTTTGCCCGTACCGGCTTTTACCAGTGCGGCGGGGCATGGGGCTTCCGCGATCAGCTGCAGGATTCCCTCGCCGCGCTTTGGATCAACCCCGCCGTTGTCCGCCGCCAGCTGATGCGGTGCGCCGCCGTCCAATTCGAGGAAGGAGACGTGCTCCACTGGTGGCATCGGCTGCCGAAAAGCCTGCGGGGGGTGAGAACCCGCTGCTCGGATGACCTGCTCTGGCTTCCCTTCGTTGCAGCGGAATATATCGACTTCACCGGGGACGACGGAGTGCTGGACGCCCGCATCCGCTGGCTGACAGGACCGGCCCTCGAACCGGACGAGCAGGATCGGTACTTTGAGCCGGGCCGCACCGATTACGCCGACCCGCTCTACCTTCACTGTGTCCGGGCGCTGGAGCGGGGAGCCACTCACGGCGCGCACGGCCTTCCCCTGATCGGGAGCGGGGACTGGAACGACGGCTTCAATCTTCTCGGCGCGCAGGGGAAGGGCGAAAGCGTTTGGTTGGGGATGTTCCTCGCTATGGTGCTCGATCGCTTCGCCCCCCTGTGCGAAAAACGGGGAGAAGCCGAACGGGCGGCGGCCTTTCGCCAATGGGCGGCGGACTACCGGTCAGCGGCGGACGGCTGCTTTGCCACCGACCGGTACCTGCGGGCCTGGTTCGACGACGGCGCTCCTCTCGGCGCAGCGGGCGCTTCCGCCTGTGCGGTGGACAGCCTGACCCAGAGCTTCGCCGTGCTCTGCGGCCTGCCGAAAAAACGGACCGACGCGGCGCTGGATACCGCCCTCGCCCAACTGGTGGACCGGGAGCACGGGGTGATCCGGCTGCTCACGCCCCCCTTTGACCGGGCTGAAGCGGATTCCCGCCCGGTGGGATATATCGCCGCCTATCCCCCGGGCGTACGAGAAAACGGCGGGCAGTACACCCATGCGGCGGTCTGGCTCGCCATCGCCCTGCTGGAAACCGGGAGGACGGACGAGGGATTCGAACTTCTCCGTCTGCTCAACACGGCGCAGAAATACGCCGACGGCCGGGGGGACGAGTACAAGGGCGAACCCTACGCCCTCGCCGGGGACGTGTACGCCAACCGGGAGTGTCCCGGCCGTGCGGGCTGGACGCAGTACACCGGCTCGGCGGGCTGGTATTATACGGCGGTGCTCCGGCATCTGCTGGGGCTGCGGCCCCATGGGGACTGGCTGGAGCTGTCCCCCCGCCTTCCCGCCCGGTGGGAGGGATACGAGGTCTCCCTCACCCTCGGCGGGTCGGCGCTGTCCATCCGGGTGCGCCGGGGAAAGGAACGGCTGACGGTGGATGGCCGCTCCGCCGACCGCATTCCGCTGGACGGCGCTCCTCACAAGGTGGAGAGGAACGTCCCGGCGGAATAGGATTAGCGTGCAGCAGGAAACCATGCGGATGCAGAAATATACCTGAAGGGCCGGAGGCAAAGCCTCCGGCCCTTCAAACCGATATCGGCGGGTGCAGCGTTCACATGCATTGCAACAAACGCGTCATTTCGCGCACACCTTTTTCCTGCGATGTAATAATGGCCCGTAATATAGGAACCAGCTCCGGACAAATCGAATAACGGAGCGCATTTTTCGACATCCGTATGGCGCCTTCGTGATGCGGGATCATTTCCCTCATAAAATCCGCGTTGATGTTATTATCCGCGCAGGCGTTCTGCATTTGTGAAAACATTGTCCCGGTTATCTGACGGAATCCCTTCTGATAAAGACACAAATCCTGCTCGGAGCTGGAAAGGACGCTGCATTTATTCAATATCGCCTGCATGTTCTCAATGCTTTTCGTTTGCTCCGATATAATATTCTGGGCAATGCTTTGTAAGGGAAGACATGTCGTATACTGCAAAAGATTGCACGACATCTCTATCGCCGCCCGATGGTGAGGGATCATCTGCACGATGAAGTTGTGCGATACACTGTCTGTAAGCTCCGCTTCGGTCATCCCGGCGATCATTTCGTCCAGTATTGCGTAAAACTGGCATAGATATTCCTTGGTGACATCACTGAATTGTTGATTGCAGAACATTTTGTACACCTCCTTTTTTAGTTTATGCCCTATGAATTTAACGGGTTACACCTGACTTGACGGGAACCCCAGGGGCAGCATAAATATGGAAAGGAAACAGCCGCTTCCGAAGAAGCGGCTGAAAGCCTTAACAACCATGTGAACACAAAATCCTGTGTATACCTTCCGCATCAACCGTTAATTCTGTGGAAAACAACGGCTTATCTATGGTGATTTCTACAAAAGTGCAGTTTGCTCGGACTGCCATTTGCAATTATTGCTGTTCCAGGTTTCAGACCTGAAATTGAGAAACCGGAGAGCTCTACTATGTCATCTCCGCTAAGTATTTCCACATTCTGATCTGTCCATTCAGAATATTTTCGGCTGGCAATACAGGGGCACAGCCGGTACTGGTAATCTTTATAAGCGGTCGGTCACTTCCTCATTCCGGGACGTATCCTCATCCACCGTATACCCGGCGGCGTTTCCTCTCGCGTCGGTCTCCCGGATGAGATCGTTGCCCGCGTTCGACGCATTGTTCCCGGCAGGAGTATACCCGAAGGCGCGGTAGATCGTCCCGAACTCCCCGTCCGTAAACGTGGTTTCGGTCAGCGCATTCCCATACGCGTCCTTCTTTTCCTCAAAGGCCGGCGCGGTATCCTCAGCCGCCGTCTCGTCGGCGTCATCGGCTCCGCCCGTGCTCTCCGTCACAAAATCGCTCGCCGACAGCCCGGTCTCCACGCTGTTTCTTGTCAGCTGGATATTACCAAAGTACGCCGCGCCGCAGTTGTAGCTGTAATCGCAGTATACCTGTACATACTGGATGATCCGGTACTTTTCCTTGCTGAACTCCACCGACGCGAACTGCCATTCCTCTGTGCAGGGGGAGAATTCAGCCACATGCTCTTCCATCCCGTACTCCCGGTATACGCTGTCGTAGTACTATACAGGGTTTCTTCGTTATTCGCGGCCCCGGTCCAGCCGCTCAGCGTCTCATCGGAGAAGCTGTGGTTCAGGAGCAGGTTGTCGGCGTTGCTGACGATGCCCGCTCCGCCGTCGCCCGCATACGGGTTGACGCCGCCCATCTCCCCATCGACGCCGACGTTGCCGTCCTCCGTGACCATGTACTGACTGACCACATTGCCGTCGTCGTCGAAAGTGTATACGGTTTGGATGACGCGATCCGCCGTCTCGCCCTCTGCGGTATCCTTCGGCTCGGTGGTTTGCACGGTTGTCCGGCCGGAGGCCACGGAATAGGAATAGACGGAGCTTGCGCCCGCGACGAAGGCCGCGCCTTCCACGCCGTATTCCGCTACCTTTTGAAGCCGGTCCCCGGTGTATGCATAGGTCGCCTTGTACAGGGCCGCGTTATCCGCGTCCTTCAGAATCACTTCCGTCGGTTTGTAGGAGGTGCTGACGATCTCCACCTTTTTCCCGTCCGGATAGGTGACGCCGGACAGGGTCTCGCCGGTATAGGTATAGCATACGCTGGTGTTGTCGGGCGCAGTGATGGCGGTCAGATACCCCGCCGCGTTATACGAGAACCTGAACTCCCGGCCCGCGCCGTCGGTGACGGAGGTGAGCCGTCCGACCGTATAGGTGATATCCCGGTGGTTGCCGTATTCGTCCGTCGTACGGATCAGCCGGCCGCTGTCATCGAACCGATACGTCTCGCTGCCGACAGAGAGTTCTTTTTTAGCAGGGATCATAGAGCAATTCCCCGCCGTTTACATCCCTATACAGGTTGTAACACTGCGTATTGCCGGTACAGCAGCCGGTTTTTGCGCTTTTCTTAAAATAGGTCTCCGCCCCGTTTTCATCGACGTATACATAGCCGCTGTAATTAGAGCCTTCGTGCTGAAACGTCGCCGAAAGCAGACTCTGCATCAGGTTCAGCTTCCAGCCGCGTCCGAGCCTCATCGCGCTGAAATCGGCGGTATTCAGCCGGATGGCGCTGTTGGCGGTGTACGGATAGGCCGAAAGCGCACTGTTGTACAGACGCCGGATGGTAACCGGCATACGGTTGCCGCCCCAGGCGAAATCCTCCGACTCGAACATCAGGTTGCCGCACTGCAGGTCAATGCTGCCCTGGCCGAAACGTCCCCGCTCATAGCTGTGCGTACGGTAAGAGGTATTGACGCCATAGCTCGACTCGTAAGTAATACAGAGCGTCGGCGCATACGAAGCGTTGGCGCTTCCGTAAAGCGTGACATTGTTCCGGCAGGAATTCGTCTCGTCGATCATTCTCATTACGAGACCAGCATACGAGGCTTCCCCCTTGCTGAGCCTGTCCGCTATTACCGTGAAATGGAACCGTCCATCGGCCGCGGGCTTGACCTCAAAAAACACCCCGGTCGAAACTTCGCCGTTCGCGTCGATCATACAGGGCGAGGGAATACAAAACACCTCGTCTCCGCTCTCGGGGTCGGAGAACACGACCTGTTTCTCCTCCTCCCGGTATTCGACGGAAACATTCCGGCATTCCAGCGTAAAGGGATAGCGGTAAACCTCCGCCTTCTCCCGGACAAGGATGTTTTCCTTGACGCCGTTTCCAGTTACGGTATATTCCACATCCGCACCGTTCATAACGCCGCCAAACATAAGGGCGTCCTTCGCCACGGCTTCCAGCGTATCCGCCAGCCGCTTCTGGAGCCTGGTCCGAACGCTCTGATTTCGCTGCTTTCCGTTCTTTCGAACAAACGCGGTAATGCTGTGCATACCCTTTTCCACAGAAAACAGCTCATCGTTATTCCTTGGCAACACGGCTGCTTATGGCGAACGATGGGCTCTATTCACGACCGGATTTCTCCCGCATATCGGAAATGCTGGACAATGGACGAACAAATCACGGAAATGATCGAGATGGAGGAAGTGTTTTACCGGAGGGCCTGATGGATATTTGGGGTGAACGACTGCCAATAAAATCATTGTTTTCGGAAGGCGGAACATCTTAAGCGTTCGCCTCCTCCACAGGAATGTTCCGGAGGGCCTGGCTTCCGATTTGCGGGCGCTACGCCAGCGCGGCGAGGCTCTGCTCCAGCAGGGCGAGCTTTTCCTTCAGCCGGGCCGCGTTTTCCCGCGCGGTTTCCACCACGTTGGCGGGGGCCTTGGAGGTGAACGCTTCATTGGACAGCCGGGCCAGCACGCCGTCCAACTGCTTCTGCACCGTTTCCTTCTCTTTCGTCAGACGGGCGCGCTCGGCTTCCTTATCCACCAGCTCGTCCATCGGGATTTTGATGGTCGCGTCGGCGGTGACGATGCTCACCGCGCCGTCCAGCTCAAAGCGCTCGCCCACGATCACCTCGGAGGCGGAGGCCAGCCGCTCGATGAAGGGCGCGCCGTCGGTAAAGGTGGCGGCAAACGCCGTCTCCACATACACCTGCGCTTTCCGGGAGGGCGGGACGTTCATTTCCGCACGGCGGTTACGGATGGCGCGGATGGCGGCCATGATCCGTTCCATCTCCTTCTCCTCGGCAGGGAAGGAGAGCGCATCGTCGTATTCCGGCCAGGCGGAAACCATCAGCGCCTCCCCTTCATGGGGCAGGGTCTGCCAGATTTCCTCCGTGATAAAGGGCATAAAGGGATGCAGCAGCTTGAGCATCCCGGTCATCACCCAGACCAGCACCCGGCGGGCGTTGTCCGCCGTCTCATCCCCTGCCTGCAGGCGGGATTTGCAAAGCTCGATCGTCCAGTCGCAGAAATTGTCCCAAATAAAATCGTACAGCTTCTGCACCGCGATGCCAAGCTCAAATTTTTCGAGGTTGTCGGTCACGGCCTTTGCCAGCGTGTTGAAGCGGGAAACGATCCACTTATCCTCCAACGTCAACGCATCCGGCAGGGTCAGGGCCACGTCGTTGTCCCCAATATTCATCAGGATGAAGCGGGCGGCGTTCCACAGCTTGTTCGCAAAGTTGCGGGAAGCCTCCACCTTCTCATCCATGAACCGCATGTCGTTTCCAGGGCTGTTGCCGGTCGCCAGCATGAAGCGGAGAGCGTCCGCGCCGTACTGGCCGATCACCTCCAGCGGGTCGATGCCGTTGCCGAGGGATTTGGACATCTTCCGGCCCTTGGCGTCCCTCACCAGCCCGTGGATGAACACCGTATGGAACGGCGCCTTTCCCATATGCTCGATGCCGGAGAACATCATCCGCACCACCCAGAAGAAGATGATATCGTAGCCGGTGACCAGGGTGTCGGTCGGATAGAAGTACTCCAGCTCCGGCGTTTTGTCCGGCCAGCCGAGGGTGGAAAAGGGCCAGAGCGCGGAGGAAAACCAGGTATCGAGGGTGTCCTCGTCCTGGTGGAGATGCGCGCCGCCGCATTTCGGACAGACAGACGGCGTCTCCCGGCTGACGACCAGCTCTCCGCAGTCGCCGCAGTACCACGCCGGGATGCGGTGGCCCCACCAGAGCTGGCGGGAAATGCACCAGTCGCGGATATTTTCCAGCCAGTGAAAATACACCTTGTCAAACCGTTCCGGCACAAATTTGGTCTCGCCGTTCTTCACCGCGTCGATCGCGGGGCCGGCCAGCTCCTTCATTTTCACGAACCACTGGAGGGACACCCGCGGTTCGATCACGGTGTGGCAACGGTAACAGGCGCCGACGTTGTGCTTCATCGGCTCGACCTTCACCAGGTACCCCTGCTCCTCGAGGTCCTTCACGATGGCCTTCCGGCATTCCATGATGGTCAGGCCCTGGTACTTACCGGCCAGTTCGTTCATCACGCCGTTCTCGTCGGTCACGGTGATGACCGGCAGGTTATGGCGCAGGCCGACCTCAAAATCGTTCGGGTCGTGGGCGGGTGTGATCTTCACCACGCCGGTGCCAAAATCCATTTCCACATAGGTATCAGCCACCACAGGAATGCATTTGCCGACCAGCGGAAGGATGACATTTTTGCCCACCAGATGACGGTACCGCTCATCGTCGGGATGAACCGCCACGGCGGTGTCGCCCAGCATGGTCTCCGGCCGGGTGGTGGCGAGCTCCAGATATTCGCCGGTGGGTTTGCCCTCCCCATCCGCTATGGGATACCGCAGGTGCCAGAAGAAGGCGTCCTTCTCCTCAAACTCCACCTCGGCGTCCGAAATGGAGGTATGGCAGTGAGGACACCAGTTGATGATCCGTTCCCCGCGATAGATCAGGCCCTTCTCGTACAGGCGGACGAACACCTCCCGCACGGCCCTGGAGCAGCCCTCGTCCAGCGTAAAGCGCTCCCTCTCCCAATCGCAGGAGGAGCCGAGCTTTTTCAGCTGTTCAACGATCCGGCTACCGTAGGTTTCCTTCCATGCCCAGGCGCGCTTGAGGAATTCCTCCCGGCCGAGCTGTTCCTTGGTCAGGCCCTCTTTCGCCATGGCCTCCACGATTTTCGCCTCGGTGGCGATGGAGGCGTGGTCAGTGCCGGGCATCCACAGCGCCTCGTAGCCCTGCATCCGCCGCCAGCGGATCAGGATATCCTGCATCGTCTCATCCAGCGCGTGCCCCATGTGGAGCTGTCCTGTAATATTCGGAGGCGGGATGACGATGGTATAGGGCTTTTTCTCCGGATTGACTTCCGCGTGGAAGTATCCGCCCTCCGTCCAGAAGCGGTAGATGCGGTCCTCCACCTCTCCGGGCTCATAGGTTTTTGCCAGCTGCTTATTTTCCGCCATTTTAACCATTCCTTATTGATAAATTGCCGCGCTGCTCGGCCCGCGGCGATGTTTCCCCGGTGTTTGGCCGCAACAGGAATGCCGCCTCAGTGACTGCTGTTTATTCTATCACAGCGCCTGCCGGGTTGCAAGCGGCTACTCCCGCCCGTTCCCTGCTTACAGCCTTTTACGGCTTGACGACTGCCGGCGAACGCGTCCGTTTTTCCTGACGCCGTTATTCCGCCATGCAAAAAGGCCGCGGACGAAACGTCCGCGGCCTCATACCTCAATCCACTCTCGCCGGCGGGCAAGCACATGCGGACGGACGCGGCGAACCGCTTCCCTCTGCGACCTGTTTGCCGGCGGATTTTTAAGGAAGCTCCGCTATACGTTCCGCCGTTTCTGCCGGATAACGGAGCCTACTACCTTGTGGATGAAAAACATCATGCGTTCTCCCTGCTCTCGCTGTATTCCTGTTTCCGTTCAGTATAACAGAAACGCCGGCCGTTGTAAAGACTGTTACAAAGAAAAATCCGTTTTCCGGGCAAAAGCATAGAAACAGCCTGCATAAAAGAAGCATAAATCACGTCTTTGCTTCTCCAAACCGCAGGGAAATAATGATGATTCGTGGGTTTCCTTAAAAAATTTCCATTTTTCAGTAGGATAAAAACCGGATTCGTGGTATGCTGGTTAGCGGAACGGCGGACCTGCTCCTCCCGGCGGCGGCAGGCCCCTTCCTCTGTTGTCCGATGATTCACCCTGCCGCCGGAGACGAGGAGCAAGCCATGCGCACGATGCGTCGAATTCGGAAAAAGACTACCTACGATAAAGCGAGGGAAATACTCAGCCGGGCGGAATGGGGCGTCCTGTCCACCACCTGCGACGACGGTCTCCCCTACGGCGTGCCCCTTTCCTTCGTCCTGACCGGGAACGCGGTGTATTTCCATTGCGCAACCGAGGGGCAGAAGCTGGACAACCTCATGCACGACCGTCGGGTGTGCCTGACGGCGGTGAACGCCCCGAAGGTCCTGCCTGAAACGCTGAGCATGGCGTATGAAAGCGTCATGGCGTTCGGGGAAGCCCGTATCGTTTACGGGGAGGCGGAACGGCAGGCGGCCCTGCGGCTGCTCTGTGAAAAATACGCCCCCGACCGGCCGGCCGAAGGGGTGGACGCCTATTTGAAAGCCCACGGTAAAAATACCGTCGTCGTCCGGATGGACGTGGAATACATCTCGGGCAAGGCCTCCCGCTGACGGGATTCCCCGGCCATTCCGCCGGACTGTTTTTGCCGCTTTCCTGCTTTCATATATCGGAAGGGTCTGAAGATATGAAAATTATCGTAGTCAACGGCACGTCCGTGCAGGGCGTCACCCATTATATGAAGGACCTGTTCCTCCGCCATATGTGTACCGCTGACGGCAATGAAATCGTCGAATTTTACCCGAAGGACCTGCCGCCCTTCTGCGTCGGCTGCAAAAGCTGCTTTCTGAAGGGCGAGGAAACCTGTCCGCATTTTGCGAAGACGGATCCGGTATGGCGGGCCATGCTGGAGGCGGATCTGCTGGTATTCGCTTACCCTGTATACGCCCTACGCGCGCCGGCGTCCATCAAGTCCCTGCTCGATCATCTTTGCGTTCATTGGATGGTTCACCGGCCCGATCCGAAAATGTTTCAGAAAACCGCGGTAATCCTCACGAACAGCGTTGGCGCGCCCAATGGCTCGGCGCAAAAGGACGTGAGGACCAGCCTGTCATGGATGGGCGTTTCCAGGGTATACGCCTGTGGGGCGGGGATGATGGGAGACATCTTTATCGAAAAAATGACGGAGCCGCACCGCCGCATGCTGGCGAAAAAAATGGAACGGCTTGCGGGCAGGGCGGCCAAAACAACGCCGCGCCGACGGAAAAGTCCCCGGGTCGGCCTGCTGTTTTCCCTATGCCGGCTTCAGCATAAAATGGTCTTGAAATCCGAAACAACGCCCAGCCTCGATAATGCGTACTACCTGCAAAACGGCTGGATACGGGCGAAAAGCGCAGGAAAAAGGGAGTAAGTCCGCCTTTTCCTGCGCAAGCGCTGCTTTTACAGCACAAACCGGCCGGCGGGAGAAGAATGCCCCGTCGGCCGGTTATATTTTTTGAAAAATCCCCCTCCGCTCGCCCTCAGCCCTGCCAGTACTTCCGATCCAGGCTGCGGTACTGCACCGCCTCCGCCACATGGGCGGTGTCGATCACATCCGCCCCGTCGAGGTCAGCCACGGTGCGGGCCACCTTCAGCAGCCGGTCATACGCCCGTGCGGACAGACCGAGCCGGTCGAACGCGCCCCGCAGCAGGGCTTCCGCCGCCGGGGTCATCCGGCAGACCTCCCGCAGCAGCCGGGGAGGAACCCGGGCGTTGCAGGTCACCCCTGTTCCCTGATACCGGCGGAGCTGGCGGGCGCGGGCGGCGTTCACCCGTTCCCGGATCACCGCCGAGCTTTCGGCCGTCCCTCCCGCCGTGAGCTGGTCGAATTCGACCGGCGGCACCTCGATATGCAGGTCCACCCGGTCGAGGAGGGGACCGGAGACCTTCGCAAGATAGGCCCGCCGGGCGTTCGGGGAGCAGTGACAGGGACGGGTGGGATGCCCCAGATAGCCGCAGGGGCAGGGATTCATCGCCGCCACCAGCATAAACGCACAGGGATAGGTCAGGGAGGCGTTCACCCGGGAAATGGTGACCTGCGAATCCTCCAGCGGCTGGCGGAGCGCCTCCATCGCCGTGCGGCTGAATTCCGGCAGCTCATCGAGGAACAGCACCCCCTGGTGCGCTAAGGAAACCTCCCCCGGCCGGGGAATCGACCCACCCCCTGCCAGCCCGGCGGCGGACACCCCGTGGTGGGGGGAACGGAAAGGCCGCGCTTTGAGCAGCCCCGCCCCGCCGGGCAAAGCGCCGGCAATGGAATGAATCTTGGTCGCCTCCAGCGCCTCCGCCGGGGTCATATCCGGCAGGATAGAGGGAAGGCGGCGGGCCAGCATACTCTTGCCCGAGCCGGGCGGCCCGATCAGCAGGATATTGTGGGAACCGGCGGCCGCGACCTCCAGCGCGCGACGAGCGGCGAGCTGTCCCTTCACATCGGCAAAGTCCGCCGTCTCGCCTTCCCCTGCGTACAGGCCGGGAAAGTCCTCCGGTCGGGCGGGCCGCAGGGTCGCTTCGCCCGAAAAATGCGCCAGGAGCGCCGTCACCGTTGTGACCGGATAGACCTCGATCCCGTCCACCACCGCGCCCTCCGCCGCGTTGCCGGCGGGGATAAAGACCCGGCGGAAGCCCGCCTCCCTCGCGGCAAGCGCCATCGGCAGCACCCCGCGCACCGGACGGACCTCCCCGGTCAGGGACAGCTCCCCGATAAAGGCCGCGTCGTCCAGCGGCTCATGAAGCTGCCCGCTCGCCTTGAGCAGGGCGAGGAGAAGGGGCAGGTCGTACACCGAGCCCTCCTTGCGAACGTCGGCCGGCGCAAGATTCACCGTGATCCGGCTGACCGGATAGGTGAACCCGCAGTTTTTGATGGAGGCCCGCACCCGGTCCCGGGATTCCCTTACCGCCGCGCCGGGCAGGCCGACGACGTCAAAGCCGGGCAGGCCCTGGGAAAGGTCGGCCTCCACATCAATCCGGAAGCCCTCCACGCCGAGCAGTCCCAGGCTTTGAATCCTCGCAAACATCCCGTCGCCTCCCCTTTCCACTTTCTGCTATTCCGTAGTTTAAGTATAGCCTGCCTCGGCGGCGGTGACAAGCGGATGAACGTGAATAAAGCACACAACACCCGCACGAGCTCCTTCGCTTTCCCTGTCCGGACGATTGCAACCGGCGGCGGAATATGCTACACTGAAACCGCACGGCGAAAAGCCGGCGGCACGGTCTGCTAAATAAGCAGCAGAGGGATCGATTGATGGATTGAAAACGTGAAAATATGATTTTTTTGCGCCGGAATTTGTTCCTCTGCCGCAAAAAGCTCTCGGCAATGTCGACTGCTGGTCGAAACCGTCTCAAATTCAACGGGGAATAGGGAATGGAGATTATCATGAACGACTTTTTCACACCGACCCATTATCTTGTGGAAAAAATCGATGGGGATTACGCCTGGCTTTCCCGCGCCGACGGCACGGGCGACGCGATGCCGGTGGCCCGTGCTCTCCTGCCCGCCGAAATCGACGAGGGCTCCCGCCTTCTCTGGCAGGACCTCCAATATACGCTCGAAGCATGAACGGACGGCTGGAACGCGCCGAGCGGCTGACCCTGCTGGCCGAACGGCTGCAGGAAGAGGAACGCCGTCGGGAAGACGAACGGCTGATTGAGGAAGCGAACCGCACGGGAGCGCCGGCCCCATACTCCGGCGGCGATCGCCGATCGGTTCGCCCTGCTGGAACGGGAAGCGCTGGCGAAACCGCTTTCCGATTCCGTGCTGACAGCGTATGGGGAGCTGTTGTATTATTACAGCGTTCTCCAACCGGATTCCGAAACCGCCGGACTTCTGCTCCGGCTGATCGGCCGGGAACGCCTCGACCGGCCCTCCTCCACCGCCCGCCGGTTTCTCGCCGGAGCGGCGCTATACGCCGGTCAAGCCGGGGAATCGGCGGCCCTCGCCCGCGAAGGGATCGAAGCCGCGGAAAAACAGCCGGGGAATGGTCTTAATCCGATGAACGCCGATCTTCTCCGTAATTTGCTCGCCCAAATAGGATTGGCGGCTCCGGAACCGCCTCTCCCTTCCCCTCAGACCGGAAACACCGAAGAAAAGGAACATACGGCGACATGAATAGGACGCACAAAAAAACAAGGAATTCCCGGCGGGCGGCGATAGCGGCCGCATTGCTTTTGTTCGCTTTCCCGCTCCCTCTGCCCGGCTGCTCCTCCGCGCCGTCCCCGTCCTCAACGGGGCAGGACGGACTAGTCTCCTCCGCCCCCGTGGTGGAAAAGACCCGGTTTCTGCTGATCGACACCGACGTCGGGAACGACATCGACGATACGCTGGCTCTCGCGCTGGCATTAAACACGCCGGAAGCGGCGATCGTCGGGATCACCACCGTTTACGTTCAGCCGGAAAAACGGGCGGGCATCGCCCGGGGACTGACCGCTCTGTACGGACAACCGGATATTCCGGTCGCCGCCGGGGCCGGCGCGCCCCGGAACGGGTCGTGGCCCGCCTCCTATGGTCCGTCCTATGGAACCGTCGCGGCGGGGCAGTCCTCCGAAACGGCGGTGGAACTCATCCTCCGGGCGGCGGACGAGACGGAGGGCCTGACCATCGTCGCGATCGGGCCACTGACCAATATTGCCGCTGCGCTGACCGAACGGCCCGCGCTGGCTTCCCAGGCAAGGCTTATCCTGATGGGCGGCCGGGCGGCGGACAATGGGGAAGCGGAATGGAATTTCTCCTGCGACCCGGAGGCGGCAGAAATCGTTCTCTCCTCCGGGATGGATATCACCCTGATCGGGCTGGACGTCACCGAACGCTGCCCGATGACGCTGAAAATCACCACGGCGCTCGGCCGGGCCGAAAGTGAACCAGCCAGGGAACTGACACGTCTGGTCTCCCGTTATACGGCGGAGAACGGCAAGCCGTTCCTGCATGATCCCCTCGCCATGGCGGAGGCGCTGAACCCCGGCCTGGTTACGCTGGAGCCGATGGCGCTCACCGTGACGGAGGACGGGCGGCTCCTTCCGGCCGGGGAAGGTTCCTCGCCGAACGTCCAGGCCGCCGTCGATGTGGAGCTGACCGCATTCCTGCCGTATTTTCAGAAAATCATATGCCGGTAGCCGCCCGGCAAAGGAGGAACCGTTATGCCTTATCCGCCCGCCGTCCTTTTTGATTTGGACGGCACGCTGACCGACCCGATGGAGGGCATTACCAAATCCGTTCAGCTTGCTCTGCGGCGGCAGGGGATCGAGGTGACCGACCGGCGGACGCTCTGCCCTTTTATCGGCCCGCCTCTGTTTGAATCCTTCCAGAAATATGCCGGGATGGACGACGGGCAGGCCGCGCGTGCGGTGGAGGATTACCGTTCCTATTTCTCTGAAACCGGTATTTTTGAAAATCAGGTATATCCCGGCATTCCCACCCTGCTGCAGGAGCTGCACGAGGCCGGAACCTTTACCGCCGTCGCCACACTCAAACCCGCGGTATTCGCCCGGCGGATCGCGGAGCATTTCGGCTTTCTCCCCTTTCTCGACCGGGTGGCCGGGAGCGAGCTTTCCGGCCGCCACACCACCAAGGGTGAAATTATCCGCCAGGCACTGGAGGGGCTGCCCGACGCCGTCCGGCAGGGGGCCGTGATGGTTGGGGACCGGGAAAACGACATCGCCGGCGCAAAAGAAAACGGCCTGCGCGGCATCGGCGTGCTTTTCGGCTACGGCAGCCGGGAGGAGCTTACAGCGGCCGGGGCAGTCGACCTGGCGGAAGGCGTCGAGGCGCTGGACCGCCTGCTCTGCGCTCTGTAGAGCGCGATCGGATGGGTGGGGGGACGGCTGTTCCTGCTTTCCGCAGCGCCGATAATCTCCCGCGCTTCCGCCGGTGAAATGGTGAAATGGTGAAATGGTAAAACGGTGAAAAGTCGAAAGAGGGTTTGTTTCGGATGGACCTGAATAATAATAACATGAAAAGGCTGTTGGCGATCGTGGCGTTCGCCATCCTGCTGCTGGTAGGGCTGCAGAATTTGCCGGCGGTGATGGGATTTTTCGGCTTTCTGCTCAAGCTGTTTTTCCCCTTCCTGCTGGGGCTGTGCATTGCCTTTATCCTCAACGTGCCTCTTCGCTTTGTGGAGAGGGTCCTATTCCGTAATCCGGGAGCGGACGGCTTTCGGAAAAAGCTCCGCCGCCCGCTCTGTCTCGTCATTACCATCCTGCTGGTGGGCGGCGTGGTGTTTATCGTGATGTTCCTGATCCTGCCGGAGGTCGGGCGGACGCTTCAGACCATGGCGGAGCGGATTCCCCCTTTTCTTACCGGCGTACAAGCCTGGATTACCGACCTGATCGCCCAGCATCCCGAATGGGCCGACTGGCTGACCACTCTGGATATCGACTGGAACAAGCTCAGCACCGGGGCGGTGGAGCTGTTGAAAAACGGCACCGGCGTACTGCTGAATTCCACTCTCAGCGTAGCAACCTCCGTATTCAGCGCGCTGTTTAACTTCTTTCTCGGCTTTGTTTTCGCCGTCTATGTGCTGATGCAGAAGGAAAAGCTCGGCCGTCAATCCCGAAAGGTGCTGTACGCCTATCTGCCCGAAGCGAAGGCCGACCGGGTGGTATCGGTCTGTTCTCTCGCGAACAAAACCTTCTCCAGCTTTCTTTCCGGCCAGTGTCTGGAGGCCTGCATCCTCGGCGCGCTTTTCTTTATCGCGCTGACGGTTTTCCGCTTCCCCTACGCCCTGCTGATCAGCGTCCTTACCGCCTTTACCGCCCTGATTCCCGTGTTCGGCGCGATTATCGGCTGCATAATCGGGGCCTTCTTTATCCTGATGGTCAATCCCATGCAGGCGCTGTGGTTCGTTATTCTTTTCCAGGTCATCCAGCAGATCGAGGGGAACCTGATTTATCCCCATGTGGTGGGGAATTCGGTGAACCTGCCCTCCATCTGGGTGCTGGTCGCGGTCACGATCGGCGGCAGCACCATGGGGGTGGCCGGGATGCTGCTGTTTATCCCTCTGTGCTCGGTGCTGTACGCCCTGTTCCGGGAAACGGTGGGCAAGCGGCTGCAGAAGCGCCGCATCCCGAAGGAAAAAACGGAGGCCGCCGTTCCCGCCGCCACCGTCCCCCCGGAGGAGCCAGCGGAATAAACGCGGCTGCCGAAAGCCCTGTTCGCGGCATTCCTCCAAAAAAAGCCCCGCCCCTCCGCGTCGCCGATGCGGAGGGGTGGGGCTTTTCGCTTTAGTAATCTATTCCTTGTAATACTCGATCAGGGTGACGGCGTCGTCCGCCGTACGGAAGTTCAGCTTCATGCCGTCTCCCAGCGCGTAGGAAATCCCCGAGGTAACCTCCTCATATCCATCCCCGTACAGCGCCTTCACCTCGTCCAGCTTCATCCCGGTCTTCGCGCCCTCCGACGTGGTCAGGGAAGCGTCCTTCAACTCCACGCTGTAGATGATGGATTTTTCCTGCTCCTTATAGGTGTAGACGGTAAAGCCCTCGTAATAATAAATGCTGTCCGACCCGTCGTAATGGCAGCTTGGCGCCTGAACAACGTTGGTCGGTTCGCCCAGCTTCTCCTGCGTTTCGGCGGTGAACTCCGCGCCAAGCGCCAGCGCCGTCCCGCTGACCGTCACCTGCGAAGCGATCTTTCCGTCTCCCTCCGATTTTCCGCAGGCGGAGAGGCCGAGCGCCAGCGCCAGAGCCGTTAATACCATCGCCAGTTTCTTCATGAAATTCATAAGGATTACCCCTTTCCTGTATTGGATATCTGCTTTTTAATAAACCACCGTTATTTCACAGCCTTCGCAGTCCTCCGGCGGAATATAAGCGGAAAAGCCGGTTCCCTCCGCTCCGCTTTCCTCCAGCAGAGCGGCTTCATACAACGGGAAGGCCTCCACATACCGCACATCCGTCCCATTGGAGAGCCGCAGGTACAGATGCTCCGCATCGGCGGCGTCTCCAGAGACAACGCCGTAAAAATGCCGAAGGCCGCTCACCTCCCGCGTCCGGAGCCCGACTCCCCCCGCCTCCAGCGGCTCCGCCTCCCGCAGCTTTGCCGACGGCGTCCGCTCGGGAGCGGGCATCACCGGCGCGCTTTGCAGAAGGTTGCGGAGATTGCGCTCCACAATCTCGATCACTACGGTGTCGTATGCGGTCGCTTCCAGCTCATCGAGCGAATAAGGCACGGCACGGGAGAATTTGGCCGACTCCATATTCTGCGCCAGAAAAGGAAGAAGGGCGTTGGTGAAGGAATCCCGGAACATCAGGAGCGAGCCGTCGGCGCCCTCGTTCCGGGTGGTGATCAGCACGTCCTCTTCACTATGAAAATTGGAGGTATACTGGTAGCTCCAATCGACGGCGAAAACCGCCTGCCGATCCCGATAGCCCAGCGCGGGAAAAATCATCGCGTCCAGATCGCCCGCCCAGCTCCGCCGCCACTCCCATACGGCGTCGGCATAGGTTTCGTGCGCCTTCCCGGCGGTATCCAGGATGGTATTATACCCGATACGGGCCCCCAGATTGTTCCAGTGGGAATCCCGGGCGTGGTAAACCTGCTCCTCCGCCGTCCGAAGCGCGCCGCGCAGGTCGGCGAAATAGCGTTTGTCCGCCAGGCGGTCGGTAAGCCGGTCCAGATTGGTCGGCTCGGCGGTTCGGCGGTAATAGGCGGGCATATGCTCCGGAACGATCGTGTTTTTGTTCGGGGCGACGGCGAAGACAAACGTCCCTCCCCGCCCGCTCACATATTCGTCGATCAGGTCGAGGGAAACCGCCAGCCGGTTCAAGACGCCGTCCTCCAGCCGGTTCTGTCCCAGGTAATCCGCCGCCGTCTCCGCAAAATACAGCCAGTCGTCCTCCCCGACGATCACCTTCTTCTCGTCGGAGGTAGCGAACACCGCCGCTTTCAGGGAGTTGTTGGCCGTAATCAGCTGAGAGCGGTAGGCGAAATGGTCGGTGATCCAGTCATCCAGCTCGGAAGAAAACGCCGTGTTGAACGCTCCGTCCTTAATCAGGGAGGGGAAGGCGGCCAGCGTTCGTTTCTCCGCCGACGCGCTATCCCCTGCAATCGGCGCCAGCAGCAGCGGCAGACAGCAGACCGCCAGCAGGACGACGACGTACAGCGTTTTCAGCTTTCTCATACAGCCTCACCCCCTTGGTCAAAAGCGGAAATAGATAAACGGATTATAGGTGTCCGCCGCGAGAGAAAGGACGCACAGGGCGAACAGCAGAAGGGACCCCGCATAGCTGACGCCGGCGTAAACGCGCGTCCCGGTCCGGCCGCGGCAAAGCCGCTCCCTCGCCGCAGGAAGGAGAGGGAACGACGTGACGCAGGCAACCGCCAGCACACAAAGAAACCAGGGCGTGAGATAGGTAAGCACGCCGGCCAGATCGGCGGCGGCGCCCTGCCCGCCCGCAAACATCGCCGCAAGATACGAAAACGCCTGGGTCATGGTATCCGCCCGGAAAATCACAAAGCCGATCAGGACGACCAGCAGGGTATATACCCGCACAAAAAAGCGGGAAACCGCATGGCCGGACGCCTTTTTCACCGGGATCGCACCGCCGCTTTCCAGCGTGAGGAAAAGGCCGTGGAACAGCCCCCATACCAGGAAGGTCACGTTCGCGCCGTGCCAGAGGCCGGTGGCGGCGAACACGATCAGCTGATTAAGGAACATGCGGACCTTTCCCTTCCGGTTCCCGCCCAGGGGGATATACAAGTATTCCTTGAACCAGGTAGAAAGGGAAATATGCCAGCGGCGCCAGAAATCCTTGATGCCGAGGGCGGCGTAGGGATACCGGAAATTCTCCTTAAAGGCAAAGCCGAACATCCGCCCCAGCCCGATTGCCATATCGCTGTAGCCGCTGAAATCGAAATAAATCTGGAGCATATAGCAGACCGCGCCCGTCCACGCGGAAAACGCGGTCAGGGAAGCCCCCGGCAGACCAAAAACATAATCCGCTACGGCTGCCATGGCGTTGGCGAGCAACACCTTCTTGGCCAGGCCATAGATAAAGCGCTTCAGCCCCTCCGCGATTTCATCGGCGGACAGGGAGCGCTTCTCCAGCTGATCCCGGATATCGTGATACTTGACGATCGGCCCCGCGATCAGCTGCGGGAAGAAGGAGATATACAGCAGCAGGCGGGAAAGCCGCACCTGCACACTGCTTTTATCCCGGTATACGTCGATCACATAGGAAAGGGTCTGGAAGGTGAAAAAGGAAATGCCGATCGGCAGCCGGATTTCCGGCACGGGGAGGGAAAGACGGAACAGCGCGTTCAGGCTCTGCACCAGGAAGCCGCTGTATTTGAACACCACCAGCAGCCCGATGTTGAGGATCACCGAGGCGGCGACGATCCCTTTTCCGCCGCCTTTGTTCCGGGATATGGCAAGCGCCAGCAGCCAGTTGACCAAGACGGAAAATAACAGCAGCAGGACATAAACCGGTTCTCCCCAGGCGTAAAAGACCAGACTGGCCGCGATCAGCAGCGCGTTCCGCCATCTCCAACTCGGGATCACGAGATAGAGGAGGAACGTAAGGGGGAAAAACAAAAAGAGGAAGCTCAACGAACTGAAGACCATAATTTTCTGTTTCCTTTTCTTCCCTCTAACGGCCGTTAGAGACGGTTATCGCCTGTCCGCCGACCCCATGTTACTGCGGAACCCGGCTGCAGCAGGTATTGATATAGAACACATCGGACGTGTAACGCTTCCCGATTGCGCCCTTGGCTTCCAGATCATTGAAGTGCCACCACTCCGAGGCCAGCGGGGACATTCCCGCCCCGGTACAATAGCCCTTCAGCCGCAGCGCATCCTCGGTCATGGAAGCGGCTGGCTCCACATTCTTCCATGCGGTGGCGGAATAGGAATTGACCGGCTTTTTCATGGACACAGCGGCAGCGCTCAGCTCGTGGATGGGGGTGGGCATCGCGCACTCCTCGTATTCCGTGACGGCGGCGTATTTGTATTCTCCGCACAGCCGATAGGCAATCCGCCGTATCCGGGCCAGGGAAACATCCATCGCGCAACCGATCTGATGGGTGGACAGCTTATTGGCAATGAACCAGCCGATTCCCCAGGGGGACTGGTCGATTCCGGACCTGACCTCGGGGTCGTCCAGATACAGGAGTTTCAGGTCCGCCGCGACCTTAAGCTGCACGTCGTAAGGCCGGAAGGTTTCGTTGATGACTAGGGTATAGCCCTCCGCCATCGCGGCCTGCTGCGCGGCGTAAATCTTTTTCACCATGATGTAGTTGGCCGCCACGACATACCGGTCGTCCCCGAACCTCCCGTTATAGCGGAGAGATTCATACAGTTGTTCTCCGGTTATGTCCGGGATTTCCTTGCCGGAGGAAACAAAAACAGAGGAATAGGCGTTGGTGTTGTCAAAAATGATGGAGGGGATCACGTCCGGGATGTTCAGATAGCAGCAGGTGTTCTCCACCCAGCCGCTGTATTCGTTCTCCCGCTCGACCCGCCACCATGTTCCGTCCTTTTCCTCCAGAACGGTAAAAGCGTCCCCCGGCCGCAGCGAAGCGACCGGGCTGCCGGTCGTATCCGCCGATGGATAAACGTTCATTGCGATCGAGGCAAAGCCGGTCGCACCTTCCAGCGGCAGTTCGAATTCCTCCGCGGTTTTTCCCGAGAGCTCCCGGTTTTCGTAAAATATCCCGGCCGCCTCGTCGTAATACGCGGTCGGCGCGGTCGTGGCCGTCGTTGCCGGGGCGGAGGAGACGGAGGTCTCCGCCCCGGTCGGCGCGCTGCTTTCGGAAGGCGTTTCCGCCCGGCCGCAGGCAGTCAGGCCAAAGCTGAACGCCAGCAAAAGGGCGGCCGCCTCCGCAGGCGGGAACAGCCGGTATCGTCTCATCATCTTCCAATCCCTTCTGCCGCTTACAGCGCAGCATCCTCAGCACAAATAGAATGGGAAGAAACGTGTCTTCGCTGCACGGACCATCTCCGCGCAGCGGAGCGGCGGCCCGCCGGCCGGCGAACGGTTCTTTCCAATCCCGTGCATGGCTTTCCTTCACGCTATCCTCCGGATATCAGGACGGGAAGGCGCTTTTGTCCCACTCATACCCTTTTTCGGTCAACTCGGCGGCCGTCAGCTTGGCGGAACGCGTATACAGGGAATCCACATAATACCAGCCGCCGTCGAAATTGGCGAGAATCCAGCAGTGATAATCGCCCGGCTGCCAGCCCTTGCCGGTAACGTAATACACATCGTACCCGGCCCGCTGGAACAGCAGATAGGTCAGCGCCGCAAAATTGTAGCAGCTCCCGGTCCCATAATCCAGCATGTGGGCGGCGTTTTCCTCCAGCGACTGCTCCGCCGCCCATTTGTAGGTGAAATGGTCGTGAACGTAATTGTAAATATCCAGGGGCGTTCTGCCGTACTGGTTCAGAATATTGTCCAGCCGCCGTTCCATCTCCGCGGAAACGTTCCCGTCCGGCTTGATCGGCGTCTGTGTCGTACCGCCGGAAGCATTTCCCGCGACGGTGGTCGTACCGGAGGCTTGTCCTGCCGCCACTCCGTCCGCGCCGACCGCCACGCCGTCCACCGCGGTGCTGCGGGCCAGCGCTCCGCTTTCATAGAAATAATAGCGCTTTCCGTCGATCTCGTGCCAGCCCCGATAGCAGCCGCCGGTCTGGTAATCGTAATAATAGGTGTTGCCGCTCGTCTCTCCCTCATACCAGCCGACGTACATGGTGCCGTCCTCGTTAATATAGCGGGTAATCCCGTCGATCACCTGCGTCCCGCGGGAGAGAACGCCGTCGGAATAATGGTACCGCACCGTGCCGACCGTCGCCCAGCCGTCGGCCAGGGAGCCGTCCTGTGCGAAGCGGCAAAGCTCGCCGTCTATCTCATGCTCGCCGGTATAGACGGCGCCGTCCGTCCCGCGATAGTACGCCTTTCCTCCCGAAAGGGTCCAGGTTCCCCTTTCGGCGGTTCCGCCGGGGGAAGTACCGGAGAACGAACCAGTGCCCGACGTCGCCGGATTCGAGGACGCCGTCTCCGACGTCCCCCATCCCGGCGATTTTTTCGAAAACAGCAGCGCCGTGCCGGCAAGCAGGGCGATAACGAGCAAAAGGCCGAAGAGACAAAGAAATACCCGGCCTTTATTCCAACGGCGCTTTTTTCCGCGGGCGGATTTTTTTGAACGGGGCTGTTTCTCACTCATACGAACGGAACCTCTTCCTCATTCCAAAGCAGACGGCAAATCCATGCCGATATATTTATGATATATAAACCACGAGTTTTTATTTTACTACAAAAGGGGGGTGTTTTCAAGCGTTTCCCTCTGCGCGGGTCTTACGTCTTTCTTAATTATAAAGAGTATAAGGCGTCGCCTGCCTGTTTAGTCGCCGCCGTGAGCTGTCGTTGAAAAATTCTTGCAGAACCCTGAAAAGAAGCCTTGACTGATAAAAAGGAAAAGCCGGAGAGATCGCTGTCCGACAATCCTTCCGGCTTCTTATCCCTTCATTTTTCAGGCGGAAACAGAACAAATTCACAGCTTTCCACGTTATGAAATTTTTTCACCGTTAATTTTTTTTAATGGAGCGGTTGACTTTTGCATTTTGCAGGATATAATAAAGACAGATGCAAAATTCTTCAATTGGATATCTTCCAACGACAACGACGGGAAGAGTACGACGGAATGGTAGTCAAAGAGAGCCGATGTTAAGGTGAGAGTTCGGCACGGATTTCCGCCCGAAGAACATCCCCGAGTCGCCGACCGAACAGAGTCCCGTGCAGCGGGGCATCCCAGTAGGCTCGGCCGGATACGGCACGTTACAGCCGGTAGGCATCCGCGCCGCCCGCGCGTGTGCTGAAAGCGGGCCGGTTTGCCGGCTCAGGTGGGTGGTACCACGGAAAGACGCAGCGCTTTTCGTCCCTTTCAGGGGACGGAAAGCGCTTTTTTCATGCAGTCTCTGGCCATAGGGATTATGCAGTCCCTGGCCACAGGGATTGCGGCTGACAGGGAAAGGATGGTTCTCCAATGAAACGAGACGGCTACTGCGGGCAGTTCCGCGAGGAGGATGTGGGAAAACGCATCTCCGCAGCGGGCTGGGTGCAATCCAAGCGGGACATGGGCGGGGTGATCTTCATCGACCTGCGGGACCGCGAGGGCACCCTGCAGGTGGTGTTTAACCGCGTCAACTTAAGCGAAGCGGCGTTCCACGCGGCGGAAACCCTTAAAAACGAATCGGTAATCGCGGCGGGCGGCCTGCTCGCCATCCGGGATGAGGAAACCTACAATCCCCGGCTGCAGACCGGCACGATCGAACTGCGGGCCGATACGCTGGAGGTACTCAGCGAAGCGGCTTCTCTCCCCTTCCCGGTGGACGATTTCTCCGCCGTGCGGGAGGAACTGCGGCTGAAGTACCGCTATCTCGACCTGCGCCGCCCTTCGATGCTCCGCAGCCTGCGGTTCCATCACCAGGTAGCGGCCGCCGCCCGGCGATATCTGGACGCGGACGGCTTCATCGAGGTGGAGACCCCCATGCTGACCAAAAGCACGCCGGAGGGGGCGCGGGACTACCTGGTTCCCAGCCGGGTGCATCCCGGCAGCTTCTACGCCCTGCCCCAGTCCCCCCAGATTTTCAAGCAGCTTCTGATGGTGGGCGGCGTGGACAAATACTACCAGGTGGCCCGCTGCTTCCGGGACGAGGACCTACGGGCCGACCGGCAGCCGGAATTCACCCAGGTGGACATGGAGCTTTCCTTCGTGGAGCAGGAGGACGTCCTCCGCCATCTGGAAAAGCTGTTCAAAACGATCTTTCGAGAGACGATGGGAAGCGAGCTGACCGAGCCCTTTCCCCGCCTGACCTGGAAGGAAGCGATGGATGTTTACGGCAGCGATAAGCCCGACCTGCGGTTCGGCCTTCCCATAGTGGATGTGACCGACATCGCGGCGAAATGCAGTTTTTCGGTATTCCGCAGCGCGGCCGACCAGGGCGGCGTGGTGCGCGCCATCAACGTCAAGGGGAAGGCCGATTTCACCCGCACCGAGATCGAGGACCTGACCGACCAGGCGATGGGCTACGGCGCAAAGGGAATGGCGTGGATCGCCGTACGCCCCGACGGGGAGCTGTATTCCATCCTGACCAAATATTTTGAAAAGAACGAGATGGACGCCCTGCTGCGGCGGGTGGACGCCGAACCCGGCGACTTCATCCTGTTCAGCGCCGACAAGCTTGCCACCGTCCGCCGGGTGCTCGGCGGGCTGCGGCTGGACCTCGGCGACCGGCTTGGCCTGCGGCGGAAGGACGACTTCCGCTTCCTGATCGTCACCGACTTTCCCCAGTTTGAGTATTCCGAAGAGGAGGGGCGGTATCTCGCGATGCACCATCCCTTCACCATGCCGTACGAGGAGGACGTTCCCTACCTGCTCACCGACCCGGAACGAGTCCGCGCCCAGGCCTACGACGTGGTGCTCAACGGGGTGGAGCTGGGCAGCGGCAGCATCCGTATCCACCGATCCGACGTACAGCAGAAAATGTTCGAGGCGCTCGGCTTCACCGACGAGCAGATCGAGGAGCGGTTCGGCTTCATGGTGAACGCATTCCGGTACGGCACCCCGCCCCACGGCGGCTTCGCCTTCGGGCTGGACCGGCTGGTGATGCTCCTGCTCGGCGCGGACTCCCTGCGGGACGTGATCGCCTTCCCGAAGGTAAAGGACGCCTCCTGCCTGATGACCGAGGCTCCCGCCCCGGTGGATGAGGAGCAGCTCCAGGTACTCGGCATCACGGCGGACGGTACGGAGGGTGGTTTCGGCCATGCCGCCGGAAAACGCGCGGAAGGCCGCCGGAAGGCCGCCGACATTGACGTGGACAAGGTCGCCGTCCTCTCCCGGCTGACCATCCCGCCGGAGGAAAAGGACGCGATGAAACGGGAGCTTTCCGCTATCGTCGCCTTTGCCGACCAGCTCCAGGCCATCGACACCGAGGGGGTCGAGCCGACCGCCCATGTACTGCCGGTGCGCAACGTGTTCCGGGAGGACGAGGTGCGGGAAAGCACTGGCCGGGACCTTCTGCTGGCCAACGCCCCCTCTAAGGCGGGCGGGTTTGTGACGGTTCCGCGCGTTGTGGGCATAGGCGAATAAATTCGCGGCGAATCAATTTGCGGCGAATCAATCCGTGGCGAATCAATTTGCGGCGAATCAATTCGCCTATGTCCGGCTTTCACCCCGGCATCTATCAGAAAGGTGTGATACCATGAAACTGACCGAACTCACCGTCCGCGAGCTGACGGACGTTTTCCGCACCGGCGAAGCCTCCGCGGAGGAGGCGACCCGGGCATATCTGGAACAAATCGAGACGGGCGACCCGGAAATCCACGCCTACCTTACCGTCACGGCGGAAGAGGCGCTCCGCCGGGCAAAGGCAGTGGATGAGAAACGCCGCCAGGGCGAGCCGCTCTCCCCTCTCGCCGGCGTCCCGATGGGGATCAAGGACAACATCTGCACCAAAGGAGTGCGCACCACCTGCGCTTCCCGGATGCTGGAGAGCTTCGTTCCCCCTTATGACGCGGGGGTAATGGAAAAGCTGGACGGGGCGGACGCGGTTTCCCTCGGCAAGCTGAATATGGATGAATTTGCGATGGGCTCCACCACCGAAAGCTCCTATTTCGGCATCACCCGCAACCCGCGGAACACCGGACGGGTACCGGGCGGCAGTTCAGGCGGGAGCGCGGCGGCGGTGGCCGCAGGGGAAGCGGCCTTCGCCCTCGGCTCGGACACCGGCGGCTCCATCCGGCAGCCCGCCGCCTTCTGCGGCGTGGTTGGGATGAAGCCGACCTACGGCACCGTCTCCCGGTACGGGCTGGTGGCCTTCGCTTCCTCCCTCGACCAAATCGGCCCCCTCACCCGGGACGTGGCGGACAACGCCCTGGTGATGGAAGCCATCGCCGGCTGGGACCGGCGGGACGCGACCTCCCTAAACCAGCCCGCTCCGGCGTACACCGAAAAGCTCGGCCGGGGGGTAGAAGGCGTACGTATCGGCCTGCCGAAGGAGTTTTACGGCGAGGGGCTGGACCCGGCGATCCGGGAAGCGATCTTCGCGGCCGCCAAACGGCTGGAGGGAATGGGGGCCAAAATCGTCGAGCTGTCCATGCCGACCATTGACAGCGCCCTGCCCGCCTACTACATCCTTTCCAGCGCGGAGGCATCCTCCAACCTCGCCCGGTTCGACGGCATCAAGTACGGCACTCGCGCCGCCGAATACGGCAGCATCGACGAGCTGTACAGAAACTCCCGCAGCGAGGGCTTCGGCAGGGAGGTCAAGCGGCGGATCATGCTCGGCTCCTTTGTGCTGAGCGCGGGGTATTACGACGCGTATTATAAAAAGGCGCTGCAGGTACGCACCCTGATTATCCGGGATTACGACCGCGCTTTCGCCTCCTGCGACGCGATTCTCTCCCCGGTCGCCCCCACCGTAGCCTACGAGCTCGGCTCCAAAACCACCGATCCGCTCGCGATGTATATGGGGGATATCTACACCGTGCCTGTCAACATCGCCGGCATCCCGGCTCTTTCCCTTCCCTGCGGAACCGCGCCGGACGGGCTGCCGATCGGGATGCAGCTGATCGGCCCCGCGTTTTCGGAGCCGGGGCTTTACCGGATCGGGTATGCGTTTGAGAAAGGAGGCGCCGCCCAATGAAAACCGAGTATGAGATGGTCATCGGGCTGGAGGTCCACTGCGAGCTGAAAACCAAAACCAAAATTTTCTGCAGCTGCTCCACCGCCTTCGGGGCGGAACCGAACACCCAGTGCTGCCCGGTCTGCATGGGGATGCCCGGCTCCCTGCCGGTGCTCAACCGGCAGGTGGTGGAATACGCCGTAAAGGCCGGCATGGCCACGAACTGCACCATTTCCCGCTTTTCCAAGGAGGACCGGAAGAACTACTTCTACCCCGACCTGCCCAAGGCCTACCAGATTTCCCAGTATGACCTGCCGTTGTGCGAGCACGGCTGGCTCGACATCGAGACGGCGGATGGCGCGAAGCGGATCGGCATCACCCGCATCCATATCGAGGAAGACGCGGGCAAGCTGATCCATGGAGAGGACGGCACCGGCTGCGATTACAACCGCTGTGGCGTGCCTCTGATCGAGATCGTATCCGAGCCGGACATCCGCAGCGCCGAGGAGGCCAAAGCCTATGTGCAGAAGCTCCGCGCCATCCTTTTGTACACCGGCGTTTCCGACTGCCGGATGCAGGAAGGCTCCCTGCGGTGCGACGTCAACCTCTCGGTGCGGAAGAAGGGCGAAAGCCGCTTCGGCACTCGGACCGAAATGAAAAACCTGAATTCCTTCCAGTTCATCGTCAAGGCGATCGAGTACGAGTACGCCCGGCAGGTGGAGGTGCTGGAGTCCGGCGGCGAGGTGGTGCAGGAGACCCGCCGTTTCGACCAGGCAAGCGGGAAGACGTATACAATGCGTACAAAAGAAGACGCCGATGACTACCGGTATTTCCCTGACCCGGATCTTCCCCCCATCGTGCTGGACGAGGAAACCCTCGCCCGGTGGAAGGCCGATATCCCGGTTTTGCCGGACGAGCGGAAAACAATGTATATCGAGCAGTACGGCCTTTCCCCCCGGGACGCGGAACAACTGGTCGCCGAACAGGCCGTGGCCGACTATTTTGAAGCCGCGGCGAAGCAGACCGCCTATCCCAAAACGCTGGTGGGCCTGCTGACCACCGAGATTTTCCGGCTGCTGCCGGCAGACAGCGCCGCTATTCCCATCTCCCCCACCCATCTCGCCCGTCTGGCCGACCTGCTGGGGGAGGAAAAGATCAATTCCGGCACCGGTAAAAAGCTGCTGGGACAGCTGTGGGAGAAGGACGCCGACCCGGCCGTGCTGGCGGAGGAGCAGAACCTCTGGCAGATCAGCGACGAAAGCGTGCTTCGTCCTCTGGCGCGGGAGGCGGTGGAGAAAAATCCCCGCTCGGTCGCCGACTACCGCAAGGGAAAGGTACAGGCCATCCAGGCCCTGGTCGGCCAATGCCTGCGCGCCACCGGCGGGCAGGGAAATCCTCAGATCATCCGCCACCTGCTGGAGCAGGAGCTGGCGGTCAGTACCGAAGAGGAAAAATAAACACGGTACGGCAAAGCCGTCCGGAAAGCCGTTTGCTTTTTGGACGGCTTTGTTTTATAGGGAAGGGAAGAAAAATCTGATAACAAGCTAGAACAGCGTGTGGCCATCGGGGAGCTGTGATGTATGTGCGAATATATGAACTTGGAGGATTACACGATGGAAAAGCACCTATACGATGAAAAGAACGCTCTTTGGTGTGACCGAACAATTAAAGGAAACTGACGAAATGGCGTGGGGTGAAAAATACAATATATCCGTAGTGCCGCTATAGAAATGGTAACCCATGCATTGATTTCCATATGATGAAGCAGTAATTCATCAGCAGCCGGCAGATAAAGCTCCGCTTTGGGAAAAGATGGTTTGATTCTGGAGTTTTTTATACTATAATAAGAGAATAATACCGACTGCAGGAGGTATAAAAAGTGAATATAAAGCAATTACAACAATTTATCTCAGAAACATACGGAACAGACGCGGAATACCCTTGGATGAAATACCCCCGTTATATGGTGTTTCGTCATAGCAATAATCAGAAATGGTTTGCTCTAATTATGGATATCTCAAAAGAAAAACTCGGTTTGCCAGAAAAGGAACCCATAGATGTGCTGAATGTTAAATGCGAACCGCTTATAATCGGTTCACTTCGAAGGGAGACTGGAATTTACCCTGCATATCATATGAGTAAAACAAGTTGGATTACAGTAGCTTTAGACGGCAGCGTGAGCGATGAAAAAATCAAATGGCTGCTGGATATGAGTTATCATTTAACGGCGAAAAGGCAAAAAATAAAAAAATAGATATCGGAATTGTTACCAGAGCGCGCGCATTCTACTATTGACAAACTAACGCCATTAGCATTATGATGCTAATGGCGTTAGTTTTTGTGTAAGGAGGAGTTACCTTGGCTCAAAAGGGAATAAGCAGGGATATTATTTTTGCAAAGGCAATTGAAATGATAGAAAGAAATAAAAATCCCGCTATCTCCATGCGGGAACTGGCAGAAGAATTAGAGATTAAAACGCCATCTCTTTATAATCATGTGAAAAGCATGAACGAATTATTGATAGACATCAGCCGCTATGCGGCAGAGGAACTAAAACAAACGCAGCTTGCTGCAATAAAGGGAAACCATCGAGATGATGCACTTTTCGCATTAGCTGCTGCCTATCGCAGCTTTGCCAAGGAACATATAGGGTTATACAAAGTTACCCTTTCCCTTCCAACCCTGCAAGGGGACATATTGACGCAAACAGCCGCAGCAATCGCTGAACCTATTTTTTTTGTACTTTCCCAATATGAGCTTAGCGAAGAGCAGTCCATCCATTGGCAGCGTATTTTGCGTAGTATCATTCATGGCTTTTTATCACAGGAGGAGGCAGGCTTCTTCCAACACTATCCTGTCAGCGTTGAAATCAGCTATCAGGTAGCCATTCGTTGCTTTTTGACGGGACTTCATGTGGAAATCAAGGGAGATCATGATGCGTAACAATGATTCCTTATTTTGCGAAATGCCTGTACGCCGTGCGGTGCTGTCTTTGGCGGTTCCAACGGTCATCAGCCAGATTATCACGGTCATCTATAATATGGCGGATACTTTTTTTATTGGACAGTTGAACGATCCGAATCAGGTAGCAGCGGCAACTGTGGCGATGCCAGCCTTTGCCGCTTTAACAGCGCTCTCCAACTTATTTGGTATTGGCGGCGCAAGTAAAATTGCCCGCTGTCTTGGCAAAAAAGAAAACGAAATAGCAAAAAAGACGGCTGCTTTCAGTATTTGGACTGCACTTGCCGTTGCACTATTCTATGGCATTATCCTTTTTCTGGCAAGGCCGTGGTTTCTTCCCGTGCTTGGAACCAATACAGAAACTTATGATTTCTGTTCGAGTTATGTGTTTTGGACAATTACCATAGGAGCAATCCCCACGGTTCTGAATGCCGGACTGGCGCATCTGATACGCACAGAAGGTTATGCGAAGCAGGCCGGTTTTGGAGTCGCTTTTGGCGGAGTATTAAATATTGCGCTTGACCCAATTTTCATTTTTGTTTTCCGCATGGAAATTACAGGCGCAGCCATAGCTACCATGCTTTCCAATACAGCGGCAATGATTTATTTTCTTCTCTTCTTATACAAAATACGAAAAAAAACGGTCATAACGCCAAATCCGAAATATTACAGTATTGCGGGTGGTATTCCCGGCGATGTGGTGGTCGGAGGGCTTCCGAGTTTTATCATGATGATGTTAGGCTGTCTGTCTAACAGTGTTCTGAACCGTCTTGTAACTTCCTACTCGAATGAAGCAATGGCAGGAATGGGAATCGCAAAAAAAATTGACATGATCGCCTTTTCCGTTGCACAGGGAATGACACAGGGAGTACTTCCGCTTATTGCCTATAACTACGCTTCGGACAATCGGAAGCGAATGAGCAAATCCATTCGGGTAACGCTTGTATATACTTTAATTATGGCGTGTACCGCAACGCTGACGCTGTTCCTTTTTGCGTCTCCCATCACCAGATGCTTTATCGATAATGATGAAACCGTAGCCTATGGCAAACACTTTCTGAAAGTGATTTGTTTTACCTGCCCTTCAACAGCGGTCAATTTTATGATTATTACGGTTTTTCAGGCGACAAAGCAAAAAGTACAGCCGCTTATATTATCGCTGCTCCGTAAAGGCAGTCTGGATATTCCCCTTATGATTGCCTTAAATCATTTTATCGGTGTCAATGGCGTTGCGTGGGCTACGCCGCTGGCAGACTGGCTTGCGCTGATTGTGTCGCTCCTTTTATTCCTACCTTACATAAACAAAATTAAAAATGGGAATGAGTATGGAGAAGTATGGAGAAAAACAAGTAATAACAGTTGAACAAAAGCAAACGAATGGTAAATAAAATCGTTGATTATCTACGCCGCCGTATATGGGCAACACCATAGCGGCGGTTTTTCTTTGCCTATCGGCTGTCTTTATCAAAGGATTTCTTTCGTGGCTTCTGTTGTCTGCTCTGCTCCCGTAACTGGCGCAGCTTGTTCCGGCGGCTTTGCTGACGGAACAGCGCCGTATCAAAAGCGGTAGGGATTTCCCTGTAAGCGCCCCGGTAACTCCCCGCAGGGGCAAAAACAAGGGAAAATACTGAAAATTTCTCTTGACAAATTTCAGGAAGGTGTGTATACTCTATTCATACTTAATCGATAGGATTTGTTGCAATTACTTATTGGGAAAGGCCGGGATATCATGCAGCAGCGATTGTTACGGCTTCTTCGGTCAAACTCGAGGTTCGGTCGAATGTGTTGAACGTTCTCCCCGGCCTCCTTACGACCGAGAAAACGTTCGTCCATACATTCCCTTGAAAATCAGAGAAGGAAGGTTATTACCTATGAGCAATACCGAAAATCGTTCCTACCGTTTTGAAACCCTGCAGCTGCATGTCGGGCAGGAAAACCCCGATCCCGCCACCGGCGCCCGAGCGGTGCCGATTTATCAGACCACCTCCTTTGTATTTGAAAATTCCGCGCAGGCGGCCGCCCGCTTCGGTCTGTCGGAGGGCGGCAACATCTACGCCCGGCTGATGAACCCGACCAGCGACGTCTTTGAAAAGCGGATCGCCGCGCTGGAAGGCGGCGTCGCCGCCCTCGCCACAGCCACCGGCGCGGCGGCTGTGACCTACGCGGTACTGAACATCGCCTGCAGCGGGGACCATATCGTAGCCGCCAGCACCCTGTATGGGGGGACCTACAACCTCTTCGCCCATACACTGGCGGATTACGGCATCGAGACCACCTTCGTCGATCCGGACAAGGAGGGCTCCTTTGAAGCGGCTATCCGGGAGAATACCAAGCTGGTGTATATCGAAAGCCTAGGCAACCCGAATTCAAGCCTGATCGACGTCGAGGCAGTCGCGGCGGTCGCTCACCGGCACGGCGTTCCGCTGATCGTGGATAACACTTTCGCCACCCCCTACCTTTTCCGTCCGATCGAGCACGGGGCGGACGTGGTGGTGCATTCCGCCACCAAATTTATCGGCGGGCACGGCACCGCGCTGGGCGGCGTGATCGTGGACGGCGGCCGGTTCGACTGGAAGCAGAACGACAAGTTCCCCGGCCTGTCCCAACCCAACCCCAGCTACCACGGCGTGATCTTCGCCGACGCAGTCGGGGCCGCCGCCTATGTCACCAAAATCCGCACCACCCTTCTGCGGGACACAGGCGCCACTCTGGCCCCGCTGCATTCCTTTCTCTTCCTTCAGGGGCTGGAAACCCTCTCCCTGCGGGTGGAACGGCATGTAGAGAACGCCCTAAAGGTGGTGGAATTTCTGAAAAACCATCCGAAGGTGGAGCGGGTCAACCATCCCTCCCTGCCGGAAAGCGGTTACCGCGCCCTGTATGAGCGGTATTTCCCGCACGGCGCGGGCTCCATTTTCACCTTTGAGCTGCGCGGCGGCGCGGACGAGGCCCGGGCCTTTATCGACCGGCTCCAGCTCTTCTCCCTGCTGGCCAATGTGGCGGACGTAAAGTCCCTCGCCATCCATCCGGCCAGCACCACCCACTCCCAGATGAATGAAGAGGAGCTGGCCGCCTCCGGCATCCGGCCGAACACTATCCGCCTTTCCATTGGCACTGAGCATATCGACGACATTCTCTACGATCTGGACGTCGCCCTGCGCGGCTGATTCGGAACAGCCATCGAAAAGCCCCTGCACACTGCCGGTACAGTGTGCAGGGGCTTTGTCCGTTTTGAAAACCCGCGGTGGTCGCGGTTTTACCGTTTCAGCCAGACGGTCTGGTTGACGATCTTTGTATAGCTCTGGATCAGCTTGACCACCTTGACCGAAACATTTTCGTCGGCGTAATCCTCCGCCATCACGGTTTCCTCCCCGTTTTCCCGCATGGCGACGGCCAACTCCACCGCCTGCTCCACATCCTCGCCCTTGATGCCGCCGATCACAACGGTACCCTTGTCCAGCACCTCCGGCCGTTCGGTGGAGGTACGGATCAGCACCCCGGTGAAATGCAGCATCGCGGATTCCTCCGACAGGGTGCCGCTGTCCGACAGGACGCAGTAGCTGTTCATCTGCAGGTGGTTGTAATCGAAAAAGCCGAATGGCCTGAGATTTTGAACCAGCGGATGAAACTGGAACTGCCGCTTTTCAATGAACTTCATGGAACGGGGATGGGTGGAATAAATTACCGGCATCCGATACCGCTCGGCGATCCGATTGATCGCGTTCATCAGATCGAGGAAATTCTCCTCGTTGTCGATGTTTTCCTCCCGATGGGCGGAAACCAGGATGTATTTTCCCCTCTCCAGCCCCAGCCGCTCCAATACGTCGCTCTGTTCGATCCGCTCTTTATGCTCCCGCAGCACCTCCCGCATCGGGGAGCCGGTGACAAACATGGTCTTGCCGTCGATTCCCTCCGACAGGAGATACCGGCGGGAATGCTCGGTATAGGGCAGGTTGATGTCCGAGATATGGTCCACAATCTTGCGGTTGATCATTTCGGAGACGTTCCAGTCCCAGCAGCGGTTCCCCGCCTCCATATGGAAGATCGGTATCTTCAGCCGCTTGGCCGAGATCGCGGAGAGGGCGGAGTTGGTATCCCCCAGCAGGAGCACCGCGTCGGGGTGCTCCTTTTCCAAAACCTCATAAGATTTGGCGAGGATATTCCCCATTGTCTCCCCCAGGTTCGCCCCCACGCTGTCCAGATAATAGTCGGGCGCGCGCAGTCCGAGGTCGTCGAAAAAAACCTGGTTGAGGGTATAGTCCCAGTTTTGGCCGGTATGTACCAGGAGATGGTCAAAATACCGGTCGCAGGCCCGGATGCAGGCCGACAGCCGGATGATCTCCGGCCGGGTGCCGAGGATGGTCATGACCTTCAGCTTGTTCATGCGTCGCCGCCTTTCTGCGCGGAGCCCTTCGTCAAACGGGCAGGAAATAGGTATCCGGATTTTCCGGATCGAACGGTTCATTGGCCCACATAAAGGTGATGAGGTCGGTTTCCCCGACGTTTTCAATGCTGTGGGTATAGCCGGTCGGGATATCCACCACCGTCAGCGTGTCGCCGTCCACGGGATATTCGAGCACCTCGTCGCTGTCGATGCGGCGGAAACGGATCACGCCCCGACCGCTGACCACGAGGAATTTTTCGTTTTTGCTGTGATGCCAGTGGTTGCCCTTCACAACGCCGGGCTTCGCCACGTTCACCGAGAATTGCCCCCGGTCGGCGGTACGCAGAATCTCGGTAAAGGAACCCCGAGCATCCTCGTTTTTCTTCAGCGGATAGGCGAAGCCGTCCTCCGGCAGATAGCTCAGATAGGTGCTGTACAGCTTTTTGGTGAGCGGGTCGCCCATGTCCGGCACCGTAAGGTTGGCCCGGCTCTCCCGGAAGGAGCGAAGGGTTTCCGCCAGCTCTCCCAGCGTGGCCAAATGGGTCACCGGCGCCACGCAGAAAGCCCCTTCGCGGGTCTCCTGCCGTTCCAGCGCGCGCAGCAGCTCCGCCACTACGTCATCGATATAGACGAGGGTGAGGGCGGTCGCCGGGTCGTTTACCGTGATCGGCAGATCGCGGGCAATGTTATGGCAGAAGGTAGCGACCACGCTGTTGTAGTTGGGGCGGCACCACTTCCCAAACACGTTGGGAAAACGGTAAATCAGCACATCGGCCCCGGTTTCAGCTCCATAGGCGGCGAGCAGCTCCTCCCCCGCCCGCTTGCTGCGGCCATAGGGATTGTCCTGCGCCGCCTGGATAGAGGACGCCAGCATCACCGGGCAGGGGTTTCTATGGCGGCGGAGAGAATCCAGCAGGGTGGAGGTGAAGCCGGCGTTCCCCCGCATGAATTCCTCCGGTTCCTGCGGACGGTTCACCCCCGCAAGGTGGAACACGAACGCGCAGTCCGCGCACCAGCCGTCCAGAAGGGACGGATCGGTATCGGTATCAAAAGCGAGGACCTCGTCCTGCCCGCGATTCTTCAGCGCGGCGACCAGGTTCCTCCCGATAAACCCCTTCGCGCCGGTCACCAGTATCTTCATCGTCCGTTCATCCTTTCGCGCTGGTTGCATCGGCTGATTGCGTCACAAAGCATTTTCCCAGGTTTCCAGTTCGTTCTGGATGTATTCCAGGCTCAGCAGCTTCTTTTTAACCTCTTCCACGGTCAGCAGTTCGGTATTGTTGGAATCGAATTCCGACAGCTGAAGACGGCGCTGGTCGCCGTGCACAAAATATTTGTCGTAGTTCAAATCCCGCTTATCGGCCGGCACGCGGTAGAAGTTCCCCATGTCCACCGCATTGACGCATTCCTCGTTGGTCAGCAGGGTTTCGAACATCTTCTCCCCGTGGCGGATACCAATGATCTGAATCGGGTTGTCCGCATGGAAAATCTGTTTCACCGCCTCGGCCAGCACGCCGATGGTGCAGGAGGGCGCCTTCTGCACCAGTATATCGCCGCTCTCGGCGTGCTCGAAGGCGAAGAGCACCAGCTCCACCGCTTCCTCCAGGCTCATGATGAAGCGGGTCATTTCCGGTTCGGTCACGGTGAGCGGCTTCCCTGCCTTGATTTGCTCGATGAACAGCGGAATCACCGACCCGCGGGAGCAAAGCACGTTGCCGTACCGGGTGCCGCAGATCAGCGTCTTGTCCGCGGGAACGGTACGGGACTTGGCCACAAACACCTTCTCCATCATCGCCTTGGAGGTGCCCATCGCATTCACTGGGTAGGCGGCCTTGTCGGTGGACAGGCAGATCACCTTTTTCACCTTGGCCTCGATGGCGGCGGTCAGCACGTTTTCGGTGCCGAGCACGTTGGTCTTGACCGCTTCGATTGGGAAAAATTCACAGGAGGGCACCTGCTTGAGCGCGGCGGCATGGAAAACGTAATCCACCCCATGCATGGCGTTCTTAATGCTCTGCAGATCGCGGACGTTTCCGATATAATACTTGATCTTATCGTCATGATAGAAATGGCGCATATCGTCCTGCTTCTTCTCGTCGCGGGAAAAAATGCGGATTTCACCCACGTCGGTTTTCAGGAACCGCTCCAGCACAGCATTCCCAAAGGAGCCGGTGCCGCCGGTGATCAGCAGGGTTTTTCCATGAAAGGTCATCGTTCATCCATCCTTTTCCCGGGGCGGGCGTTCCCTATCGTCCATTACCCACGGCTTTTGTTTTTATCTCCCGTCTGTAGTCTGTCCAGTCTTTCCGGATTTTTGCAATCTTTCCCTATTATACGGCGCATCGGCAATTTTTGCAAGACGGCGGGACAGGCGGATGCCGGCCGACGCATTTTCGCGCATCGGCCGGCATCTTCTTCGGGTCGGAATATCGCATCCGTTTCTCATTGACGTTTTACGCCGTCCGCATCAGGGCCGGAACAGTGCGCGGATCCGCGTAATGATCCGTTCCATATCCTCCGGCGTGTTCTTGATATCGCTCGGCAGACAGAGGCCGCGGCGGAACACGTCCTCCGATACGACCGTCGGGCCTGCATCCTCCGCACGGATAAAATCGCAGCCGTGAAAAACCGGCTGCATATGCATCGGCTTCCAAATGGGGCGGGACTCGATATTGTCCTGCTCCAGCGCTTCCATCAGGGAAATCGGCGTAACCGGAGAGCCTTCCGCAATCGTGACGCAGGACAGCCAGAAGTTTGCTTCGCTGTCCCGGGGCAGCGGGTTCATCCGCAGCTCCGGGATATCGGAAAACGCTTCCTTATAGGTATTATAAATCCAGCGTTTTTTCTCGATATGCTGGCCGAGCGACAGCAGCTGCCCTCGACCGATGCCGGCCACAATATTGGACATGCGGTAGTTATAGCCGATTTCGTTGTGCTGATAATGCCGGGCGGGCTCCCTTGCCTGCGTCGCCCAGAACCGCGCTTTCTTGATCGCCGCTTCATCGTCCGAAACCAGCATACCGCCGCCGGAGGTGGTAATAATTTTATTCCCGTTGAAAGAATACACGCCGAATTTGCCGAACGTACCGGTCTGTTTTCCCTTGTACTTGGCGCCGAGGCTTTCCGCCGCGTCCTCGATCAGCGGAACGCCGTGTTCGGCGCAGATACGGGCCAGCTCGTCCAGCCGGGCCGGCGTGCCGTAAAGGTTAACCACAATCGCCGCCTTGACCCAGGGGTATTTTTCAAATGCGCGCTCCAGCGCGGCGGGGTCCATGTTCCAGCTGTCCGCTTCGCTGTCGACGAACACCGGCGTCGCGTCCTGATACACGATCGGGTTGCAGGTGGCGGAAAAGGTCCAGCTCGGGCAGAAAACCACGTCCCCCTTTCCAACCCCGGCGCATTTCAGCGCCAGATGAATCGCCGCCGTCCCGGCGCTGAGAGCGGCCGCATGGCCAATGCCGACGTAACCGGCCAGTTCCTTTTCAAACTGATCCACGTTCTCCCCCAGCGGGGCAATCCAATTCTTGGCAAACGCGTCGTGGACAAAGTCCAGCTCACGGCCGTTCATAGTCGGCGACGACAAAAAAATCCGTTTATTTCCCATCCTCTTGCAGTCCTCTTTTCCTTATCGCGAATCCGCGCCGTTCCCGCGCTGATCGGCTGCTCCTGACAACCGAAAATTTTCATTTCCATATCCGGCGGCTGTTTTTATTGAGTAAGGCGATTTCCCCGTTCAAACGTATTGACATCCAAAAAACGCTGCAGTTCATCGGTGTAAACGCCCAGTGCCCGCAGAAGCTCCGCCGTAGGGGGATTGTGCAAAAAGACCAGCATCAGCGACAGATAGGTGTTCCACGTCATCGGCCGTTTCCCGGTTTCCATCGCCACCATCATCTGGCGGGAAAGGCCGATCTTTTCCCCCAGCTCCTCCTGAGAAAGCCCCAGTTTAGCGCGCAGAACCGGAAGCTCTATAACCATCTTGTTTACCAGGGCGCTTTTCTGCCCCGTTGTCAGTCCCTGCATTTGCCCGCGTCCTTCCCCCATAACTGCCGCATACCACACAAAAGCCCGGCTTTCCGGCGGATAATTCGGAAGCAAAGGCCCATTAAATTTATAATTGATTGACAACAGATTTAAGTATAGGACCTGTCGCCTTATTTGTCAATCTGACAACCGGCATTTCGCCGTTTCCACGGATATTTCCAGCCGTTTTTCTTAATTTCTGGTTATGATTTTCCAAGGGGAAAAAGCCAGAAAAATCGGCGTGAAAAGCCCGGCGTTCTTCTGTATCGCATACAAAAAGAAAGACGGGAAAATCCGCGGAATATGACGAAGCCTGAAAGCGTTTTTTTATTTTTATCGCCTTTCATTGTCCTCTGCCGCTATGGTTGCTTTTCTTCTTTTTCATCTGCCGTTTGGGAAAATCCTTCCGCCGGAAATTCCCTGCCTATCCGCTTCTTTTTTCCGCACACTATGGATTGGGAGGCGTTCGTCCTCCCAAATTGACAGAGAAAGGCGGGAATTTTCGTGCTCGGAAGCATCAACGGCGTCAATGCTCTCGGCGTTGCGGCGCTGACGGACTGGGAGATGCGGCGGGACGAGGACCTGTATTCCCTGCCGGAGGAAGTGCAGGAACAGGTCAATCTCCACGCGGACGAATTTCATTCACGGGAAGAGCTGATTGCCTTTGTCCGCAATCTGGGATTACGCGCCTGAGAACTTCTTTTGTATACCCCCTGTATACCCCGTACGCCCAGACACCGTCGGCAGGCTTTGCCCCGACAATCGGAAAGGCAGGTCAAGCATGGCGCAGAAAAATCCGAAAAGCGATCCGCTGAGCCAGGATCCGGCGATACGGCAGTGCTTTGATTCCCTTCCGCCGTACGTCCAGGAGACTGTCCGGCAGTCCGGGGTGGAAATCACCTCGCGCGAACAGCTTCAGCAGTGTGCGGACTACCTGCTGAAAAAGTAAACGTACAGCAAAAAGCAAACGGCTGCTTCTATGGAAGCAGCCGTTTGCTTTTTGTTTATTTTCCGACCTGAATTATCTGTTCTTCTGTTCTCTCGGCGGGTTCCTTTTCCCGTTTCAGGAAAACCAGCCCAATCAGCAGCAGTGCGGGGAAAATCGCCGCGACGGCGAGCCCTACCTTCAAGCCGTACTGCTCCAGGCTGAGCCCGCTTTCCGCCGCCCAGTGAACCACCGTTTCGGTCTTCTGGGCCGCGTCCGAAACCACGCCGGACAGCCACGGCCCAACCGCCGCGCCGAGATCGCCCGTCAGGGCCAGCATCCCGAACATCGCGGTCCCTCCACCCGGATAGCTGGCCGAGACAAGGCTGATCGTTCCCGGCCACATGAGGCTAACCGACAGGCCGCAGACTGCACAGCCAATCAGCGAAAGGAAAGGGTTCTCCGCCAGCACGGTCAGCGCATAACAGCCGATGCAAAGCGCCGCGCTGCCCATCAGCGTGGGCTTCAGCCGCAGCTTTTTCCCCAAAATACCATATAGCGTACGGCCAAGCCCCATCAGCACCGCGAACAGGCAGGGGCCGAGAAGGTCGCCCAGCATTTTCGGCACCCGCAGCCCTTTCTCCGCAAAAAGGGAGGACCACTGGGACATCGCCAGTTCGGAAGCGCCGGCGCAAAGCATCAGCAGCATCGCGATCAGGAAGGTGCGGGAGGTAAAAAGCTGCTTCAGCGGCGTTTTCTCCTCCTCCGGCAGAGGGGACATCAGGGGCATCCGGAGCACCTGAATCAGGTTGAGCAGGGGCAGCGCGGCCCACAGCACCGGGAACAGCCACCACAGCCCGCTCCCCGTAAAATGCAGGCCCAGTGTGGTCAGCAGGATCACCGCCACCTGCCCCCAGCAGTAAAAAGAGTGCAGCAGGCTCATGGCAGAGGCTTTCGCGTCTCCCGGCAGGGAATCCACGATCGGGCTGATCAGTACCTCGATCAGCCCGCCTCCCACAGCGTACAGCATGACGGCGACCACCAGCCCGGCGTACGGCGACGGGAAGACCATCGGCAGCAGACTGAGACAAAGCAGCCCGGCCGCGCTGAACACATGAGCGATGACCAGCGCCGCTCGGTAGCCGATCCGGTCGGCGAAGCGGATCGCCAGCCAGTCCACCACCAGCTGCGTGCCGAAGTTAATCAGAATCAGCCGGCCAATCTCCTCCAGCGAGACGGCGAAGCGGTCCTGAAACACCACAAACAGGAGCGGCGCCAGATTATTGATAACGGCTTGAACGCCATACCCACAATAGCAGGAAAACAGAGTGCGCCGCCAGGGGTTCCGCCCGCTCATCGCGCCGGCTCCATGCCGTAGCGGGTGCTGTCCGCCTCGGTGATTTCCCGGATCACCCGACAGGGGTTGCCTGCGGCGATCACACCGGAGGGGATATCCTTCGTCACCACACTGCCTGAACCGATCACGGTGTTGTCCCCGATGGTCACGCCCGGATTCACCACCACACTGCCGCCGATCCATACGTTATTTCCAATGGTAATCGGCAGGGCGAATTCGATATTGCGGTTTCGCTGCGCAGCGTCCAGCGGATGCCCCGCTGTGTACAACCCGACGTTCGGCGCGATAAACACATTATCCCCGATGATAACCGGCGCGCCATCCAAAATGACGAGGTTAAAATTGCTGTAAAACTTCCGGCCGATATGGATATTATAGCCGTAGTCGCAGCGGAAGGGCGGTTCCATGAAAAAATCGTCCCCTATATCTCCCATCAGGACGCGGATCAGTTCGTTCCGCCGTTCTATGTTGTCGGAGTCAAGGACGTTCAGCTCCTCCACCAGCTTGCGCGCCTTCTGGCGTTCCCTATACAGCTCTTCATCCAAGCCGTCGAACAGCAGCCCTGCCCTCATTTTTTCTTTTTCCGTCATACTCGTTATGTCCATTATGGTTCCCCCATGCTTTCCGCCAGCGTATCCGGCCTGACTTCTCCGTCCGGCGGACCGCCGGACGGAAATTGCTCACGATATGGATTGTATCCGTCCCCACACGCCCTGTCAAGCGGAATTTTTCCGGTTCCCCCTGCTTTTCACAGGAATAATGATCCCCCGGCAAAGCCGGGGGTATTTCATGTGCGGGTAAAGCCCTACGGTCCTCGCATACACGTCAAACGTGTAAGTACGGTCTGCCAGCCG
>CAUGOD010000017.1 GCA_959601025.1 uncultured Oscillospiraceae bacterium
GCCCGCGTCCACATAGCCTCCCACATTGCCGCAGTTGATTCCGCAGCCCGCGTCCGCGTATCCTCCCACATTACCGCAGTTGATTCCACCGCCGGCGTCTGCGTTCCCCTGCACATCACCGCACTCGATTCCGAGCCAGCTTTCCACATTCAGGGCGGGGCCCTCGTATACAAAACGAATTTCCGGGCGGTCAGTGTCCTGACGGGCGTCCTTCTCCGCCATCAGCCGCCTTCCGATAAAGACCACCGCGCGGAGCGTCTCATCATCCTCCCAGGGAAGGCCGGCGATTCGGATTTCCGACGAAGCAGGAGGGGCGGAAGGCGGCAAATCGAACAGCCGGTCAACGGAAACATGAAATACCTGCGCCAGCAAAGGGAGCAGCGCGATATCCGGGCAGCAGGCTTCGGTCTCCCACTTGCTGACCGCCTGATAGGTCACCCCCAGCCGATCAGCCATCTGCTCCTGCGTGACGCCCTCCTTCCGGCGCAGCGCCGCAATGTTCCGGCAGACGATTTTTCCATAATCCATGAACGGTACCTCCTTGATGATTTTCGGCGGCCGCCTTACCCCTATTCTATCCACCTTTTTGCGATAAGTCTATCAAGCATTTGTCGAAAACCGGCAGGGGAAGCTCAACCGACGGTTGAGCCGGCCTTTGGTTGGCGATTTCCTGTTGATTCCCGCCCCGTCTCCAGTGCTTTTCCCTTCGTCGTTTTCCGGCGGAGAAAGCTCCCTTCAGCCAACGGCCGGGGCCAGGGAATCTGCAGCTTCATCGTGGGATGGGGAGCACAGTCGATCGGCATGCCCTCCCCGTCGTACAGTTCCTCCGCCGGAAGGAAGAAAGGCTCCTGGCCAGGCTCCAGCACATCCAATACCTCTCCCCGGCGGAAATGGTTCCGCTGGGAAAGAAGCAGCCGCCCTTCCGCATAGCCTTCCACCACCGCGGCAACCTCGTATTCCCGGATATAGCCGCCGCTCTGGATATGCTGCTTCGGCATCCCGAAATAAAAGCCCGTGCCATAGGGCCGGTGGCTGACCTTGTCCAGCTCCTCCCGCATCCAGGAATCGGGACGGTAATCGGCGGGAAAGCCCGCCCGCTCGTAAGCGTCCACCGCCGAGCGGTAGGCGTTGGTGACCGCCGCGACGTAATAGGCCGCCTTGGCGCGCCCTTCAATTTTAAAGGAGGCCACGCCCGCCTCCGCCAGCGCGGCGATGTGATCGATCATGCACAGGTCGTTCGCGTTGAGCAGGTAGGAGCCGCCCTCCCCTTCCCCGATCTCGTATTCCTCGCCGGGGCGTTTTTCTTCGATCAGATGATATTTCCACCGGCAGGGCTGGGCGCAGTCGCCGTGGTTGGCGTCCCGCCCGGCCAACACGTTGGACAGCAGGCAGCGGCCGGACACCGACATACACATCGCCCCGTGGACGAAGCATTCCACCTCCAACCCCGCCGGGACGCGGGCGCAGAGCTCCGCCACCTCGGCGAGGGACAGCTCCCGCGCCAGCACCACCCGGGACGCTCCCAGCTCGTACAGCATCCGGGCGGCTTCGTAGTTCACCACCCCCGTCTGGGTCGAGATATGCACCGCGCAGCGGGGCGCGTACCGCCGGGCCAGGGACAGCACCCCCAGATCGGCCGCGATCAGCGCGTCCGCCCCCGCGTCCTGTACGGTTTCCAGATACGCCGGCAGTTCGTCAATCTCCCCGTTGCGGGGCAGGACATTGCAGGCGACATACGCCTTTGCGCCCGCCGCGTGAGCGAGACGGACCGCCTCCCGCAGGCCCTCCGGCGTGAAATTGGCCGGAGCGGACCGCATCCCGAAACGGGTTTCGGCGAGATAAACCGCGTCCGCGCCATACCGCAGGGCGGCAAGAAGACGCTCCCGGTCCCCGGCGGGGGCGAGGATTTCCGGACGTTTTCTCTTAACGGGAGGCATGGCCATCGAAGATTCTCCTCGAAATTGAAAATTTGCCGTTTCCATTCGGCGTGTTTATGCTATAATGTCGGTTGGGAGAAATACCGACAGGTATTTCTCAAATGCGCCGCCGGCAAGCGTCGGCAGAGCATCCGGCCGGGCGGCGCTATGGTATAATGTTGTTTGGGAGAAATGCGACAGCATTTCTCAAATGCGCCGCAAACAAACGCCGGCAGAGAACCCGGCTGGGCGGCGCTATGGTATATTAGCAGCGTTGGGAAAATGACGTCCGCATTTCTCGTTTGCGCCGCCAGCCAAACGGCGCATCCATATCGATTATATAGATTAACATAACAGGGATGAATTTTCGTATGAGCGTTCTGGTAAGGGAACGGCGGTTCTACCGTTCCTTTTTCTCACTGACCGGCATGATCGCCGTGCAGAATCTGCTGACCTTCAGCGTCAATCTCGCGGACAACCTTATGCTCGGCGCATACAGCGAAACCGCCCTGGCGGGCAGCGCGCTGGTTAACCAAATCCAATTCCTGCTCCAGATGGTTGTGATGGGGGTGGGCGAGGGGATCGTGGTGCTCGCCTCCCAATACTGGGGGAAGCGGGACGTCTCCTCCATCCGGCGGGTGCAGAATATCGGGATGCGGATCGCCGTGGGCGCGGCGCTCGTGCTGTGGGCGCTGGTGTTTTTCTTCCCCCGCGGCTGTCTCGGACTGCTGACCAACGAACAGCCGGTGATCGAGGAAGCGGCAAAATACCTGCAGATCATCTGCTTTTCCTATGTATTCTTCGCCATGACCAACATCCTGCTGGCCACGCTGCGCAGTGTGGAGACGGTGAAAATCAGCTTTGCGGTCTCGGGCTCCACGCTGTTGATCAACTGCTGCCTGAACACCCTGCTGATCTTCGGAACCTTCGGCGCGCCGCGGCTGGGCATCCGGGGCGCGGCCATCGCCACCCTGGTTTCCCGGATCGTGGAATTCCTGATCATGGTGCTGTACACCGCTTTCTCCGACAAGAAGCTGCATGCCCGGCTGAAGGATTTTGGCCGGATGGACGGCCTGCTTTTCCGGGATTACCTGCGGGTCGGCCTGCCGGTCATCCTTTCCAACACGATGTGGGGGCTGGCGCAGGCGATCCAAACCTCCATTCTCGGGCATATGGGGCAGGCGACCATCGCGGCGAACAGCATTGCCACCACCATCTTCCAGATCATTTCTGTCGTCACCTACGGGGCGGCGAGCGCCAGCTCGGTCATCGTGGGAAAAACCATCGGCGAAAACCGGCTGGACGATGTGAAAGCCTACGCCAAAACCCTGCAGGTCCTGTATCTCGGGATCGGCGTGGGCACGGGGCTGCTGCTTTTCCTCGCCAAGGATTTTATCCTTGGGTTTTACAGCATCGCCGCCGATACCCGTGCGCTGGCCTCCTTGTTTATCACTGTCCTGAGCGTAACGGTGGTGGGGACCTCCTATCAGGTGGCGGTGCTCACCGGCATCGTCCGGGGCGCCGGCGACACCTCCTTCGTGCTGGTGAACGATTTTATCTTTATGTGGCTGATCGTCCTGCCCAGCGCGGCGCTGGCCGCCTTCGTGTTCCATCTGCCGCCGCCGGTCGTTTTTATCTGCCTGAAATCCGACCAGATTCTGAAATGCTTCGTCGCGGTGGTCAAGGTGAATTTCTTTCCCTGGATTCGCCGGCTGACGAGGACAACGGAAGAATAACCCAAACCAATAGCCGTAAGAAAGGAACGATTCCCATGAAGATCGAGATGCATGCCCACACCAGCGAAACCAGCCCCTGCGGCTCCGTCCCGGCCGATACCGCCGTGCGGGAATACGCCCGGGTGGGCTACGGCGGGATGGTAATCACCGACCATTTCAACGATTATATCCTAGAGTCCTTCCCCGGTTCCCCGCGGGAAAAGGTGGACCGGTATCTCGCCGGATATAACCGCGCGGCAGAGACCGGCGCGAAGGTCGGCATGACCGTGCTGCTCGGCGCGGAAAGCAGCATCGCCGGCGGGCCGGAGGACTTCCTGATATACGGCATCGGACGGGACTTTTTTTACGAATATCCGCGTCTGTACGCCATGACCCAGCAGGAGGTATACCGGACGTGTCAGGATTACGGCGCGCTGTTGTACCAGGCCCATCCCTGCCGTTCCTACTGCCGGCCCAGGGACCCTTCCTGTCTGGACGGCGTGGAGGTCTTTAACGGCAATCCACGGCACGCCAACAACAATCCGCAGGCATTGGCATTTGCGAAAAAACACGGCCTGCGGGTATCCTCCGGAAGCGATTATCACGAGTACGAGGACCTCGCCCGGGGAGGGCTGATCCTTCCCGCGCCGGTCACCGATAATGCCGGACTGCTGGAAGCGCTGAAGCGCGGCGATTTTCAGCTGATCGAAACCGAATAAACCGAATCAAAAGCCGTGGGGAGGATTGCCGTGCAATCCTCCCCACGGCTTCTTTATCCGTCTATCGAGCCGCTATCCGGCCATCCGGAGGCAACCAAGCTCCAACTCCAGAACCCGGCCAGCGCCGCCGAATAAGGCTGGTTTCCCTGCTGGCTAAGCGGCACTACGCGTACATTCCAATGCCGTACCGACGACATGTACGTTCGTGCTCCTCATAGGTTTTGGAGAAATAGGTTTTGCCCGTCTTCACATCGCTGGCGAAGTAATAATACCCCTCCATATCCTCCGCCGGATTCAGCACCGCGTCAATCGCGTCCATGCCGGGGTTGTTGATCGGACCAACCGGAAGGCCGTTGCGCTTATAGGTATCATAATTCAAATTTTCGACCACCTGTCCCTCCTGTGTCGAAGGGGTGATGCTGTTGATATACCGCTGGGTGGAATCGCACTCCAGCTTCGGATACACGGTAGGATTGTCCAGCCGGTTGCGGAGAACCGCCGCTACCTTGTACATGTCCTCGACGCTGCCCGCTTCCCACTGGACAATCGACGCCAGGGTGACGACCTCGTCCAGCGTCATCCCCTGCGCCTTGGCTTTGATGGAGGTCGGCGTGCTGTCTCCATCCTCTCCCACGACCGACTTCTCCACCCGGGAGTTGAATGCTTCAAGGAATTTCCGCACGGCGGTCTCCCCCGAGCTGCCTACATAAAAATCGTAGGTGTCCGGGAACATATATCCTTCCAGCTTATAAATGCGGCCGGCATGGGCCTCGTCGGAGGGAAGCTCCTGAAGGAAGGAATAGGAATACGAACCGTTTTCCATGGCGTCGAAGAACTCACCGGCGGTACAGACGCCTTCCTTTTCCAGCTTGGCGCCCACTTCCGCCAGGGTCATCCCCTCGGGGAAGGTGACGCGCACCGTTTCCCGCTTCGTGGACTTCAGAATATTGATAACGGTTTCATACCCCATGTCCGCGGACAGGGCCGCTTCCTCCTGGGGCATGAATTTTCCATCCGCCTTGGTGAATTTGCAGTACAGTTCAAAGATGAAGGGCTGGTCGATGATCCCCGCTTCTTTGAGAATCTGTGCGACCTTCTTGGTGCTCTTGCAATCCTCCTCGGTCAGGGTGACCGGCACCTTCACATCCGATTTGTTCAGCCCGGTCAGGTCCAGCCCGCCCGCGATAACAAAATAGGCAAGCACGCCGGACGCCACGAGGACAAGGACAGCATAGATAATCCCCCGCACACAGCCCCACGCGTTTTTTGCCTGCGGATTTTTTTTCTTCTTTCTCCGAGCAGACGGGGATGAATCTTCCCCATCGTCCGTTGCCGGAACGCTTGTCCCGGCATCCGTCAGGCCGGCGCTCATCTCCTCCTGCGCCGTTTCCACCGAAGCCGTCTCCGGCCGTTCCTCCGGCGCAAAATCCGCCGCGCCGCCTTCCACAGGCAGCGGGGCAGGCACGGCGGGCGCTGTCGTTTCAGCCGTGCCGGTCTCCACAGAGCCTGTCTCTTCTTCATCCAGGTTCAGCTCCAGCTTAAAGCCGGATACCTTGCTCTTACGTTCCTCCGCCAGGCGGCTCGCCGTCTTTTCGTCCACCTGAAGCATCCGCCGGGCCAGCTCCTCTTCCCGCCGCCGGGCTTCCTTCTCCGCTTCGATATCCTGGATGATCTTGTCCAGATCCTCCGCCATGGTCGTCACTCTCCTGACCGTCCGCCGTCCGCGGCGGATCATTATGTTTGCGCGGCAGCGCGCATACTTTCTCGGCATCACGCAAGGCCACACGACAGCTCCTTCGCCACCGTCCACGAAGGGGACGGCTCGTCCACGAAGGGAACGGCTCGTCCACATAGAGGACGACTCGTCAGCGAATGGTACGGCGCAGATACCGATCGGTCACCAGCAGCTCCACCGGGCGGTCAAACCGCCCGTGCGGCAGCTTCCGCTGGATGCAGTCGCTGTAGCAAATGCCAATCATATGTCCGCCGAAGCCGGCCAGGAAGCGGTCGTAATACCCTTTTCCATAGCCGAGGCGGTACCCTCTCCAATCATAACACAGAGCAGGCACCAGACACAAGCCGTTTGAAAAATCCGTCACCTTCCGCCCGGCGTCGGGTCGCGGCTCCAACACGCCGAAGGCACCGGACTCCAGCTCCTCCACCCCGTCGATCCAGTAGAATTCCATATCCCGGGTTCCCGGCACGCAGCGGGGAACCGCCACCTTCTTGCCGTCCGCCAGCGCCCGCCTTATGATTTCCAGCGTGTCCACCTCAATCGGGGTGGAGACATAGGTCAACAACTGCCGACAGCGCTTATACTGCCACAGCGCGGTGACCCGGCCAGCGATCTGCCGGTCCCGCTGCGCCTTCACCTCGGGCGGCATCTCCCGCCGGAGCGTCTTATACTGTTCCCTCAGCGTGGCCTTGATCGGCCGGATATCCCCTACCGGCATTGCATGGCCGCCTTCAGCGCCCCGGCCCGCTCGGGTGAAGCCATCTCCGCCACGATACGCAGTCCGAACTCGACCGCTACCCCCGCGCCGCGGGCGGTAATCAGCCGGCCGTCGACCTCCACCGGCTCGCCGGTGAGAACCGCACCCTCCAGCTCCTGCTCATAGCCGGGAAAGCAGACCGCCTTTTTTCCTTTCAGCATTCCCCGGTGTCCGAGGATGGACGGCGCAGCGCAGATCGCCGCAATCCATGCGCCCCGTTCGGCCGCCGAATCCAGCGCGGCCTGCACCGCCGGCGAATGCTCCAGATTCAGCGTGCCCGGCATACCGCCGGGCAGCACGATCGCTTCCGCTGTGGTAGGATCGAACTCCCCCTCCGGGATATCCGCCGCCACAGTGATACCGTGGGAACCGCGGATCACCGGCCCGCCAACCCCGACGGTCACGACGTCCAGCTCCGCCCGCCGCAGCACGTCCACCACGGCGAGCGCCTCGATTTCTTCAAAGCCCATCGCTAAAAATACAGCAATCATCATCCGCATCCTTTCTCCCGGTAAGCCATCAGGCCTGCCGGAAAAGCGTTATCGCCGGGGGAACCGTCTCTGTTTTCCGAAAACGGCCGTCTATTCAAACGCCGGCCCCAGATAAGGGCTGGACGCCGCCAAGGAATCCCATCCGCCGCCTTTCAGCGGGCAGAGCCAGCCGAAAGGTTCCCCCTCTCCCGGCCCGGCCGGACGGGAAAGCACGATCTCCGGCTGCGGGAAATAGGCCGCCACTGCCGCGCGAAGTTCTCCTTCCGCTTCCGGACGGCAAAGCCAGTCCCGGATAAACAGCGTATCCCCTGCCGGCTCGCACAGAGCGAAGCCGCCCTCTCCGGCAAACGCCCCGCCGTCGGACAGTCCGGCCGCATCGACGGCCAGAGCCGTCAGCTCATCCGGCCAGCGCACCCAGGCGGGACGCCCTTCCAGCGCCGCGTTCCGAAAAGCCGCCGCATCCCGGCCGTCCGCCAGCCGGACGAACCGCCCGGATGCCCTTTCGTCCGCCGGGCGGAAAGCCTCCCGTTCCAGCCGTATGCCCGCGGACCGGAAAAACGGCCGATAGCCGAAGCGCTCGTAATATTCCGCCAGCCCCGGCTCAGCCGGACGAAGAAAGGACGCGGCGATTCCCTCTCCTTTTGCCTGCTCCAGCGCATGACGGAGAAGCCGGCCAAAGAAGCCCCGTCCGCGGTACGCCGGAAGGGTCGCCGCCGCGAAAATATATTGCAGCGACAGCGTTTCCGCCCCGGTTTCCAGAGTCGCGGGGAGCAGGAAAGCCATAGTGACCGGCCGGCCGCCGACCGAGCCGGTCAGGCAGCGGCTGGTTGGAAACAAGCGATCCAAAAAAAGGGCGCGCGACGCCGCAGAGTCCTCCGGGAAGGAAGCCTGCCATAGCTCCTCTATCTCCGCCCGGTGTTCCGACCCGGAAAAACCGATTTCCAGCCCTTCCGGATTGCCCGAACCTTCCGCTCGGCTTGGCCTCAGCATCTTTCAGTACCCAGGTACTTCTCGAGTATCTGTACCGGCTGATAACTCCTTTTCGCCCGGCGCAGCCCCTCGATACCGAGGTCGTTTTCCCGGTTAATCAGGGCATACCGGCCCAGTATCTCATGGGCGGCGAATTCCCGGTTGATGACGGCGTAGGCTGTTCCGTAGGCGGGCAGGGCCTTTTCCACATGCACGTCGAACACCTCGTCGCTGATCGGAGAGCCCAGGGTCATCGCCACCACCTTGCCGCCGTCGCCTCCTACCCGGATCAAGCCGCCTTTGAGGGACAGCGCGTCCCGGTTTCCCAGCGATTCCTTGACGGCGCAGCGCTCGCTTTTAAGCCCCGGATCGGAGCAGTTTCCCCGTTCCCGGCACCATTCCCGCACCATTTCCATCACTTCGCCGGCGTTTTCATCGGTGAGCGGCTCGTACTGCCACTTGTTCGCCGCCGAAAAGGCCGCGATGTGGTTGCGCTTTCCGTGATATTTCTTCCCGGCGAGGTTTACCAGATCCTCCGTGTTATAGAGATAATCGAAATCGTTTTCGGAAGGCTGCCAGTCGAACACGCCGGGAAACCAGCCCTCGATCTGTCCCTTTCGTTCCTCGTCCGCGCCAAACAGAAGCAACGGCTCTCCCTTCTCGTGGGCGTACTCCCGCAGGAGGGCGATCCCTTCCCGCAGGTCGCCCCCCACCGGCAGCAGATAGACCGGCTCGGTCTCCCCGGATCGGATGAAGAGGGTGTCGCCGCAGCGAGCGATTTCATTTTGATAATAATTACGCCACATAAAGATCGTGGTAAAGGAATATTCACACGCCCGGTAGCCGCACGAACGAAGCAGCGGCGCGGCCCAGGCGGCGTCCTCCACCGTCGGGGCGCGGAATTTCAGTTTTTTCGCGGTTGTCAGCATCGGGTTAATCGTCCCTTTCGATCAGTTGAATCAAGCAGGCGGTGATCTCCGCCTCCGGGAGGGGCTCGCCGTCCCGCGCGCAGCTCACGACCTTCCATCCGAGCCGCTCCGCTGCGTACAGCGCGGTTTCCCGGCACCGCCGGAGATAGGCCCGGTCCCGTTCATGGATATCCTTTCGGCTCTCATCCCCCGCATAGCGATGGGAAAGCAGCCGCTGGGAAACCTCCGGCGGCATATCGAGAAACGCCACGGCCGACGGGCGGGGCAGGCCGAGCTTTCCGTATTCGTAATCCTCCAGCCAGGCGAGATAATCGTCCCATTCCTCCCGGGGGAGCTTCGCCATCTGGTGGATGGCGTTCGAGGTGGTATACCGCGCCGCCAGAATCAGCCGGCCGGCCCGGTAATCCTCTTCCCAGAAGCGTTTATAGCTCGCGTACCGATCCACCGCATAAAAGGAGGAGGCCGCATAGGCGTTCACGGCGTCGGCCGAACCGCCGAACTCGCCGGCCAGATACATTTTCACCAGCGCCGAGGAAGGCTCGTCGTAATCCGGGAAACAAATCCGTCTATAGCTTGTCCCGTGATTGTCCAGATACTCGCTCAGCCGGTCAAACTGCGTGGTTTTTCCGCTGCCGTCCAGGCCGTCGATGACCGCCAGCCGACCCATTGCTCCATCCCATCCCTTCCAAAAATGTGTTACTGCGTTACTCTTTCATCGCCTGATGGCGCATCGCCTGATAGCGGGCGCGAACCTCCGCCGCCTTGCCGCAGGACATTTTCCCCTCCGGACAGGCGCCGCGGGTGCAGGGCGGCCCGGCAAACCGGAAAAGCGCGGGCGCAGTCTCCAGACAGAGGGCAAGCATCTGCTCCGCCAGCTCCCGGATTTCCCACTGCGCCCGATTGCAGCAGCGATGGGCAAAGAAATTCAGCAGGCTGCGGGCGTTCATGGTGACGATCATCTTCGTGGTGCAGGCGTTCGGCAGCACAAAACGCGCGTCCTCGATCGCCTTTTTTTCGGCGGCGCGGGCGGCCGCCTTCTCCTCCATACCGCCGGCCAGAAAAGCAGCGAAATGCTTTTCCTTCAGCAACCCGGTCAGCCGTTCGTAATGCACCTGATCCTCCTCCATCGCACGGAGGTATTCCTCCCGCGCCTCGGGGATCGCGTCGATCTCAGGCGGCAGGACGAATTCAAAACGGCCTTCCTTCACATACCGCTGGCTCTGCACGCTGAAGGAAGCGATACGGTGCCGGGTGATCTGCGCCAGCAGGGAGCGGGACACTCCCTCAATTCCAAAGGTGAAAGAGGCGTGCTCGATGGGGCTTTCGTGCCCGATCTCCGCCAGCATATTCACAAACGACGCGGTTTTTTCCTCCGTCAGGCCGTCCAGCACGTCGTCGATCGAGGCGGGGGAATAGCAGAGCTTCGCCGCCGCTGCGACGGTGCGCTCCGGCTGCGGCGTATGGGCGAGCAGGGTAACTTTCAGCATGGAGCAATCTCTCCTTATCGTCTCGGGGATTTACGCAAAGGGCGCGCTGGCCAGCGGCCCGTTTCTTCAAAATAGTATTATAACAGAAGTTGAAAAGGGGTTCAACCAAAAAAGGCGGGTTTTCTCCCGCGGCCGGCGTTTTTCGACCCGCGAAAGGCCGTCGGCCATCTCCGCCTTTTTCCTCCTGCTCCGCCCGTTTAAATTTCTCCGGAGACAGCAAAACCGCCGCCTGGCAAGGCGGCGGTCAACAGAACTCAGGAAGCCGGCTGGGCGGACGTCGTTGTCGAAGCAGCCGAGCCGGTGGTTTCCGCCGTGGATGTCGTGGGCGGCGTGACAATCGTGTTGTTCAGCGCCGACAAAGCGGCTTTCAGCTGCGGATCGTCCTCTTCCGTCAGGAATTCAAAGCGGCTTTCCTGGTCGGCGGTCAGGGCCACGGCCTGATCCGGGGCGATCCCCTTCCCCTCGATTTCCCCACCTTCCAACAGAGAAAGGCTGGCAATCGACACCTTGATGGCCGAACCGTCGGAGGTCACGTTATAGAACGCCTGGATTTTTCCGCGCCCCCTGGTGGACATGCCGACCACCGTGGTCTTTTTGAACTCCTGCAGCACGCCGGTGAAAAGCTCCGCCTCCCCAGCTGTCGTCTCATTCACCAGTGTCACGGAAGAGTGGGCGAATTCATGTGTTCCGTCCGAAGTGAGGTCGCTCACCGCGCCCGCCGTTTCCACCCGGCGGGCATAGGTGCCCCGGGGCAGCAGGTAACTGAGGATATCGGTGGCGGCGGCCAGCGTGCCGCCCTCGTTGTTCCGCAGGTCGAACACAAAATTCTGCGCGCCCTGCTCCTCCAGCGTCGTCACCGCCGCCTTAAACTGCTCCGGCGTATTGCTGTAAAAGCTGCGAATGCGGATATAGCCGGTGGTGTTGATCAGACGGCTCTCCACCGTCGTGGCAGTGTAGGTGCTCGCGGAAAGCTCGAAAGCGATGGATTCCTCACCGCGTTTCACGGTGATCATCGTCTTCTCTCCGGAGGCGAGGCGGCGGGCGACCGCCGCATAGTCCGTTTCACCGCCGTCCAGCGCGGTGATCACGTCCCCCTTCTGTACGCCGGCCTTATCCGCCGCCGAATTCTTGTGTACAGCGGTGATGATCACGCTGTTATCCGCCTGCTCGGCAATCTCCAGCCCCAGGCCGGTGCAGCTGCCCGCCAGCCGCTCGGTTTCCGTCCTATATTCCGCCGCGGTCAGGTATTCGGCATACGGATCGCCGATGCCGTTCAGATAGCCCTTGGCCAGCGCCGTTCGCAGCTCCTCCTCGCTGATCTCCCCCACGTAGTTTCGGCGGATCGCGTTATCCACTTCGGTGATATAGTCAAACATCGCCTGCCGCTGATTCACGTTTCTCAGCTTGTAATTGAACTGCCGCATGGCCACCACCATAGTGACCGAAACGGTCAGGGCGATGGATACGATAATCAGCGCGACTGCCGCGCCAATGGATATTTTCCTGTTTATAACATTCACGAAAAGCCCTCATTTCCTGCGGGATCGGGCCGCCTGCCCGTCGTACTGCGGAAGAGAAGTACCCGCGAACCCCCGCGGGTAGCCGGGAAAAGCCGCCATTTCTAAGAAAAATCAGCTTACGGAAAAAGATGCAGCAAACGTCGCCGGCTGCTGCATCCCCCGTTGTTGTCCTCTGCTGTCAGTTCACCTTAAGATAGCCGTTTTTGATCGGGTCCACCGCAGTGCCGTTCACGCGAACCTCAAAGTGAAGATGCGGGCCGGTTACATCCCCGCTGGCGCCTGCCTGCCCCAGCACCGTCTCGCCCCGCTTCACTTGCTGGCCGACCGAAACGTTGATTTTGGAGCAATGCGCGTACAGAGTGGCGATTTTATTGCCGTTCGCATCTACGCCGTGATCCACGATTACATGCAGGCCGTAGCCGCCGCCCCAGCCGGAATAGTTGGCGTAGATCACCACGCCGTCCGCCGCCGCCACCACATTCTGACCGTAAATCGGAACCGATCCGTTCGCGATATCCACCCCGCGGTGCATGGTTCCCCAGCGGAACCCGAAACCGGAAGAGATATTATGGACGGCTGGCACCGGCCACGCCATCGTGCCGCCGCCGTATTTGCCGCTGGACTTACTGGCGTTGATAATCGCGGTAATCTGTTTTTCCAAAGCGTCCCACTGCGCCTGGGTGTTTTTCAGGCTGGTCTGGTATTCCCCCAGCTGGGATTGGATCGCCTGTACCGCTTTGTTCACTTTCGCATACAGCAGATTCAGCTCCGTCTTCTGCGCGTCCGCTTCCTTTTTCAGCGATTCCACCTGGGTAAGCTGGGATTCCACGGACTCCTTATCCTCGGCAAGCGCTTCCTTTTCCGCGTCGATCGCCTGAATCTCCGCCTCCAGCTCTTCCATCAGCTGCTGGTCGTTTTTCGCGACCGTTTCCATCATCTTGGATTTGATCAGATAATCGGTGTAATCCCCCGTGTCCAGCAGCATCTGGAGCGTGCTCATGTTCCCGCTTTTGGAAATAGCGCGCAGCCGCTGGCGCAGCGCCTCAAACCGTTCGGCAATGTCCGCTTCCTTCTCGGTGATCGCGGTTTCCTTTGCGGCGATGCGTTCATTCAGGGAAGCGATGCTCCCGTTCAGCTCGCTGATCTGGCTTTCGTACAAATCCACCTGAGCGATGGCGTTTTCGATCTTCTGATCCAGCGCAGCTTTATAGGCCTTCTGATCGGTCAGGTTCTTTTCCTGCTCGTTGATCCGCTGCTGGAGACGATCGGCCTCCGCCTTCAAATCCTTGCTCTTCTGCTGAAGCGATGACAGGCTGTCCGCCGCGTTAACCGGCATCGCGGAGAAGCCGGCGGGCGAAGAAAGAAAGAGAATCGCAGCGGAAAGCGCGGCTGTCAGGCGAACCATTCCCTGTTTTTTAAAGCACACCGGAAATTCCTCCCTCTTCCTTCATATATTTCCGGATCGAGATGGCGCTGCCCGTCATACCGGTCAGCACGCCGATTCCCAGGAAGCCGGCCAACACGATCCACCAAACGGAGGAAAAGCTGACCAGGCCCTGCATCAACGACCCGAAATGGAACATCTCCGAAAGCTTGGTATAGATGAAATACAAAATTCCGTAAGCCAGACCGCCGGCAACCAGACCGAGCACCATTCCCTCTACAACAAAGGGGATGCGTACGAAAGCGTTAGTCGCGCCCACCGACTTCATGATGGAAATTTCCAGCCGGCGGTTATACACGGTCAATTTGATGGTATTGGCGATAATGAAGAGGGAGACCAGCAGCAGCATCAGGATGATCCAGCCGCCCACCACCAGAATAATATGACGTACCCGAGTCAAAGTTGCCGCGATATCCGCGTTGTAGGACACATCCTCCACTTCGGGAATCTGCCGAATCTGCGCCAGCGTGGCGTCGAATTCATTCAGGTCCTCCAGGGTTACCACATAGGAATCCGGCATGGGATTGTTCTCCCCCTGCATATCCTGATAGGTGGCCTCCGGAATGGAATCCTTATATTTTTCCAGCGATTCCTCTTTGGAGACGAACTCAACGCCGTTCACATTGGAAAGGCCCTTGAGCTTGTCCAGCAGCGCCGTCGTCTCCTCCTCGGTACAATCCTCCCGGGCGAAGGCGACCACCACGTTCTGGCCGTACACCCAGTCAAAAGCGCTGTCGATATTCACGAACACCATATACGCCCCGCCTGTCAGCAGCAGGCAGGACACCAGCACGCCAATGGAGGCAATCGCCATGAATCGGTTCTGCCAGAGGTTACGGAACCCTTCCTTGATCAGATACCGCAGACTACTGAATCTCATAACGGCCTCCCTCCCGCTGCCACGCAGCACTCTTTCCGCTGCCGCGCAGCACGTCGTCGGCCGTCAGCTTTTCAGGAGGCCCGCCCGCTTCGTCGGTCTGCGGGCCGGTATCGGATACCACGCAGCCGTCCGAAATCTCAATAACCCGGCGGTGGAACATCCGCACCAGATCGTGCTCATGGGTGACCATGACCACCGTGGTTCCCCGCCGGTTGATTTCGGTCAGCAGCTCCACAATTTCGTAGGAAAGCTCCGGGTCGATGTTGCCGGTAGGCTCGTCCGCAATAATCATGGAGGGATTGTTCACCAGCGCCCGGGCCAGGCTGACCCGCTGCTGCTCGCCGCCTGAAAGCTCCTTCGGATAACTTCTCGCCTTATTCTGCAGGCCGACCAGGCCGAGAATGTAGGGCACCCTCTTGCGTACGTCCCGATTAGAGGCGCCGGTCACTCGCATGGCAAACGCTACGTTTTCGAACACCGTCATGTGATTGATCAGACGAAAATCCTGAAAAACGATCCCCATTGTGCGGCGGAGATACGGGATTTCCCGCCGTTTCAGCTTGGAAAGCTTGTAGTCGTTGATGACTACCTCGCCCGCGGTGGGAATTTCTTCCCGCATCATCAGCTTCAGAAAAGTGCTTTTTCCGGCGCCGGAAGCGCCCACAATAAACACAAACTCTCCCTTGTCGATGTGAATATTCACATCCTTGAGGGCTTTTATTCCACTGTCATAGGTTTTATGTACGCCTCTGAACTCAATCAACGATACTCCCCCTGTTTTTCCAATCTCTCCTCCGCGCCGGTCTCTTTCCCAGAGCACCGACATGTCGGCATATTCCGGGCTGCCGCAGCCGCCTCTATTCTTCAGCGTCCTGACCGAACGCGCTTATATTCAAAGTAGTCGCCGCGCAACGCCTTTTCACGACGGAACGCCGTCCTCTTACAGAGGACTCCTCCCACAGAGGACTCCTCCCGCGGAGGGCGGCCCCAGGCTCTCCCCGGACAAAGAACGAAAAAAACGCGGTCATAAATTCGGTCGCAGGCCGTTTTTCCACTCCACTTTATCCTACCATTCGACCGAAGTGAAAAGCAATAGCTAAGATATTCCATAGGAAAAACTTAAGGAATCGGGAACTTTTTCAAAAGAAAAATCATCCATTTTTTACCAACACAAAATCTGCGCCGCACAGGCTTCCCTGGCGGCGCAGACGTGTTGTTTCCATCGAGTCGTTACGCGCAGCCAAACGACCGGGTCCGGGCAAACGGCCGCACTCGATTAATATTTCACCGGATTCGCCATCAAGTACTTTTTCACCATCAGGGCCACCTTGAATACGATCGCGTCGTCGAACTCCCGCAGATCCAGACCGGTCAGCCGCTTGATCTTCTCCAGCCGATAGACCAGCGTATTCCGGTGGACAAACAGCTTCCGGGAGGTTTCGGACACGTTGAGGTTGTTCTCAAAGAAGCGCTGGATCGTGAAGAGCGTCTCCTGATCCAGGGAATCAATGGAGCCCTTCTTGAACACCTCGCGCAGGAACATATCGCACAGGGTGGTCGGCAACTGATAAATCAGCCGGGCGATACCCAGGTTGTCGTAGCTGACAATGGTCTTCTCGGTATCGAAAACCTTGCCGACCTCCAGCGCCACCTGAGCCTCCTTGAAGGAGCGGGCCAGATCCTTGATCCCTTCGACAACGGTGCCGATACCGACAGTCGCCTGGGTATAGAACTCGCCGCCCAGGGTATCTACGATGGAACGAGCCAGCTTCTCTAAATCCTGCGAATCAATACCGGCGCGGATTTCCTTCACCAGCGCAATGTCGGTTTCGTTGATGTTGATGACAAAATCCTTGTTCTTATCCGGGAACAGGTTCTGCACAATGTCATACGCGGAAATGTCGGTACGGGTCGCAATCCGGATCAGCAGGACGACGCGGTTGACGTCGTTATTGAAACGGAGCTCCCGTGCCTTGAGATAAATATCGCCCGGCAGAATATTGTCCAGAATCACATTTTTGACGAAATTGCCGCGGTCGTACTTTTCATCGTAATACTGCTTGATGCTGGCGAGAGAAACCGCCAGCAGAGAGGCGAACTTCGCCGCCTGATCGTCGGTTCCCTCCACAAAAAGGATATACTCGCTGCGGGGGCGGGAGCCGAACGTCTTATAAGTATACCCATCCCGGACGAACGCCTCGGTTGCGGAGAAGGATTCCGTAACGACCGCGTCGCAGGATTCGCCGATCCGGCCGAGGTCGCTGCAGGCGATAATGGCGCAGGTTTCGTCAACCACGCCAATCGTGCGGTCAATCGCATCCTTCATCTGATGGACAACGCCCTGGAAAAGTCTGTTGGACATGATAATTCCCCTCTTCTTTAAATATCTTTGCAACGGGATGAAAAACGGCAATGCAGTAATACAGTTATACGGTAACGCGTCCTCTTCCCCGTGAGCCGTCCAGGGGCAAGCCGATTAAGGGCGGCCGCCGGACGGCAGCAGGGGAAACCGCCTATATCTTGTCTGCAAGGCGGGAGAGAAACACTACCGGTGTAACCCTCAGTTGGACGTCGCCGGATATACTCATAATCTTATTGTACACAATCGCCGTTTTTTTTTCAAGGACAAACCCGGGAAAAAAGTACAAAAAGGAGAACTTTTTTCTTTCATTTTACAAATTGGACACAATATGCGCATCAAATCTTCCAAAAACGGGGAATATCCGAGCAAACAGAAGCCTCCGCTCTGTCGATATTCTTCCTTCCCCGCGTCCAGAGACGATCGTCCCTGGACGCGATCGTCTCTAAAAATGACAAAAACCGTGCCGGACTGTATAACAAGCCCGGCACGGTTTTTTCAATCAATCAGTTGCAGACCGCGCGCTCGGTTTCCTTGTCGAAGATATGAATCTTCGTGTTGTCGATCACGACGTCGATCTTGTCGCCCGGATGCGCAGTCGAAGTCGGCTCAACACGGGCGGTGAAAGAGTAGCCTTCGGTGTTGAAATACAGGTAGGTCTCAGCGCCCATCATTTCGGTCACTTCGATGTCCGCCTTGATCATGCAGTGCGGCAGGCTTTCGAGGTAACGGGGCTCGTCGTGCACATCCTCCGGACGGATGCCCATGATAACTTCCTTGTCCACATACTCGTCCAGAGCGCCCTTGGCGTTCTTGGAAGCAGGCAGCGGAATCTGATACTTCACGCCGCGGGAGGTTTTGGTATCCTCGGAGCCGAACTCTACGAAGAACTCGTCGCCCTTCTTGAGCAGCTTGGACTCAATAAAGTTCATCTGCGGGCTGCCGATGAAGCCGGCGACGAACATGTTGCACGGGAAATCATACAGATGCTGCGGAGACTCCACCTGCTGAATCAGGCCGTCCTTCATAACCACGATGCGGTCGCCCATGGTCATAGCTTCGGTCTGGTCATGGGTAACGTAAATGAAAGTCGTACCCAGCTTCTTATGCAGCTTGGAGAGCTCGGTTCTCATCTGTGCACGGAGCTTCGCGTCCAGGTTGGACAGCGGTTCGTCGAGCAGGAAGACCTTCGGCTCACGGACGATAGCACGGCCAAGGGCGACACGCTGGCGCTGACCGCCGGACAGAGCCTTCGGCTTCCGGTCGAGCAGATGGGCGATATCCAAAATACGGGCCGCTTCTTCCACGCGGCGCTTGATCTGATCCTTCGGGGTTTTGCGGAGCTTCAGGCCGAACGCCATGTTCTCGAACACCGTCATATGCGGATACAGCGCGTAGTTCTGGAACACCATCGCGATATCGCGATCCTTCGGCGCTACGTCGTTGACCAGCTTATCGCCGATGTACAGCTCGCCTTCCGAAATTTCTTCCAGGCCGGCGATCATGCGCAGGGTGGTGGATTTACCGCAGCCGGAAGGACCGACGAGGATGATAAACTCCTTGTCCTTGATTTCCAGATTGAAATCGGAAACCGCGGTAACGCCACCGGGGTACTTTTTGTAAATGCCTTTCAGTGACAAACTAGCCATACAGAAACCTCCCAAAAATTTGCACGTGAATTCCTTCTGCCAACAAGCCGCAAAACGGCTATTGCTTACTAATAATATAACAGATTCCCGCCCGTATAACCATCCTTTTAATCCACAAAGATTTAAAACCCGTTTTATCAAACTTACCCAATGTCAAAATTCACAAAATAATCGACCTATTTGAACACATCGGCCCTTTCTTCCGGTCCGATTTCCCGGCATTCCCCCTCCTTCAAAGCAGAATCCAAAACGAGTTTCCCGATGGACATCCGCTTTAACCACAAGACCCTGCGGTTGACCGACAGAAACATACGCTTTATCTGGTGGTACCGCCCCTCGGTGATCTCCACTTCCACCAGCGGATGGTCTCCCGGCTCCACAATCCGTAATTTTGCCGGACGGCAGCGGGTACCGTCCTCCAGGCTTGTCCCGGCGGCAAACACGGCGGCTTCCTCATCCCCCACCGGCCCGTCGACGACCGCCTGGTAACGTTTTACAATCTCCTTTTTCGGCGCAAGCATCCGATGGGCAAAGTCCCCGTCATCGGTAATGATTACCAGACCGACGGTATCCTTGTCCAGCCGGCCGGCCGGAAAAAGCCCCTGCCGCCGGAGGTCCGGAGGCAGGAGGTCGATCACCGTGGAGGCCCGCGGATCGCGGGAGACGCAGAGCAGTCCCGCCGGCTTGTTCATCATCACATATAGATACCGGCGATAATGAAGCGTCCGTCCGGAAACCGCGATCTCCGCGGATTCCGGCTCCGCTTTGGCGGAAGGATCCCGCTGAACCACACCGTCCACCGCCACTTTGCCGCTTCGGATCAGGCGCTGCGCCTCCCGCCGGGTGGCTGTCCCCTGAGAAGAAAGGATTTTATCCAGGCGTTCCGCCATATCGTCCCGTTCCTTTCTTTCGTCCTCCGCGCGGAAAAATCGCGCTTTTGCCCTGCGGTCATTTTCAACGCTGGGCGGCGCCGACATGTCAACCGCTTAACCGTATTCAGGATACCATATCCGCGCCGTTTCGTCAACCGGCCGAAGTCTCCGGGGTAAATTTTGTCAATCCGTGCATAAATCCGTTCAGCGCTGTAGAGGAAATATCCCCGCCGATGATCTTATCCTTATATACATATATGTTAGCACGGACTTCTCCCTCACCGGGAACGTTGAGAATCCTATAGGTCCAGCATTTGACCCGCTTTCCGTGATAGGGCTGAAGATCCATGCCCGCATCGGCCTGCAAAGCGTTGTATTGTTGGAACACGTCGTCAAATTCGTCCGGGATCAGCACTTCCTTGACTGTCGGTGTTTCGGAATCCACCGCATACCCCAGCTCGGTCAGAAAGGCGATCCGCTGCTCGTCATTCTGGCCGACCACCGGCGAAAGGGTTTCCGCCGCCCGTCCGCCCGACGGCCAGACGACAGCGACGACCAGCACGACGATCAGGACCAGGACACACAGCAGCATCGAAAGAACCTGCTTTTTTGACGTCTTAAATGAAAAAACAAACACACGCTCACTCCCCCGCTACACTTGTCGTTAGTTCACTATATGAACGACGGGAAAGAGATATGAGCGATAGAAAAGCAACGGCGAATTTCTCCCGTCCGCCAAAAAAACGCGGCGGGGGACAGGCAGTTTTGCAGGCAATTTTGCAGGCGTTTTTCCTCCTTGTCCTTTACCATAGCCTATAGGCTATCGCCGCTTTCCCACCACCGTGATTTCCGACCGGTTATGGAAAAGCTGACGCGCGTACAGCACCTGATACCGCTTTTCAAAGACGGAGAAGCCCTTCCGGATCGCTTCGGTACGCTTTTTCATCGGCAGCTTGAAGGTCATTACCGCCAACCCGTCCGGCGACAGGCGATCCGCCGCGTCGCAGGCGACTCCGGCTGACTCCGCAGGCTCCATCCGCATGTCGTTGACCAGAATATCAAAGGTCCGGCCGCCCCCTTTCGTATCCTTCACATACTCCTGGGCCAATCCGCGGTAATGCTCCACCCGGGGGTCGCCGGAGAGCGCCGGGGACAGGGCAGCGGGGTCCACCGCCGTCACCCGCATTCCCCGGTCGAGCAGAACCTTTGTCCAGCCGCCCGGCGCGGCCCCAAGGTCGATCGCCTCCCCTTCCGGCGGAAGCGGGAGGGAAAACGCTTCGATCGCTTCGAGAAGCTTGAATTCCGCCCGGCTGATCTGGTCCTCCCGCCGGGCAAACCGCCGCATCCCGCCCGGCCAGTCGCTCAGATTGTCCGCCGCGGCCGACCGGCCGATATAAACCGTCCGCTCCCGGACGACAGCGGAAAGAACCGTCTCCGGACGGCTGCCGTCGCAGACGAAGCCCTTTTCCATCAGCTTATCCACAAAAAAATACTGGAGGGCATGGATATCCATCCCCTCCTCCTTCGGATCGAGGGAACGCACCTGCACCGAAAACGGCTTCTCCCGGTCCATGCTCCGGATGCAGTCGGTCAGGAACGCATGGGCCTGCGGATTCCCGGCGACACCGGTTTCATCCAGCGGGAAGGAAGCGTCCAGCGGAAACACATGGCGCAGGAAAAGCAGACGTTTAGAGCCGGGCCCCCGTGCTTCCCGCAGCCGGGCGGCGACCGCAGGAAACGTCCCCGGCAGCCGGAAAAGCCCCACGCCGGGAGCCAGCCAACGTTCCAACGAGCCCGCTCCTTCCGGCTCCAGCGCGCGGAGCTCGTTCAGGCAAAGGTCGGCGAAATCCGCCTGACAGGTAAAAATTATGACTGTGTCTTTCACTCGTTTTCCTCCCAGTCTCTCCAGCCCGCACCCGTTCCCCCGTCCAGACAGCCGAACCGCAAAAGAACTGCCGCAGCATGACCGTTCAACCGATCCTGTCTGCGGCAGTTCCTCCCTGTTTTCAGCTTTTGCAGTCTCGTTTTACCGCTCTTCCAACGCCCGCTCCAACCAGATGGAGCCAATATCCATCGCGTTGTACAGGCCGGTTTTTTCGCTCTTTTTCAAAATACGTTCCTTCATCCGCAGCTCAGGATCGGTGGACATCAGCTGCACCTGCACCTTGTCCGCCACCGTCATGTCCTTTACGGTCTTGGTAGACAGAATCTGCAGCATCACCACACATTTTTCCGCCATATCCCCGTAATACAGGATATTTCCCGACCGCACCAGCGGACGGCCTTTATACATTAAGAAGCCGCCGTTCTTCTTTCCGGACTTTCTTTCAGGGCTTTCCGCTTTACCGGCATTCTCCATTTTATCCGCCTTTTCAGCCATTCCTGTTCCTCCTTTTCGGTATTCCAGCAATCCGCCGAACCATCCTTTGGATTTCAGCAAAGGTTGCCGTTCAAGACATGGGGCAGCCTTGCCGGCGCCATATACGCCGAGGTATCGGCGCGCCCGGCATTCGCCATATCGATTAGTTTATCACAGAATTACCGGTCTGTAAAGCCGACTTTTCCGGAGGATTCCCTGCTCCGGGACCCGCTCCCGTGATATATTGCTTTGGCGAAACGCCGACGGCCTCTTTAAACACCTTGGAAAAATAAAGGGGATCGGCATATCCGGAAAGCAGGGCCACATTTTTTATCGACGTTATGCCCTGATCCATCAAAAATACCGCATGCCTGATTCGCAGCGTTTTCAAGCACTCCGAAAAACTAACGCCGTGCTTTTCCTTGAACATATGGGAAAGATACTTGGAATTATAGCCGAAGGCCTCCGACACGGAGGACAGCGAAAGCTTCGGCTCCATAAAATGTTCCTCAAGATACCCGAGCACCTGATTAATCGTATAATTGCCGCTCTCTTTGCTGTCGCGGAGCTTCGAAAAGGCATACAGCAGCATACTTTCGCTGAGAAGATCCATGTTTTCCTTACTCGCGCGCGTCAGGCTGTCCTTCCACAGGGGAATCAGCCCCTCGTAACCACAAAAGACGCAGGACGAGGAGGAAATTCCAAACCTCTGAAAAAGCTCCTCCGCTCGCTTTCCTGAAAAGCTGATATACATATACTGCATATTCCCCGTGTTTTCAATACAAAAAGGAATCGCCGAAAAGCTGAAAAAAAGCATCCCGGAGCTGAGAGGCGCCCGGAACAGGTTGGTTCGATAATATCCCGTCCCGCTGATCACCAGATACGCCGCATGGGTCTGGGATATCCGGAGCGGTCCCTTCTCGGAGGCCTCGCTTTCGTATATAAAATTCGTGGTAACGATATTTTCTCCCGTGTTCGCCGCGCTTTTCGGAACAAACTTGCAGATATTTCTACTCTTCATGCCGCCGCTCTCCGTCCATAAAAAAGTATCGTCTGTTATTTTGGGATCATTATAACAACCCGCCGTTTGATTTACAACTATATTCCATGATTTAATAGAAAAAAACTATTTAAAAACCTGCTTTCATCCCATATAATAAGCAAAAAAGATATAGGGGGATGATTTTGTATTACGGTGTCATTACGATTGCTACGCTGATGTTCAGTCTACAATTCCTTTTCAATCAGCAGTTTGAGAAGCAGTGCGGCAGCGGGCCGCACTCCACGCTGGTGTTTTTCTCCGGCTACAGCGCGGCGGGGCTGCTCGTGCTGCTGATAATCAACGGTTTTCGTTTTGAATTCAGCCCTTTTTCCTTAATCATGGCAATACTTACTGCTCTGAACGGCCTGGCCTATACAGTTTGCAGCCTGAAGGCCTTCGGGAAAATCAATCTTTCGCTCTACTCCATTTTTTCCATGCTGGGAGGAATGATGCTTCCCTTTTTCTTCGGTATTTTTTTCTTCGATGAAAAATTTACTGGCGGGAAGCTCTTATGTATTGCTTTGGTGACAGCCTCTCTGCTCCTGACCATCCGGCGTGGCGCAAAAAGCTCAAGGCTTTGGTATTATGGAGGAATATTCTTTCTGAACGGTCTCGCCGGGGTGCTTTCCAAAATATTCGAAGCCGCGCCGTTTGAAAAAAGCAGCGCGGCGGGGTACTCCGTGCTGAGCGCCATGGCGGCGGTGTTCCTGTCTTTTATGCTTTTGCCCTTCGTCAAAGAGGAAAAGGTGCGTCTGAATTTTCGCGCAGCAGGGGCCATGCTGGGTTACGGCGTACTTAACAAAGTGAGCAATTTTCTTTTGCTAATTGCCCTGGCTCATCTCCCCGCTTCGATACAATATCCGATGGTTACGGGCGGGACAATGATTTTTTCCACGATACTCTGTTACATAACCCCGGAAAAACCGTCCGGGAGGGATATCGTCGCCGTTATACTGTCATTTATCGGAATCCTGGCGCTTGTACTGATTCCGTAAATAAGTCCCGGGAATCCGGAAAAAACGCAAAGCAGGAGGAGAGTATTATGAAAACAGCGAAACCCATTAAGATCGGTATTTTCGGACTAGGCAGAGGCTACGATTACACCGACAGCATTCTGATGAACAACGGAGAAATCGCGGCCATATGCGACACGGATGAGAAAAAACGCAGCCGAATGGCGGAAAAGCTTGGGAACCACGTTGCCGTTTACGCGGATTTCGACTCCTTCATCTCGCACGATATGGACGCGGTGTTTCTCGCCAATTGTTTTCATGAGCATGCGGGTTACGCCATTCGCTGCCTGGAAAAGGGCATTCACGTCCTGAGCGAATGTCTCAGCAACGGGACTATGGCCGACGGCGTTGCGCTGGTGCGTGCCGCCGAAAAAAGCAGCGCGATATACATGCTGGCCGAAAATTATCCGTTTATGCTGTTCAATCAGGAAATGAAGCGGGTTTATAACGGCGGGACGCTTGGAAAAGCGGTGTTTGCCGAAGGGGAGTATAATCACAATTACGCGCCGGACGATTATGATTTTCTGAGAAATTGCCGCCCCTTTGAAAAGCATTGGCGCAATTACCTGCCCCGCACCTATTATATAACCCATTCCCTGGCGCCTCTGATGTATATCACTGGCACCCGCCCGAAAAAGGTTTCGGCGCTTCCCTGCTTCTCCCCACTCGGGGAAGAATATCCCTCCTGCTCGGTGGTAGGCGATCTGGCGGCGATTATCACCACCCTGAACGAGGACGACTCGGTGTTCCGCGTAACCGGATGCTCCGCATTCGGCGCTTCCGAAAATTCTTACCGTATCTGCGCGACCAAGGGGCAGATTGAAAACGTGCGCGGAACCGACGGCAAGATCATGCTACGCTATAACGACTGGCAGATTCCCGAGGGAATGCAAGATACCAACTTCTACAAGCCTGAATGGAACGACGATTCCGCCGATCTTATCGATAAGACCGGCCACGGCGGCGGGGATTACTTTGTCATGAATAAATTTTTCGAAGCAATCCATAACGGAACCAAGCCGGTTTTCGACGTATATTTTGCCACCACCACCGCTTCGGTGGCAATCCTTGCCCACCGCAGTATACTGGCGGGAGGCGTGCCCATGGAAATCCCGGATTTTCACAAGGAGGAGGACCGCGTAAAATACGAGAACGATATTCTTTCTCCCTTCCCGTCGGCAGACGGCGGCGCGCCCACCCTTCCGGCCTGCTCGCACCCGGATTTCCGTCCGTCGGAGGATCAGGTAAAGCGATATCTCCAAATTGTCTCCCCGTCCGAAGCGGATCCTGCATAAACGGAAGCGAGGAGGCCGAATCTACCACACAAAATTCATCCGGCAGAGGATAATCCGGCAGAGGATAATCCGGCAGAGGATAGGAAAAAGCGCTCCTGAAAAATCAGGAGCGCTTTTTTGACATACTTACCCGTCCACAGCCGGATAAACCCCGTCAGCTGTTCAGGTAGGACTGCACCAGCGCGCGCAGCAGCTCGTCCCGGTCGAGCCGGCGGATCAGGCTGCGGGCGTTGTTATGGGTGGTGATATACGTCGGGTCCTCGGAAAGAAGGTAGCCGACAATCTGGTTGATCGGGTTATACCCTTTCTCCCGCAGGGCGTCGTACACCGTGGTGAGCACCTGCTTCATTTCCTGTTCCTTATCGTCGCCGATGGAAAAGGTCATCGTCCTGTCCAGCATATAGCCGCCTCCGTTCCGTCGCGTAGTCGTCTGGTCTCTGTCGCGCCGCCCAGCCAGGTTCTCTGCCAGCGTTTGCCGGCGGCGCGATTAAAAAACGCTGTCGCGTTTTTCCTTAACGGTATCCCATCATCCGCCGCCCAGCCAGGTTCTCCGCCAGCGTTTGCCGGCGGCGCGATTGAAAATACCAAGCATTTCTCTTAAGTGGTATTATACCGTATTCAGGCTTGTTTTTCAAGGGGATTATGAGCGCAGCTCGCATCCTTTTTCTTTTAAATTTCGGAAGATTTTCTGAAGAGCGCCGTCAATTTCCTGGTCCGTCAGAGTCCCCTGCGCGGAACGGAAGGTCAGCGAGTAGGCCACGCTCTTCTTCCCTGCGAGAATCTGCGTCCCGCGGTATACGTCGAAGAGGGCCACACTCTCCAGATTCTTCCCGCCGGAGGAACGGATCGTCTTCTCAATCTCGGCAACCGGCAGCTCCTCGTCGCACAGGAGAGCGAGGTCCCGCTCCACCGCCGGGAAGCGGGGCAGCGGCTTATAATAGGTGATCTTCCGCTCGGCGGCGTAAAGGGCTTCCAGATGAACTTCCGCCACAAACGCCCGCTCGCCGAGCCCGTAACGCGCCGCCGTGTCCGGATGCAGCTCCCCGAACACCGCGATGGTCTCCCCATCCAGAACGGCGGCCGCCTGCCGGCCGGGGTGGAGATAGGGCTCCGCTGCCCGTTCATACTCCGGCGTCCGCCCAAAGACGACGAACACCTCCTCCACCAGCCCTTTCAGGGTGTAGAAATCCTCCCCCTCGCCGTACAGGCCGAGGGAAAGCACCGGCAGCTCGGCCGGCTGTTCCGTGGCCGGCAGGGATTTTGCCACGAACCGCTTGCCGATCTCGAAGAAACGGACGGCCGGATTTTTCCGCGCATAATTGGTAGAAAGCACCGTCAGCATACTGCTGGTAAGCTGGGTACGCATCACCGAATATTCCTCCCCCAGCGGGTTGAGCAGGGCGACCTGCTGGCGGCGTTCGTCCTCCGCGGCGAGACCAAGCTGGTCGGCCGCCTTCGGGCTGATGAAGGAATAGGTGGTGATCTCATATAGGCCGAGGGCAGTCAGCCGCGCCTTCAGCCGGTCGGCCGCTTTCCTGTCGGGCAGCTTCGTCCCCCGGACGATCTCGCCCCGCATCGGCGTTCCGACGATATGGTCATAGCCGTAAACCCGCATCACTTCCTCCGCCAGATCGGCCCGGCCCTCAATATCGTCCCGGAAGGAGGGGATGGCGCAGGTCAGCGTCTCCCCATTAAGGGTGGTACGAATATGCAAGCGGTTCAGGATTTCAGCCATGGTTTCGGCCGGGATAGCGAGACCCAGCAGGGCGTTGATTCCGCCGGCGGTCACGGTCAGCACCCGTTCCTCCGGCAGGCCGGCGTTCACGTCAATCGCGCCCTCCACGATGTCCCCTGCGTCCAGCTCGTCGATGAGCTGGAGGGCGCGGTTCATCGCGTATTCTACATTCAGGATGTCCACGCCCTTCTCAAAGCGGGCGCTGGATTCGGTACGCATACCGAGAGCGCGGGCGGTTTTCCGCACGCTGTCCCGACGGAACTTCGCCGCTTCGAAGAAAATAGCGGTGGTGTCGTCCTTGATCTCGCTGTCCAGCCCGCCCATCACACCGGCGATGCAGGAGGGCTCCTCCGCGTCCGCGATCACCAGCATCTCGTCGGTGAGGGTGTGCGGCTTGCCGTCCAGGGTGGTCATCGTCTCCCCGTCCTTCGCCCGGCGGACGATGATCTGCCCGCCCCGCACGTCCCGCAGGTCGAAGGCGTGCATGGGCTGCCCGGTTTCCAGCATAACGAAGTTGGTGATATCCACGATATTGCTGATGGGGCGCATTCCGGCGGATTTCAGGCACTGCTGCATCCACTCGGGGGAGGGGCCCATCCGCACGTTGGTCACCACCCGGCCGTAATACCGGGGGCAGAGGTCGAAATCCTCCACCGTGACCCGGATATGGTCATGGATATCCCCCATTTTCGGCGTATAAACCGGTTCCGGTAGACGGATGGGGGTTTTCAGCGCCACGGCAACCTCCCGCGCGATGCCCAGCACGCTCTGGCAGTCGGGACGGTTGGCGGTGACCGAGAAGTCGATAATCACGTCGTTCAGTCCGAGAATCTCCCGCATATCGACGCCGACCGGGCAGTCCTTATGCTGGGTGAGAATCAGGATGCCGTGTACCTCCGCCCCGGGATAATCCGCTTCCTTCAGGCAGAGCTCCTCGCCGGAGCAAAGCATCCCGTTGGAAGCCACGCCCCGTAGCTTTCCCTTCTTGATATGCGCGCCGTTCGGCAGATGGGAATCGTGCAGGGCGACCGGCACCATCGCGCCCTCGAATACGTTGTCCGCACCGGTCACGATCTGGACCGGCTCCTCCCCGCCCACGTCCAGCTGGCAAATTTGCAGCCGGTCGGCGTCGGGATGCTTTTCCAGCCGAACAATCCGGCCGGTCACCACGTTATCCATGGTTTGGGACAGGTCGTCGATCCCGTCCACCTCGAAGCCGCTCATCACCATTTTATCGCAAAGCTCCTGCAGCGGGACGGTGATATCCACATACCGCCGCAGCCAGTTTAAAGATACTTTCATGCTCTCTTCGTCCTTTCCCTGTCCGTTATTCCGGCCGTTATTTCGCAAACTGCTCGAGGAAACGACGGTCGTTCTCGAACAGCAGGCGGATGTCACTGATGCGGTGCCGGGTGGTGGTCAGCCGGTCCAGCCCGATGCCGAACGCGAAGCCGGAATACACCTCCGGGTCGATGCCGCAGCCGGAAAGGACATTGGGATGCACCATCCCCGCGCCCAGAATCTCGATCCAGCCGGTGCCCTTGCAGACGCGGCAGCCTGTGCCGCCGCATTCGGAGCAGCTCACGTCCACCTCGACGCTCGGCTCGGTGAACGGGAAGAAGGAGGGACGGAACCGCACCCTGGTTTCCGGCCCGTAGATTTCATGGGCGAACTGCTCCAGCACGCCCTTCAAATCGCACATGGTAATCCCCTTGTCCACCACCAGACCCTCCACCTGATGGAACACCGGGGAATGGGTCGCGTCCACCTCATCGGCGCGGTACACCCGGCCGGGGCAGATAATGCGGATCGGCGGGGTGCGTCCTTCCATCACACGAATCTGGGCCGCGGAGGTCTGGGTGCGGAGCAGCAGATTCTCCCCGATATAGAAGGTGTCCTGCATATCCCGGGCGGGATGGTCCTTCGGCACGTTCAGCGCCTCGAAGCAGTAATGCTCGGTCTCCACCTCCGGGCCGTCCACCACGTCGAAGCCCATCGACTGGAAGATGTCAATCAGCTCGTCCAGCACGCTGTTCAGCGGATGAAGGCTGCCCACCGCCGGTTTTTTCCCCGGCATGGTCACGTCGATGCGTTCCTCCGCGAGGCGGCGCTCCTTCAGCGCGGCCTCCAGCTCCGCCTCCCGGGCAGTGAAGCGGGCCTCCAGTTCCTGCCGGAGCTGGTTGACCAGCTGGCCCGCCTTCGGGCGCTCCTCCGCCGGCAGGGAACCCATGCCCCGCAGCAGCTCGGTCAGGGAGCCCTTCTTCCCCATCACCTTCACACGGAGCTCCTCCAGCTCCTTTTTGTCCGGCAGCGATTCCAGCCTGTCGAGCGCCTGCCGGCGCAGCTCTTCGAGTTTCTCTTTCATAGGACCGTTCCTTTCTTTCGGAATAACCGTTTTCTCTGCTGTTCTGGGAGAGGGGCCGAACGCAACAAAAAAGCCTTCGTCCCTCCTGCGGAAAGGACGCGGCCTTTCCGTAATAAAGGGACGAAGACCAAAGCTCTCGCTTATTCCGTCTCCGCGGTACCACCCTGTTTTTTGCCTTGAAGCAAACACTCCAGCGACCGATAACGGCGTCTCCCGTCGAAGCCTACCGCCGCCCGCGTCCCCGCGCGCTTCAGCCCCGCCGCTCCGGAGCGAACTTCCCCTGCTGTTTCCCGCAGGCCGCTTTCAGCCGGCGGCGGCCCTCTCTTTTGCGGTACTCCGGCCCGGCTCGTCGCCCGGCAGGGTACTTTTCTCCATCCATGCGTTTGGTTTACCATACCACATCCCAAGAAAAAAAGCAAGAGGGGAAAACGACGGGCGGCGCAAAATCTTTCCTTTTCCGTCCTTTCCGTCCTCCCTTCCCGTCATTCCAGCGTTTCCAGGTTCGCCAGCCGCTGGACGGCCCGCGCGTGCAACGTCAGGAGATACCGCCTTGAATAGCCGGTTTCCTCCGCCATTCGGGACCAGCTTTGATACCGCAGATAATGCCGGCATAAAACGTCCCGTTGGAGAGGCGGAAGCGGACAGGCGCGCAGCCGCTCATATAGCTCTTTTCGGGCGGCCTGCTCCTGACGGCGGAAAGCCGCCGCCTCCTGCGCTACCTCTTCCATTCCATACAAGTCTCCCCCTGCGGCGGTCAGCCGTTCCCGTTCCTCCGCCTGTTCGTGGAAAACACGAGCCCGTCCCGCCCATATACGCATGTCCTGAACCTTCTTTTCGCTCAGCGTTTCTTCCTTCCGATCCATACCGGTTTCCTCCTTCCGTCAATAAAGGTTGCCATAAATTGGAATAAACTTAGGATAAATTTGCCAAATTCATAAAGTTGTGATACCATTTGATAGAGTTAAGCCCAGAACTAAAGGCGAAATTGTCGGAAAATCGATAGAGAGGCTGTGAGGGTTGTGAAAGACTTAAGAAATTGGAAAGGGACAAGCGACGAAAAGCAACGCTCTTTCCCACCATGCAAAGGGCCAAAAAAGGAAATCCTCGCCATTTCCGCCGCTCTTCTTCTTCTCATCCTCCTGATTGTGCTGATTTTCCGTGCCGGGACTCATGGGTTCTCCGCTCCGGCACAGCCGGGGCTTTCCGCTTTATCCTCGTCAGCCGCCGGAGCAGGGAACTCGCCCTCTTCCATTCCCCAAACGGCTTCCTCTTTTTCGTCCTCCGCTTCTTCTGCGGCTTCAACCACTTCCACCAGCTCCACTGCTCCGGTCTCCATTCACCGCACCGGAAACGCCGCCGTGCGGCCTCGAACAACCGCGTCCCCTCCAAAAACGACCAGCGCGCGGACTACCGCTTCCCGGACGACCAGGCCGCCCCTCACCGTAGAGGCGGAAAGCGCCGTCTCCCGCGAGGTACGGGCAAAATACGCCGAACGGATCGACAAAAAGGAAGCGGCTCATGAAAGCGCACAGGCGAACTATACCCGGCAGCTGGAGGAAATCGCCCTGGAGCGGTATGACCGCGAGCGGAGGGTAAACGAGACCTACGCGAATAACGGACTGTTCGGATCGGACGCCCATCAGGCGGCGCTGGAAGCCGCCCGCGTCTACCGGCAGGCGGATTATGAGCGAATTCAGGCCGAGAAAAAAGCGGAGCAGCAGGAATACGAAGAATGGTCGGAACAAATCGAGCAGACCATCCGGCAGGAAATCGCCGCCATCCTCTCCAAAGAGTATGCCGCATCCTGAACCCGACGGAAGCCCTCCCCGCCTGTTCCCTCACCGATCAGCCTGTCCTCCTCCAATGCGCCCCGTATGGATGCACTTTACGCCGTTTTGTCTCGCTGTGCAAGCCCTGAAAAAGCGGCATTTCCTTCCCAATAAACTGAAGCGGATGGGGAACATGCGCTTTCAAGGGCTTATAAAAGAGAAAAGAAATTGGATAAACAGCCTGCCGGGCAAGGAAAAATATTTATGTCTTTACCCTACCATCTCCATAAAAAAGAACGTGGGAAACCCAATGGGTTTCCCACGTTCTTTTTTACGTCGGCACATTGTTCGGCCACGTTTTTCTTTTCGCCTTTTCAAACAGCTTTTTCTAAAAAAGAGAAAAAAGTCCTCTTTTTGTAAACCATGGAATGGCAAAAATTTCTGATATTTTTCTGTTTTTTTTAATTCGATTCTATTCCGGCTATTCCGGCAGCCGTCCACCGTTTGTCAGCACGGCCTGTATCACACGGTAAATCCGCTCGTCTGCATCCAGAATCGCGGCCTTGCGGGCATTTTCCCCCATCCGCCGCAGCTCCTCCGGCGAGGAGGCGATCCGTTCCATCGCTTTCCACAGCGCATCGGCGGTCAGGTCCTTTTCCTCGATGCAGACCGCCGCCCCCTTGTTCACCAGCGCCATCGCGTTGTGGTACTGATGGTTTTCCGCCACATTGGGGGAGGGAATCAGGATCGAAGGCTTCCCGGCCGCGGGGAGTTCGCTCAGGGTCATCGCCCCGCAGCGGGAGATCACCAGATCGGCCGCCGCCATGCAGCGGGGCATATCGTCGATATAGTCCCTGACCGTAATGCCGGGCGCGTTTTCCGGCGCTCCCAGCTCCCGCAGACGGGCGCGGGTGGAGTCCCAGCCCGATTTCCCGGTGGCGTGAATGTGCTGGAACCGGCCGTCCTTGACGCTGCGGGCCAGCACCTCAGCCATCGCGGCGTTCACCCGTTCCGCCCCCAGGCTTCCGCCGACCGACAGGATCAGCGGACGGTTGTCCACGCCCAATTCCCGGCGGGCCTTTTCCCGATCGAGACGCTGGAATTCCGGGCGTAGAGGATTGCCCGTGACCACCACGCGGGCCTCCGACGGCAGGTATTTCTTTGCGTCCTCGGCGCAGATCAGCACCGCCGCCGCGCATTTGGACAGCATCTTCACCGTCACGCCGGGAAAAGCGTTGGACTCATGCACCAGCACCGGAATCCCCATTTTCGCCGCCTTCCGCAGCACCGGACCGCTGACATAGCCGCCCGTCCCAATGGCGATATCCGGACGAAACTTACGAAGGATACGAGCGGAATCCATCCCGGCCGTCACCGCATGGACGGCTGCGGCCATATTCCGTCCGACGTTTTTCAGCGAAAGCCGCCGTTGGAAACCGCGTACGTCCACCGTCTCGATCCGATAGCCCGCCGCAGGGACCAGCCGGGTCTCCATTCGGCCCTTTGCGCCGACGAAAAGAATTTCAGCGTCCGGCTGCTCCGCCCGGATTTTCGCGGCGATGGCCAGCGCGGGATTGATATGTCCCGCTGTTCCGCCGCCCGTCATCAATACGCGCATGGGAATTCCTCCTGTTTATGTATAAGCGGTGGCATCGCAGTAAGCGGCGCCGCCTGTTTGCGCCTGTTACCAATGCGCGCCGCTCCCCACCGTAAGCCGGGACGAAAATAGACTCTTTATTTTCGCCGCCGCAGAGCGCCGGCATCGCTTCCCTGCAGGCGGCGCTATGGTTCCTTCCCCTTCCCGAGCGAGGCGTTCCGGGAGACCGAAAGCACCACCCCCATCTGCGCCAACAGCATGACCAGGGAGGTGCCGCCGTAGCTGAAGAACGGCAGGCTGATACCGGTGTTCGGGATGGTGTTGGTAACCACCGCCATATTCATCACGGCCTGCAGTCCGACCTGCACCGTCAGCCCGACCGCGAGCATGGAGCCGAATTTATCCGGCGATTTCATGCCGATGGTAATACCCCGCCACAAGAGGAGGGCGAACAGCACGATCACCAGCACCGCCCCGACAAACCCCATCTCCTCGCAGATAACCGAAAAAATAAAATCATTGTGGGGTTCCGGCAGGAACAGATGCTTTTGGCGGGAATTCCCCAGCCCCTGCCCCATCACGCCGCCGGAGCCGATCGCGTAAAGGGACTGGATCGTCTGCCAGGCCTCATCCCGGTTGGTAGCGTATGCCTCAAAGGGATGCAGCCAGACGTTGATCCGGTCCTGTTCGTAGCCCTTGACGAAAACCATGTAAATGACCGCGCCCACGCCCAAACCCAGCGTTCCCAGCAGGTACAGCAGCCGGGTGCCGCCGACGTACATCATAATGATCCCGATGCCCAGCAGCAGGATGGTGCCGGACAGGTGCGGTTCCAGAAAAACGAGTCCGCAGGTTACGCCCAGGATCACCATAAAGGGCAGATACCCCGCGAGGAAGGTTTTCATCTTTTTATGATTGATGGAGATCAGGTGCGCAAACAGCAGGATCAGAGTGAATTTGGCAATCTCGGACGGCTGAAACTGCAGCCCCGGAAGCCGTATCCAGCGATGGATGCCGGTGGAACTGGGGAGCATCAGCACGATGCCCAGCAGGACAAAAGACACCAGCATCAGCGGAATGGCGAAATGATGCAGGACATGGTAGTCGATTGTAGAGATGATCAGCATGGCCACCACGCCGATCAAGGCGAAAATTAACTGCCGTTTGATAAAGTAAAAGCTGTCCCCGTCGTTCCAGTAATAGGAATACGCATAACTGGCGGAAAACTGGCTGATCAGCCCAACCACCAGAATAATCATCAGGATAATCAGAAAGGGCATATCGAAGCCCTGCGATACGGAAAACAGGCGAAATCGTTTTTTCGGTTTGGGCGGCGCGGCGGAATGCGCCGCGGACTTCGATGCTGCCATGGATTCGACCTCGCCTTTCCAGCCGCTTCAGCGGCTTGCTGTGGTTTACGTTTTTTTACAGGAGTTCTTTACACAGTATGCGGAGAGCGCCCGCGTTTATGCACAAACGCCGCTCTCCGTCGCGATTTCCGCTTTCTATTCCGACAGTATTCTTTATGCGACGGCCAGTAAATACCAGGAGAGCAGCCCGCCGAACAGCGTAATCAGCGAAAATACCAGCACGATCTTGTTTTCGCTCCATCCGCACAGTTCGAAATGATGGTGCAGCGGGCTCATTTTGAACAGCCGTTTGCCATGGGTGAGCTTGAAATAGGCTACCTGCAGCATCACCGACAGGGTTTCCGCAATATACACGATCCCCACCGGCACCAGCAGGAACGGCTGATTAATGCCGAAGGCCAGCGCGGTCAACAGCCCGCCGAGGAAAAGAGAGCCGGTGTCCCCCATGAACACCTTCGCAGGGTGAAGGTTCCACACCAGAAAGCCGGCTACGCCGCCGGCGGCGGCGGCGGCCAGCAGTCCCGTACCGAAATACCCGATGATCCCCGACGCGATCAGGAAAAACAGGATGGCAACGAACGTCACCGTTCCGCACAAGCCGTCGATGCCGTCGGTCAGGTTGACCGCGTTCGTCATCGCCACCACGACAAACATACAGAACGGAATGAACCAGACGCCGAAATCCACCGAGCCGATGAACGGAACGCTCACCTCGCTTCCCCGCGCCATATAGAGCGACAGGGCGTAGCAAAGCGCGACCAGCAGCTGAGCGAACATTTTCTGCCCCGCCGTCAGCCCGAGATTCCGCTTTTTGACCACCTTGATGTAATCGTCCGCAAAGCCGATCGCCCCGCAGCCCAACGCCAGCAGCAGCCCGCCGAACAGCCGGGTCGCGTTCAGCGGCGTGTCCAGCACCTTATCGCGTTTCGGCAGGAACAGCTCGCACGCCGCCACTGCCAGCAAAAAGGCCAGCAGCGTCGCCCCGATGAACAGCACGCCGCCCATGGTGGGCGTCCCCTGCTTTTTCTTATGCCAGGCAGGCCCTTCCTCCCGGATCGTCTGCCCGAAATGCAGCCTGTGGAGCGCCGGGATCACCCAGCGGCCCGCCAGCGCGGCGAGCAGGAAGCCCGCCAGCGCCGCCGCGCCCACCACCGTAATCTTGGTAAAATTGATAGTAACCCCGTCCGACAACTGCATTGCTGTCTTTATGATATCCATTGATTTTCCCCTCAAATCCCGGATTTCGTCTTCTCTCCGTCCGCCTTTTCAGGCTTCCTGAGCTTTTACGGAACGGCGTTATTCCTCAGCGGACGCCCGTTCCTTCAGCGCGTCTGCAACGACCTCCCGCTCGTCCAGATGGATGACTCCGTCCTTCAGCACCTGATAGGTTTCATGCCCCTTGCCGGCCAGAAGGAGGGTGTCCCCCGGCTGCGCGTTCCGAATTGCCCAGTGGATCGCCTCCACCCGATTGGGAATCACCGTATAGGGCGGACAGGCGGCCTTTCCTCCGTCGGCCGGCAGCCCGGTCAGGATATCGCGGATAATCGCCTCCGGCTCCTCCGTACGGGGATTATCCGATGTGATGACAAGGTAATCGGACAGCGCGGCGGCCGCGGCCGCCATCTTCGGGCGCTTTCCCTTATCCCGGTCTCCGCCGCAGCCGAAGAGGGTGACCAGCCGGCCATGGCAGCATTCCCGCATGGTTTTGCAGATTTTCTCCAGCCCGTCGGGGGTATGGGCGTAATCGATCACCACGGTGAAATCCTGGCCGGTCGGCACGATCTCGGCCCGGCCCTTCACCCCTTTGGCATGACAGAGAGCGTCTACCAGCCGGTCGAACGGCAGGCCGAGGGTCAGGCCGCAGGCGGCCGCCGCCAGTGCGTTGTACACGGAAAACAGGCCGGGGATTGCCAGTCGGACCCGCCCAATCTGCGCGGTTCCCACCAGCTCGAAATCCACCCCGTCGGGACGGGGCCGTACATTTTTCGCCGTATAGTCCGCCTGGTCGAGATGGGCGGAATAGGTTACGATGGGGCAGGTCAGCCCCTCCGTCAGCTTTTCCGTCCATGGGTCGTCCGCGTTCACCACCGCATGCCGGCAGAGGGTGAAGAGCTTTTTCTTGGCCGCCAGGTAGTTCTCCATCGTTCCGTGATAATCGAGATGATCCTGCGTCAGGTTGGTGAACACCGCCGCATCAAAAAGGCAGCCTCCCACCCGTTCCTGATCCAGCGCGTGGGAGGAAACCTCCATCACCGCGTAGGTGCAGCCTTCCGCCGCCATCAGAGCCAGCATGCTTTGCAGGTCATAGGGATCGGGGGTAGTATGGGCGGAAGGAAGCACCCGCTCCCCGATCATATTCTGAATAGTGCCGATCAGTCCGACCTTCTGCCCGTAGGCCTCCAGCACAGCTTTCAGCATATACGTCGTGGAGGTCTTGCCGTTGGTGCCGGTAACGCCGATCAGGTGCAGCCGTTCTCCCGGCCGGCCAAACCAGTTGGCGCACATCTGCGCCCAGACCGGCCGGGCAGAAGGAACCAGCACCGGCGCCGCCGACCCGGTACAGCCGGGACAGCCGATCGCCTCCTCTGCGACAATCGCCGCCGCTCCTGCTTTTTCCGCCTGCGCGGCATAACGGTGGCCGTCCTCCCCGGTTCCCCGGATGCAGACGAACACCCAGCCCGGTCCAACCCGGCGGGAGTCGCAGGTGATCCCCGCAATCTCCCGATCGCCGGTCTCCTTCTCGATCGTTACCGGAATGCCGCTGAATATCTGAGAAAGCTTCATCCTTCTATCCCTTCTTTTCTTTAGAAATGGGCCGTCCTTATTCCCCGGCAAAGAAACCAAGGCTCCCGTGAAAGGAACGGCTAGGCGATCGAGTCCTCGTATACGAAATTCACCTTGACCACCGTGCCGAGCGGAACCTGTTCGCCGGGGGAAACCGTCTGAGAGGCGGCTTTCGCCGTCCCGCCGTCCAGCTCCAGGCCGATCATCTGGATATTGATATTCGCGTTCGCGGCGGCCACGTTGGCCTGAGCCAGCGTCATGCCCTTGAAATCCGGCACCGTGGTGGTTTTAGACATCTCGCTTTCATCCGTATACAGCACCACCATGCCGTTTTTCGGAATAGTTTCCCCTTTATCGGGTACCTGCCGGAGAACGGTGGAGCCGCTGCCCACCACCTTGTACCGCAGCTCGCTGTTGGTCAGCATGGTCTGGGCGGTGGAGACGTCCTTCTCCCGCACGTCGGGCGTAGTGCGTTCCATGGCCGCCCGTTCTTCCTCGGTATAGACCGGCTCCACCCCGAGATAGGGCAGGGCCTCGGTCATAATCTTCTGCGCCACCGGCGCGGAGATGGTGCCGCCGAAACGCACCGCCACCTGCGGCTCGTCAAGCAGCACAAGGATGGCATACTGCGGGTTGTCGGAGGGGGAAAAACCGGAGAAGGAGGCGACGACATTGCTGGTGCCGGTCGCATTGTTCTGGTCGGTTTTGTCCGACGTACCCGTCTTGCCGGCCATACGATAACCGGCGACATAGGCGTTTTTCGAGCCGCTGTTTACCGACACATCCAGCATCCTGCACAGCCGCTCGCTGGTTTCTTTGGAAATTACCTGCCGTTTGACCGTCGTTTCGGTGTTTTTTACCACATTGCCGTCGGCGTCCAGCACCTGCTGCACTACGTAAGGCTGTACCAGTTTGCCGCCGTTGGCCACCGCCGCCATTGCGGTGATCATCTGGATCGGGGTCACCTTGAAGGTCTGACCGAAGGCGGAAACCGAAAGCTCCATGACATTCAGCTGTTCCTCGTTGTGATACAGAAGGGAGGTCACCTTGGATTCGCTGAGCATGTCGATCCCCGTGCGGTCGGTAAAGCCGAAGCCCTGGTAGTATTTCCAGAACAGAGTCCGGCCCAGCTTCTGGCCGATTTCAGCAAACGCGGGGTTGCAGGAATTGGAGATGGCCTTCGCGAAATTTTCGGAACCATGGCCTCCCGCCTTATGGCAGCCGACCCGTGTACCTGCAATGGTAATGGAGCCCTTGCAGTAGAAGGAGGTTTCCTCCGACACGACGCCTTCCTCCAGAGCCATGGCCGAGGTAAACACCTTGAAAACCGAGCCCGGCTCATAATAATCCGAAATCGGCTTGTTCACCCACTGCGCTTCCCGCGCCTTTTTCAGCGCCGCGGAGCGTTCGTCCCCGGCAAGCAGCGCGATCGCCGCAGCCTCGTCGGGGTCGGTGACCGTCATTGGGTCGTTCGGGTCAAAATCCCCCTTGGTGGCCATGGCGACGATGCCGCCGGTGTTCACGTTCATGATGATAACGGCGCCCCGGTTGGTGCAGCCGTTTTCCTTCACCGCAAGCTCCAGGTATTTTTCCGCGTAATACTGCACCACGCTGTCGATGGTCAGCACCAGGGAATTGCCGTCCTCGGCGTCCACCGTCTTTTCAAATTTCATCTTGGTGGACATCTCATCCCCCCAGCCGTTTTTGGCGGTGACGATCCGTCCCGGCTTGCCGGCCAGGGTCTTTTCGTAATACGCTTCCAGCCCGTACAGGCCGTTGTTGTCGGTCCCGGTGAAGCCCAGCACCTCGGAGGCAAGGTTGTTCAGCGGATAATACCGCTTATAATCCTCGATAATCCGGAAGGTGCCGGTCAGTTTGTTGGTATCGATCCAGTCACTGAGCGTCTGGGCCAGCGGATATTCGATCTTGGCCTTGACAACCTCATATTGACTATTGGTTTTCAGCGTCTTTTTATACAGCGCTTCGCGGTCCACTTCCAGCATGGCGGACAATTCGTCCGCGATTTTCACCCGCACGTCCTCGTCCTCGATGGTTTTCGGGGACATGATCACCGTCCACACCGTCGCGGACTGGGCCAGCACCGTCATATTCGCGTCGTAGATCGTGCCCCGCTTTGGGGAAATGATGGTGTCGCTCATCTGCTGTTCCACAGCCTTTTCCCGCCACTCGTCCGCCTGAACGATCTGCAGGATGGAAAGCTTCCCGATCACCGCCGAAAAGCAGAAGCCGATCAGGATAACCAGAACGATCACCGACCGGCGCCACATCTGGCGGGTAGGCGCCTTGGTAGTCGCCGTAGCTTTCACCGCGTTTTTTCCTGATTTCGCCATATCGTCGATCCTTTCTGCCGCGTCCGGCCCGCGCCCCGCAGAGGGAAATCGCGCCGGCTCCTGACGATTTCGTCCGGTCGAATAAGAAAACGAGAGTCAAGATTCATTCATCCCAACTCTCAGCGTGTTTCCCGGAAGGGTCGCCCCTTCCCCATCTCATACTTATTGGATCACTCAAACAGGTATGCCAGCTGGCCGAAAAAATTTGAAATAGCCGAGCCAATCGACTCCAGAATGCTGTCGCTTCCCTCGTCCGCTATTTCCACCTTATCGCCGTCGTCCACGCTGATATATTCAATCTGATACGCCTCGACCTTCTGCATCCCCAGCGTGTTGGTGGCGTATTCCTCGACGCTTTTTGTCGAAACCTTGCGGGCCAGCTCGTCGGTAAGGCGGGTCTTTTCGCTCTGGAGCTCCACAATCCGCTGTTCCTTTTGGTTGATGGCGCTGTCCAGCTCGGTCATACGCACCCGGCTCGCGATCATCAGCCCGAGCACCGACACCGTGACCGCCGCGACGCAGAGCGTGGCCATGGTATTCAGGATCGCCTGAATTTTCGCTTTCTTTTTCTGCGCCTTGAGCATTTTCTTGTTCGGCTTCAGCTCCACAATCTTGGCCGGCTTTGGCTCGAACAGCGACAGATCATAGGCTTCCGTTCCCCTGTTTACTGCCATGATGCGTCCCCTTCCCCCTGTATACGATCTGCGGGCGGACAGCTGTCCCCCGCGTTTGTTTTTGCAAAACGTTTTGGCTTTATCGGCCTTACTGTTGTTTGTCCGCCCCGTCCCCATTTGCTTCGTGGATTTTTTCCACGCAGCGGAGCTTGGCGCTCCGGGCGCGGGGATTGCGTTCCAGCTCTTCAGCGGACGCCTCCGCCGGCTTGCGGAGGACGAGCCGCGCGGCCGGCGTTTTTCCGCAAACGCAAACCGGAAAATCCGGCGGGCAGGTACAGCCCCGGCAGAAGGCGGCGAACCGCTGCTTGACCATCCGGTCCTCCAGAGAATGGAAGGTGATGACCGCCAGCCGTCCGCCTGGCTTCAGACACCGGAAAGCCGTATCCAGCGCTTCGGATAAACAGTCCAGCTCGCCGTTGACCGCGATCCGCAGCGCCTGGAACACCCGGCGGGCCGGATGTCCTTCCCTCCGGTAGGCGGCGGGCGCCGCGTCGCGGATGATCTCCGCCAGCCGCCCCGTCGTCTCGATCGGCCGTTCCCCGCGCGCCTTCACGACAGCCCGCGCGATCGGCCGGGAATATTTTTCTTCTCCATACTGAAAAAAGAGGGAGGAGAGCTCCCGCTCGTCCAGCGTGTTGACCAGATCGGCCGCTGTCCGGCCGCTTTGGCTCATCCGCATATCCAGCGGCGCATCCATATGGTAGGAAAACCCCCGCTCCGCCGTATCCAGCTGATGGGAGGACACCCCGATATCCAGCAGGATACCGTCCACCAATCCGACCTGCCGCTCCTGCAGCACCCGCTCCATTTCGGTGAAGTTGGCCCTCACCACCGTCGCCGGCAGTCCGGCCAGCCGCTTTGACGCAGCCTCCACCGCATCGGGATCCTGGTCCAAGGCGATCAGGCGGCCGTTTGCCAGGCGGGACGCGATAGCAAAGGAGTGGCCGCCGCCGCCCGCTGTGCCGTCCAGATACAAGCCGTCCGGCCGAACGTCGAGCGCCGCCAGGGTTTCCTCCAGCAGCACCGGGATGTGATAAGGCCGCGCGCTTTTGCCGTTTTTCTCATCCAGGCTGTTCAAACCGCGCGCACCGCCCTTTCGCCGTTCGCACCCATCAGAATCCAAGCTCCATAAATTCGGCCTCCACCTCTTCCGGAGTCATGGAGCCGCTGTCCTCTTCGTAGCTTGCCGGGTTCCAAATCTCGGCACGGTTGCCGGCGCCGATCACCAGCGCCTCCTTCTCCAGCGAGGCGTAGGCCAGCAGGTGCTTTGGAAGAAGGATTCGCCCCTGCGCGTCCACCTGGACGTCCGCCGCATTGGAGGATAGGTACCGCTGGAGTTTACGGGCCTTGGTAAAGGGCATTTCCGCCAGCCCCTGCTGGAGCTTGTCCCATTCCTCCATGGAATACAGACAGACGCAATGATCCATCACAGCCGCGGCGATAAACTGCTCGCCCAGCTTTTCCCGAAGCTTCGCGGGCACGAAAATGCGCCCCTTCGCATCGATGTTGTGTTGGAATCGTCCGTACAGCATCCTTGTCGTCCTTGTCCTTCCGGCCTTCTCGAAGGCCTGTCTCTCTTATCGGAGATCGACGTCTCGTCCCCGCGGGCCCGTCCCTTTTAAACGGAAGCCGGCGGAAAAACCTTCTTTCCTCCGAGGAAAATTCCCCTTGGGAAAGCCTGTCCCGGGAAAACCGGTGGAAAACTCCGTGGAAAGTGTTGAATCTCACCACTTCCCACCACTTATCCCTACTTCCCGCCACTTGAGTATCATTATAAAGGTTGTTTTTGCAAAATGCAAGAGTCATGCTCAGATTTCCAACAAGAATTTTCAAGCGATTTTGTGGATTTTCCCATTATCTCCCTTTGTTGCGGGAAAGCGCCCCAGAAAACAACGCGAATATTCCAAAGGTTTCCTTATTCGGCGAAAGCAGGAGCCTCTCCCGGCGTCCTTTCGGCGTTTGTCGGGCAATACTTCCAAATATTTCCCACCATTTTGGACGATTCGTCCCGTTTCGACCGCCCACTTTCCCCGAAGAAAATCCGACGATTCCCCATGGCCTTGCCGGCGAGTTTTCCACATTTTCCACCGCGGGCACAGAACGGACGACGGGTGTCGGAGGAAAGAGTGTGAAAACCGCAAAGAACTCCCGCAGGGTTTTACGCCCCGCGGGAGTTCTTCTTTATCAACCTTCATGAATTTATTTACATATTTATGCCCCACTGCCGAAATCTACCGGCAAAGAAGCGCCGCCGCCCGGCGATGATAATCAGCCAGCCAACCATCGCCCAATTTCGAACGGACGATACCGGGAATGCGTTCGTGGTTCGGCGCACGGGAATCCAGATTGTGGCAATCGCTTCCCAAAAGGAGCGGCGTCCCCTGCTTCACCCAGCCGACCAGGGCTTTCAGGCTCTTTCTGCTGAGAAACGCGGAATTGTTCACCTGGATCACCGCGTCGTCAAAATCCAGAATCTCCTGAATTTCCTGCTTGGAATACATATCGAGATACCGGTCCAGATGGGCAAATATCGGCGTGAGGGACTGGGTAAGACAGAAGTGGTAAACCTCCTCCAGCATCCAGCTTTCCTGCCGGGCGTAGGGCATCTCCACCAGGATTGCGTTGGTTCCTTCAATGCAAAAAGGGCGGAGGTCCAAATCCCGCAGCCCCCGCTCCAGATAGACCTCCGCGGCGGGAAGCACCGCCGGAAGTCCATTCGCGGTGTTCTTCACCGCCGCCAGCGCCGCGGCCCGGTTTTCAAGAAATTGGGCCGCTTCCTGCCGGTGGGCGTAAAAATGCGGAGTGGCGACCACCGTATCCACCCCCTGCTCCCGAAGCCGGGACAGCATGGACAGGGACGTCGGCAAATCCCGTGCCCCGTCGTCGATGCCAGGCAGCACATGGGTATGAAAGTCGTACTTCATCATAAAAACAGCGACGCCTCCCTTCGCCTCCGGCGCGGGGAGCCCGTCGCTGCTGTTACGCCGGATGGCGTTTCTAATATTCCGGTACCCATTCCTGTTCAGAGACCGAACAGCAGGTCATGCTTTGGTGGAATAATCGTAGTTATACTTATATTTATATTTATAATAACCGCCGGCCTGCGCCTTTACGTCATTGACGACCAGGCCCATAACGTTGACGTTTGCCATTTCGCAGCTTTCCAGCGCTTTTTTCAACTGGTCGTGCCGGGACTGATTCTGACGAAGTATAAGGACCACGCCCGCCGTCTGCTGGGAAACAATCAGCGCATCCGACACGACGTTTACCGGCGGCGTGTCTAGAATCACATAGTCGTACGCTTTCTGCACAATCGACAGAAGCTCCGACATCTGCGCTGAACCAAGCAGCTCGGAAGGATTCGGGGAAAGCGGCCCCGCCGGCATCACATCCAGATTTGGCTTAACATCCTGATGCAGCGCTTCCTCAATCTTGTTCGCACCGCAGAGAACGCTGGTCACCCCCCGGTCGTTCGATAGACGAAATAGGCGGTGCACCATCGGCTTTCGAAGGTCACAGTCGATCAGCAGCACCTGCGCGCCGGTCTGGGCAAAAGCGATCGCCAGATTGGCGCAGGAGGTGGACTTTCCCTCACTGGGCAGCGGGCTGCTCACCGTGAACGCCTTGCTGTCGGTAGTAGCCAGCGTAAACAGCAGGTTGGAACGCACCGTTTTAAAGGCTTCCTTCACCTGAAAAGGAGACGAATCCGAAATCAGCATGCCGGCCTTGCCGGCGGTCGGCTGGGAGGTGTTCTTACTCATTTCCGCTCATACCCTCCCTTAAACTGGGATTCAAAGTTGGGAATCTCGCCGAGCACCGGCACATTGTAATACTTCTTCAGGTCTTCCTCACCCTTCACGCGGGTATCCAGCATCTCCTGAATCACAACGAAAAGTACGCTGGCGATCAAGCCGAGCAGGAAGCCGAGAATGCAATTCATTTTGGTGTTGGGGGAAGACGGGGAGGTCGCCGGCTTGGCGGAATCCACCAGCTCGACATAGCCGGCCTTCGTGATCTGGATAATGGACTCCGGCGCAATCTCGGCAATTTTATTGGCAATCTCGGACGAAAGCTGTGCATCGTCCGTCGTCACCTTCACCATCATCACCTCGGTATTGTTCACCGAGGATACCGAAAGCGCCTTGCGGAGCTGCGCGGTCGTGCAGTCCAGCGGAACGGCGGCGATTACCTTCTCCAGCACCGTATCGCTCTGCACAATGACGGTGTATGTGTTCACCAGCTTCTGCGCGGTATTGATATCATTCAGCGTAATCGGCTGTTCGCTCTGCGAACTGCTGACGTACATCTGCACCGACGACGTATATTGCGGCGTAAGCATCAACTTGGTCACGCCAAACGCCGCCAGCAGACCCGCAATGGATACCAGCGCGATCAGCCACAGCTTTCGGACAAACAGATGCAATAACTCGGATAAATCCAACGACCCCTGCACAGGCCCGCCTCCTTTTATGTCTGGAAGGTGTTTTGATCCCAATATCAAAATTCCGTTTTTTCGATCTAACCCGCTTTACTCGCTTTTTTACTCGCTTTTCTATTTGCGGGTTCTGCCAACAGCACCGCCCACACGGATTCCCGATCGGCCTTGTCCGGCGGCGCAATTGAGAAACGTCTGTCGGCATTTCCATCCCGCTGTTTAGTATTCCTTAATAAATAAAGGGGTATACCTATACCAATGACACAACCATAACTCTCAGTAATAGGCTCCGCAAAACAGAGCCTTACTCCGAATTTATCAGAAAACCGGCAAAAAGCGACAAAGGGAACCCATTGGTCGATTATATCACAAGAGACTGGTGATGGAAACACCCAATTTTAAAATTGGCGGATTCCACAAGATTTTTTGCACAGACTCCCCATCGTTCGCAGCTCACTCTCATAATCTCTTTGTCTACCTGATCTACATACAACGATTCTCTTTTAGACTGTGCATTCATTTAAAAATGACGTATGCGTTCCGCTAATTTATCGAGATTTTTTCTACATGGATTTATATATAGTATATAAATGTTTATTTTGCCTATTTAGTCAAAAAGACGGAGACATTGGTAAATAAATCTTCATTATTTCGGGGTTGCTTTTTCCGCCGCTATCATTTATAATAAAGTTACCATCTTGCAGGAATACCATAAATTAGGAGGAACAGAACAGATGAAAACCATGAAGAGAATGATTGCCTGCATCGCTACGGTTGCGATGGCGGCTACGCTGTCCTTCTCCGCGTTCGCAGCCAATCTGGACGCCAACAAGCAGAAGGTTTTGGATGCCGTCAGCCAGAGCATTACGGTGGACGGCAAAAAGGTGGAGCTGCCGGCGGAGTACAAAACGCAGGCGGAGAACTACCTGAAGAGAGACGATGTGGAAATCACTGCGGAACAGGCCGACGCGATTGTCGAGCAGGTTAATGCGGCGATCGAAGTCGTCAAGGAGTCCGGCGTGACCGACCTCGCGGACTTGTCTTCCGCTGACAAGGCGAAGATCGCCGAAAAGGTTCAGGCCGCTGCCGCGGTTGTCGACCTGAAGGTTGTCTTCGACTCTGCGAAGAACACCATCACCGTCATCGATAAGGACGGCAAGGTTGTTGCGACCATGGAACCCCCGGTGAAGACCACCGGTGCGAACGCGGGCGCTACCGTTGCTGTTCTCGGCTTTGCCGCTGTCCTGCTGGCTGGCTGCGCCGTGGTGGCGAAGAAATCCAAGCTCGCTGCGAAGTGAGTAGATCCCGAACCGTAAAAAAAGTAATGGCATATTTTTATATGCCATTACTTTTTTGCATTATCGGCTATGGTGTGCTGTATTTCGCCCTTTCCCCCGTACTTTCCCCGCTGATTTCCTCTCTCAGTCTGGTGGTATCCGATACGCCGCCGGACTATTCCTCTCATATCAACACGATTTTTGAGGGAAAGCCGCAGGAAAATCAGCCGACCGGGCAGGACACGGTCGACGAAAGCCTGGTGGAAATGCCCGTATACGGTACGCACTATGCCAATCTGGAAATTGCCAGCGTCTCCATCAGCACCGATCTTTATTTTGGGGACAGCAGCGCCGTGCTGAAGCGCGGCGTGGGCCAGTATATTGGCAGTTCCATTTCCGGCTATGGGAAGCCGCTCCTGATTGGCGGACACAATAACGCCGCCTTCCACCGCCTGCAAAATGTTCAAGCGGGGGATATTGTCACTATCACCACCAATTACGGCGTGTATGAATATCAGATCACCGAAACCCGCATTGCGGCGGCCAACGACAAATCAGCCTATGATCTTTCGCAAAAAAAGGAGCAATTGATTCTCTATACCTGCTATCCATTCGACACGCTCGGTTTGACCTCCAAGCGATTCTTTGTTTATGCCGATAAAGTTTCCGGTCCGGTAATCGTGTCCGGTTCTGCAGGTTAGGAGGCGGATAAACCATGAAAAAACGGAAAATCCGCGCTGCAATCAGTTCGGTATTGTCGTTTCTGATTGCTATCTGCTCCGCCATGCTGGTAATTTTGCTCAGCCTGGCCGCTACCGTCTTTCACGGCAACTTTGTTCTCCGAGAGATGGATTCGGAATTCTGCACCGCCATGGCGGACACCATCACCGAAAGCATGAAGGATGTCGCGGCGTCCAGCGCGCTGGATGCTTCGGTATTCGACGGGTTGGTTACCGCCTCCGCGGTTTCCCGGGACATGTCGCTAAAAGCCCGGGAAACGATGGCGGGAGTGTCCTCCTCCTTTGATCCAAGCCCCCTGCGCGAATCCTTGATGGAGCGTTTCCATCAATACGCGAAGGATAACGGGTATGAGGTGGGGGAAGAAGAGGAAGACAACCTCTCCAACCTCGCCGACCTATGCGTCCAGGAATATGAACGGCTCACCACCGTTCCCTTCCTGCAGACCTTTGCGCCGATCCGTCAGTTGTTCGACCGAGTCTTTCCAATCGCGCTGATCGGTCTATCCGTGCTGCTGATTCTAATGCTGCTGCTGCTTTTCCACATTCACCCCTTTAAGCATCAGGCCGTTCGGTATGTGATCTATGCGCTGTCCGCTTCTTCGCTGATGATTCTGCCTGTTCCCCTAGTGATCTTTTTCCAGGGAGCTTATACAAGGCTGAACATTACGCCCGTCCAGATGCAGACGCTGTTCGCTAATCTGGCCCGTTCCGCTCTGCTGGGATTAATCATCGGCGGATTGCTCGTCGTGCTGATCACCGCGCTTCTCTTCCCTCTGGTCAAGGTAATGAAAAATAACCTGAAAAAGCAGTATCCGGGATAACCGGAATGGCAAAAGCCACGCGCTTCTGTTTATACAGAGCGCGTGGCTTTTGCTTGCTTTCTAGACAAACAAAAATGGGACGCGCAGACAGCTCCGCACGTCCCATTTTTTAACAGCTTGTCAATCAATCGCTCACATAAGGCAGAAGGGCAATGTGACGGGCGCGTTTGATCGCGACGGTCAGTTCCCTCTGGTGATGGGCGCAGGTACCGGTCACGCGGCGGGGCAGAATCTTCGCCCGCTCAGACATGAAACGGCGCAGACGCGCAACATCCTTGTAATCGATGGTATCGATCTTATCGACGCAGAAGCTGCACACCTTCCGGCGGCCCTTACGGCCGCGGTTGGGGCGCTCCGACCTCTCAGGTCTGTCAGCCATGGATTTTGGCCTCCTTTACAACAAAATGAAGGGGTCCGCTCGTCCTGCGATCAGAACGGCAGCTCGTCGTCCCCTACGATCTCCTCAAAATCGCCGGAAGAGGCGGTGGAGAAAGCGGGCGCGGACTCGCTGAACTGCGGAACCTGCGAATCATAGCGATTCCCGGCGGGGGCGCCGCCGCTGTCGCGCTTGGATTCGCCGAAGAAAACGTTGTCGGCAACCACTTCAAACGCCGTGCGCTTGTTGCCGTCCTTGTCCGTGTAGGAGCGGGTCTGGATGCTTCCCTGAACGGCAATCATCGAGCCTTTGTGGAAATACCGGGCCACGAATTCCGCGGTATTCCGCCAGGCGACGATGTCGATCCAGTCGGTCTGCTTTTCCTGGCCCTTGGATTGGAACGTGCGGTCCACCGCAATACGGAAGCTGGTGACCGGGATTTGGTTCTGCGTGTGCCGGAGCTCCGGGTCCGCCGCCAGGCGGCCCATCAGGCATACTACATTCAGCATCCTTCGTTCCCTCCTTACTTCTTGTCGCTGCGGATGATCAGCGAACGGAGCACGCCGTCGGTGATCTTGCTGATACGGTCAAGCTCGGCCGGGAATTCCGGGCCGCTGACGAACTTATACAGCACATAGAAGCCATCCGCTTCATCGTTGATCAGGTAAGCGAGCCTGCGCTTTCCCCATTCGTCCACCTCGCCGATTTCCGCGTTCTGCTCGATCAGGGTTTTAAACTTCTCGACCATCGCGGCGATACCGTCCTCTCCCAGCGTCATGGAGAAAATAAAGACGGCCTCGTAAGAACCTTTGACTGTGGGCATACTATTGCACCTCCTCATGGCCTAATGGCCCCAAGCGAATGGCTGGGGCAAGGATGAATTTTCACGCAAAAATGCGTCGTGCCGTTTCGGCACCAAAATAGTATAGCAGGAAGGACGGGCTCCGTCAAGTCCCGTCGGGTCTTTTCTTTGCTTTTTTCGCCGTTTTTTCCTTTACAAGCCATGGAAAATCCCCTATAATAATACCGTTATTGCGTATTCAGGGACGGGCTTTTGAGCCCGATTTTACGGAAAAGGATGAAATCCCATGCTGGAATTTGACGAACTGCGGCTGCGGCTGGAAGGGCTGAAGCCGGATATCGACGATCTGGAAGGCGCGCTCGGGCTGACTGCCGGACGGAGGGAACTTGCCGAGCTGGAAGAAAAGGCCGCGACTCCGAATTTCTGGGACGATATGGAGAACGCGCAGACCATCCTCCAGCGTTCCGCCGTGCTGAAGGGGAAGATCGAAGGCTACGCCGCGCTGGTGGAGATGTATCACGATACCCTAACCCTGATCGAGCTGGCGAACGAGGAAGGGGACCTCTCCCTGCTGGAGGAATGCGCCGAAGGCGTGGAAAAGGTACAGTCCTCTATGGAGGAGCAGCGTCTCTCCACCCTGCTTTCGGGCGAATACGACGCCAAAAACGCGATTTTAACCTTCCACGCGGGGGCGGGCGGCACCGAGGCGCAGGACTGGGCGGAGATGCTTTACCGCATGTACACCCATTGGGCGGAACAGCACAACTTCAAGTACAAAATCCTCGACTATCTCGACGGAGACGAGGCCGGCATCAAAAGCGCCTCTATCCTGGTGGAGGGACTCAACGCTTACGGCTATCTCAAGGGAGAATCCGGCGTACATCGTCTGGTGCGGGTCTCCCCCTTTGATGCCTCCGGCCGTCGGCACACCTCCTTCGCCGCGCTGGAGGTCATTCCCGAAATCGACGATGAAATCGAGGTGGAGATTCGTCCGGAGGACCTGAAGGTCGATACCTATCGCTCGGGCGGCGCAGGCGGCCAGCACGTTAATAAAACCGAATCCGCCATCCGGATCACGCATATCCCCACCGGCATCGTCGTCGCCTGCCAGAACGAGCGCAGCCAGTTCCAGAACCGGGATGTGGCTATGAAAATGCTGAAATCCAAGCTGGTGGAAATCAAGGAACGAGAGCATTACGATAAAATCGAAGACATCAAAGGCGGACAGGCGCAGATCGCCTGGGGCAGTCAAATCCGCTCCTACGTCTTCATGCCCTATACCATGGTAAAGGATCACCGCACCGGCTTCGAGACCGGCAATATCTCCGCTGTGATGGACGGCGACCTCGACGGCTTTATCAACGCCTATCTGAAGGCCGCCGCCAACGGTACGTTGAGTTATAAGGAATAAGAGACCCGGCGGTATACCAATGGCAGCCGCGGACGCGTCACAAATGCTGTGATAGGCACATAAACACATAACCGCAGAAAATCCCCGGGAACATGGTTCCCGGGGATTTTTGTCATCAAGCTGTTTTCATCACTGGATATATGGCAGCGGATTCACCGACTGGCCGTTCACCCGGATTTCGAAATGCAGGTGCGCGCCGTAGCTGTTGCCAGAGTTTCCGGCACGGGCAATCAACTGGCCCTGGCTGACCTTCTGGCCAACGCGGACGTTAATGCTGCTGCAGTGGGCGTAAACGGTGCGATATCCGCCGCCGTGGTCGATGATAACGTACAGGCCGTAGCCGCCGCCCCATCCGCTGGGATTGACCTCTACCACCGTTCCGCCGTCTGCGGCCAATATCTCCTTGCCGTACACGCCGTTACCCGAAATATCCACGCCGGCATGGTAACGGCCGTTTCGGTACCCATAGCCGGAAGAAACCATTTTGCAGCTCGGCAGCGGCCAGATGAATTTGCCGGTCACAACGCCGTCGCCCTCCGCGCTGACATTCGGATTGACCTTCTTCGCGCCGACCACGACCACCTTTTCTACCGGTTCCTTCGTCACTTCGGAGGAAAGAATCGTACGGGACTGCTCCAGCCCATCCAGATAGGTGACCTCCGCCGTCACGGAGCGCTCGCCCTCCACGCCCTGCGTACGGACGTTCTGATAGCCGATATAGTAGTTCGAGTCCTCCACCTTTTTGGTGGTGTAATCAATGGTTTCGGTATACTGGATCGTGCGAACCACCTGCACCCGCAGATAAGGCTGCGCCTTCTGGATCAGCACCTCCACATCCGGAAAGATGTTCTTATCAAAACCGGGGTTCAGCGCCCGGAGCTGATCCAGCGTCATATCCGTTTTAGCCGCAATGGAAAGCGGCGCGTCGCCAGGAATAATGGTGTAATACTTATCGACCACGGTCTGATGGGTCAGATACGCCTTCATTTCCTCGGCGGATTTCACGGTGGAAATCGGGTAAAGCCCTTCGACGATCTCCACATCCTGCAGGAATTCCACCCGTTCCTCCCCGTCGCCGCGGTAAGCGTCGAGAATTGAATCCAGCACGGCGTCCAGTTCGGTACGGGACTGCACAGCCCCTTCGAACGTACCGTCAATATACAGGCCGCACACCTCGGCAATCGAATCGCTGGAGGAACGGAGAATCATATCGCAGACCGCTGCTTCGTCCATAATTTCGGACTGTGACACCACAGCCAGCGTCATTTTCGGTGTGCGCTGCACCGCAAAGGAATTATCGGTGTTAATGACCCGCCCGGTCGCCATCGCCGCCGCCTCGTCGAATACCGATTCGTCGGCGATATAGCCCAGCGTCTGCCCGTCATACTCAAGCGCCAGGGCAAAGGTTTGACGGCTCCAATAATTGACGGTGGACACCAGCAGGAACACGGCCGCGATCGGCGCCGCCAGATTCAGGATGCTGGTCAGCGCGTAACGATGGCGGCGGAGCGCCAGAAACGGCAGCAAAAGGAGCTGTTTCAGCCCACAGACAGGATGGCGGCGAAACGCCTCTTTCACACGGCGGACGGCAAGCGGGAAGCCCTTCACAAAACGGACGGCTTCTCTGCCGATTGCACGAAAATGACGGAGCGCCAGAAAATCCAGCGCTTTATAAAGAAGACGGCCGACGGGAGCCAGCCAGCGAACCAGCCGCTTCCCCGCAAACCGTACCATCCGTACGGTCTGCATCCCCGTCAGGTAGGACACGGAATAACAAAAACGATAGGCGGTTTTTAAGCGCGGCCAGACAATGGTCTTCACGCCATCGCGAAGCTTGCGGATCAACCGCGCGGCACGCTGTGCGATTTCATTCCCGTTGAATGGCAAACGGCTCACTTCCTTCCAATCAGACCTTTCGGCCTCGGGCCTGTCCTCCGGGAAGCATCCCGGAAAAGCGTCCCGCCGCCGTCAACCCCGGCGCGGCCGTTTGGCCGGAGCCGGCGTCGAAAGTCCGAAAATAGTTACAAACTTGTAACAACCTGTACTCTATTATACTCAAAAGTTACAAGATTGCAACCCTTGCCGAGGAAGTTTATGACTTTCTGTTAAAATACTTTCCTCAATTGTCGATTCCAATGGTGAATTATACCGAAATCAGGCAGGATAAACCAGCATAGGCGCTGTCCAGTTTTCCAATATATGGAGCATGTCCCGTGCATATTCCCGCGCCTTGGGAAGGTCATGCTCGCGATAATTACCGCACTCCTCCGCGGAAACGCCGGGCACCGGCCCGCTGAAATCGGCGATGAAGGTAAGCGCCGCCCTCGTAAGCCGGATCGCGTTCTCCGCTTCCATTCCTCGGACCAGAAAATAGAAGCCGGTGCGGCAGCCCATCGGGCCGAAATAAATCACCGATTCCCCCTGCGCACTGTTCCGGACGTAGGTAGCGAACAGATGCTCAATGGTATGCATCGCCGCCGTTTCCAGATAGGGCGGCGTATTGGGCCGGACGAAGCGGAGGTCATAGGTCGTCACATCCCCGTCCACCCGCGACGTATACATGCCCGGCTGAAGCCGGGTGTGGTCAATTTGAAAGCTCGCAATCCGTTCCATACTTGTCATGCTGTGCAGCGCCCCTTCTTATATACTTAATTTATCGTATATTGTAGAATTCCAAAAGCCTATAAGGCATCCCGCACGCCGTCCTTCAGCTCGTACACGCCGGGCAGGTCGCTGGAAAAACCACGGTCCTGGGTAATCTCCTGCATGGAACGTCCTTCCGGCAGCGCGCCGAGAAACTCGATAATCATATCCGCCGCCTCATTGGCTGCCTGGTCGTACAGGTCAAAGAAGCTGTCGGTGCTCCGGTAATTCTCGTCGAAAGGATTGCTCCATTCCCTATGCTTTTCATTGGCGTAATCCCAATCCCCGGTCTTCAGCGGACGGAGGAGCGAGGTGGCGAAGTGCCCGCCTCTGGTCAGCTGTTCCACCGGACGAAGAAGCAGCTTCTGCCGCAGCATGGAACGGTCGGTCATAAAAAACAGCGCCTGCCGCATATCCCCGGGAGCATGCGCCAGATGCTCCGCCGTCGCATTCATTCCAAAAAGCCGGCTCACCACCGGCTGATACAGGCGACCGACCGACAGGTACAGCCCGTCGTGATCCTTCGGCAGCACGGCCTGCAGCTTGAAATCGCTGATCAGCCGCCCGGATTCCCGTCGAAGAGTGAGGGTGTCCAGCGCGCTTTCGATCCGGAAATGGTATTGATGCGTGTTTTTCCCATATTTCGGGTCGGCCTGCTCCAGTTCCTTCTGCGCCCAAAGGATATATGGATGGGCGGCGCGGTCCAGAGCATAGTGGCAGAAGAACCCTTCCACATAGCCCAGCATCGCGTCATACTGCCGCTTTTCCCGGTTCAGCACCCGGCGAAACTCCTCAAACGTCCGCGCCGGGCTGATCTTATGCAGCTTCTGCCCCGTAGTCACATAGCTTTCCCCCGGCTCCCAGGGCAGGACCCGGTGAAAAAAGAAAATATCCGGTCCCTGCGCGCCAATCAGCGCCGTTTCGCGGTTGGCGACGGGAATTCCCGCCTTTTTCAGCTTGGAAAACACACGGAGCGCAAATTCATAATGAGTGACAAGCGCGGGCATATTGACATTCCTTCCTTTCCTCGGGAAGCTGCAACATTATACCATAGCGCCGCCCGGCCGGATTCTCTGCCAGCCTTGTCCGGCGGCGCAATTGAGAAATGCTGTCGCTTTTCTCCTTGGCGACATTATACCACTATCTTCCGTTTTATCGGTGTCGGAATTGAAAACATTAAGAAAATCTACCGAATTTTTCCGCTTTTTTATATTCCATCCGCATAGAATCCACACGATTTTTCTTCGAGGCGAACGGGTTCGGCGGCGCCGTTTTCCCATCCGCCCCAACGATCCGGGCGGTCATCCCAACCCCGCTCCCGCAAAAGCGAGGCCATATCCTCCGGCAGCGGGGCGGTCAGCGCGACCTCCCGCCCGGAGACCGGATGGCGGAACCGCATCGCCCCGCAGTGGAGGGCGTGCCGGGGAAGGGTGCCGCCATCGGTCCCATACATGGTATCCCCGGCCAGCGGATGCCCCAGCCAGGCCATATGCACGCGAATCTGGTGGGTCCTCCCCGTTTCGATCCGCACCCGGAGGAGGGAAAGATCGTCCGCCGCCGCGAGAGATTCCCAACGGGTAAGGCAGTATTTGCTTCCTTCGCCGGCCCCTACCTCCCGGGTAATGCCGAAGCCCTTCTTCACCCGGATGGGCTGCTCGATCACTCCCTCGCCCTCCAATCGTCCGAGGACAAGCGCGCGGTATTCCTTTTCCACTCTTCCGCCCTTTCCTGATCCGCCCAGCAGATGGGCGGCATGAGGATTTTTCGCAGCCAGAAGCAGCCCGCTCGTATTCCTGTCCAGCCGGTTGATAGGACGAAAGGCGAAGGCGTTCCCTTCCCGCTCGAAGTGTGCGATCACCGCCGCAGCCAAAGTAGGCTCCGTATGCCCGGCGGAGGGATGGACGGCAAGGTAGGGCGGCTTGTCCACCGCCAGCACGCTCTCGTCCTCATACACCACCGCCAGGGGCATATCTGCCCCCTCCACCCGGACGGCGTCCGCCGGAAGCCGCAGGCGAACCGTTTGCCCCGCCCGCAGCCGGTCGACCGAACGGATGTGTACGCCGTCCGCCGTGATTCCCTGCTCCACCCGCTTGAGCCGGGCGAGCAGGCGGGCGGATACCCCGCAGGTTCTTCGCAGGAAGGTCTGCACCGTCGTCCCCTCGCAGGATTCCGGCACGGTATAAATAAGCTCCCGCATGTCCTTCCCCGTCATGTTCTCTGTACCCCTCCCTTTCCGGACAAAAACGCCGGGGAGGCTTCCCCGGCGTTTTATCGCTTATGGATCGGATCAGATACGCACCATCCAGCCGAAGGGGTCGGGCAGCAGGCCGTTCTGGATGCCGGTCAGTGTGTCGTACAGCTTCTGCGCCACCCCGCCGATTTTTCCGTCGTTGATAACGATGTGCTCGTCGTCCACCTTCAGTTCGCCGATCGGAGAGATAACCGCCGCCGTGCCGGTGCCGAAGGCTTCCATCAGCTGCCCGTTCTTTGCGGCTTCCTCCACCTCGGACAGCGCCAGGCGGCGTTCGTTCACCGTGTAGCCCCAGGAGCGCAGCAGTTCGATGCAGGACATCCGGGTGATGCCGCCGAGGATGCTGCCCTGCAGCGCAGGGGTGACGATCTCATCCCCGATTTTGAAGAACACGTTCATCGTGCCCACTTCTTCGATATACCTGCGCTCCACGCCGTCCAGCCAAAGCACCTGGGTGTAGCCCTGCCCGGCCGCCACGTCCTGCGCCTTGAGAGAGGCGGCGTAGTTGCCGCCGGTTTTGGCAAAACCCATGCCGCCCTTGACCGCACGGACATACTGCCGTTCCACATAGATTTTCACCGGGTTAATCCCTTCCGGGTAGTACGCGCCCACCGGGGAGAGAATGATGATAAACAGCAGGTGATTGGCCGGATGCACCCCCACATGCGCGTCCACCGCGATGATGAAGGGCCGGATGTACAGCGCCGTGCCTTCTCCGTCGGGAATCCAGTCCTGATCCACCCGCACCAGCTCCTTGACCGCCTCCACCGCGAACTCCTCGTCGATGGGTGGGATGCAAAGGCGGTCGTTGGACAGGTTCATCCGGGCCATGTTCTTTTCCGGCCGGAAAAGCGCCACTCCGCCATCCGGCGTGTGGTAGGCCTTCATCCCCTCAAAAACCTCCTGACCATAATGCAGGCACATGGCGGCCGGGTCCAACGCGATCGGGCCGTAGGGGACGATACGGGGATCATGCCAGCCCTGTCCGGCGTCATAGTTCATAAGGAACATGTGGTCGGTGTAATAATTGCCGAACCCCAGCTTGCTGCTGTCGGTCGGCTTCGCCTTGGGTGATTTGGTCCGTTCCACCGGAATCTGCATTTTCATCTATAACCATTTCCTTTCGGCTGCGCGCCGCCTCGGGAGCTCCGGAGCGGCGTGGATTTTTCCATTCCAGCATCCTCGCTGTTGTGCACGATTAAAATTATAGTCCCGTATAAAGCAAAATGCAAGAAATCCCGGGGATTTTTTTGCCGTCCTGTCCATTTTTAAGTTCTTTGCGCCGTCCTCCCGCATCCCATGCCGGAATGTCCTTTGAAAAAAGACGTCGCCGATAAACGCCGGCAGACTCAGCTTACCGCAAAGAGGAAACGCACGCTGTCTTTTAGAGAATGGCGGACGGTGGATGAGCGGAAAGTCGTCTCCCTCTTTCCGCCTTTCTCGAGATAAATCGCCCTGTGGGGAAACGCCCTACGGGGGATCGCCCTGCGGGGGATCGCCCTGCGGGGGATCGCCCTGCGGGGGATCGCACCGGAGCATGGCGGAACGACGGAGGGCGGCCTTTTTCGCCGGAAAAACGCAGAAAATGCGCCCTGTATCCGACAGAAAGGCCGGGGACGCTCCTTTATAATAAGGATTGCCGCCCTATACGATCGGCTGGGCGGCGTTCGCTTTCGGATGCGGGCGCGGACAGGCTTTTCCGCACAGCTCCACTGAATTCAGTCCGATCGGTTCAATCGGTTCATTGAAAAGGCAGGATGGTGAGGACGTTGAAGCAAAAGGCATATGCGGGCGCAGGCGATGGACAGGCCCGCGGAAACATCCGGGACAAAAGCCCGGGCGGTGCAGGAAGCGGAGCGGCGCTGGACAGCGCGTCCCGTCAGTTGGCGCTGGTGGTCGTATGGCTCCTGCTGGGTCTGGTGACGCCGCGCGCGGGAGCATCGGGAGTGTACGGAGGGATGGCGCCCTTCGGCGTAAGCTTTGCCGCAGCGGTTCCCGGCGCGGGAGCGGTGGCGGCGTACATAGGCGCGGTGGTGGGATATCTTCTGCCGGGCGGGACGGCGGTCCCGATGCGGTATATCGCGGCGCTGGTGGCGGTGGCCGGGATTAAATGGTCGCTGAGCGGCATCCGTTCGGTGTCCCGTCATCCGGTTTTCGCGCCGGTCATTTCCTTTCTCTCGGTGGCGGCGACGGGTATGGCGCTGTCGGCCGTCGGGGGATTGGACGCTTACGATGTTCTTCTGGCGCTGGCGGAGGGACTGCTGGCCGGCGGCTCGGCCTATTTCTTCGCCACCACGGTGAATCTGCTGGAAAACGCCCCCCTGCATGGGGTGATGACCGCGCAGGAACAGGCCAGCGTGGTAACGGCCGGCGCAGTGGTGCTGATGGCGGCCGCCGGCTTCAGCTTCAGCGGGATTTCTCCCGGCCGGATGCTCGCAGTGGTGCTGATTCTCCTGCTCGCCCGCTCCGGCAAAGAGCAGGGGGGAAGCATCGCGGGAATCGTGCTCGGCCTGGCGATGGCGATGAGCTCCGCCGACCACCTGTATCTGGCGGTGGCGTATGCTTTCGGCGGACTGATGGCGGGTATTTTCGCCCGTTTCGGCCGGTTTGCCTCGGCAGGCGCGTTCGTGGTAGCCAACCTGATCGTAACCGTCGGTGTGGGCGAAGGGACGGCCGCGGTGATCGGTATTTACGAAGCGGCGGGCGCGTCCATTATTTTTGTCGCCCTGCCCGCCGCGGTAGATCGGAGGATCAACCGGCTTTTTGTCAGCGCCCGGGACATCCCGTCGGTGGAAGGGCTTCGCCGTTCGGTGGTGCTTCGGCTGGATTACGCCTCCCGTGCAATGAATGAAGTGGCGCAGACGGTGGACGCGGTTTCCCACAAGCTGGCGGGACTGAGCGCGCCGGATCTCGGAACGGTGTACCGCAGCGTGTCGGACGACGTCTGCCGCGTCTGCGGGCTTCGCCTGCACTGCTGGGAGAGCCATTTCAGCGACACCATGGCCGCGCTGAACGACCTGACGCCCGCCCTGCGGGAGAAGGGACGGGTGGAACGCGCCGACGTTCCCGCCTCGCTGGCAAACCATTGCGGAAGGCTCGACGACGTGCTGAACCGGATCAACGCCGGGTATATCGAATACGCAGTACGGGAGGGCGCGTGGCGGCGGCTCGCAGAAATCCGCGCGGTGGTGACTGACCAGTTTGCAGGGATGTCCGAGCTGCTGGACGAGCTGTCGGAGGACTTCTCCCGGGCGGAACGGGTGGATACCGAAGCGGCGGCCCGCGTGATCGCGGTGTGCGAGGAGTTTGGCCTGATCGTGCAGGACGCGGTGTGCCTGCTGGGCCGGGGAGACCGGATGACGGTAGAAATCCTCGCATCCGACGCGGGGGTGCGGCTGAACCAGAAAAAATGGGAGGCCGCCCTCAGCGACGCCTGCGGCCGGGAGTTGGATCATCCGGTGGTAACCCGTTTGGGCGATTCGGTAAAAATTGCCCTGGCGGAAAAGCCGCAGTTCCAGGTGTGTCTTGGAGCCGCCCAGCTCCACTGTACGGGAGAAAGGCTTTGCGGGGACGCCTATGAGACCTTTACCGACGGCGCCGGAAACTGGTATGCGGTGCTCAGCGACGGCATGGGGAGCGGCGGACGGGCCGCGGTGGACGGGGCGATGGCTTCCGGCTTGACCGCCCGGCTGATTCAGGCCGGCTTTGGCCCGGAAAGCGTGCTGCGGATGGTGAATTCCGCTCTGCTGGTCAAATCGGGGGACGAGAGTCTATCCACCCTCGATATCGTGGAACTGGACCTCTTTACCGGCCGGTTTGAGAGCCGGAAGGCTGGCGCGGCTCCTTCCCTGCTATGCAGTATGGGGCGGGTTTCCCGGATTGACCGCTCCTCCCTGCCGATTGGCATTCTGCGGGACGTCACGGCCGAACGGAGCAGCGACGTCCTTGTGGACGGAGACGTACTGCTGTTGTTCAGCGACGGGGCAATGGCCGGCGGGCTGGAATGGATTGAGGAAACGTTGCGCGGCTTCGATACGAAGACGGGCGATATTAAAAAGCTGGCGGAGGAAATCGCCGCCGAAGCCCGGCTGCATCAGGAGGGCCGAGAGGACGATGTGACCGTTCTCGCGATGCAGCTCAGGCAAGTCAAAAAACCGGCGCGGAAATAAAGGAAGGAAACCGATAAACAAAACAGCGCGGCAGGAGGGCCGCGCTGTTCTCATTTTTTTGCTGTTTACTTTGTTGTTCCAGGAAAAACAACATCACCGAAAAGAAGCCTTTTTAGAGGGCGGGCGTCCCCGCTTGACATACTCCATAGGATGTGCTATAGTACCCCCAAGATTATTTGATTATCAAACAATAAGACAGTCAAATTAAAAATGGCCTATCCTGGCCCTGTTTTACAGGAGGTAAGACAATGGCTGTGCGTATTGTGACCGATAGCTCCAGCGACCTTCCCTTTTCCTGTCAGGAGGACTGGGATATCACCATCCTGCCCCTGCGGGTAAATTTCGGGGAAGAGGAATTTGTCGACGGGGAGCTGACCGCCGGACAGTTCTATGAAAAACTGGCCCAAGCGGAGGAACTGCCCAAGACCACGCAGATCGCGCCGGTGGAATTCGAGGACGTGCTGCGCCCGTATGTCGAGGCGGGGGATGAGGTGCTGCTGCTTCCCCTGTCCCGGGAGCTGAGCGGTACCTTTGCTTCCGCCCGGATCGCGCGGGAACAGTTTCCCGATGCGGAGATATACGTAGCGGATACCCTGCAGGTCACCTTTGCGTTGGCGCTGCTGGTGGAGGCCGCTGTCCGTCTGCGGGACGAGGGGCTTTCCGCGCGGGAGATTGCCGCAAGGCTGGAAGAGCTGAGCGGCCGGATACGACTGTACGCCGTGATCGACGATCTGAAATATCTCCGGATGGGCGGACGGCTTTCCGCCGCCGGGGCGGTGATGGGATCTCTGCTCGGTATCAAGCCGATCGTTACCCTGCAGGAGGGGAAGGTCTGCAGTCTCAATAAAGCGCGAGGGATGAATGCCGGCTGTCAGATGCTCCTGGAACGGATGGAAAAGGACGGCTTAGACGAAACCTATCCCGTGTATTTTGGAAATTCTAATGTCCATGAAGCAATGGAGGAGCTGCGGCGGATGGCGGAGACGCGTTTTCCCGTGAAAGATGCGAAGGCGTGCGATATTGGTCCAATCGTCGGTACCCACGCGGGGCCGGGATGCGTCGGTCTCGCCTTTGTGGCAAAGACAGCGGACAGTGCAAAATAAATTGGCCTGTCCGGCAGGTTTGTAGGATTACAATACATATTGGACAGATAAATAAAAAGGATGAAGGATAGAGCC
>CAUGOD010000018.1 GCA_959601025.1 uncultured Oscillospiraceae bacterium
TATTAGGCCCTTATAGGGCCTGTTCAAACCACCCGTTCAACGGGTGGTTTTGATTGGCTTTTGCGTCCTTCTGCTTTATCGGAAAGCCTTCTGATATACGCCGAGCACCAGCTCATAGGTGCAGGGACGGGGATTGCCGCCGGTGCACACGTCCGCCATAGCCGCTCGGGCAAGATCGGGCAGATCCTCTTCCTTCACGCCGATTTCGCTCAGGGTCTGGGGAATGCCAATGTCGAGCGACAGGCGGCGAACCGCCCCAATGGCGGCAGCGCGGTAGGTTTCGGGGGTCATGCCGTCTACCCCTTCCACACCCATGGCGCGGGCGATTTCCCGGAATTTCTCGCCGGTGTACTCTTTATTGAACTCCATGACATAGGGGAGGAGCACGGCGTTGGCCACGCCGTGGGGCGTATCGTAGAACGCGCTGAGGGGGTGGGCCATTCCATGAACGACGCCCAGGCCGACGTTGGAGAAGGCCATGCCGGTAACATACTGGCCAAGGGCCATATCCTCCCGGCCCTGCGGATCATTTTGGACCGCGGCTCGCAGCGAACGGGCGATGATCTTGATTGCCAGCAGGTCGAGCGCGTCAGGCAGCTCCCAGGCGCCAAGGGTGGTGTATCCCTCAATGGCGTGGGTCAGCGCGTCCATACCGGTGGCGGCGGTCAGCCCTTTCGGCATGCTGGCCATCATATCCGGATCGACAACAGCGACCACCGGGATGTCATGCGGGTCCACGCACACGAATTTCCGGCGGTTGGCCTCGTCGGTGATGACGTAATTGATGGTGGTTTCCGCCGCGGTGCCGGCTGTGGTGGGAACCGCGATAATCGGGACGCAGGGATTTTTCGTATCCACCGCGCCTTCCAGGCTGACAACGTCGGCGTATTCAGGGTTATTCATAATGATGCCGATGCCCTTGGCTGAATCGGTCGGGGAGCCGCCGCCGATGGCGATCAGATAATCCGCCCCCGCCGCGCGGAAAGCTTCGATCCCGGCCTTGACCACCTCTACGGAAGGGTTGGCCTTGACCTGATCGAAGATTGTGTAGGCGAGTCCCGCTTCGTCCAGCAGATCAGTCACTTTTTTGACCACCTGGAATTTGACCAGGTCCTTGTCCGTGACAATCAGCGCGTGCTGAAATCCCCGCTTTTTCACTTCGGCGGGTATCTCTTTGATCGCGCCCTTGCCGTGATAGCTTGTCTCGTTGAGAATCATGCGGTTTGCCATTATACATTCATCCTTTCCGTAGTGTTTTTCTTACTCTATGGTAGCATTTCCCGTCGGTGTTTACAATCCCCAGCCGAAAACTTTCATGGAATTGTAACATCTTGTTAAAAACGGAAACGTCGGGCCTCTATCCCCCATCGACATCTACACGGCGGTAATGCTGATGCATTGCCGCCTTTTCCTTATTCCAGACGTACTCCATGCTGAACGGAAGGAAATTATCCAGCGCTTTTCCGTAACCAAGCTCGGGGGGCAAATCCGCCAGACGGTATTTCCGATAGGCGGCGAAGGCGTTCGCCGCTGCCTGTCCCGATAATCCAAAGCAGCGGGTCAGTTCCGCTTCGCTTTCGATCCGGCAGAGAAAGAGCAGAGGAAGGGGAGCGATCAGGCAGCTGGTCAGCTCGTCCGCCGCGGCTTCGAGATAGCGTTCGTTGGGATAGGAGGGGAGCAGGTCGCCAGTGTCCGGTACATGTCCCAGATGAATATGACAGTATTCATGGAGCAGCGTCCACCGCCTTCGGCTGCGGGGTCGTACGTCGGCATTGTAAATAATGAAAAACTGCTTTTCCACGCAGGTGGAAAAGCCGTCGCCGGACACTTCCATCAGCCGTTCCCGGCGGATATCCGCCAACTCGGAAAACTGCTCATACGGCAGGATTTTGATTCCAGCCTGATTGGCCAGACGGACAGGATTCAGAGGAAAGGCCGTCACCCCGTTTTTCACGAAAATACGGCCGGCCTCTTCCGTAGCGCGGCGATAATCCGGTGAATAGAACATCAGAAGTCCTCGCCGTCGATCCCGTCTACCTTCTGCGGATCGAAGTGCCGGCCTTTCACCGCGGAAGCCGGCTTCCGTCCACGGGCTACGGCATAAAAGGCAATGGTGTTCCCCGTCGCATATCGTCCGCCGGCTACCATATCGTCGGCCAGGCGAACCAGCGTTTCCCGTCCCTGCTCGTTCATTGATCGGTAATTATCCAGCAGCCTTGACTGCTGGGCGTCCGCTACATCGGGAACGGCGTGGGGAGGCGCCGCTTCCTCCTTGGACCGAAGGGTGCTCTGGCCAATACTGTCCAGCTCGAGTCCCAGAGTCTGAAACACCTTCGCTACCGTGGTGACCGCCGTGCCGCCGATTCCCCTTTTGAAAATATTGTCCACCGTGGAATACGGCAGGCCGATTGCCTGTGTGAAGGCGCGTACGCTGCGATACTGAGATAGGATTTCCTGTTTAAGCTGTTCTTCGATCGAGAGGATTGCCGCCATTTCACTCACTCCTTACCGTTGTCGGATTGTTTGACCGGATTTTCATACGGAGGAGGTCGCTCCGCGCGGCGGAGATCATTCCGCTTTTCCGGTTCTCTCTGCAGATATTTCCATTATATCCTCTGCAAAAGAAAAAAGCAAGAATGATTTACTCAAAAAAGTTAATAACTTTTCGGATTCCCTTGACTTTTAATTCAATATAGTGTATTATATGGGTAAATCCTACAGATTTCTTCCAGTAGGTTTCGCAGTATACCTTTCAGGGGGAGGAAAGCCGCGAAAAGCCGGGGAAACTGAATACCAAATCGTCAAAAGAAAGGTGCGGAAAATATGCAGAGCATGAGAGACGCGGCGGGTACAACGAACACAAAAAAGCGAACGGCGGGGTATTGCAATCTGCGGGCGGAAATGGCGCGGTTGGGAATCACCAATGAGATGATAGCGGAAACCATCGGCGTAAACCCCGGAACGTTTTCCGCCAAGCTGAACCAACGGGGGAGACTGAAGCTGGAGGAAGCGGTCGAGATCCGGGAGGCCTATTTCCCGGAACTGACGGTGGATTACCTTTTCGAATTTCAGGAAGCGCCGAAGGAAACGGCCTGACCGTACCGCTTACCTTCGACGGAAGAAAAGAGGGCGTTGCAAAATCGCTTAATTTGCAACGCCCTCTTTTCGTTATGTTGTTTTTTACTGTTTCCTGGTCAGGATCGCCGACCGTTTATCCGGCCGGTTCCGTGATGACCACACCGGTATAATAGTAATGCAGAATGTCCTCCCAGTTTGAGCCCTGCCGCGCCATATAGTCGGCGCCGTATTGGCTCATTCCCACGTCGTGGCCGTAACCGAGGACGTTGAACACAAAGCGGCCGTTGTCATAAGCGGCGGTAAAGCAGGCGGAACGGAGGCCCAGCAGTTCCCGTACCTGCTTTCCGGTCATCTCCACTCCGCCGATAACGATGCCGGTCACGGTGCCGGAGGCGGATACTTTGGGATCGGCTGCGATCCATCCGGCGGGGTCGTCGCCCAGGGTACAGCCCTCCAACGAGACCAGCTTTGACTTCAGCTCGTCGGCGGTAAAGGAGACTGTCGATTGATAGGAGGGGGACAGCTTGTCGCCCGGGCTGGCTACCGGCTGGAGATAGGGAAGGGAACTGCCCCAGACCAGGACGGCGTCCTCAGTGGCGCCGGAGCTGATCGCATGATATGCCGCCAGAATGAGCTCGCCGTTATACGTGATCGTCCGGCCAAACACCGCATCCACCGCTTCGGTTACCTTTTTGTGATAGGCTTCATAATTTTCACCCCAGCGTTCTTTTAGCTCTTTGTCCGAGTAATAGCGGGGAAGACCGGACAGCGTGTCGGTGAAATCCGCCCCCTTGAGGGCGGCGTCCGGATCGGCGCGTTCCTGCGCCCGCTGTACGCTGTAATACGTGTAAGAGGCGACCGCCTGCGCCTTGAGCGCTTCCGCGTGATAGGTGGGATACATTTCGGCCGCCACCGTTCCTACAACAAAATCCCGGTCGGCCACTTCGTAAACCGTTCCGGTCTCTTCATCCAGCAGGCGGAACACTGCCGTTCCTTTGGCCGGGGAGGAACTGTTTGGCGACGATGACGAGGATTCGCTGCTTTCGGTTGTGGAGGGACGCACCAGGGGGAGTTCCGTATGGCCCCCCTCACTGTCCTTCCCGAGTAAGGGGAGAGGGATTAGCAGAAGAATGAGATACACGGCAAGAATCCACAAAACATAACGTTTCCAGTCTGTCACAGGCCTGCTCCTTTCCGTTCGCCGTATTCTTTCGGCCCGGCATGTCCGGACGGAAAACAAAAATGAATACGGAATTATTTAAACTTTCATCTTTTACAACAACAGATGCAAAAAACCGGAATGATTTTGAGCTTAAATGAATTGTAAAAATCGAAATATTGCATAATTTCTAAGAAAAGGATGAAAAAACGAAGACAATTCCTTGACTTTGCTCTGGGGAGTGCCTATAATCAATGGTAATGCGGCCTTGGGATGGCCCTTCGGAAAGGATTGTCCATGATGGAAGAAAATCGGAAAAAAATTGAGAGCGATACACTCACATCCTTATGTGATGAGTTTCGGAAAAATAACCGGATCGAACCGGAAAAATTTGAGAAATACGGTGTGAAAAGAGGACTCCGCAACGCGGATGGAAGCGGCGTGATGGCCGGGCTGACCCTGATCTGCAATGTGCATGGATATGTAATCAACGAGGCGGAGCGCTCTCCGGTAGAAGGGCGGCTTATCTATCGCGGCTTCGATATTCATGACCTGGTGAACGGCTGCATGGAAGAGGACCGCTTCGGCTTTGAGGAAACCGTGTGGCTGCTGTTGTTCGGCAAGCTGCCCGCCCGCTCCCAGCTGGAGCGGTTCAGCGCCCTGCTGTCCGAATGCCGGGAACTGCCGGAATATTTCGCGGAGGATATGATTATCAAGGCGCCCTCTCCGAACATTATGAACAAGCTGGCCCGTTCGGTTCTCGCGCTGTATTCCTATGACGACAATCCCGAGGATTTGTCCATGGAGAACGTGCTTCGCCAGTCGATCGAGCTGATCGCCATGCTCCCCACCATCATGGGGTACGCCTATCAGGTTAAACGACGCCATTACGACAAGGAGAGCATGGTTCTCCATCCGACCCTTCCCGGCCTGTCCACGGCGGAAACCGTCCTGCGTTCTATTCGGGCGGAGCCCGTCTATACCAAGGAGGAGGCGCGGCTGCTTGACCTCTGCCTGATGCTGCATGCCGAGCACGGAGGCGGGAACAACTCCACCTTCGCGGCGCGGGTGCTTTCCTCCTCCGGCACCGATACCTATTCCGCCATCGCAGCGGCGATCGGCGCCCTGAAGGGACCCCGCCACGGCGGTGCGAACATCAAGGTCATGGAGATGCTGGATTACATCAAGGAAGGCGTACGGGACTGGGAGGACGACGAGGAGATCGCTGCTTTCCTGACCCGGCTGATCAATCGGGAAGCGGGGGACCGCGCCGGCCTGATTTACGGAATGGGCCACGCCGTCTATACTCTGTCCGATCCCCGCGCCGTCATCCTCAAGGAAGCCGCCCGGGGGCTGGCGGAGAAAAAGGGACTCGGCCCGGACTTCCGCCTGCTGGAGGCGGTGGAACGCCTGACTCCCGGCGTGTTTGCCCGGACCAAGGAGAACACCAAGGCCATGTGCGCCAACGTCGACCTGTATTCCGGCCTGGTGTACCGTACCCTTGGTATCCGAGAGGAGCTGTTTACCCCTCTGTTTGCCGTGGCGCGGATGGCGGGCTGGTGCGCCCACCGCATCGAAGAGCTGCTGACCGGCGGGAGGATCATCCGCCCCGCCTACAAGGCGATTGCCCGCCCGCAGCCATATCTGCCGCTGGAAGACCGGTAACGCTGAAAAAACGGGTTCCGCGCCGTGCTGTTCGCTGTTATGCGGCCATATTCGAGCCGAATCCGGGAGAAAATAAAAATTCGGGCTTTTCTTTCCCGCCTTTCTGCTATATAATAGCGGAAGGGCGTTTTTTCTGTTCATCCGGGAACGGTTGGGGAGGAAACGCCGCGCCCTTTTGCCGGCGAAGGAACGGGCCGGCGGGTTTCTTTCTGTCAATCCGGCGTCTTTCCTCCGGCGGAAAGAGGCCTTTTGAATTTTACTGTGCCGGAAGGAAGGAACGGACCCATGCATACAATTGTTCGGAAATCCGCCGCTTTTGTGGCGCTGGCGGCTGCGTTGGCCGCCACGGTGATGCGTATTCTCCTGACTCCGCAAATGCAGGACGCCAACAACGGCACTTTTCATCTGAGCTACGCGGTGATCGCACTCATGGTGGCGGCCTTTGTGGCCGTTCTGGTGCTGATTCTGGCCGGAAAGGGAACAGTTCCCCGCGTGTCGCAGCTGAGTGCCCGGGCGCGGCTTCCTCTCGCCATCGCCGTGCTGGCGGCGGGGGGAGTTCTGGCGACCGCTTCCCTGTTTGACAGCTGGCTCTGGCTGCGGTACGGAATTACGCCGCCGCCGAATACGATGGTCATCAGCCCGCTGGACGCGGGTTCCCTGGCGCTGACGCTGCTTTTTGGCGTGCTGGGCGGCTTTTTCCTGCTTTGGCTGGGGATTGCCCTCGCAAGCGGCACGGTCCGCCGCACCACTCCGCTGGCGCTGACGGCCCTGGCCCCGGTGCTTTGGATATGGTTCCGCCTGGTTCGGTACGAGCTGTCCTATGCCAGTGCGGTGCAGGTGTCCCAGAGCTTTTATGATTTTGTGATGCTGATCTTTACAATGCTGTTTCTTTTCTCCTTCGCGCGGTATATCAGCGGAACGGGGGAAAAAACCGAACCGGAGAAGACTTCCCGGATGCTGCTGGTCTATTCCCTGTGTACGGTCATTATGTCTTTGTCCGGTCCGATTACCAGTATCGCACTGTACATGACCGGAGAAACGGCGGCGTACGAGGCCAGCCGGCTGGCTGGCTTCCCTGATCTCGGCATGGGTATTTTCGCCCTGTGTACGGCGCTAGTTCTGCTGTTCGCCCGGACGGTTCCGGACGACGCGCTTCCGGAGGAGACCGCCTCGGCCGATGATGCGGCGGGGGAATCGGGAGAAGAGAATTCCATCTCGGAAACAGAGGAGAAGTCGGAGGAAACCGCCGCGGATATTCTGGATGATCTCCGCGGCGGCTATCGCGAATAAAACGCGGCGCTTGAGTCGTAGTCTTCCCTTTCAGGACGTCAAAAACCATGGGCGCGTATCCGTCAGGATACGCGCCCATGGTTTTTCTTATTATTGAATCCGCGGCCGTGCCAGACTCCGCAGCCGCCGCGGCAAGGAAGACTGCCGATCGATCGGGTAGGTTTACTGACCGTCCTTGTTTCCCTTTTTCGCAATTTTACGCTGCAGGCTTTTCATCTTCATTTTCCGGAAAAACAGGCGAATCTTCTTCCAGAAAATACCCACGGCTACGCCGCAGGCGATCACTACGCCGGATATCACCTGAATGATATAGGAAGTGGCGGCCGGATCCAGATAGGCCTGTGCGCTCGCCATCAGGAACAGGGCGAGGAAGAAAGCGAGGAAAAGTTTACGGGACAGGCAGGACAGGGCTTTTTTCATGAAACTACGCATCCTTTCATGCTGTGATTGACGGCATATACGTGCAGAGACCCCAATAAGCGCGGCCCCCATAAGCGGCAGCCGACGCTGTTTACAGCGATTCGCCGGCGGCTGCTTTCGCTTCCTGCCGCTCTACCGCCTCGATGATATACCGGGCGCCGGCTTCCGCTCCATGCCCGATATTGTACAGGGTTTCCTGCATCGCTTCTTCGATCGCTCGCCGGTAATCGTCGGCGTGGTCCAGCAGGTAACGCACGGCTTCTTCCGTTTCCCCGGCCTGTTCCTCGTCCAGAGAACGGCCGATCCGGTCCCGCAGGGAAATCTCAACCGGTACGCAGGGCAGCTTGTCGTAATCCGGATTCAGAACCTTCATCGGCGTATTGATAAACAGGCACGGCTTTTTGGTGGCATAGGAAAACTCCACGCTGATGCCGGACCAGTCGGTAATGACCAGATCGGAGGTAAAGATCGTGACATTGGAGGAAAAGTCGGTTTCGATCCGGAAATCCTCGCCGAAACGGCCCTGATACTGTTCCATCAGCTTGTGCATTTTGGCGGGATACCGCTTGATAAACTCCGGATGCGGCCGAACGGTAACGTCGTAGCCTTTGCCGAGCAAGCTTTCCAGCATGGGATGAATGGAACGCTCCAGAATGTTTCCATCCTGCCAAGAAGGAGCGATCAGGATTTTTTTGACCGCATTTTTCGGGTGATCCATTCCTTCATAATCCGCGACCATCTCGTCGATCAGGGGATACCCGCAGTCAACCAGCGTTTTTTCCTTCAGGTGATAGAATTTTTCCAGTTCCCGGATTTCCCGACGCTGATGCGGACCGGCGCAAAGCAGAGTGTCGTAATGGTCGAACGCGCCCTTGGCCACGTTCATATGCAGGCTGAGAGGGGCATGGGACAGATAAATATATTCGATATCCTTGCGGACCATGGAACGCTTCAGGTGGTACACGTCCAGATGCGGCGTGGTGCAGACCATCACGTCACAGTCCATCATCATGAACAGGGGAATCAGGCGGTTGTCGTCCACATAGTAGGGGACGACCCGAGGATTGTTCAACTGGAACACCTGATCGTTCGGGTCGCTGGTCAGATAATGCACCGTGAGGTCGGAGTTTTCCAGAATCTTTTGAATCTGCGCTTTGAAGTATTTATAAAAGCCGCTTTTTTCGGAGTAATACACCAGTTGCTTTGGGTTGTCCGCAGCCAGAAAGCGCTTGTAATCCGCCTTGGACCGCGCCTTCTGCTCTTTGGTCGGCTTCAGAGACTTTTCCACCGCCCGGCTTTCCGCCAGCGCCTTTTTACTTTCCGCCAGCGCCTCATAGTCGATGTATTTTTTCGGGTCGTACAGCCAGTTCATCAGGTGCAGGGTTACAATAGCGATCAGATTGCCGAGAATCCAGTAAAACGCGACGCCCGCCGGTACAATGAAGGCGAAATAGGTGGAAAAAGCGGTCAGGAAGATCGCCATCCCCCACCGGCCGAGAAAGCCCTGTTCCTTTTGCAGGACGTTTTCCCTGTTCTGGAACACGCATAGCAGGAAGGAGCTTCCGCCGGAGCAGAGGGGAAACAGCCAGTACGGGTCCAGCTGAGTCAGGCTGGGAAAATGGGCGAAATTGACGCCGAACAGGGTCAGGTGGAGGTTTTGGATGGCGGCGATCGCGCCGCTCACATCCCCGCCCGGAACCGAAAGCGCGGCAAAGCTGCCGAGGGCGGCGGGATCCTTGATCAGCTCGATCACCTTGAGCTGTGCAGTAGAGCCGAGAGGCCCGCCGGCAAGCTGCTCCGCCTGCGCGGTAAAAGCGGCGATGACGGCTGGGTCCATATGCAGCAAATGCTGCAGCGGATTATACACCACCGAAATCAGCCCCAGAATGATGGGAATCTGGATCAGCATGGGGATGATGCCAATCAGAGGATGGTAATTCTCCCGCTTGTAGAGAGCCATCTGCTCTTCGGCTATTTTATCCTTGTCGCCGACAAAGCGGGCGGCGATAAAGTTGAATTCCGGCTGGAGCTTAACCATTTTGATTGAGTTTTTCTGGACCCAGATGTTGATGGGCAGGAGCACAATCTTGGTCAGCAGGGTAAACAGAAGGATAGCCAGTCCGTAATTCGCGCAAAGACGATAGCACAGCCACATGACATAGCCCAAAGGCGTGCCGATAAAGGTGTTGATGAATTCCAAAAAGGGCGCCATCCTCTCCGGGTGGAATTTATCCGCGTCGCTGCGAAGACCCGTCCCGCTGCTACAGGGACTGGTCAGAATTTTGTAAATTCCACTTGTTTTTGACGGTATAACCACCTAAATTTTAATTATAATGTGCGGTTAATCATTTGTCAATGCTTTTCCAAAGCGGAGAGCAGGGGAATAGTGGAATGAGAGGAATAAAAATAAGGAACAGAGAGGAAAGGCATTCTCAAAGTCAATTCATCGACTTTCGGTCATCTCTATGGTATAATGTCGGCAGGGAGAAATGCGACAGCATTTCTCGATTGCGCCGCCGGAAAGCGTTGGCAGAGAACCCGGCTGGGCGGCGCTATGGTATAATGTCGTTAAGGAAAAACGCGACAGCGTTTTTCGATGCGCTGCAAGCAAACGCCGGCATAGAACCGAGCTGGGCGGCTTACTGCAAAATACCGTTTGGGAGAAATGCCTCTGGCATTTCTCAAGAGCGCCGCAAGCAAACGTCAGTATAGAACTGGGCTTGGCGGCGCTCCCTTCACCCAATAAACACAAAATGGCGCTATGCTTATAATAAACGAAATACTTGTCCGTGCAGGGTTTCCGGGAAACCGCATTCTATCGGGCGTTTTGCCCGGCCTGGGCTTTCCGTTCGGCGAGGCGGCTGTAATCCTCTTGCAGATATGCAGGGGAGAGGCTCTTTTACCGAGTTTTTCCCACTCATGGGGATCGCCATGAAAGGCAGTGTGAAAGGGAAATACAGGTGAAGCGGAACACCGTGGAAAATATGGACAAGCTGGAGAATTCTCCGCCGGGCCGTAATCCGGCGGCAAAAATGGGAAAAAGGGGGAGTTCCCTTGGAACAGAAAAAACAGCCGCTGATTTTGATTGTGGATGATGAAGAGCGGATGCGCCGCGTCATCACCGACTATCTGCGGATCAAGGGATACGATACTATGGAAGCTGCGGACGGGGTGGAAGCGCTGGAGTGGTTTGACCGGCGGACGCCCGACCTCGTGTTGCTCGACGTGATGATGCCTCGGATGGACGGATGGGAGGCCTGCCGGGCGATCCATGCAAAATCCGATGTGCCGATCATCATGCTGACCGCCCGCGGGCAGGAGGAGGACGAGCTGCAGGGCTTCTCCCTGGGCGCGGACGAATACATCACCAAGCCCTTCAGCCTGAAAATTCTTCTGGCGCGGATCGAAGCGGTTCTACGCCGGGCAGCGGGCGGTCCAGCCGCGACGGACGCCGGGGCGGGAAACGAAATTTCCGGGCTGACGGTGGACCGGGACGGACGGGAGGTCCGAGTGGACGGAGCGCCGGTGGAGCTCACCTATACCGAGTTCGAGCTGCTGGCTTACTTGCTGGATAATCCCGGCATTGCCCTGTCCCGCGATCGGATTCTGGATGCGGTCTGGCGTTATGATTATTATGGGGATGCGCGGACGGTGGACACCCACATCAAAAAGCTGCGCAGCAAGCTGGGCGCGCGGGGGGAATATATCCGCACCATCCGCGGCGTCGGGTATAAGTTTGAGGTATGAGCGCCGGAACGCCTTTCCGGAAAAGTACGCCGCCAGGAAAACGAGGGCCGTTTATTATGAAGGAAACGATGCACACCGATCAAGCCGGTCATCAATCACCGCCGGGCAAACGCCGGTTCCGGCGTTCCATCGCCTGGAGGCTGTTCAGCAGCACCTTTCTGTGCCTGTTTATCCTGCTGGTGTTCAACTGGCTGCTGAACAATTTCGTCCTGGTTTCCTATTACCAGGACGTCAAGGAGAAAACGCTGGTCAGCGCCTTTGAGCAGATCGACATGCTGTATAACGGCAGCGCGGAGGAGGTGGAGCAGGAGGTCTACCGCCTGTACAGCGAGGAAAACGTGCGGCTGAAGGTATGGAACCGGTACGGCGTCCTTTGCAGCTCGTATTTCGATCCGCCTGCTGTGTTCTCCTACAACCTGCCGCTGGTGCTGCTGGAAAACGGAACCTATCAGATGGAAACCAGCGAGGATTCCCGCACCGGCTCCAGCTCCATCACACTGGTCGGCCGGTTCAGCAACGGCTATAGTGTGATGATGAGCACACCGGTCGCCGCTATCGAGGAAAGCATCGGGATTTCCAACCAGTTCCTGTTGATATCCGGCGGGCTGACCCTGCTGATCAGCACCGTGGTTATCCTTCTTTTTGCCCGTAGCTTTACCCGGCCGATCAAGGAGCTTTCCCGGGTGGCGGGCAGCGTGTCCGCGCTGGATTTCACCGACCGGTATACCGGTAAGCGGGACGATGAGCTGGGCGATCTCGGCCGAAGCCTCAACGCCATGTCCTCCGCGCTGGAATCCGCCGTATCCAAACTGAAATCAGCCAATCTGCAGCTGATGAACGACAATGAACAGAAGACGAAGCAGAACGAGGCCCGCCGCGCATTTATCGCCAATGTGTCCCATGAGCTGAAAACCCCGATCTCTCTGATTCAGACCTATGCCGAGGGCCTGAAAGAGGACATCGCGGGCGGGGCGGAAAACCGCAATTTTTACTGCGAGGTTATCGAAGATGAAGCCGGGAAGATGAGCACGCTGATCAGGAAGATGACCATGCTGATGCAGCTGGAAGCCGGGAATGAGCAGCTGACGATCGAGCGTTTCGACATCAGCGAGCTGCTGTACGGTCTGCTCCAGAAAAACCGTCCGCTCTTTGAGGATAAGGGCGTGACGGTCATCCCTCCGCCTCCCCGGCCGGTCTTTGTCTGGGCGGATGAATTTCTGATGGAAAACGTCCTGTCCAACTATCTGTCCAACGCGCTGCACCATGTGGATGAGCGCGGGCGAATCGCCTTGACCGTCTGTCCGAAGGAAAACGGACGGGTGCGGATCGCCGTGTTCAACAGCGGCAGGCCCATCCCGGATGAGGAGCTGCCCCGTATCTGGGAAAGCTTTTACAAGGTGGACAAGGCCCGTACCCGCGCCTACGGTGGGACGGGGATCGGCCTGTCGGTGGTCGCCGCCATCATGAACGCCCATCATATGCCCTATGGCGTGCTCAATCACGCGGACGGCGTGGAGTTTTATATCGAACTGGACGGCCGGACAACACGGACGGACGGCGGCTCCACCGCCATATAGGTCATTGCGGTGGGGCCTTAACCCACCGCCGCCATTCGATCGAAATTAAAAATCAATGGAGGGAACCAGGATGTTTCGACCCATCGCTCTCCCAGACCGGGATACGGTGATCGCTTTGATGAAGGAATTTTATCACTCCCCCGCCGTGCTTCATCCGGTACCGGAGGAAAATTTCGCAAAGACCGTCGACCTTGTCCTCGCCGGCAGTCCGTATGCCGACGCCTACCTGTTTGAAGTGGATGGAAAGGCTGCCGGCTACGCCCTGACGGCCAAAACCCATTCCAATGAAGCCGGCGGACTGGTCCTTTGGCTGGAGGAAGCCTATATCCTTCCCGCCTTCCGCGGCAGGGGACTGGGCGGCGCATTTCTGAAATTCCTGGCGAAAGACTATCCGGAGGAGGTCGCCCGCATCCGGCTGGAAGTTTCGGACGGCAACGAGGGCGCGGTCCGGCTGTATCGCCGCGCGGGATTTAAGGAGCTCGATTACCGGCAGATGTTCCTCGATTTTGCGTAAGGCTTCTGGTGTGAACAGTGCGAACGGTGTAAACATGCTCTGATTTTGTCCGACGGATAAAGCCGACGGTTTTCGTGTATACTATTTCCATCTTAGGATGGAAAGGCGGATGTGTGATGAAAAAGGTAATTTTGCATCTGAACGGCGGAGGGGACCCTCGGCAGGCCGGCCGGGCGCTGGGCGAGCTTTCGGGCGTTATGGCGACCGACATACAGGGGGACACGCTGATCGTCCATTGCGGGCAGAAGATGACCAGCCAGTCCCTGCTCAATACCCTGCAGAGCCACGGCTGCTCCGCCAGTGAGGTCGTGGAACGGTCGGAGCTTATCTGAACCGCCGGTACGGAAGCGGCTGGCTTCACCGGTTATGCTTCTCCGATTAAATTAGAATTTCATTCTGGTAGCTGGTTTCCAATCCCTCTTTGTAAATATGGGAGTCGTTAGAAAGCTGCAGAACGCGGGGGATGACCAATCCCTCGCCTGCGCCGAATTCGATGACGGTCATCCCCGTATGTCCCATGTCAAACCGTAGAGAAAAGAGCGGATACGGGATGTCTAGAACAGCGCTCAGAAAGGCCAGGCCGAATCCCTGATGGGCAAACAGCGCCACTCGCTCCGTATTGGGCCGGATAGCTTCATATCCGTTGACGGTATGGCGATACCCCAGCGATTCCAGAAAGGTATCGGCGTTTTCCTGGATTCGTTCAAAGCCCTGTTTCATCGTAGTGGCCTGTATGGCCGGGTGTTCATACCAGCGCTTTCCCAGCAGGAACATTTCCTCTGAGGCAAAGCACTGTCTCATGCGGCTGTCCAGGAATGCCCAGCAGGGATATCCTTCCTTATTGATTACCGTCATCTCTTCCCAGGCGTGTCCTTCGTTGCACCAATCCAACACGGTTGCCTGTAAGCGAAGCGCCCGACAGGTTGGTTCCGCCGTTTGCCGTGCGCGCCGGGAGCTGGAAACAAAGAGCTTGTCCAGCCCATGTAGGGAAAGACGTCCGGCCAGGGCCTCGGCCTGGCGGTGGCCAAGCGGCGTCAGGGAGTCCGGCGAATAGATGGGGTCTCCATGTCGGATGAAAAATAATAACATAACGTTTCTGTCGGGCAGGGAAGCCCGGCGCTCCTTTCTTCTGTTTACGGATTTATTGTGTAGAAAGCCTCTCCATCCCTCGCGTTTCTATGGATGGCGGACGGGTTGGGCCGCCGAGAGGGATCGTAACGCAAAACCACCGGAAAAGCCATGCGCTTCTCCGGTGGCTTTCGTTATGGGATCATGCCGTTGTGCGCCGCCGGAAAAGGCCGGAAGAGAATCCGGCTGGGGCGGCCAGGCTCAGAAGATGCCGGGGATGAGGTGGGCGATCAGCAGGCCGGCGGCAAAGGAGACCGCGTTGGCGGCCAGCGCATAAAGAACGGCCTGGGAGCGTTTCCGCGTCTTCTCAGCGTGCGGCGACCCGCCGGCAAGCCTTGGCAGCAGGGCGGCGTACAGCACGGCTTCCACGGCGAACACAACCAACTCCAATAAAACGTACCGGGCCGTAAACATCAGCGGGCCCTGGTTATAGTTGATGATATTCAGCAGCACGTTCAAAAGGGTCTGGGTGAAGACATTGGTGAGGGCGATCAACAGAATCGCTTTTTTCTTCCGGTATCCGAACAGCAGGGCGACGGCGAGCTCCAGAAGGATGGTGAGCACGATCCGGGCGAGCAGGGAGATCGTTTCCCAGGTGTGGTCGTAGCTCTGGACAGCCGCCAGGACGCCTTCGGCCGAAGCCCGGCTCGCGTCCACCATAAAATAGCTGTCGAAGGCATACCGCTCGTATATCCCACTGACGGCGAAGGTATCGCTCTCTGGAAAATACAGCAGGATTTTAAACGGGGAGGGAGGGTAATAGGTCCAGTCCAGACTTTTGGACTCGTCGCACCGCTGCAGCCATTGCAGAAAGTAATAGCCATCGGCGTCCTCATACCCGACGAAGGCTTTCCAGATTTCGTATTCCGGATTCCCTTCGCGGTAGCGGGCGGTCTCTTCCTTCCCATCCCAGGCGGTTTCGGGACCGGTCGATTCCCGCGCGGAAAGCAGCGTGCCATAGCATACCTCGCCGCCGAGACCGTCAAGGGTGATCCGTACCGACGGCTTGGGCCCCATATCCGCCGAGACGGCAAGCGGCAGAAGCAGCGCCAGGATCACGGTCACGATTATGCCGCGCAGAGCCAACGCGCCGTGAAAGGCGCATAAGCCGCTCAAACGCTGTGTATTCATACGCCTACTTCCTTTCCATCTCATCCGGGTTCTGTCCATCGTTTGCAGCCGGTTACTCCGTTATCCAGTTATCTCGGTTCCGCCCCATTCGACCACGGTGAAGCCGACCCTTTCGAAGCCTTCCAGCGCCGGCTCTTCGATCTCTACCGGCTCCTTCAGCGCCTTGTACGCCATGAACACACGAAGGATGCTGTCCGGCTCCGGGGTAATGTGGAGGACGGCGCTCTCGGTATACGCGTCGGTCTGGAAGGTGATGAGATTGTAGGGGCTTTCCTGCATCCGGGGAAGCCAGAAGGTGATGAATTCGTTATACTCCCGCGGCTCCAGCCCCAAAAAGGCCAGCTTTTCCTGAAGGAAGGCGGCGACGTCCTCCCCTCGGACGACAAAGCCCTTCGACAGGTCGTAAGCGGTATCTGAAACGCCTTCCCAGAACAGATAGGAATATTCCCGGCCGGCCGTCGGATCGGTCAGCGTGCCGTCCGGCTCCGCGACCACCGTCCACCCATCCCGATAGGCGGGATAGGTGCAGGTCAGTTCGCCCTTATACTCCAGCGTCACGTTTACCGTGGTTGTTTCCTCCGGGTAGAGATAGATAACGGGCTTGAGGGCAACCAACTGGTCGTCGTCCCGGACACATCCCGTCATAGTGAACAGCAGGAACAGCAGCAGGACGCCAAACGCGGAAAATCGTTTCATAATGCTCCCTCAATTTCTCTTAAAAAGTGGAAATATGGGAGACGGCACTGTCAATGCCGCAGCTCCCACAGCTCGTCGATGGACCTCCAGTTGTCGGGGAACCAGTAGACGCAGGTGTTCTCATACCGGTCGGATTCATCCGTCCCCGGCTGTTCCGTCAGGCGCTTCCAGTGGACAATCCGGTAAGTTACCGCGAAATAGTCCCTCGTCCCTCCGTCCTTCAGCACCCCGGCCGGGAACGGCACGAACAGCAGTGCGAACAGGATGGCCGCCGTCACGAACGGCCATATCTTTCGTTTTTTTGTCTGCATTTTGCCTGCCCCTTCCCGTGCTTCATCAATGCCGCAGCTCCCACAGCTCGTCGATGGACTTCCAGTTGTCGGGAAACCAGTAGACGCAGGTGCTTTCATAGATGTCGGTCTTCGTTTCCGTTGTTTCCGGCATAATGCGTTTCCAGTGAACAACGCGGTAGAATGCCGCGCGGTAATCCCGGGAGCCGCCGTCGTTCATGGTCCCCGCCGGAACCGGCACGAACAGCAGCGCGATCAAAGCGGCCGCCACTACGAACGGCCTTACTCTCCGCCTTTTCATTCTCCCCGTCTCCTTCCCGGCCTAACCAATCAGCCGCTGATACTTTTTCAGCAGGGAAATATATTCCTGCCGGTATCCGCCGGGATCCCGGCCGAGGTTTTCCTGTGCGAGGGAAAGAACCGTGCCAAGGGTTGCATCCCCGGTGTATTCCGAGCCGCGGAGCAGGTGGCCGAAGGCCGCGACCGAGCAGGCGAAGCCGAAATCGGTGCTGGAGGGGCTGTCCGACCCGACGTCCAGTTCCGCTTTGGTGAAGAGCCGGCTTTCGCTTTCTCCCGGATTCTTGTACCGTATCCGCACTTCAAAGGGAGCAGCTTCGGCGTTGCTCCGACCGGAGACCGGCTCGATCTCGAACAGCACGACCACGTCAGCGCCTGCGCCGATCTCGCCCGCGTCCTTCTGGTCGTCGTCGAAATCCTCGTTGCTCAGCATCCGGTTCTCATACCCGATCAGGCGGTAGCTCCTCACCACGTCGGGGTTGAACTCGATCTGCGCCTTCACATCGTCCGCCACGGTGAAGAGATTGCCCCCCAGTTCCTCTACCAGCACCTTTTTCGCGGTCTGGGCCGTGTCGATGTAGGAATAGTTTCCGTTTCCGTTTTTGGACAGGGTCTCCATGATGTCGTCCCGGATGTTGCCGGCGCCGAAGCCGAGGATGCTCAGGTAAACCCCGCCGTCTTTCTTCTCACGGATCAGCTCGGCCAGCGCATCGGTATTCGAGAGGCCGACGTTGAAATCGCCGTCGGTGGCCAGAATGACCCGGTTGTTGCCGTTTTCCTTGAAGTTCTTCTCCGCCAGCGCGTAGGCGGTCCGGATGCCGTCCGCCCCGGCGGTGGAGCCCGCCGCCGTCAGGTTGTAGATCGCGTCGAGGATTTTCGTCTTGTCGTTCCCGCTGACACTGTCCAGCACCACCTCCGAGCTGCCCGCATAGGTAACGATGGATACCTTGTCGTTTTCGGTCAGCGTTTCTACCAGCAGGCTGAACGCGGTTTTGAGCAGGGGCAGCTTGTCGTAGGAATCCATCGAGCCGGAGGTGTCGATCAGGAAGGTGAGATTGCAGGGCGGCAGCTCGCTTTTATCCACGTCCGGCGTCTTCACCCGGACAAACGCGATCTGTTTCTCCGCGTGGAAAGGGGAGGGACCGACCTCGGTATAGACGGCGAAGGGGGCGCTGCTGTTCTCCAGCGGCTGCTCATACCGGAAATAATTCAGCAGTTCCTCGGTGCGCACCGCGTCCTTCGGCGGCAGGTTGCCGCCGTCAATATACCGGGACACGTTGGAATAGGCGGCGGTATCCACCTTCAGGGAAAAGGTGACGGTGGATTCCTCGGCCGCCGCCTGCTCGGGGTTTTCCTCAATGGGGAGATAGGACTCGCCTTTCATCCCGTCGGCGTTTTGGTCGTAGTAATACTTGGATCCTGCTTCAAGAGCGTTCATGCTCATACTCCCCTTTGCCGAACAGCCGCCGAGCAGCAGCGCCCCGGCGAGCGTGAACGCCAACAGAGCCGTTCCCGTTTTTTTATTTCGTATTTTCCATTGCCGCGTCATAGTCGACCCATCCTTTCTCCGCTGTTTCTTTCCGTTCGGTATAGCCTTTCATAAACAGAAACCGCCGGGTACGGAAAAACATTACAGCCGGCCGAAAAAAATTTACAGAATCTGCTTGCCGAGGCTCAGCAGGGTGTCCAGCTCATACCGGCAGGTCAGAGTATAGACCACCCCGTCCTTTCGGAAGGTAAGCAGCTGGTAGTCCGGGGTTGCCCGTGCGTAGGCGGCGGAGCCGTTCACCCACAGCTCCGTCAGCCTTTCGCCCGGCTCAAAATCGGCCTTTTCCAGCGTCATCACCACGTTATCCTCGTACAGGTCCGAGAGGTAATAGATGCTTTGGCCGTTGTCCTGCTTTGTGCGGGCGACCGACAGGTTTTCCGGCAGGGAGAAGGCGAGCGGGATGAGCTCTCCAGGCTCCTCCTGGCTGGGCGCGCCGGATGCGGCGCCGGGGGAGCGGTCGTTTTTTAGGAGGGGGGGAACTGTCAGCAGCATGAGCAGGCAGGCCGCCGCCGAGGCGAGGCCCAGCAGGACCCGTCCGGCGTTCCTTCCCCGGATCAGACGGTGGATTTTCCGGTCGAGGGCGGGCGTGAAGGGCTGCCGGTCCCCCATTGCATCCAGCTCCTGCCGGAGAAGTCGCCCTTCTTCCTCCGCGTACCGGCCCGCCAGCTCCCGGAACAGCGTCTCTGCGGAGGACAGCTCTGCGGAGGGCAGCTCCGAAGCGTTCCGTTTATTATCCGATGGGCTTTTCAACGGCGTATCCCTCCTTTACCAGAATATCCGCCAGCTTTTTCCGGGCCCGGTGCAGGCGGACCGTGACGTTGTTTTCACTGATGCCGAGTAAACCGGCGATCTGCCGGTGGGACAGGTCGTGGGCGTATTTCAGCAGGAAGACGCTGCGCAGTTCCTCACTCATCCCGTTCAGCAGCGCATAGATTCGTTCGGAGGAAAGCTCGGACAGCACATGCTGCTCCAGGTCGAAGGGATCCGCCCGCTCTTCGTCCGGCAGCTCCGCGGGCTGCCGGTTTTCCCGGGACAGCAAGGTCAGCGCGGCGTTGCGCACGACGGTCATCACAAACGCCAGGCTCCGGTTGGAGGTCGGATCGTCCAGCTTATGCATGTTCCGGTAAATGCGGATGAACGCCTCGCTGACGGCGTCCTCCGCCAGCATCCGGTCGTGCAAAATAGCGTAGGCCTTTTGCAGCATCAGGCCTTTATACCGGGTATAGATATACTCGAACGCATCCTTCTCCTCGGCGGAGGAAAAAGCGAGCAGTAATATCACCCCGTCACCCCCTGTACTCCTCTATGGTGTAATAACCCCGCGCGGGAGGATTTCCTTACAACGTCTACACCGTCCGCCGAAGAATTTTCAATCCGGCGCGGACGGACGGTCCGAAACCGGAAAAAGCCGAAAATGGCTCCGGCGCTTCGGTCTTTCTTCCAAAAGTGAAAACCGTCTAGCCTGTTCATTGTAGCATGTTTTTCGGAAAGAGCAAACAGGAAAGCGGCGGACGCTATAACGGGAGAGACCGGGCAGCCGCACCCACGGCCCTTGTCTTTCCGGTGAAAACGCGATACAATGGAGCTGCTGCAATGCAACGCCCCTAGAATAACCGCTTGCGGCCGCGGCTCATAGGCTTGTGGCCTGTGTTCTGCGTCCTGCCGGCGCGGAACCGTGCTTTTTCTACGCTTAAGCGCTTGCCTGAGCAGATTCTTTACAGGAGATGTTGAAATATGACCTATCGGGAACAATGGCTGGACGGCGGAGAGGAGCTTGCCGAGGCGTTCGCCATCCGCATTGAGGTCTTTTGCGACGAGCAGGGCTATTCGCCGGAAATGGAGCTGGACGAACAGGACAAAACCTCCCGGCACCTTCTCCTGTGGGATGGGAAGACGGCGGTCGCAACCGGCCGGCTCTACTGGAAGGATAAGGAGACCATTGGCCTCGGCCGCATCGCCGTGCGGAAGCCGTGGCGGGGAAAAGGCGTGGGGGCGCTGGCGGTCGCGGCGCTGGCGGCGGAGGCGAAGGCGATGGGCGCCCGCCGGGCCGAGCTGGACGCCCAGTGCCGTGCGGTCGGTTTTTATGAAAAGGCCGGGTTCACCGTCTGCGGGGAAGAGCATATGGACGGCCATGTGCCCCATAAGCTGATGCAAAAAAATCTATAATTCGGGAAAATTGCCATTTGTTCTTGACAAGGTATACAAAAAGGTGTAAAGTATTTCCATCGCCCTTGGCGGCAGGCTTGTCCGCGGGGCCAATTATCAGGAAAGGGGAGCTTGTACGGTGATCAGGACGAATCATGGGGGCCTTGACAACTGAACATTCGTCGTAAAGACAACCCAAAGCCTGCAAATTCCGGAGGGGCCGCGTCGCCCCGTCCGTCATAGAGTTGTGGAGCCGTGGCTGTTTGTCACGGCTTTTTTGCACCCTTTTTTTGAACGATTGGTCATGAGGAGGATGGAAAAGGGAAGAAAATACGGCGCGAAAAATCGAATAACGGCTCCCGCGTTTCAGCGCGGCGCGGCGGGCCGGCGCTCTGTATCCAAAGCAGACCGCGGCGGTTGACAAAACCCACCCGATGCTTTAGTATAGACAATGTTGAGCGGGCTGAGCAGCCGCGTGCCTGCCGCGGGGATTTTGTTCTCCGCGGGGCATGAGGAAAGTCCGAGCACCACAGGGCAGGATAACGGCTAACGGCCGCCGGGGGTGACCCTAGGGAAAGTGCAACAGAGATATACCGCCGCGGCAACGCGGTAAGGGTGGAAAGGCGAGGTAAGAGCTCACCGGCGCATGGGAGACCATGCGGCCCTGCAAACCCTATCCGGTGCAACGCCGACTGAAGCAATCCATCGGCCCGATGGGCTTCGACGGGCGGCTGGAGCCGTATGGCAACATACGGTCGAGATAGATGGCTGTTCACGACAGAACTCGGCTTACAGGCCCGCTCATCCTTTTACTGAAACAGGACGCTTCCGGGGGAGGAGACGTCGCAGGGGAAAGGCGCTGATCCGCGCGCTTTTTCCGGCGGCATCCGTGACCGGGGCGTCCTTTTGTCGTCCGGCGGGCAGGGCGGGTACCGGTTGTCTAACAGGTAAGCGGAAGAAAAGCGGTGACGCCCCCAAGAAGGAGGAATACCGTATGAACGACAGCATACAGACGGCGGACCGGGGGGAAATGAAAACAGGAGAGCACCCGTGGTTGGATATTCCGTCCGCCAGGCAGTGGCTTTCCGTGGAGCCTATCCGGAAGGGCTGGTCGGACGACCGGAAATACCGCGTCATCACCGCGGGGGGCGAGACGCTGCTGCTTCGCCTGTCCGACGGATCAAAGGAAGCGGCTAAACGCCGGGAATTTGCCGTTATGCGCCGTGCGGCGGAAACCGGGATTGCCATGTCCCATCCGCTGGAATGCGGCCTGTGCGGCGGGGGAGCGTGGGTATACATCCTTTTGACCTGGATGGAAGGAGAGGACGCCGAGAGAGTCCTCCCCGGCCTGGGCAGGAAAGAGCAATGGGATTTCGGCGTCCAGGCCGGCCGAATGCTCGCCGCGCTGCACACCGTTTCTGTTGCGGAGGATTTCCCGGCCGCGCTGCCGGACTGGCGGGAGGAACAGGCGGCCAAACGCTGTTGGTGGCGGGAGCGGTATGAAGCGTGCGGGGTTCGTGTCCCGCATGACCGGGAGATGTCCGCTTTTCTGGACGAGCGGGAACCCGCTCTGTCGGGGGTGGAACGCGTTTTCTGCCACGGGGATTACCATGTCGGGAACCTCGTGATCTCTTTGGAGGGAAGGCTGGCGGTGATCGACTTCAACCGTTGGAAATATGCCGACCCCTACCGGGACTTTAACCGGATGGCCTTCTTCTCCCGCGAGGTGAGCGTTCCCTTCGCCTGTGGACAGATCGCCGGCTATTTCGGGCCGTCCGGACCGCCTCCCGGCTTTTTTGACCGGATGGCGTATTATGTCGCCCATGACGCGCTGTATGGAATCGTATGGTCCCTGTCCTTCGGCGAGGAGGAGGTACGGGGCTGCCTGCGGCGGGCCGCAATGGTTTTTGACGATTACGACGGCTTTTCCGCCGTGATTCCCCGCTGGTATCGGGATTATCGACCTTTATTATAAAAAAGAAAAAGTGTATTTTGAATCGTATACTATAGAAAAAGGATGGGATGGACGTGACAGGAAAGACAAAGGAAGCGGTGGTCCGGTGGGGGATCATCGGCTGCGGCGGCATCGCCCGCCGGATGGCGGCAGTCATCCGGCAAACAGGCGGAGGAAGGCTGGAGGCGGTCGCTTCCCGGGACGGCGAGCGGGCGCGGGCCTTTGCCGCGGATTTTGGCGCGCCGAAGGCGTATGAAGGCTACGACGCGCTGCTGGCCGACCGGGACGTGGATGCGGTGTACGTCGCCACGATCCACCCGGCGCACGCCGCGGTGGTGCGGGACTGCCTGCTGGCGGGGAAGCCGGTGCTTTGCGAAAAGCCGCTGACCATGACGGCGGCGGAGGCGGCGGCGCTGTTCCAGCTGGCGGAGGAGAAAGGCCTGCTTCTGATGGAAGCGATGTGGAGCCGTTATCTTCCCGCCTGCCGGGAAGCGAAGGCGCTGGCGGAAAGCGGCGGCCTGGGCGAGCTGCGCGGTGCCTCTATCGATTTCAGCAGCTATTTTCCCTATGATCCGGCCCACCGGATTTACGATCCGGCGAAAGGCGGAGGCGCGCTGCTGGATATCGGGGTCTACGCCATTCATATGGCCTTTTCGATTTTCGGGCCGGATTATATTTCCACCCGGGTTTCCGGCCGGCTGGCGCCGACCGGGGTGGACGAATTCGCCGTCCTGACGTTGGAGTATCCGGAGGAACGGACGGTGGTTCTGACCGTCGGGAGCGACCGGATGGGGACGATGTCCGCCGTACTGAACGGACGGGACGGCTGGCTGGAGCTGCCGTATTTTTTCCAGGCGACGGAATTTACCGCCCATATCGTCGGCCGGCCGGACGAGACGCGGCGGTTTGCGGAGATCGACGGCTTCACCTACGAGGTGGAGGAATTTCATCGTCTGCTCTGCCGAGGCGAAATCGAAAGCGCCGTTGTCCCTCACCGGGATACAATCGCGGCGCTGCGGCTGATCGGATGGGCGATGGACGAACTGAAAAAAGACGGGATTCGGAAGGAGACGGGGCCGCAATGTTGAACGGCGAAGGGACCTTTCCGGGATAACCCCCTGCCGGGCGCGACCCTCCTTATCCGACGGCCGCCCGAAACAGGAAAGGACAGGGATTTTGAGTGAAAGACGAATTATGGAAACCGGTGCCCCGCTCGGTGCGAAACGCGTTGGATGGGCGGGGCGTGGATCGGGACGCGGTGTGCTCCCTCGCCTGCGCGGATATGAACAACGACGGAGGATTGCAGAATATCTATTTGTTTTTAACAAAGGAACGGCTGCTTTTCGCGGTGTCGGACCAATCGGGAGAAATGGCCTATGCCGGGGCCACGCCGCCTCGGCGGCGGAAGCCGGAGGGAATCGCGGAGCTGTACGATTACCCGCTGACCCGTCTGGCCGAGCCGAAAATCCTCAATCAGGTGGTCGGCGGCCTGCTGACCCTGAACGTGGACGGGGTGGAAACCTGGCTCTGCCGGTTTTCCGGCGCGAAGATGCACCGGATGCAGCGGTTCTGCCGGGACCTTGCTGCCCTGATCAAGGGGGAGCCTCTTCCCGAGCGGGAGAGCGCGGGGGAGGAATACTGCCCGAAATGCGGCGCGCCCTATCCCGAACGGGGGCGGACCATCTGCCCCAAATGCATGGAAAAGCACACGGTGTTCGTGCGTATCCTGCAGTATTTCAAAAACTATAAGCTGCGGCTGGCCGTGATGCTGACCTGCGTGACCATCTCGGGCCTTGCCAACGCGGTCTGGCCCTATCTGAGCGGGTCGGTGCTTTACGACCAGGTGCTCGGCGGGGGGACGGCGCTGGGCGAAAAGCTCGGTATCGCGGGAAATACGATGCTTCTGCTCCTGCTGCTGGTGCTGACCATGGCGGGCGCCCACCTGATCCGCCATCTGACCGGGATTATCCACGGCCGGATGACCGCGTTCATGGTGCCGGACATCGTCTGCCGGATCAAGGAGCGGGTGTTCGACTCCCTGAAGGACCTGTCGATCGGCTTCTTTACCCGCCGGCAGACCGGTTCCCTGATGCAGCGGGTGAACGGCGACGCCAACGAGGTGATGGGCTTCTTCATTGACGGCGTGCCGTATTTCCTCTTCAACGTTGCCACCATCGTGCTGTCGGTAGGGGTGATGTTCTCCATGGACTGGCGGCTGGCGCTGGTCGCATTGACCATGCTGCCGCCGATGCTGATCGTCTGCTACGTCGCCGGACCCCGTTACTGGCACGCCAATGGCCGCCGGGCGCGGACGGTTCGCTCTATGTATTCGCTGCTCAACGACGATATCACCGGGGCGCGGGTGGTCCGGGCCTTCGGGCAGGAGAAGAGCGAGAACCGGCGCTTCAGCAGAATCAACGAGAAGGTCCGGGAAGCGGAGATGCGGGTGGTTCACTACGGCAACCAGTACGACATCGCCTATGCCCTGACGAGGGATATTCCTAATCTGCTGGTGTGGTGCGTCGGCGCGCTGATTCTCCTGAACACGCCGGGGGATTTTACCTATGGCATGCTGCTGACCTTTGTCGGCTATCTGTCCATGCTGCAGGGGCCGCTGGAGTTTTTCTCCGACGTGTTCCGCTGGTGGGCGAGCAGCATGAATTCCGCCCAGCGGGTGTTTGAGATTATCGACGCCAATCCCGAAATCGTGGAACAGGAGAACCCGCTTTCGTTGGATATCCGGGGCGAGGTGGAACTGAAAAACGTCAGCTTCAGCTATGAACCGAACAAGCCGGTGCTGCAGGACGTCAGCTTCCGCATCGGCGCGGGGGAGATGCTTGGCATCGTCGGGAAATCCGGCGCGGGGAAATCCACGCTGGTCAACCTGATCTCCCGCCTGTACGATCCGGAGAGCGGCGAGGTGCTGTTGGACGGGCACAATCTCAAGGAGCTGTCCTTCGCCTCCCTGAGGGGGGCGGTCGCCATGGTGAGCCAGGAGACCTATATTTTCATGGGAACGGTGGCGGAAAACATCGCCTACGCCCGGCCGGATGCGACGCGGGAGGAGATTGTCCGGGCGGCGGTCGCCGCCAGCGCCCACGGCTTTATCTGCCGCCTGCCGGACGGCTACGACACCGTCATCGGCGCGGGAGGCCGGGAGCTTTCGGGCGGCGAACGGCAGCGGGTGTCCATCGCCCGCGCCATCCTGGCCGACCCGAAGATACTGGTGCTGGACGAGGCCACCGCTTCGGTGGATACCGAGACCGAGCGGGCCATTCAGGACTCCCTCGACAAGCTGATTAAAGGCCGCACCACCATTTCCATCGCCCACCGCCTTTCCACCCTGCGGAACGCCGACCGGCTGATCGTGCTGGACAACGGCAGGCTGGTGGAGAGCGGCGCCCATGAGGAGCTGGTGAAGAAACGGGGCGTGTATTACAAGCTCCTTCAGCTCCAGTCGAAGGCGCTGGCAATGCGGGGGATAGGAGACTGAGCCGTGGACGGCTCAGTCTCGCCGGACGGATTAAAGAGCCGCTCAAAGAATTTGTTTCCGCGCTTTTACACCTACTACGAAACGCCTATAGGTCATAGCGTGAAAAATACGATGCTTCCGCCTTTTCGCGGCGGAATTTGATTCTTTGCCGCAAAAGGCGCTGCGGCAATTTCGACCATTGGCCGAAACCGTTTCAAATTCAACAAGGAATGGAGATTTTTATGACCGAACATACCGAACAGATCGAGCATACCGAGCACGCCGAGAACAAAGCGGCACAGGATATTCTGGAGCAGGAAAAAAAGGCGGTGGAGGAACTCATCGCCATCCGGTCGATCACAGCCGAAAACACCGTGTTTCAGCGTACGGAGGGCGGTTTTGTCCGCATGGACTATACCGATCCGGAGGGAAACCATAAGCAGTATCCCCGCGTGTCGGTGCACCGCTGCTTTCCTTTTTCCGATCCCGACCGCTATATCTCGATCCGGGAGCCGGAGGCGGACGGCCGGGAGATCGGTTTGATTGAAGACCTGCGCGCCCTGCCGAAGGAGATGCGCGCTCTGCTGGAGGAGCAGATGAACCTGCGGTACTTTATCCCGCAGGTTCAGCACATCCACAGCATCAAGGAGGAATACGGCTACGCCTACTGGGATGTGACGACTGACCGGGGCGGCTGCCGCTTTACCGTCCGGATGGGCGGCGGGAGCGTGTATACCATCGGGACCAACCGGTACCTGGTGAACGATATCGACGGAAACCGCTTTGAAATTCCCGACCTGTACAAGCTGACGGCGCGGGAGATTAAGCAGCTCGACCTCTTTATCTGACGGGCCGCGCGGCCTGTTTTATACCGACTACCAAATAAGGCGGTGAATTCCCATGAACATACATTATACCCTTCCCGACGAGGAAGCGGCGCTGCTGAAGCCGCTGCGGGAGGGAAAACCCATCCGCTACTGCGTGCCGTATGACCTGGACGATGACGGCGCGCTTTGCAGCGACGGCTGGATCGTCGTCACCGAGCAGGCTCTATTTATCCTGAAAAACAGTGGCTTGAAGCATCAGATTTCGCTGGCGGATACCGACGAGGTGGTCTGCACCTCCCAGGTGGACTGCGGGCTTCTGGCCGCCCGGAAAGACGGCGAGGATCAATACCTCTGCCGTTTCAGCATGCGGCACATGATCCGTATATCCTACGCGGCCCGGGGCGCGACCCTCTTTTGCAAGGGGGACAGCCGGCCGGTCGAAAGCCGGGAGCGGGAGAAGACCTGCCCGCAGTGCGGCAAGGCGCTCCCCGGCACCAGCGAATGCCCCCATTGCGCCGGCGGCCGGGGACGGACCTTCCGCCGGTTCTGGGACCTGTGCAGCGGCTATACGCTGCCGCTGATGCTCCTGACCGTGATCATGGCGCTGATGTCGGTGATCTCCATCGCCCAGCAGTACGTCCAGCGCCGCTTTATCGACGACGTGCTGGTGCCCGCCAAGGGCGGGCTGGGGGAGGTAGGCGCGTTTTTCGCCGTGATGCTGGTGATCGTGCTGCTTTCCCTCGCGCTGTGGATTATCAACGCGGTGTGGAGCAATAGCCTCGGCACCCGGATCAGTCGGGATCTCCGGGCCCGCACCTTCTACAAAATCAACTCGCTGTCCATGTCCTTCATCAACTCCCGGCAGACCGGCGAGCTGATGAACCGGGTGGTGGAGGACGCCGCCCGCATTCGGGAGTTCATGGAGCAGGTTTTTGCCCAGATGTTCAGCCAGATTTTCATTATGGCGGGCGCGCTGATCGCCATGTTCGTGATGAACTGGAAGCTCGCCCTGCTGGCTCTTTTCTTCGCGCCGGTCGGGCTGGTCCTGATCCGGGTTTTCCGCCGGTACGAGCACCGGCTCTGGCGGCAGCGCTGGCGGACGGAGGACAAAGTGAACGACCGGCTGCAGGACGTGATCTCCGGCATCCGGGTGGTCAAATCTTTCGGACAGGAGCAGCGGGAGAGCGAGCGCTTCCGCGACTATGCCGAGCGGCTGATGAAGATCACCCGCCGCAACGAAATTTTCTGGGCCACTCTGTACGCTGCCGTCACCTTTTTCCTGACCTCCGGCACCCTGCTGGTGATCTATTTCGGGGGCGGGGACGTGCTGAAGGGGCGGATGACCCCCGGCGAGCTGGTGCAGTTTATCGCCTACACCAACATGCTGTACGGCCCGCTCCAGTTCGTCAGCCGCCTGCCCCGGATGCTGATGCGGCTGAACACCGCCATGGAACGGATCTACGACATTCTGGACGAGGAACCCCCGTTTACCGGCGGGGCCGACGCAGTGGACCGCCCGCTGGAAGGAACGGTGGAATTCGATAACGTGTGCTTTGGCTACCGATCCTACGAGCCGGTGCTGGAGCATATCGATCTCCGGGTGGAGAAGGGGGAGATGATCGGGCTGGTCGGCTCCTCCGGCGCGGGGAAATCCACCATGATCAACCTGCTGATGCGGCTGTACGAGGTGGACGACGGGGAAATCCGGATCGACGGCGTTCCCCTGCCGCGGCTGTCGCCCGAATGTCTCCACCGCCAGATCGGCGTGGTGCTGCAGGAAACCTTCCTCTTTTCGGGCACGGTGTTCGACAACATCCGTTTCGCCCGGCCGGACGCGCCGGTGCGGGAGATCATTCAGGCGGCGAAAATGGCCAACGCCCACGAGTTTATCACCAAGCTCCCCGACGGCTATGACACCTACGTCGGCGAGCGGGGCTATACCCTCTCCGGCGGGGAGCGGCAGCGCATCGCGATCGCGCGGGCCATCCTGCACGACCCGCGGCTGCTCATTCTGGACGAGGCGACCAGCGCGCTGGACACCGAGACCGAGTACCAGATCCAGGAGGCGCTCGGCCGTCTGACCAAAGGCCGCACCACCTTCGCCATCGCCCACCGCCTTTCCACCCTGCGGGAGGCCGACCGGATCGTGGTGATCGACAAGCATCACATCGCGGAGGCCGGCTCCCACAACGAGCTGATGAAGAAAAAAGGCATTTATTACGGGCTGGTCATGGCTCAACTGGAAATGCACAAGGTACGGGAAGAAACGGCCTGACGGCTGACGTTCCGGAAAGCGTGAAGAGAAAAATGGGTTTTGGAGAATCCAATAAAGCCGGAAAGAAAACGCCCGCCAAGCAGGCGAGCGTTTTCTCCAGGCTTTATTGGATTTCTTGCTCCAGATGATCGAATAGATCACTATCAAAAAAATCTCTAATGCTGATGTCCAGACCGTCGCAGATTTTCTTCAAAGAGACGACGCCGGGATTTTGGCTCTTTTCATTCAACATACTGTAAATTGTGGAAGGCGACACGCCGGAGAGATTCGCCAAAGCGTTGACGGCAATGCCGCGGTCTTCGCAAAGCGCAAGGATGCGCTTGGCCACCGCTTCTTTTGTGCGCACCCTATATCCTCCCCTTTGCGATATATCGTCAGTATCAGTCTATCCGAACTTACGACATACCGTGTGGGATATATCGCATATTTTTGAGATGTATGTTATAATTGCGATATATCCCACAAGGAGGCTGGAAAATGACCTGCACGTTTTTCGGACATCGTGAATGTCCGCCTGCTGTTCTTCCGAAATTGAAAGCCACACTGGAAAATCTGATCAATTATCATGACGTTTATCGGTTTCTGGTTGGCTCTCAGGGAGAGTTTGATCTTTACGCGTACCGGACGCTGCGGGAACTGAAAGAACAGTATCCGCAGATAACCTATCGTATCGTGCTGGCGTATCCGCCCGACAAGCGTGCGAAGATGGATTTTATCGACTATTCTGACACAATACTTCCCGATGGAATAGAAAAGGTTCCGCGAAGGTTCGCCATATCCTTCCGGAACAAATGGATGATCGAGCAATCCGCTTATGCGGTGATTTATATTACACATCCTTTCGGCGGTGCGGCGCAGTTTGCGCAACTCGCAGAAAAAAGAAAGAAAATCTGTATAAACTTAGCGCTTGACGTATTGCCCCCGTGACTTTCCTATACGGATCGTTTATAATAACATCAATAACGCGGAAAGGAGGCGCACCCATGGCAAAAGTAACCGAAGGTTGGCCGGCGGGCGACCGGCCGGACGAGCTGCGCGCCTGGCTGGAAGAGCGGGCGGAGGAGTCCTACCGCCGCTTTTCCTCCTCCCTGCTGCCGCCGGAGGAAGGGGCGACGATGCTGGGGGTGCGGCTTCCTCTCCTGCGGCGGCTGGCGGCCCGGCTCGCGAAGGGGGACTGGACGGCTTACCTCGCGGCGGCGCGGGACGATTCCTTTGAGGAAATCCTGCTTCAGGGGATGGTGATCGGGACCGCGCCGGCCCCGCTTCCGGTCCGGCTGGAGCATACCGCCCGCTTCGTGCCGAAAATCCGGAACTGGTCGGTCTGCGACAGCTTCTGCGCCGGGCTGAAAACCCGGCCGGAGGAGCGGGAGGAGCTGGCGGCGTTCCTGACGCCGTATTTTTCCTCCCCGCGGGAGTTCGACGTGCGTTTCGGGGTGGTGATGCGGCTGTTTTATTTCATCGACGAAACGTGGTTAGACGAGACCCTCGCCCTCCTGCGGGGAGTGACGCACGAGGGGTATTACGCCCGGATGGCGGTGGCCTGGGCGGCGTCGGTCGGCTACGCCGCCTTTCCGGAGAAAACGGAACGGTTCCTGCAAAGCGGCGCCCTGACCGGGGAAACCTATCGAAAGGCGCTGCAAAAGATTCTGGAATCCCGGCAGGTGGACGAAACGGCGAAGGCCCGCATCCGGACGATGCGGGCGGAAGCAGGGAAAGACAGCCCTCCTCGCGGGCTGCCCGCCACGGAAAGGGGGCGGATTCTTTGATCCTGAGCGCGAGCCGCCGGACCGACCTGCCGGCCTTTTATACCGAATGGTTTTTTCATCGCCTGCGGGAGGGTTTTGCTCTGGCCCGCGGGCCGTACGCGTCCCATCGCCTGACCCGGATTCCGCTGAGGCCCGGCACGCTGGACGGCGCGGTATTCTGGAGCAAGAATCCCGGCCCGCTGCTGGAAGGGCCGGGCCGGGAAGCCCTTGCCCTTCTCAAAGAATGGGACGTGCCGTATTATATCCAATTCACCCTGAATCCCTATGGCCCGGAGCTGGAGCCGGGGCTGCCGCCGACGGCGGAGCGGATTCGGGTTTTCCGGCGGCTGGCCGACCGGCTCGGCCCGGAGCGGCTGGTCTGGCGGTACGATCCGGTAGTGGTGAACGAGCGCTGTACGATGACGTTCCATAAGGCGGCGTTCGCACGGTTGGCCGGAGAGCTGGCTGGCTGTACCGACGAATGCGTGTTCAGCTTCCTCGATCTGTACGCCAAGGCGAAAAGGCGGTCGGCCGGGCTGGCCGACCGGCCGGTTCCCCCGGAAACGATGGAGGAGCTGGCCGCCTCCTTCGCCGAAACGGCGGCGGGGACGGGGCTGCGGCTTCGGACCTGCTGCGAAGCGGCCGATTTCAGCCGTTACGGTATCCGGCCGGGGGCCTGCATCGACCCGGAACGGCTGGAGCGTCTGTCCTCCCGGCGGTTCGCCTGCCGGAAGGATCCGGGCCAGCGGCCGGGATGCGGCTGCGCGCAGAGCGTGGATATCGGCGGCTACGACACCTGTACCCACGGCTGCGTGTACTGCTACGCCACCTCGTCCGGCGGCGCGGCGGCGCGAAATCGCGCCGCGCATGACCCGCTTTCCCCGCTGCTGACCGGCTGGCCGGGCGAGGGGGATGTGATCGTCGAGCGAAAGGCGGTTTCCCGCAGTGAGGAAAGCGGGCAGCTTGTATTTACCGATTGAAAGGAGACGGCGGTGTGGACGGAAGAGAGTTCCCTGTGATCCGGCTCAGCCCGGCGGCGGAGGCAGTGATCGCCCGGCTGGAGGAAAACGGCTTTGAAGCCTGCGCGGTGGGCGGCTGTGTACGGGACGCCCTGCGCGGAGCAACACCCCACGACTGGGATATCGCCGCCGCCGCTCTGCCGGAGGAGACCATCCGCTGCTTTTCGGATTGTCCGGTGATCGAGACCGGGCTGCGGCACGGCACGGTGACCGTCCTGTGGGAAGGGGAGCCGGTGGAAATCACCACCTACCGGGTGGAGAAGGGTTATACCGACGGGCGGCATCCCGACGGGGTCGCTTTTGTCCGGCGGCTGGAGGACGACCTGGCCCGCCGGGATTTCACCGTCAATGCCATGGCGTACCATCCCGTCCGGGGACTGACCGACCTTTTCGGCGGGCGGGCCGACCTCGCGGCAGGGATTATCCGCTGCGTCGGAGAGACGGACCGCCGGTTCCGGGAGGACGCGCTTCGCATCCTGCGCGGGCTTCGCTTCGCCGCCTGCCTTGGCTTCACGGTAGAGAGGGAAACCGCCCGGGCGATGCGGGGGGAACAGGGGCGGCTCCGCGGCATTTCGGCTGAGCGGGTGAATGCCGAGCTCTGCCGTCTGCTGACCGGACGGGACGCAGCCGGCGTTCTCCGCGCGTTTGCCGATGTGATCGGAACCGTCCTGCCGGAGATTGCGCCGATGCGGGGCTTTTTGCAGAACAATCCCCACCACTGTCGGGATGTGTGGGAGCATACCCTCGCCGCGCTGGACGCGTCGCCCCCGGATTTGCTGATCCGGCTGGCTTTGTTGTTCCATGACAGCGGCAAGCCCTTTACCTATACCGAGGACGCGGCCGGCGTGGGGCATTTTCACGGGCATCCGGCGGTGAGCGAACGGCTTGCTGATCAGGCGATGCGCCGACTGCGGTTCGATACCGCTGCGCGGGAGAGGGTCTGTCGGCTGGTCAAAGCGCACGACGTGCCGGCGGAGAACCGGCCGCGTTTCGTCCGACGCTGGCTGAACCGGCTGGGGGAAGAGGATTTCCGCCGCCTGCTCGCTGTCAAGCGGGCGGATACGCTGGGGCAGGCGCCGCTTTACCAGCCGCCCCGGCTGGCGGTGCTGGACGGTCTGGAGCAGACGCTGAAGGAGACCCTCCGCGGGAAGGAATGCTTCCGCATGAAGGACCTCGCTGTCGGCGGGCGGGACCTGCTTGCCCACGGGATTCCAGAGGGACCGGCGGTGGGAGAGGCCCTCCGCTTCCTGTTGGACGGGGTGCTGGACGGCCGCTTCCCGAATGAACGGGAACCGCTGCTTGAAGCGCTTCCAAATCCGCGTGTAGGAAAACCGTAAACCGGGATGGGAAAGAACTTTCGTCTGTCGCAAGGGATGCGTCTCTTTCCGGCCCTAAGGCGCCGCCTTGAGGCGGAACAGGAGGATAGCATGATGAAAAATAAGAAACGGGATGGGACGGAATCGCTCGCCGGCCGCGCGGGAGGGTTCGCTGATAGGAAGGGAGGCTCTTTTGTGCAGCCGATCGGCAATGACGCGGCAGGCGGCGGGTATATGCTGATCACCGGGCGGTATGAGACCGGCTCTCCGGAAATAAAAGCACAGATCGCCGGTATTCTGGGAACCGAGCGGACGGCGGAGACCTACCGTCTGTATTTTTACTGGTATAATGTGCTCCACGAGCTGGGGCACGCCATCCTGCATTTTAACGAGCATCCTCTGTACACGGATTTTGAGGAGGAGCCGCTTGTCAACGCCTTTGCCGTGGCGTTCTGGTCTCTGTACGGAGAGAAGGAGAAGATGGACGCGCTGCGCGACCTGGTGAACGCCGCGCTGTCCCGCTGCGTTTCTCCCGCGCCCTCCGGGATGGGCTACCGGGAATATGCCCGCCGGTATTGGGGAACGCCGGCGTTCTTTACCTTCAATAATTACGCGTGGGTACAGTTCCACAGCGTGGCGGAAACGCTGCGGCGGCCCAAGCCGCTGGGGGAGGTGCTTTCTCTTCTTAGCGACCGCCCGATTACCGAACAGCTCGGATATACCTTGGCGTATGATTTGGGGGAGAAGGAGCTGCCCCTGCGGATCGTCCGGGAGGTCGTGCCGATCCTGCGTGAATGGGGCATAAGCCTTCCTGATCTGCCTCACCGGATGGTGGACGATCCTTCCCGGCATGGAATATCGACGGCTGGCTTCTGACAGGAGGAGCGCGGCGGAAAATACATACAGCCCTAGGAAAGGAGAGCGGGCGGCGATGACGTTGATTGAAGGAAAATACGCGAGCGCGAAGGTGTTCGCTTCGGTGCTGGAAGACGAGGCGGCGGAGCAGATCCGTACCCTGTGCGACCAGCCGTTTGCGCGGGGCAGCCGTATTCGCATCATGCCGGACGTCCACGCCGGCACGGGCTGCACCATCGGCACGACCATGACGATCGCCGATAAGCTGGCGCCCAATCTTGTGGGAGTGGATATCGGCTGCGGGATGGAAACGGTGAAGCTTGCCGGCCGCCGGCTGGAGCTGCAGAAGCTGGACAAGGTAATCCGGGAGCGCATTCCCGCTGGGATGTCGGTGCGGAACGCGCCCCATCCGCTGGCGGAGGAGGTCGACCTGACCGCCCTGCGCTGTTATAAGGCGATCCACGCCGACCGTGCGGTCTGCAGCATCGGCACCCTGGGCGGAGGAAACCATTTTATTGAGGTAGACGAGGGAGAGGGCGGTTCCCGGTATCTGATTGTCCATTCCGGCTCCCGCCGCTTGGGGGTCGAGGTGGCGGAATACTACCAGGCGGCGGGCTGGCAGATCCTCAGCCGCGTCCGGGACGAGGATAGAGAAGCGTTGATCGCCCGGTACAAGGCGGAGGGACGGGAACGGGAGCTGGCCGCCGCGCTGAAGGCGCAGTCGGAGGCGTTCGCTCCCCCGGTCCCCCGCTCGCTGGCTTATGTTGAGGGAGCGCTGTTTGAGGATTATCTTCACGACATGGCGATCGTCCAGCGGTTCGCCGCCCTCAACCGGCAGGCGATGGTACGGGAGATTCTCCGGGGGATGAAGCTGGACGCGGAGGATGCCTTCACTACCATCCATAATTATATAGATACTGGGTCCGGCGTCCTTCGCAAGGGGGCGGTTTCCGCCAAAGCGGGAGAGCGGCTGCTCATCCCGATCAATATGCGGGACGGCAGCCTGCTCTGCATCGGAAAGGGAAACGAGGATTGGAACTGCTCCGCGCCTCACGGCGCCGGACGGCTGATGAGCCGCGCCGCCGCCCGGAATTCCTTTACCGTCTCCGCTTTTAAGAAGGAGATGGCGGGAATCTATACCACCTCGGTGGGGAAGGACACGCTGGATGAGTGCCCGATGGCCTATAAGCGGCTGGAGGATATCCTCCCCCTGCTCGGCGAAACGGCGGAGGTGACCGGTCTTCTACGCCCGGTGTACAACTTCAAGGCGGGAAGCGAGGAGCGGTCCGGGAGATAGAGAGGGCGCATCGTCGAACACTACAATCAACAGACGCTGTAGCCGCTGGCCCCTGCAACCATTGGTTGCGGAAAATGTCACGGACTGGATGGTGGTTTTCGTCGATTGTTCTTTGATATACTGTGAACAGGGCCAGAAATGCAAAAGCATTTCCTGTGTATCTTTTGAATTGGAAAGGGTGGCGGCTATGCAGTACGAACGATTGATTATGCTGCGGAAAAAATTTGGATTGTCCCAGGAATCCATGGCAGAGCTGTTCCATGTGTCACGACAGGCGGTGCAAAAATGGGAAAACGGGAGCAGCGTCCCCGATATCGATCGTCTGATCGACATCGCCCGCTTTTTCAACGTTTCCCTCGATACTCTGCTGCGGGAGGAGGACCCCCGCGGCGTGGACGAGCTGCGGCTGGAGCGGGATATCGTTCCCCACTATCAGACGCTGACGGACTGGGACCTGTATTCCTCCACCCTGCGGACGGAGTACCGCCAGAGCATGGAGGAGGGGAAAGACGTCGCGCGGTATCAAAAGGTGTTCGAGACTGTGGCGGAGCTGCCGTCCGACCGCTACAAGGAAGCGATGGCGGACGTATTGTTCCGCATTGTGAAGGACGCTCCGCAGCGGGAGGAGTATCCCTATAACGAGCCGTCCGACCTGGAAAGCATCCGGAAGCTCCGTATTAAAACGAAAAAAACGCTCCGCCCGGCCGGAAATTTGCGGGATCGGGTGTATGGGGCGTGGATCGGCCGTATCAGCGGCTGCGCTCTCGGAAAGCCGATGGAGGGAATCCGCCGCGGAGAGCTGGAAAAGGTGCTGAAGGCCACCGGTAATTATCCCCTTCACCGGCACGTCCGGGACGGCGAGCTCACCGACGAAATTCTCGGTTCGGTCACATACAATCTGCGGGGCCGGTGCTTCGCCGATACCCTGGACTTTGAGCCGGCGGACGACGACACCAACTATACTGTGCTGGGGATGAAGATTATCGAACGGCACGGCCGGGACTTCACACCGGCGGATGTGGCGGATACCTGGGTCGCCCTGCAGTCAAAGAACGCTTACTGCACGGCGGAACGGGTGGCCTTCCGCAATTTTATCAACGGCTATGCGCCGCCCGTTTCCGCCGAGTATAAGAATGCCTACCGGGAATGGATCGGCGCGCAGATCCGGGCGGATTATTTTGGCTACATCAATCCCGGCGATCCCGAGACGGCGGCGGAAATGGCATGGCGGGACGCCTCCATCTCCCATGTTAAAAACGGCATCTACGGGGAGATGCTGGCGGCGGCCATGCTCGCGGCGGCGGCCTGTACCGGGGATATCCGGGAGGTAATCGCCTGCGGCATGGCGGAAATACCCGCTACCTCCCGGCTGTATGAGCAGCTTGCCCGTCTGCTGGAAAATGTGGACGGCGGGATGAGCTATGAGGCGTGGTCCCGGGACTTCCACAGCCGATGGGATGAAGCGGACCCATACGACTGGTGCCACGTCCTCTCCAACGCGGAGTTGGTGGTCGCCTCTTTGCTGTATGGGGGCGGCGACTATGCCAAATCCATCTGCATGGCGGTGGAAAACGGTTTTGACACCGACTGCAACGGGGCTACGGTCGGATCGATCCTCGGGATGATGCACGGCTTCACCGGCATTCCGGAGGAATGGTACGTTTTCTTCCACGACACGCTGGATACCTCGATCTTCGGGGTGGGCAAGGTCAAAGTAGCCGATCTGGTGGATGTCACGCTGGCCCAGATGGCAAAGTGATCCGATAAACCGAGCGCCGGAGACCGCGTCTAGCGGCCTCCGGCGCTGTTTTTTCTTTTAACGCTGGCGGGGGATTCCGATTTGTCGTCCTTTTCGCCGGACGGCGGAACGGACGAAGAGCAGGCGGCGCATCCTGTGCAGCCCGAGCAGCCGCCGCAGCAGCCGTCTCCGCCCTTGCCGTTTTTTGCATTTTTCCGGCGGACGATCCGATGGACGATCGCCCCGGCTACTGCCGCAAACGCGAGAAGAAGAATCACGATATCCGCGGGACTCATAGCGCCGCCTCCCTGTTTTTTTAGTCTACGCAAAACCGCCTCCGTCTATACTTCACGCAGCGGTTCTTCTCCCGCCAGAAGCCGCCCTGTCTCCTCTGCTTTCCGGAGAAAGGGGACGATATCCCGCCCGGCGTCCGCCCCGGCGTAGTGGACGCTGGAAACAAGCGTCCCGTTCAGGATGGTCAATACCGGACGGAGCTGCCGCTCCAGCATTTCCCCGCCCGCCGGTTCGTCCGCCCCGGCCGCGGTCAGCAGGGCGACCCGCTTGGGCTGGGCGATCGGCGGCCGGACGCCCCGGACAAACCGGGCGGCCCAATACCGCTGGGTCCGGTCGAGCACCGCTTTTAGCGGCGCGGGAAAGGACAGGTTATATACCGGCGCGGCGAACACGAGGATCGACGCTTCCTCAAGCGCCGGATAGAATTCCTTCAGGTCGGGCCGGGCGCAGCCGTCTATGGCATGACAGGCCCGGCAATCGTTGCAGGGGAGGATGGGCTGCGCAAAACAGTCGAACCGACGGACGACGGTTTTTGCCGGAAGAGACGCTTCCAGCGCGGCAAGCAGGCGGGCCGTCGGTCCGTCCGCCCGTGGGGAACCGTTGATCAGCAGCGCTCGCCGGTCAGTAGAGCAGGGTTCGTTCCTCGCAGTAGTCGCACACAAGTAGATCACCGCTCTTTCGGAAGGTGTGGGGCAGGTACGGCTCCTGATGGGTGATGCAATGGGGATTGGAGCAGCGGGACTCCACTCCTTTGGGAGGAACGGGCAGCGTTTTCCGGTTGCCCTCCAGCATCTTCATCATCAGCGCCATCCGGGCGTACAGCCCGTATTCGGTCTGCTCAAAATATTTGGCGCGGGGATCGTCGTCCACCTCGACCGTGATTTCGTCCACCCGGGGCAGGGGATGCAGGACGATCAGGTCGCTTTTGGCGGCTTTCATTTTGGCCCCGTCCAGCACGTACACGCCCTTCTGCCTCTCGTATTCCTCCGGCGATTCGAACCGCTCTCTTTGAATACGGGTCATGTACAGCACGTCCAGTAGGGGCATGGCGTCGGCGAGATTGTCCATCTCCTGCCAGGCGCAGCCGGCCGCGGAAAGGAAATCCTTGATATAGCTCGGCACACCGAGGTTTTGGGTGGAGATCAGCACAAAGCGGTTGTCGGGGAACCCGGCCAGCGCCTTGATGAGGGAATGGACGGTGCGGCCGTTTTTCAGGTCCCCGCACAGCCCGACGCACAGCCCGCGGAAGGTCCCCTTTTCATGCCGCAGGGTAACCAGATCGGTCAGGGTCTGGGTGGGATGCAGGTGGCCGCCGTCCCCGGCGTTGATCACCGGCACGCGGGAATAGAGGGAAGCCGCTTTGGCCGCCCCGGCGACGGGATGGCGCATGGCGATGATGTCCGCATAGCCGCTCACCACCCGGACGGTGTCCTTCAGGCTTTCGCCCTTGGAAACCGAGGAGTTGGCCGGGTTGTCGAAGCCGATGATCCGCCCGCCCAGCCGCAGCATGGCGGTTTGGAAGGACATCTGAGTGCGGGTGGACGGTTCATAAAACAGGGTGGCCAGGATTCGGCCCCGGCAGACGCCGTAATAGTCGTCCATATGCTCCCGGATGTCGCAGGCGAGCCGGGTGATTTCCTCCCATTCCCCCACCGACAGGTCGGCGAGATCGATCAGGTGACGCGATTGCATGGGCTCCACTTCCGTTTCTTCTGTGTCAAAGCTGTTAAAATTCATCATACGACGGCGCGGCCTTTGCCGTCCGCCGTTCTACAGTTTACCAGCTTTTTCGTCCCGGTGCAACCGTTCCCCTGCGGAAATTCAGAAAGAACCGCAAAAGTCGGCGAAGGCTGCCGACTGCCGGAGCTACTGGGCCGTAACCCCGCCTTTTTATGAGGAATCGATTGATATTTTTGCCTTTCGTCAGTATAATATACCAGTATGGGCGCGGCGCGGGAAGCCGGCGGCCCGCATGGAACCGAACGTTTTTCTGAAGGATGATGAGGAGCTTTGGATACAAAAAACGCCGCCGCTTTTTTTGAGTGGCTTGATGGGAAGAGGGTTGCGGTCTGCGGCATCGGCAACAATAATACGCCGGTGGTTCTTCAGTTCCTGAAATATGGGGCCAGCGTGACCGCCTGCGACCGGCGCAGCCGGGAGCAGCTCGGGGAGACCGCCGCTGCGCTGGAGGGAGCGGGCGCGTCCCTTCGGCTGGGGGAGGGCTACCTGTCCTCGCTGGAGACGGACGGCGCGGACCTGATCCTGCGTACCCCCGGCATGAAGCCGTACCTTCCGGAATTTGAGGAGGCCCGTCGCCGGGGGACGCCGGTGACCTCGGAGATGGAGCTGTTCCTCTCCCTCTGCCCTGCGCCGGTCACCGCCGTCACCGGGTCGGACGGCAAGACCACCACTACCACGGTCATCGCCGGCTTGTTGGAAGCCGCCGGACGCCGGGTCCATCTCGGCGGGAATATCGGCCGCCCCCTGCTGCCGGAGCTCCTCGATGTGAAGGTGGAGGACGAGGTGGTGGTGGAGCTGTCCAGTTTTCAGCTGACCATGATGCGGCAGCGGGTGGATACGGCGGTGGTCACCAACGTCGCTCCGAACCACCTGGACTGGCACACCGATATGGAGGAATACATCGAGGCCAAGCGCAACCTCGTGCGGTATCAGGACGTCTCCTGCCGTGCGGTGCTGAATGCGGACAATACCGTCACCCGGGGCTTTGCCGCCGATACTGCCGCGCCGGTGTCTTTCTTCTCCCGGCGGGAAAAGCCGGAGCGGGGCGCGTGGCTTTCGCCGGACGGGATGCTGACCATGACCGAAAACGGCGCGGACACCCCCATCCTTCCGGCCGGGGAGATTTTTCTTCCCGGGGTGCATAATGTGGAAAACTACCTTGCGGCCATCGCCGCCGTGTGGGGGAAGGTTCCGCCCGAGATTATCGCGGATTTTGCCCGCCGCTTCGGCGGGGTGCCGTATCGCTGCCAGCTTATCCGAGTCCGCCGGGGTGTGAAATATTACGACGATTCTATCGCCTCCAGCCCGACCCGCACCATCGCGGGACTGCGGGCGTTCGGGGAAAAAAGCCCGGACCGCCGGAATGTGATCCTGATCGCGGGCGGCTATGACAAGCATATCCCGTATGATCCCCTCGGCCCGGTGGCCGCGGACACGGTGAAGGAGGCCGTCCTTCTCGGCGCAACGGCGGACGCGATCGAGCGCTCGATCCGCGCCTGCTCCGATCTGCCCATCCGCCGGGTGGATACGATGGAGGAGGCGGTGACCTCCGCCGCTTCGCTGGCGGAGGAGGGGGACGTGGTGGTCCTGTCTCCCGCGAGCGCGAGCTTCGACCGGTATAAGAATTTTGAGGAGCGGGGCGACCATTTCAACCGTCTGGTCGCGGCGCTGGACGAATAGACGGCGGAACAGGAATGCGGAAAACAGGAAAGGAGAACATTACCATGGCTCTGAATATACGGGCTGCGCTGGAAACGCTGAGCAGCGCGGAAGGGGTCGGCGGGCTGTCCGCCGCGCCGGACGCGGCGGAGGCGCTGCTGCGTCCCTATTGCGAGTCGGTGGAGCGGGACCCGCTCGGCAGCGTGATCGGCTATCGCCGCTGCGGGCGGGAGAACGCGCCGCTGCTGATGCTGGAAGCGCATATCGATGAGATCGGGCTGATCGTCACCGGAGTGGACGACGCGGGATTTATCCGGGTCTCCGCCTGCGGCGGGACCGACCGCCGCGCCCTGATCGCGGCGGAGGTGATTGTCCACGGGGACAAGGCTTACCCGGGGGTGTTCTGCTCCATCCCGCCCCACCTGAGCGGGCCGGAGGACGGCGGGAAGATTCCTCCGATCCCGGAACTGGGGATCGACATTGGGCTGGACGCGAAACGCGCTCGCCGCCATGTGAAGGCGGGGGACCGCGTTTCCTTCCGTCCGAATTTCACCGCCCTTGCCGGGGAACGGGTGAGCGGCAAATCGCTGGACGACCGCGCCGGGGTGGCTTCGGTGCTCCGCTGCCTCGATCTTCTGGCCGGGGAAGAGCTGGAGTGGGACGTTGCCGCGGTTTTCGCCGTGCAGGAGGAGCTGGGGTGCCGCGGGTCGGCGGTCACAGCCTACCGCGTCGCGCCCGACGCCGCCATCGCGGTGGATGTGAGCTTTGCCCATACCCCCGACGCCGATCCCGCCAAATGCGGAAGGCTCGGGGAAGGGCCGATGCTCGGCTGGGCTCCCGGGCTGGACGACCGGATGACCCGCCGCCTGCGCGCGCTGGCGGGAGAAGAGGCCATCCCTCTGCAGGATGAGGTGATGGGCGGGGATACCGGCACCGACGCGGATTCCATCGCCGACGCGCACACCGGCGTGCCCACCGCCCTGCTGTCCATTCCCCTGCGGTATATGCATACCCCGGCCGAGCTGGTCGACCTGCGGGATGTGGAAAATACCGCCCGCCTGATGGCGGCGTTTGTAAAGAAGGGCGGCGAGGCCGTATGATGAACGAACTGAAAAAGCTCTGCTCCCTTCCCGGCGTGTCGGGAAGGGAGGACGCGGTACGGGACTATATTCTGCGGCGGCTCGCCGCTTCTCCGGCGGAGATGAACGTCACGGTCGACCCGCTTGGAAACGTGATCGCCCGGGTGGCGGGGAAGCGCCGCGCCGCCCGTACCCTCCTGTTCGCCGCCCATATGGACGAGGTTGGCCTGATTATCACCGGCGCGACCGAGGAGGGCTATCTCCGCTTCGCCCCGGTGGGCGGGATTGACCCCACTGTGGTATACGGCCGCCGGGTCCGGGTGAACGGCCGTCCCGGCGTGATCGGGGGCCGCGCCTTCCACCAGTGCTCGGAGGAGGAGCGGGGAAAGGCTGTGCCGCTGAACAGACTGCTCATCGACCTGGGGGCGGAGAGTCGGGAAGAGGCCCTCTCCATCGCCCAGCCGGGGGACACGGCGGTATTCGACAGCGGCTTTACTAAGCTGGAGGGCGGGCTGCTCAAGGCCCGCGCGCTGGATGACCGGGCGGGCTGCGCCCTCCTGCTCGACCTGGCGGCCGAAACGCCGGAATACGATATCGTCCTGGCCTTCACCGTACAGGAGGAGGTTGGCCTGCGGGGGGCGAAAACCGCCGCCTACGCCGTGGAGCCGGAGCTCGCGGTGGTGGTGGATTCCACCACGGCCGCAGACATCGTCGGCGTGCCGGAGGAGAAACAGGTCTGCCGGGTGGGCGGCGGGCCGGTGGTCTCCTTCATGGATCGCCGCACCCTATATGACCGCCCGCTGTATGCGTATATCCGCGCCCTGGCGGAGAAGATCGGCGTACCCTCCCAAACTAAGACAACCATCGCCGGCGGGAACGACGCGGGCGCCATCCACCTCTCCCGGGGAGGGGTACGGGTGGCGGCGGTGTCCCTGCCCTGCCGGTATATCCATTCGCCTTCCTGCGTCCTGTCCAAAAAGGACCTGACCCATACGGCGGCCCTGCTCCACGCGCTGGCGGCGGAGCTGCTCGCCGCAGAGTGGGGCGGGGCGGAGGCCGCCCGATGATCCGGGAGGCAAAAGCGGAGGATTTTGAAATTCTGATTCCCGATACCGAAGCCGCCGTGCGGCTTCGCTCGCTGGCGGAGGTCTACGGCCCCGGCCTGCCCTTTCTCCGTCTCTGGTGCGACGGGGAGGGCGGTTTCGCGTCCCTGTTGGACGGGGCTGCCGTCCTCTCCCTGCCCCGGGGACTGAACGCGGAATGGGCCGCCTTTGTTTCCATGCAGCCGGAGGTGGAGAGTATCCGGACGGACGGGGAGACGGCCCGCCGTCTCGCCTCCGCCGGGGGCTGGCAGGTGGCGTCCGGCGCGGTGATGGCCCCTGGCCCCGCCCTGGCGGAACCGGCGGCCTCACCGGTCTCGCTGTCGCCGCGGGAGTGCTGGCCGGTGCTGGAGGCCTCCTTCCGCGGTTCGCTGCCGCCTTTTTCGGCATGGTATGTGGACGTGTCCCACCGTCTGCGTCATGGATACGCCCGGATCGTCGGCTTCCGGGAGGATAGCGGGGAGCCGCCGTCCTCGCCGGAAATGCCGGGTAAACCGGTTTCCACCGCAATGACGGTGGCGGAGTGCGGCCCCGCGTCCTGCGAGCCCGCTTACGGCGGGGCGGCGCTGATCGGCGCGGTCGCCACCCTCCCGGCCGGGAGGGGAAGGGGCTATGCCTCCGCCGCTGTACTGACCCTCGCCCACACGCTGCTTGCGGAAGGGCGGCGGGTGTTTCTCTCCCCGAAAAACGCCCATGCTCACGCCCTCTATGCCCGCATTGGATTTGTCGAATGCGGGGAATGGGGGAGCTTGAAACGGCGATAGGCGCGCCGCCCTGGAAAGAGGAATCCATATGCTACATAATGAAAAATTGTCTCCGCCGGGGACAATATGTCCGCTGAATCCCGTCGAATATTCCCGCTGCGGGAATATTTGGAACATGGAAGGGAATCGGGAACAGGCCCGGCGCTGGTATGAGGAGATTCTCGCGGGCAACCGGCGAGTGTATATCTACCGCCTGGATGGCGGGGACGGCGAATTTATTGCCGAGGGTGCGTTGGTGAGAGAGACCGGCGACCCTGACTACACCATTTCCGGCCAACGGATTTATTTGTCCCGCCTTATCGTTAAACCGGAATATCGTCGCCGCGGCGTCGGAGGGGCGCTGGTAGATTTCCTGCTGGAACGGGCGAAGCAGGAGGGTTACCGGGAGGTTGCGCTGGGAGTAGACCTCGATAACGCTCCCGCCCGCCTTCTATACGCCGGCAAAGGCTTTACCCATGTTCTCTTTGAGGGTAAGGATGAACACGGTCCTTATCAAAAGCTGCTTCGGAGGCTGTGATTGCCTTTTACGGATTAATTTCGGAAAAAAGAAATTGGTTTTATACTCTTTTCGGGTGTAAAACCCGGAAAGGACAGGACACTAAGAATGACGAATTCCCCTTTTTTCAAAATTGACGACCGCCTGCTCGCGCTGTCCGACCAGGCGATGGAGGCTGCGGCCCCTGCTTTTGCCCGGATCGAGGCGGTCACCGAGTACAATCAGCAGAAGGTGCTCTCCGCTTTCATCGACCACCGGGTAAGCGAAAGCCATTTTGTCCCGACCACCGGCTACGGCTACGGCGACCGGGGACGGGACGCGTTGGACGAGGTATTTGCCCAGGTGATGGGCGCGGAGGACGCGCTGGTGCGGCACAGCATCGTTTCGGGTACTCACGCGATCACCATCGCTCTGTTCGGTGTGCTTCGCCCCGGCGATACTATGCTGACCGTTACCGGAGCGCCCTACGACACGCTGGAAAAGGTGATCGGACTGCCCGATTCGCAGGGGAAACACACCGACATGGGCTCCCTGCGGGATTACGGTGTAAAATACCGGCAGGTGGAGCTGGACGGCAACGGCCGTCCCGACATCCCCGCCATCCGTGCCGCGGCGGAGGCTGAAAAGCCGAAGCTGATCCATATCCAGCGCTCCCGAGGGTATAACCTGCGGCCTTCCCTTTCGGTCGCGGAAATTGGGATGATTATCGCCGCCGTGCGGGAGGTTTCCCCCGATTCGGCGGTGTTTGTGGATAACTGCTACGGCGAATTTGTGGAGGAGACCGAGCCGACCGCGGTCGGGGCCGACCTGATGGCCGGTTCCCTCATCAAGAATCCCGGCGGCGGGATCGCGGAAAACGGCGGCTACCTCTGCGGCCGGGCTGACCTGATCGAGCAGTGCGCCTACCGGATGACCACCCCCGGCCTCGGGCGGGAGGTGGGCGCGTCCCTCGGACATAACCGTTCGCTGTATATGGGGCTGTTCCACGCTCCCCATGTGGTGGGAGAGGCGCTGAAAACCGCCGTGTACTGCGCCGCCCTCTTCACCCTGCTGGGGTATGAGGTCACTCCCCGGGCGGACGAGCCCCGCGCCGACATCATCCAGGCTGTGCGTCTCCGCACGCCGGAGGCGCTGGTGGCGTTCTGCCAGGGGATGCAGCGGGGAGCGCCGGTGGACGCGTTCGTTGTCCCCGAGCCGTGGGATATGCCGGGGTACGAGAGCCAGGTCATTATGGCAGCCGGGGCTTTTACCGCGGGCGCGTCCATCGAGCTGTCGGCCGACGCCCCCCTTCGAGAGCCTTACGCCGCCTATATGCAGGGCGGGCTGAACTTCCATTCCGGCAAGACGGGCGTCCTCCTTGCCGCCCAATCCATGCTGGAGAAGGGGCTGCTGACGGTACTGGACAATCCATCCTAAAGGCGGGGTTACTGGGGATTTCCCCCCATGGTATTTGAGACCGAGGGGAGCGGCTATTCGGTTACCGATTTTCCCCGGAAAAGCTCTGTGTTTTCGGCGTAAAGCGGCAGGAAGTATAACCGTTACGGACAGATCATTGAAAAAGGGCTGCTGCTAAATATTTCATTTTGCGGCAGCCCTTTTTCCAACCGCCGTTTTTGCCTTTGTATTTCCATGGTAGTTTATGGTATAATAGCAACGGCGGGAAAATGCCGACAGGCATTTTCGGTTGCGCCGCCGGAAAACGCCGGCAGAGAATCCGGCCGGGCGGCCGTATGGCACAATGACGGTTGGGAGAAATGCGACAGCATTTCTCGATTGCGCCGCCGGGAAACGCCGGCAGAGAATCCGGCCGGGCGGCGCTATGGTATACTGGCAGTGCCGTCAGTGTAGAACCTGGACGGCCATTATTACAAAAATAAGAAAGATGGCGATCCGATGAAAGTGCTGCTGGTCAATGGAAGTCCTCATGAAAAAGGCTGTACCTCAACCGCGCTGAATGAAGCGGCTTCGACGCTTCGTGAGACGGGAATCGAAACCGAGCTGTTCTGGATCGGCAGCGGCCCGATCCGGGGCTGTACCGGCTGCGGCCACTGCAAACGCAGCCGCACCGGCCGGTGCGTGTTTGACGGAGACGCCGTCAACGAGGTGCTGGAGCGGGCGGAACAGGCCGACGGGTTCCTGTTCGGCTCGCCCGTCCATTACGCGGCGGCGGGCGGGGCAATGACCTCTCTGCTGGACCGCTGCTTTTACGCTGGGAACGCCTTTGCCCATAAACCGGGCGCCGCGGTCGTGAGCTGCCGCCGGGGTGGCTCGACCGCCGCACTCGATCAGCTCAATAAGTATTTCACCATCGCGGAGATGCCGGTGGTTTCCTCCCAATACTGGAATATGGTGCACGGCAACACCCCGGATGAAGTTCGGCAGGATCTGGAGGGGATGCAGGTGATGCGGACGCTGGGTAAAAATATGGCGTGGCTTCTGCGCTGTATTGAAGCAGGAAAGGCCGCCGGTATTCCCCTGCCGCAAAGGGAAAAACGGATCGGCACCAATTTTATCCGGTAAAAGCCGGTCTCCGCTCTGGAAAAGGCAGGACAGGAAAAAGAGGGCGTGCTGACGATGACAGCGCGCCCTCTTCCGGCTTCCGGTCTTACTTGTCTCCCGCCAGCAGATTTTCCGCGTACCGGCGGAGCGTATCCTCCGAATCAATGCGGTCGGTGCGCTGCTGGATCATTCCCTGCACATAATCCGGCAGGGAGAGAAAGTACGCTTTGGCATGGGAATTCTGGCTGAGCAGAGCGTTCAGCCCCTGATACTTATCCATTTCCATTGGTCGGCTCCTTTCCCGCGGAATTATCCGCCGGATAATCCGCGCGTCTCTTCTCGATGCAGCGAAGCGACGTATTCCTGCATTTCCTCGAACGAACCGATATCCCGGCGCTCGATCCTTTCCTGGATATTCCGCGGCAGGCCGTGGAAATATTCATAACAGGAAAGGTTCTGATCCAGAAGATCGGACAGGCCGAGCTGATAGCTTCCTTCAAGCATACGTTGATCCTGCCTTTTTGTTTTTTGAACGCCGGTCGGCGTTCGGCAATAGTATTTGCCGTTTGGATGCCGCTACGGCTGGGAAAGGATAGCAGGCTTTTTTTGATCGGATGGAAAATCGGTTATTCCGGCGCGGAAGAATGAATTTCCGTTTAAGTTCGCAGGCGGCCGGTTGTGTAGCGGGAAAAATCGTAGTATAATGCCGTCAGTATGGCAGCGCTGTTGAAAAATGTGTGCGGCGTGTGTTTGTCGTATTGCCGTCAGAAAGGAAGCCGTGGAATGATGAGGAAACATTTTACAAAAAGGCGCGTGCTTGCCCTGCTGGGCGCCACGGTGCTGTCGGCGCTGGTATTTTGGTTCATGCTGCCGGCGATTAATCCGATCGACCCGAATTTCTGGTCGTTTTTACTGATCGCCGCTGCGGCGTATGCCGTCGCCGTATGGTTCACCGGCGCTAAACAGTCTTTTTCGCCGGTTTCGGTGAAAACCGGAAAAGGCAAAAACGCGCCGGAGGTAGAGTTCCACCTCCCCAAGACAAAGGGCGCGAAGATTGCCGTCGGTGTGCTGCTGGGCGGGCTGCTGCTGGCCGGCGTGCTGTGGCTGATCGGCCAGCCGATTTTCAACGCCTCGCGGTATAAAAACCTGCTGGTTCGGGAAGAGGGGAATTTCACCGAGGATGTCGCGGAGCTTTCCATGAACCAGATTCCGGTCGTGGACCGGGATACCGCCCAGCGGCTGGGCGCACGGAAGCTTGGCGAAATGTCCGATCTGGTCTCCCAGTTCGAGATCGCGCCGGATTACACCCAGATCAACCTGCGCGACAAGCCGGTGCGGGTAACGCCGCTGGTATACGGCGACATCATTAAATGGTTCAACAACAGCAGCGAGGGCGTCCCCGCCTATATCGAAGTAGACATGGCGACCCAGGACACCACGCTGGTGCGGCTGGAGCAGGGGATGAAATATTCCCCCTGCGAATACCTGCTCCGCGATCTGGGGCGGCATCTGCGTTTTCACTATCCCACCAAGATTTTTGACAATTATTCCTTTGAGGTGGGCGAGGACGGCGTCCCCTACTGGGTCGCGCCGACTATCCGGTACCGGATCGGGGTCTGGGGCGGCCGGGACATTGGGGGCGCGGTACTGGTGAACGCAGTTACCGGCGAACATCGTTATTATCCGGTGGAGGAGATTCCCTCGTGGGTGGACCAGGTCTACCGCGCCGATATCGTGATGGAGCAGCTTAATTACAACGGTAAGTTCCAGGACGGCTTTTTCAACTCGTATTTCGGGCAGAAGGGCGTACTCCGTGCGACCGAAGGGTACAACTATATTGCGGTGAACGACGACGTGTACCTGTACACCGGCATGACCTCGGTGGCGAGCGATCAGTCCAACGTCGGCTTTGTCCTGATCAATATGCGCACCAAGGACACCAAGTTCTACAGCGTACCGGGCGCGGAGGAACTGTCCGCCATGTCCTCCGCCGAAGGGCAGGTACAGCATCTGAATTATACTTCCACTTTCCCCCTGCTGCTGAATGTGGCGGAGCGGCCGACCTATTTCATGTCTCTGAAGGACGCGGCCGGGCTGGTTAAAATGTACGCCTTTGTGGATGTGGAACGATACCAGCTGGTCGGCACCGGCGGGACGGTGGCCGACGCCCGGGCCAGCTATGTGAAGGCGCTCACCCAGGAAGAGGACGTCGAAACGTCCGGCGGCGAGAGCAAAACCGGCGTGGTGGCGAAGGTGACCGCCGCCGTGGTGGACGGCAATACCAAATATTACTTTATGCTGGAGGGGGAGGACACGGTGTATGCAGCCCCCATCAAGGTGTCCGACCGGCTGGCCTTCCTCTCGGCGGGGGACAGCCTGACCTTCCGCTATACAGGCGACCCGGCGGCGGGAACCTGTGAAGTCCTGTCCATCGAATAATCCCGTAAAGAAGCCTGTGCAGACGGGCGAGGAGGCTTCCCGTCCGTACAGTTTTTTCCATGGACGAAAGGTCCCGATTGGATTGTTTCCAAAGAATGGCCGGTGATTCCGTTCTGGTTTCCCTGCCGGAGAGGGCCGGCGTCCGGTTTTGGTGGAATCTACAAAAATGGCTGGCAAAAAAGAGAAACGTTCCCTCTTGACGAAACCGGCAAAAGGGAGCATTATATAGCCGTTAACGACACCCCGCGCGGTTTGTTTCCATCGTGCGAATCATGGAAGAAAGGCCGGTTGCTTTGCTATGAAAATCATCATTGTCGGGGACGGAAAGATGGGTTTCGCCCTCTCGCAGCGTCTGTCCGACGAGGGCCACGACATCGTTATCATCGACAACAACCCGGCGGTGCTCCGCCTGTCCAGCAATACGCAGGACGTCGGCTGTATCTGCGGCAACGGGGTGGACAGCGACGTGCAGAAGGAGGCGGGAGTCCCTTCCGCCGATCTGCTGATCGCCGTTACCTCGCAGGACGAGATCAACATCATCTGCTGCCTGATTGCGAAAAAACTGGGGGCTAAGCATACCATCGCCCGGGTCCGCAGCCCCGAATACGGCAAAACCCTGCTTTTCATGCGGGAGGAGCTCGGCCTTTCCCTTACCGTGAATCCGGAGTTGGCCGCCGCCGCCGAGATTTCCCGCGTGCTGCGGTTTCCCTCCGCGATGCGGGTGGACTTTTTCGCCAAGGGAAAGGTGGAAATGGTCGAATTCAAGGTGCCGGGGGGCAGTCCTCTGACCGGGCTGGCGCTGCGGGACCTCCCGGGTACGCTCCGGGTACGGGTGCTGGTCTGCGCCGTCCAGCGGGACGGGCAGGCGTTTATTCCCTCCGGGGATTTCGTGCTTCGGACGAACGACCAGGTCAGTATTACCGGCACGCCGCCGGACATTTCCCGTTTCTTCAAAAGCTGCGGACTGCTCACCCAGAAATCCCGGAGCGTCATGATCGTGGGCGGCGGAAAGACCAGCTATTACCTGTCGGGTATGCTGTCTGAGATGGGAATGCAGGTCAAGGTCCTGGAGGCCAACGCCAACCGCTGCGCCGAGCTGTCCGAGGCGCTGCCGAAGGTGATGGTGATCAACGGCGACGGCTCGGATCGTGAGATCCTGCAGGAAGAAGGGATCGACGAAACCGACGCGCTGGTTGCTCTGACCGGGCTGGACGAGGAAAACGTGGTGATCTCGATGTACGCCCTTTCCCGCAAGGTGGGAAAGGTCATCACCAAAATCAACCACATCAGCTTCGGTGAAATTCTGGAGAAGGCGGGGATCGACTGCGTAATCACCCCTCACCGCATCGCGGCGAACCGGATTCTGCGGTATGTCCGGGGTATGCAGGCTTCGCTCGGCAGCCGGATCGAATCCCTCTACCGTATCATCAACGACCAAGCGGAGGCGCTGGAATTCCGCGCCCAAAAGGAATTCCGCGGCATCGGTATCCCGCTGAAGGACCTGAAGCTGAAAAAGGAACTGCTGGTCGCCTGTATCCTGCGGGACAATAAGCTGATTTTCCCCGGCGGCGGGGACTGCATCTACGAGAGGGACAGCGTGATCATCATTACGACCCGGACCGGGCTGGACGACCTGGACGACATCCTCCAGCCGGGAGCGCTGTCTGCCGGCGGGGTGGAGAAAAAGGTGGAACGGACGCCGTGAATATTCGGATGGTTCTGCGTATCCTCGGTCATGTGCTGGGGGCGGAGGCGGTGCTGATGCTGCTTCCCCTGTTGGTTTGCCTGATTTATGGGGAGAATCCCTTTCCATTTCTGATTTGTGTTCTTGGGCTTGGCGTGATTACCGCTCTGCTGTGGCTGATCAAGCCGCGCAGCCGCTCCCTGTTCGCACGGGAGGGTTTCCTCGCGGTTTCGCTGGCATGGGTGCTGGTTTCTCTGGCGGGGGCGGTCCCCTTTGTGCTGGGCGGGGCGATTCCTTCCTATATCGACGCGCTGTTTGAAACGGTTTCCGGCTTCACTACCACCGGCGCGAGCATCCTGCGGGATGTGGAATCCCTGCCTCGCGGGCTGCTGTTCTGGCGGAGCTTCACCCACTGGATCGGCGGCATGGGGGTGCTGGTATTTATCATGGCCGTGCTCCCCATGGCGGGGGATCGCTCCATGCATCTGATGCGGGCGGAGGTGCCGGGCCCGTCGGTGGGAAAGTTGGTTCCCCGTGTCCGCCATACGGCGCTGCTGCTGTACGCGATCTATCTTACGCTGACCATTCTGGAGATTGTTTTTCTCCTTGCCGGCGGGATGCCGCTTTTCGACAGCCTCGTTCACGCGTTCGGTACGGCGGGCACCGGCGGCTTTGCCATCAAAAACGCCAGTATCGCGGCATATGGCAGCCCCTATCTGCAAGGGGTTATCGGCGTGTTCATGCTGCTGTTCGGCGTAAACTTCAACCTGTATTTTCTGCTGCTGATGCGGGATTTTAAGCAGGTGCTCAAAAGTGAGGAGCTGCGGGTATATCTGCTGATCGTCGCGGCGTCGGTCGGTATGATTACCCTAAACATTCTTCCGGCGGTCGGCGGAGCGGGGACAGCGTTCCGGGAGGCGTTTTTCCAGGTCAGCTCCATTATCACCACCACCGGCTATGCGACGGCGGACTATACCCTGTGGCCCACTTTTTCCCAGACCATTTTGTTCCTGCTGATGGTGATCGGCGCGTGCGGTGGTTCCACCGGCGGCGGAATGAAGATATCCCGCCTGATTATCCTGGTCAAAAAGTGCGGACGGGAGCTGATCCGGCTGGTACATCCCCGCGCCGTCAGCACAGTCCGGCTGGACGGGAAGGCCGTGGACAGCCAGACAAGTCACGACGTGGGAATATTCTTTATCGCCTATATGGGAATTGTCGGCGGGATGACCCTGCTGGTTTCCCTTGACGGCTTCGACTTCACCACCACGATCAGCGCGGTGACGGCCTGCATGAGCAATATCGGCCCCGGGCTGGGCGTGGTGGGGCCGTCCGGGAATTTCGCGGATTTTTCCATTCTGTCCAAGCTGCTGCTCTCGGTCACCATGCTGCTCGGCCGATTAGAGATATTCCCCCTGCTGCTTACCCTGACCCCGGTGATTTATCGGAAAAAGTAAAGGAACAGCCGCCGGAACGCGGAAATTCCCGGTTTGCGGGAGAAGTTCGCGGTCCGCGGGGTTCCTTTTTTTCTGTCGTATTGGTAGAATCGGAGGCGTACGGAGGGGCTTCCGTGGCTGTATCGCACGTGAAACAAAAGAAAGAGACGGAAGGAACCCTGTATCCGGATTTTTTGCGCCGCGGAAAGGCGCGGAAGGGAGAGCTCCATGGAGAAGAAAACCCTTGGCCGGTTTCTGGCGGCTCTGAGAAAATCCGCCGGTTTGACGCAGCAGGAGGTGGCGGACCGGCTCAACGTGTCCAATAAGGCGGTAAGCCGATGGGAGCGGGACGAGTGCGCGCCCGACCTGACGTTGATCCCCGTTATTGCAGAAATGTTCGGCGTGACCGCCGACGAGCTGCTCCGGGGCGAGCGGAACCGCTCGGGGGAACCGCCTAAGATTCGGGGAGAAAACCAGCTCCGGCTTTTGGCGAAGCGCGCCGTGTCCCGATTCATCATGACCATTCTGATCGCCCTGGCGCTGACCCTGCTCGGGCTGGTGTGTCTTTTTGGCATCGCCTATGGCTTTTACCGGCCGGTGATCGGAATCGCCGTCCTGCTGCTGTTTGTGATCGTCAGCGTGCTTCTCTCTGTAGCCGCCGTCCTGCGGTTGAAGGAATCCACGGCGAACGGGTTGCCGGAGGATTTGAGCCCGGTGCTCGCCGGGGAGTGGGAGAGGCCGCTTGCGCGCTATTCCTACGCCGCCCTTTTCACGAATCTGGCGGCGGTGCTTCTGGCGGTTCCGTTCGCGCTGTTCAGCGACAGCATTTTTGTGGACAGCGTCGTATCGTTGGACGGTTACCTGTCCTGCCTGCCGTTTATTTTCCTGGCGTTGGCCGTGTTATTCCGTGTCAGCTACGCGCCCTACTGCGCGCGGCTCTTGGGCAAAAAATCCGGGAAGCCTGGCCCGAATAAAGCGGTAAGAAGATTGAACGGTATACAGGGCGGGCTGGCGGCGGCCGCTCTCCTCGCTCTGGAAGCGACAATCTGGAATGGTGTTCCCGGAGGACTGGCCATGCCGGAATTCACAAACGTTGTCCTTGCCGCCCTCTTCTTCGTTTTTCTGGCGCTGATGCTGGCGGCGATCCCGGTATACGCCGTCCGGCACAGGGCTAGTAGGCGATGGATATTGTTTTCCGGCGTGCGGAACGCCGTACTGGCGGCGGATGTGCTTTTCATCCTTGGAACGCGCAGCATCTCCTGGGAGGAGGGAGGATCGGTATCAGTCTACCTGAATTTTCCGGCGGTGTCGATCGGTCTCCTAGCTGCGGCGGCTGTTCTTCTGTTATCCTATTGGTTCAGCCCCGCGCGGCGAGAGGACTGTCCCCAATGCCCAAAAGAATGCAATACGAAATGTGCTTCCGGCAAAGAAGCGACGGTTAATTGGTTTAAATAATAACACAGGCATGAAAAAACACTTGCGGGCCATAAAGCGTGACCCGCAAGTGTTTTTTCAAGGGGAGATGGGGGAGGCCGCAAAAGGAATTTATGCAGTCTCCCCCTTTTATTTCTGTCAAGGCTGTGTTTCCTTGTCTTAATCGTCCACCAGATGATGGGCGTACCATTTGTCGCCCCGGCAGCGGAGCTGGAATATGAGGGAACGGACGCCCCATTCGCAGACCATTGCGATCCATACGCCGGTCACGCCGAAGGGCAGCACAATGCCGAGAATATAGCCGAAGGCCACCCGAAACAGCCACATCGAGAGCATCGACGCGACGGAGGTAAAGCGGGAATCCCCCGCCGCCCGCAGGGCGGAAGGTGTGACAAAGCTGGTCGACCAGAGGAACGGACTGGCGGCCACCGTGAAAACCGTGATGAAATAGATCGTGGGGACGATCTCCTGCGGCGGGGAGAACAGCTTCACAATCCAGGGGAGGAAGGGCATCAGCACCGCCATAGTGACCACATAGCTCAGCGAGCCGAGCCAGAGGAAGGCGTGGATGAATTTCCGGGCGTCCCGGATGTTTCGCCGGCCCATGCACTGTCCGACCACCGTAACCACCCCGAGGTTGCAGGCGTTCGCTCCCATCTGGAAAAGCAGGACCAACGAGCTGACGATTGCGTTCACCGCCATGGACAGGGTGCCGAGCTGGACGACGAAGGTCTGGGTCAGAATTTTGCCGCCGTTGAAGAACATCTGCTCCGCCGCAAAGGGCAGGCCGATGAACAGAATTTTTTTGATGGTGGGAAAATGAAACCGGAGCAAATCGAGCAGACGGACGTCCAGAGAATGGTTAAACCGGATCAGGTACAAAAGCGAGCAGACCATCCCGAGCAGGCGGGAAAGGAACAGGGAAATCACCATTCCCCAGATTCCCCCATGCAGCAGGGTGATAAACACCAGGTTCAGCGCCACATAGGAGCCGTTGGTAATCATGGACAGCCACAGGGAGGGGCGGGTATCCGCCACCCCGCGCAACGCGCCGCAGACCGCCTCCACAATCCCGATAAAGGGATAGGTGACGCAGCTGCCGATCAGGTAGATACGGGCGTTGCTCATTACGTCCGGCTCCGCCTTACCGAACAGGAGGCCGAGCACCGGCGTGTGAAACAGAATCATCAGCGCTCCCACTGCGAGGGAAACCAGCGCCACGGCGGAGACCGACTGCGCGGCGGATTTTTCCACCATCGGCCCGTTCCCCGCTCCTTTGTACTGCGCGACGATCACGGTGCCGCCGGTTGCAATGGCGATGAACACGTTCAGCAGAAAAATGTTGACCGAATCCACCATGCTGACGGCGCTGACAGCCGCCATGCCGGAGGAACTGATCATCGCCGTATTCAGCAGACTGAGCAGGATGATGAACGCCTGGTCGACGAAAATCGGTAGGAGGATGGCGATTACCTGCCGGTAGTGCATGGTCTCCCCTGACAGGAATTTGTTCATAAACTGATCGCCCCGCCGTTTCGCCAGAAACACCCGGCGGCGGACGCGATGCTGAAAGCTGTTATCTGCGGACACGGATAGCCTTCCTTTCCCACGGATTTCCTTCCAGAGGCCATTATAGCACCGAGGGGAGAAGGATTACAAGCAAAAATGTAAACGATTTCTCAATTTTGTCAACGTGGCGCAAATGATCGCTATCGATACGGACGGCGAAAAACAGACTTGCGGGGACGAAAAGGGATGGAAGGATACAACAGGGAGCTTCCGCTTAGACGGCCGTTTTCACGCGGGATTAATCCGCGAAAAACCGGGGTAGACTATAAAGAAAGAACCAGGCCGAAAGCAGGGTCCGCCAGATGGACTCCGGTCCGCTTCGGCTGTCGTAAAACTCATTACTACAGGAGGAATGGTCATGCGCCGTCGGTCAATCGGTATTTTTCTGCTGGTCCTCGTCCTGATGGGCGGGCTGATGCTGCGGCTGTACGATCTATCCGGGCAGAACCTTTCCCAGGCGGCCGACCAGCAGGCCGGACTAACCGTCACGGTGGCGAACGTCCGGGGGACGATCTACGACGCCAATCTCCGCCCCTTGGTGAACGCGGAGACCGAATACCGGGTCAGCCTGACCGCCAGTCCGGAGACGCTCGCCGCCGTATCCTCCTGCCTGGACGCCGCGGCGCTGGAAACGCTCACCGAGCGGCTGCAGGAGGGAAAACCGGTCGCCGCGGTTTTGGACAGCCTGCCCTCCCCGGCGGACGGACTCGCTGTATTTGAAACGCCGGTGCGGTATTCCGAGCCGCTGCTCGCGCCCCATGTCCTGGGATATCTGGATGGGGACGGCCTGCACGGCGCGACCGGGGCGGAACTGGTGTTCGACGAACGGCTGAACGATTGCGCCGGCAAGGCGGAGACCACCTATACCGTGGATGCGACCGGCCGTCCACTGCAGGGGATTGCTCCCACCCTTTCCAACACGTTAGGCCGGGCGAAGGCGGGGGTGGCGCTCACCATCGACGCGGATATCCAGAAGATCGCGGAAAATGCGGCCAGACAGTATATCCGCAAGGGGGCGGTGGTGGTGATGGAGCCATCCACCGGCCGGATCGCCGCCATGGTCAGCCTGCCGGACTTTCAGCCCTCCACCGTAGCGGAAAACCTGAACAATACCGACGCGCCTCTGCTCAACCGCGCTCTGTGCAATTACAACTGCGGGTCGGTATTCAAGATCGTGACCGCCGCCGCTGCGATCGAGGCGGGAATTCCCCTTTCCACCTCGTTCGACTGCGCCGGCAGCCTGGACGTGGGTGGGATCACCTTTCACTGCCACAACCGGCTCGGGCACGGCGGCCTGACGATGACGCAGGCCTTTGCCCAGTCCTGCAACCCGTATTTCATCCGGCTCGCTCAGCGGATGGGCGGGCAGACGCTGTATGCGATGGCGGTTGCGCTGGGCTTCGACCGTCCCGTTATTCTGGCGGAGGGCTGGAAAACCGCCCGCGCCGTTCTTCCCTCCGAAACCGAACTGCTCTCCCCGGCGGCGGTCGCAAACCTTTCCTTTGGGCAGGGGGCGCTGATGGCCACGCCGGTGCATATCGCCCAGCTGGTCGCCGCCGTGGTGAACGACGGGAACATCGTCCGCCCCACTCTTCTCAAGGGGATGGTGGACGAGAACGGGGCGCTGACCGAGGAACCAGTCTCTCCCGCGCAGTCCGCCTTTTCCGCCTCCACCGCCCGCACCCTGCGGGAACTGATGAAAACGGTGGTGGAGGAAGGCACCGGCCGGTCGGCCCGTCCCTTTGAGCTGGGAGCCGGCGGCAAGACCGGCACGGCGGAAACCGGATGGGAGCAGGACGGAAAAGAGGTCGTGCAAAGCTGGTTCGGCGGGTTCTATCCGGCGGAGAATCCGGAATATGTCGTGGTGGTGCTGGCGGAGGATGCGGAAAACACCGATGGCAAGTCCTCGCCGGTGTTTAAGAAAATCTGCGAGGAGCTGACTATGCTGCAAAAGGAGCGGGAGCTTTCCGAGGAAAAATAGAGGAAGAAGCGCCGCCCGGTTTTCCTGAACTGCACCCCATTAGTTAGACAAGTATGATATACTTGTACTAAGGAATGGG
>CAUGOD010000019.1 GCA_959601025.1 uncultured Oscillospiraceae bacterium
CAAGCACCTCTTATTCGCTTTCCCTTTCCTGTAACACATCTTTGACAATCCTACATAATTTTCATTGGAGCAGATAGGACGTAACAATCGGAAGAAAGGCACGCCCCTTAACGATAGAACATCTTTATCGTTAAGGGGCTTCCATTTCATCAAAATCTCCGCATCATCAATTTGGCGGAGAATCGTGATGACGGCTCGTCACGGCTTTGATTCTTCTGTTGCCGCCTTCTCTCCGCCGAACCAGTCGTCCAGACGGCGGCCGAGGTCTTCAATCACCTCGACGATTTTGAAACGCACCTCATACTTTTTCGGCTGGGTAACGATTTCCTCCTGCTCCGGTTCCAGCACGTCCGACAGCTCGGCGGCCTGGGTCGCGGCGGAAACACACATCGGCGGAAAAACCACGCACCACCAGTTATGCCCCGCTCCCTCTCCGATGGTCACCCGCAGCGCGTCGTACATACCGGCGGGCAAGGTGACCGTCTCGTATACGCGGGTGGTGAAATACATATGGACGATGGAGACCGTCACTGCATAATCGTATCCCTCATCATACACCCGCTGCTGGGCCGCGGCCTCCAGCTCCGGCAGACATTCCCTCGCCTGCTCCAGCGCCTGCGTCTCATCGGCGGCAGTATCAAACAGGTTCGCCGCCGTCTCCACGATCGTATCCCGCACCTTCAGCTTCAGCGCCTGATCCTCTTCGGCGTCGGAATTGGCCAGCACATGCAGCCGCAGCACCCGGCCGCGGATTTCCTCACACTCCCCCGCAAAACCGCACAAGGAAAGCGCCAGGCACAAACTCAGCGCCACCGCCAGCGCGCGTATCCATTTTGTCATAAAAAAACCGCCCTTCTTCGTATGTCCGGAATATGTACGGCGTTTCGCCGTCGGATGTACGAAGTATGGACGGTCTTTTTTCATAATATACAGCCTATGCAGTAAATTTGGGATTTATTCCCTTTTATTGTCCTTTTTAAAGGCCCTTCTCCACCCGCGCGCCCTCGCTGTCGGGACGGCAGAGAAAGGTCTCCTTCCAGTGCGGACAGAGCGCCTGCACGCAGCGTTCCGCCAGTGCACGGTCGTCGAACAGACCGAACACCGCCGACCCGCTCCCGGTCATTTGGCAGCCAAGGGTGCGGTGGGAACGCATGACTTCTTTGATCGCCCTTACACCGGGGAGGGCGGTCACCGCATCGAATGCGTTGCCGAGCGCCCGCCCGACAGCCGCCAGATCACCGGAGCCGATCGCATCCTCCATTACAAAGGGCCGGGAGCAGGGCAGCGTCTCCGCCCCGTCAATCTTCCGGTAGGCTTCGGCGGTGGAAATGCTGTCGGGCGGCTTGGCCACCACAATCCAGCATTCCGGGAGATCGGGCAGCGGGGTCAGGACGGTTCCGATCCCCTCGCCAACGGCGGTTCCTCCCATCACGCAGAAGGGGACGTCCGCCCCCACCTGCGCGCCTAGCTCACACAGCTCGGCGGGACGGAGCCGCGCTCCCGTCAGCTCGTTCAGGGCGGCCAGCACAGCAGCGGCGTCGGCGCTTCCGCCGGCCAGCCCCGCCCCCATGGGAACGCGCTTATGAATCCGGACGCCGATCCCGTTTTTTGGCAGGCCGACCGCCTTTCGGAATACCTCTGCCGCTTTCCAGGCGGTATTGCTTTCATCCGCCGGGAGGTCCGCCCCGACGACGGAGAGAGCAATGCCCGGCTCCTTTTCCTCCCAGACGGAGACCGTCTCGCGGAGGTTCAGCCCCTGCATGACGGTATGAACAAGGTGATAGCCGTCGTCCCGCCGGCCGGCGATATCCAGCGTCAGGTTGATCTTAGCCGGCGCGCTCGCCGTCACACGCATTGCCACCTGCCACTCTCCTCCCTTTTCGATTCGGGCGGCCCGTCGTCAGGACGGCGCGCCTTCAGCCGTATGTTCCTTTAAAAATTCCTCCAGGCGGTTCATTGCCTCGGTGATATGTTTCAGAGAATAGCAGTAGGATATCCGGACGAAGCCCTCGCCGCAACCGCCAAAGGCCGTCCCCGGCACCACCGCGATATGCTTTTCCCGCAGCAGGGTCTGGCAGAACTCCTCCGACGACATGCCGGTAACCGCCACCGACGGAAACACATAGAACGCGCCCTCCGGCTCAAAGCAGGGCAGCCCCATATGGTTCAGGCGGTCCACGATATACCGGCGGCGGATATCGTATTCCGCCCGCATGTCCGCCACGTCCTCGTCGCCGTTGTCCATCGCCTCGATCGCCGCGTACTGCGCCGTGGTGGGCGCGCACATCAGCGCATACTGGTGGAGCTTGACCACCTGCTTCATCAGCGCCTGGGGACCGCAGGCATAGCCCAGCCGCCAGCCGGTCATGGCAAAGGCCTTGGAAAAGCCGCTGATCAGCATGGTGCGCTCCTGCATCCCCGGCAGGGAGGCGATGCTGACATGCTCCTGCTCGCCGTAGGTCAGCTCGCCGTAAATTTCATCCGACAGGACAAAAAGCTCGGTTTCCCGGATCACCTCGCAGAGCGCCTCCAGATGCTCCCGCCGCATCACACCTCCGGTGGGATTGTTGGGATACGGCAGGATCAGCAGGCGGGTACGGGGGGTGAGGGCCGCCCGCAGCGCTTCCGGCGTCAGGCGGAAGGCGTCCTCCGCCTTCGTGACGATCGGGACTGGGACGCCGCCCGCCATCTCTACCAGGGGATTGTAACAGACAAAGCTGGGCTCCGGAACCAGCACCTCGTCCCCCGGATTAATCAGGGCGCGCAGGCCGAGGTCGATGGCCTCGCTGCCGCCCACCGTGACCAGGATTTCCCCTTTCGGATCGTATTCCAGCCCGTTATGGCGGGAAACGTAACCCGCGATGCTTTCCCGCAGCTTCAGCAGCCCTGCGTTGGGGGAATACCAGGTCTTCCCGCCCTCCAGAGAACGGATACCTTCCTCCCGGATATGCCAGGGGGTAGAAAAATCCGGCTCGCCGATCGACAGGGAGATTACATCCTCCATCTCGCTCGCAATATCGAAGAAACGCCGGATGCCGGAGGGCTTAAGCTGTTCCAGCGTCCGGTTCAGTCTGATTTCATAGCTCATTGGATTCCCGGGCTCCTCTCATCCTTCTTCTCCCCCAGGAAGAGGACGCCGTCGTCCTTATACCGCCGGAGGACAAAATGAGTCGCCGTGGAAACCACCGAATCCAGGGTAGAGAGCCGTTTGGCAACGAACATCGCCACCTCCTTGAAAGTGTGGCCGGTCACGATCACCGCCAGGTCATAGCCGCCCGACATCAGGTAAACGCTTTCCACCTCGTCGAACTGCATCACCTGCTCCGCAATACCTTCAAAGCCAAGATCCCGCTTGGGGGTGACCCGCAGCTCGATCAGCGCGGTGACGTAAGGCCGGTCGGTCCGCTCCCAGTCGATCACCGCTTTATAGGAGCGGATGACGCCGCTGCGCTCCAGCTCGGCGATCCGTGCTGCGACGGCTTCCTCCGTACTCCCCAGAACCACGGCCAGCTCCGCGTTGCTCATACGGGCGTTAGTGTCCAGCAGCTTCAGCAATTTGTCCATGTCAATCGCTCCTTTTCTTTTAAAAAATTGGAGGGATCAACCCCCGCTTTTTCTCCGCCTTATTAAACCAAAGCTTTCCAAAGCGAAGAACGTGGTTTATCATAGCACATTCCGCCGTGTTCGTCCAGAGCGGATCAGCCGATAGGCAACAGCTCCGGCCGGCCGTCGAAGAAAGCGGCGACGTACCGGAAGCCCGCCTCTTTCGCCACGGCCAACCCGTCCCCGATCGGCCGGGCGATATCCTCGGGCCGGTGCGCGTCCGAGCCGACGGTGATCAGCTCGCCCCCCAGCTCGCGGAAACGGCGAATCAGCGTTAGGTCGGGCAGCGTTCTGCCGATCGCCTGACGAAGCCCGGACACGTTAATCTCCAGCGCTAGCCCCTTCTCGGCCAGGGTACGGAGGATGGCGTCAATCGGCTCCTGCCAGCGACGGTAATCCGCCGGCCGCCGGTCCGCCGGAAAATAGCGGAAGGGATAGGTCAGATGGGCGAGAGTATGGAAGCGTCCCCAGCGCGCCATCTCCAGCACCTCGATGAAATACCGGTCCAGCAGCGGAAGGATATCCCGTCTTTCAAAATCCATGAAGTAAAAATCCTCTTCTCCCCGCAGATTGTGCAGGGAGCCGATGATAAAGTCAAAACTGTAGTCCGCCAGCAGCTGTTCGGTCAGCTCCAGCCCCTGCAGCGGCTCCCCCAGCTCCACCCCGCGGGCGACGCGGAGGCGGCCCGCATATTTCGCCTGCATTTCCCCTATCTCCCGGTAGGAGCCGGCCAGCGCCTTGTCATATCCGTCCTCCCGGTAGGCGGACATCTCCACATGGTCGGTAACCGCCACCGCATACAGCCCCGCCTGTTCGGCGGCGGCGCACATGGCCTCCATCGGCGCCTCTGAATCCGGCGACCAAGCGGTATGGGTATGAAAATCGACGAAGCTCCGTTTTTCCAGAGCATCTATATGGGACATATGGATCGTTTCCTTCCACGTTGTAACATTTCGGCAGCAGGATTTCCCCCGCCTGCCCGTTTTCGGATGGTGTTATAGCATTATAGCACAATTTTCGTCCGGCGAAGCAAAAACTTCGGTGCAATCGAAGATTTATCCCTTCCGTCCGAATGCGTCTTTGCATTCCCCGGCAAATGTGTTAAAATAGTAATGTTTTGTTTTTCAGACAGAATTTTATTCTTTGGGAGGCCGACGCTATGCGCGCTGTTATCACCGTAATCGGCAAGGACACCGTGGGGATTCTCGCCAAAATCTCCACCGCCTGCGCGGAACACAACATCAACGTATCCGAGGTAACGCAGTCCATCCTTCAGGATATGTTCGTCATGATTATGATGGTGGACATCTCCAAAAGCGACATTCCCTTCACCCAGTTCAGCGACGCAATGGCCTCGCTGGGAAAGGAAATGGGGCTGTCTATCCACGCCATGCACGAGGATATTTTCAACTCCATGCACCGGATTTAAGAAAGCGGCGGTCCAGCCGGCATCCGCCCGACTAAGCCCGCGTTTGTCCCGTCCCGCCTATTAACCGGCGCGCCGCGCCGCCCCGAAAGGAATGGCTGAAACCGTGATCAATACCAACGATATTCTGGAAACCATCACCATGATTCAGGATGAAAACCTGGACGTGCGTACCATCACCATGGGTATTTCCCTGCTTGACTGCTGCGACAGCGATATGGATAAAACCTGCGCGCGGGTATATGATAAGATCACCCGATACGCAAAAAACCTGGTGCGCACCGGCGAAGCGATCGAAAAGGAATATGGCATTCCGATCATCAACAAGCGGATTTCCGTCACCCCGATCGCCATGATCCTCGCCGCCTGCGGGAAAAAGGACCCGGTCAAGCTAGCTGTCACGCTGGAAAAGGCGGCGCGGACCTGCGGGGTGAATTTTATCGGCGGCTATTCCGCGCTGGTGCAGAAGGGCTTTTCCCCCGGCGACCGGGAACTGATCGAAAGCATTCCGGAAGCGCTGGCCGTTACCGACCACGTCTGCTCCTCGGTCAACATTGGCTCCACCAAGGCGGGCATCAACATGGACGCGGTCCGGCTGATGGGGGAAACCGTCCGGCGCACCGCCGAGCGCACGGCTGATCGGGACTGCATCGGCTGTGCGAAGCTGGTGGTCTTCTGCAACGCGCCGGAGGACAACCCCTTTATGGCGGGCGCGTTCCACGGCGCGGGCGAACCGGACTGCGTGATCAACGTCGGCGTTTCGGGGCCGGGCGTGGTCCGCGCCGCGCTGGCCAAGGCCGGGGACGGCTGCGACCTGACCGACGTGGCCGATATCATCAAAAAAACCGCCTTCAAAATCACCCGGATGGGCCAGCTGGTTGCCAGAGAGGCTTCCCGCCGGCTGGAAGTGCCGTTCGGCATTGTGGATCTCTCCCTCGCCCCCACCCCGGCGGTCGGCGATTCGGTGGCGCATATACTGGAGGAGATGGGGCTGGAATGCTGCGGCGCCCACGGCACCACGGCGGCCCTCGCCCTGCTGAACGACGCGGTGAAAAAGGGCGGCGTGATGGCCTCCTCCCATGTGGGCGGGCTGTCCGGCGCATTCATCCCCGTGACCGAGGACGCCGGCATGATCGACGCGGCCCGCTGCGGCTGCCTGCGGCTGGAAAAGCTGGAGGCGATGACCGCCGTCTGCTCGGTCGGGCTGGACATGATCAATATTCCCGGCGACACCCCGGCCGAGGTAATCGCCGCTATTATCGCGGATGAAGCCGCGATCGGCATGGTCAATTCCAAAACCACCGCCGTGCGGGTGATCCCCGCCATTGGAAAAGGCGTGGGAGAGGAGCTTTCCTTCGGCGGACTGCTCGGCGGCGGGCCGGTGATGCCGCTAAACACCTGGTCGCCGGCGAAGTTTATTCGCCGCGGCGGACGGATTCCCGCTCCCATGCAGAGTCTTAAAAACTGACAAAAGGAACTCTCTCTTTTCCTTTTCTTTCTGCATTTTTCATCCTTGTAAATTGCATTTTCGAAGTATATACTAAGTGCTGGATAGCGCTTCGTCCATCCTTATCCAGAAGCGGATTGCGGGGAGAACGGCCAGCCGTTCTCACCGTCCTAGCATCATAAACAGGAGGCGGTAAACTCATGGAAGACATGATCCGGCGGATTGTCGACATGGATAAAAAAGCACGGGAGATTACCGAGGCCGCGGAACGGGAAAAGGCAGAATCTGAAAAAGAGATCAATGAAAAGGCCGCGCAGCTCCGGGAGGATTACCTTTCCCGCGCCCGGCAGCGCATTCAGGTCAATCGGGAAACGGAACGAAAAATCGCGGAACGGGAATGGGAAAAGACCCGGACGCGGTACGATGAAGAGCTCCGCCGGATGGATGCGCTGTATGCCGAGCGCGGGGACGAATGGGTACAGGCGATCGTAAGCGCGGTCACCGCCCGCACGGCGGATAAACCGGCCGCCGACGAGCCCGCCGGCGGTACACCGGGTTCTTTCCGATAGATTTGAAACCTCCAGCGCGGGCCGGCGTACAGCGGACGACGGCCGGAAAGGCGTGATTACCGTGAAGTTTACTTCCCCCTTTTCCTCCAACGTCGTTCTGGCCAAAGCCCGGGCGATGTACGGCAATTCCCTGAAAGCGCGGGATTTTGGCGAGCTTCTCCAGTGCCACAGCGTCAGCGAGATCGCCGCGTATCTCAAAAACAACACCGCCTATGCGTCGGTGCTCTCCGAAATCAATGAATCCACCATTCACCGCGGCCATCTGGAGATGCTGATCCGCCGCAAGGCCTTCAATGATTACGCCTCTCTGGGGCGGTACGATATGACAATGGCCGTCCAGCTCCCGCAGTACCTGCTGGAACGGATTGAGATCGAACAAATCATTTCCTGCCTGCGGTACATGAGCGCGGGGCATGTCAGCGAATTCTTTTTTTCCATGCCGATGTATTTCGCCAGCCATACCCGCCTCGACCTGGTGAAAATGAGCCACAGCGCTTCCTTCGCCGAATTGCTGGACGCGCTGTCCCATACCCGGTATTACGATATCCTCGCCGCCTTTGCGCCGAAAGAGGACGGGAGAATCCGCCTTACGGAAATTGAAAACGCCCTTTTTACGCATCTAACGCAAATGATGTACGGGCTGATCGCCCAAACGCACGGCACGCTGAGAGAGGAACTGATTAACCTTTACGGCGCGCAGGTGGATATGCAGAACGTCACCCGTATCCTGCGGTTAAAACGATATTTCGACGCGAAGCCGGATTTCATCCGCGCCAACCTGCTGCCGAACGGGCGCTGCCTGTCCCCGAAAATCGTGGAGGAGATGGTGCAGGCGCCAAATGCCGACGCGGCGCTGGAAATTTTCCTGTCTACCAGGCTGGCAAAGCAGATTCCGGAGGAACAGCGCGGCTTTGTTCACGACCTGGATCACCGCGCGCCGTATTTCAACGCGAGACGACACATCCATTATTCCATTCATCCCATGGCAGTGCTGCTGTCCTATGTCATCCTGACCGACGTGGAGGTCGACGATATCATCAATATTATCGAAGGTGTCCGCTACGGTTTGGAACCCGAGCAAATCCGGCCAATGCTTGTGTTGGCGAATGAACAGAGGAGGTGATAGGCGTTGGCTGTAGCAAAGATGAAGCTGGTGAATATCATCGGCCATATGAATTTTCTGGATCAAGCCCTGATCGCTTGCGGCAAAACCGGCGTTTCCCAGCCGGACGATGCGCTTTCGTTTTTTTCCGACACCCGTGAATTTTCCCCCATTCAGGAAGAAAACCCCTATACCGACCCCCTGAACCGGCTGGAAGCCGCGATATCCCGTGTCGGCGGCGAACCGAACGGAGTCCGGGCGAACATCAGCCCGTCTATCGACAAAGAGGCTCTTTTCCAGTATGTGGAGCATTTTTCAGCACGGGTGACGGAGCTTACCCGGCAGCGCGGCCTGCTGTCGGTGCGCGCCGAATCCATCAATAAGGACTGCGAGCAGTTCGAGCACTTCCAGGGGCTGGACATCCGGCTGGACGACATTCTTTCCTGCACGACTATCAAGGTACGGTTCGGCCGTCTCCCAAAGGACAGCTACGAAAAGCTGAAGCTCTACAACGCCAACCCTTACGTCCTGTTCTTCCCCGGCGCAAGCGATGAGGGGTATTACTGGGGCGTGTACTTTGCACCGATCGATCTGGCGCCGGAGGTGGATCGGATTTTTTCCAGCCTGTATTTCGAACGGCTGCGAATTCCGGCCGCCGTCGGCAAGCCGGACGAAATTGTGGCCTATCTGAAAGAAGACAAGCGGCAGACGGAGGAACAGCTGGCCGCTCTGGACAAACAGATCGCGGACATCTGGCTGGAGGAACGGGATGACTGCCTGCGGGTGTATTCCCAGCTCCGGCAGCTCAACTATTATTTCAGCGCCCGCCGATTTGCGGCACGGTACAACGATAAATTTATCCTCACCGGCTGGATTCCCAGCCGGGACGAGAAAAAATTCCGGCTCGCCCTGGACGGGGTAGAGGGCATCGAATACACCATTGAACGGGCGGGGAACGACAACCACCATACTCCGCCGGTCAAGCTTCGGAACGCCGGCCTCTTCAAGCCTTTTGAATTTTTCGTGGACATGTACGGCCTTCCCCGGTACACCGAAATCGATCCGACCGCGTTTGTGGCGATCACCTATACCCTGCTGTTCGGCGTAATGTTCGGCGACCTGGGCCAGGGCATTCTGGTGGCGCTGGCCGGCTGGCTGATGTGGAAGCTGAAAAAGATGCCGATCGGCAAGATTTTGATGCCCTGCGGCATTTCCGCCGCCTTTTTCGGGGTGGTTTACGGCTCGGTTTTCGGCTTTGAGCATGCGCTTGACCCGCTGTATCATGCGTTGTTCGGGCTGGAGGAAAAGCCGATCGAGGTGATGGATTCCTCTTGGGCCATGCGGATCATCCTGGCCTCGGTGGTCATCGGACTGGTATTGATCGTCCTGGCCATGTGCCTGAACATCTTCTCCAGCCTACGGCGCGGGGACTACGAAAGCGGGGTCTTCGGCCCGAACGGCATCGCCGGGCTGGTGTTCTACGCTTCCCTCGTTTTCGGCTTCGGCGCTCAATTGCTGCTGAATGTCAAAATCGTTACCCTTCCCTATGTTCTGGCGCTGATCGTCCTCCCCCTCATCCTGGTCTTCCTGCGGGAGCCGCTGGGCAAGCTCATGGCCCGCGAGCCGGACTGGAAACCGGAAAGCTGGGGCGGCTTTATCGTCCAGAATTTCTTCGAAATGTTCGAGCTGATGCTTTCCTACCTTTCCAACACCATGTCCTTCCTCCGGGTCGGCGCGTTCGTGTTGATCCACGCCGGTATGATGATGGCGGTCTTTACTTTGGCGGAGCTTGCCGGCGGGGTCGCCTATGTGATCATCGTGATCTTCGGCAACGCGCTGGTCATGTGTATGGAAGCCCTGCTGGTTGCGATCCAGGTGCTCCGTCTCGAATTTTACGAAATGTTCAGCCGGTACTACAACGGCGATGGACGCGCCTTCAAGCCTCTGGACGCGACGGCGGGCGACAAGGTGTTTACCGACAAATGATTTCAGCGCTTGAAGTACGCGCCAAGCCTCTTCCCCGGGTGTTTTCCAAGTCTCTTCGGCGGCAGGAGCGCCGCCGGAACATAGCAAAAGTCAAATCCCGGCCTGTAGCCGGACGAAATTTAGGAGGTAACCGATTATGTATCTTCTGTATTTACTGATTCCCGCCGCCCTGCTGGTTTTGTCTGTTGTGATCTCGATCGTTCTGGTTAAACGCGGAACACCGGCGAAAAAAGCGCTGGCTGTCCATTTTCTTTCCGTCGTGGCGATCATGGCGCTGACCTGCGTTCTCCCGATAGGGGCGGCCGCTGAGGAAGCTGCCGCGCCGGAAGAATCCACCTCCCAGTCCGAGCAGGCGGCCGACAGTTCCAAGGGCTTTGCCTACATCGGCGCGGCGCTGGCGGTCGGTCTGGCCGGTATCGGCGGCGGCATCGCGGTAGCGGCCGGTGCGCCGGCGGCAATCGGCGCTACGGCGGAAGACCCGAAATCCTTCGGTAAATCCATCATTTTCGTCGCTCTGGGCGAAGGCTTTGGCCTGTATGGCCTCCTCATCGCTATTATGATTCTGATCATGTAGATAGCGCCGCCCACACGAACGCTATACCGGCGTTGCCCGGCGGCGCTATCGAAAATGCTTCCGCATTTTCCCTGATGGAGATCAAATCATAACGCCGTCCACACGAATGCTGCGCCGGCGTTTTCCGGCGGCGCTATCGATATTGTCATTACTTCCACCCGAAAGCAGGCGAGGACATGCGTTTTTATCTTATCAGCGACAATGTGGACACCCAGGTCGGCATGCGCCTGGCCGGTATTGAGGGAGTCGTAGTCCACGAACAGGACGAAGTCCGGGAGGCGCTGGAAAGCGCCATGCAGCGGAAGGACGTCGCCGTCATCCTGATGACCGAGCATCTGGTCAAGCTTTGCCCCGAACTGGTTGACGAGCTGAAGCTGAACCGCTCCCAGCCTCTGATCGTGGAAATCCCCGACCGCCACGGAAACGGGCGGGCCAAGGATTCCATCACACGGTACGTACGGGAGGCCATTGGAATCAAAATCTGACTTTGTCCGTACCCATTCCATCCTCCGGTTCCCGGAGGATGAACAGACGGAACTCTTTCTCAGGGCCGCGCGGCCGGAAAGGCGTGATAACCGCTATGGCAAACAGTGAAGAAAAAATCAGCAAATTCGTGCAGGCCATCACCACCTACGCGGAAGAGCAGCGGGACAAAATCCACCGGGAAATCGAGGATTTCAAATCCCAGCGGCTGCTCAAGGCAGAGCAGGAGGTGCTGGCCGACGCGTACCGGCTGATTCAAAAGGAAAATTCCAGCATTCGTAGCGAGGGAATCCGGGAGATTTCCCGTCGGGACCTGGCGGAGCGGAAAAAGCTGCTGGAGCATCGCCGCGGGATCATGGACGAGGTATTCGCCCGTGCGGAGGAAAAAGTCACTGCGTTTACTTCGACCCCTGCTTATCTGGAATGGATGCAGGAACGGCTGAAGGAAGCGGCCGCCGTTCTCCCTCCCGAAGGCACCGTTTACACGGTTTCCGCACGGGATGAGAAGCTGATCGACGCGCTTTCTCCCCTCTGCCCGCCCGGCAGCCGGATGGAAACCGCCAACGATATCCGCCTTGGCGGCCTCCGCGGAGAAAACGCCGACGCCGGTCTGATCGCGGACGATACACTGGACAGCCGGTTACTCCTCCAGCGGGACGAGTTTGTCCGGACCTCGGGCCTCACCGTCGGCTGACCGGCCGGGAAGCGTCCCGGTGAAAATCGGACGGCCAGCGGGCCTCCATCAAACAATAACGGAGTGGAAGCGTATGAATCGTATGCGCACAATGGCAAAGGAAAACCGCATTTACGGAATCAACGGTCCGGTTGTCACCCTGCTGGGCAATACCGGCTTTTCCATGATGGAAATGGTTCTGGTCGGAAGCGACCGGCTGGTAGGCGAGGTCATCGGCATCAATGACCGGGAAACCACGATCCAGGTTTATGAAAACACCACCGGGCTCCGCCCCGGAGAAATCGTGACCGGCACCGGCGGGCCGCTCTGCGCGACGCTCGGCCCCGGCATCCTCGACAACATATTCGACGGCATCGAGCGTCCGCTGAAGGCGATTGAAGCGCAGGCCGGCGACTTCATCACCCGCGGGGTGACGGTCTCCGCCCTGGACGAGGAACGGGAGTGGGACGTGCATGTAACGGTCCAACCCGGGGACCGGCTCCAGCCGGGCGCGGTGTACGCCTCCTGTCCCGAAACGCCCATCATCGAGCATCGCTGCATGCTCCCTCCCTCCCTGTCGGGGACGGTGGAGGCAGTGAAGCCGGACGGGAAATACCGGGTGAACGATCCGGTTGTCACCCTGAAGGACGATAAAGGCGGGCTGCACGAGCTCACCCTCTGCCAGAAATGGCCGATTCGTACTCCCCGGCCGGTGGGACGGCGGCTATACGCCGACACGCCGCTGATCACCGGCCAGCGAGTCATCGACTCGCTGTTCCCGATCGCCAAGGGCGGAACCGCCGCCATTCCAGGCGGATTCGGCACTGGTAAAACCATGACCCAGCATCAGCTGGCGAAATGGTGCGACGCGGACATCATTATTTATATTGGCTGCGGCGAACGCGGCAACGAAATGTCCCAGGTGCTGGAGGAATTCACCAGCCTGATCGACCCGAAATCCGGCCGGCCGATGACCGACCGCACCGCGCTGATCGCCAATACCTCCAATATGCCGGTGGCAGCCCGCGAAGCCTCCATTTACACCGGCATCACTCTGGCGGAATATTACCGCGACATGGGATACCACGTCGCGATCATGGCGGACTCCACCTCCCGCTGGGCGGAGGCTCTCCGTGAAATCTCCGGCCGGCTGGAGGAAATGCCCGCCGAAGAAGGGTTCCCGGCGTATCTCCCCTCCCGCCTGTCCGAATTCTATGAACGGGCCGGCATGGTGGAGTCCCTGGGCGGGAAAACCGGCAGCGTCACGATCATCGGCGCCGTCTCTCCGCAGGGCAGCGACTTTTCGGAGCCGGTTACCCAAAACACCAAGCGTTTCACCCGCTGCTTCTGGGCGCTGGACAAAGCCCTCGCCTACGCTCGGCATTATCCTGCTATCAACTGGACAACCAGCTACAGCGAATATCTGGGCGACCTGTCGGCATGGTACGAGAAAAATGTCGGGGAGGATTTTATCGCCTGCCGTTCCCAGATTGCGCTGCTCTTGCAGGAAGAAAACCAGCTGATGGAAATCGTCAAGCTGATCGGCGCGGATGTGCTGCCCGATGACCAGAAGCTGGTGATCGAGATCGCCCGGGTCATCCGGGTCGGTTTCCTCCAGCAGAACGCCTATCACAAGGACGACACCTATGTCCCGCTGGAAAAGCAGCTCAAAATGATGCGGGTCATCCTGCACCTCTACCAGACCGCGCAGGCGCTGGTGGCGCGGGCGGTTCCGCTGTCTCAGATCACGGCGACCGGACTGTTCGACGAGCTGGTCCGTATTAAGTATGACGTTCCTAACGACCAGCCGGAGCTGCTGGATGGCTATATCCAGAAGATTGACGATACCCTTCGGACGCTTGATAAGTAAATTCCGGAAGGATTCCCCAAAGGCGGTGAAGCCGCCGGGGCGGCTGGATAGCCGCTCCTCACCGCCCTGGCGGAGAAACGGAGGCCTGCTTATATGATTATCGAATATATTGGCGTGAAGGAAATCAACGGATCCCTGATTGTGGTGGACGGGGTGAAGGACGCCTCCTTCGAGGAGACGGTCACCATCCGACTGGACGACGGCTCCACCCGGGACGGCCGGATCGTCGAGCTGCAGGGCGAGCGTGCGGTAATCCAGGTATTTGAAGGCGCCAACGGCATTTCATTGGACAACACCCGTACCCGCCTGCTCGGCCACCCGGTTGAGATGTCTCTTTCCCCCGAGCTGCTTGGCCGGATTTTTGACGGCGCAGGGCGGCCGGCCGACGGTCTGGGGGAGCTTTTCCCTGAAATCCGCCGGGACATCAACGGTGCGGCGATCAACCCGGTTTCCCGGGTGTATCCCCGGAACTTTATCGAAACCGGCATTTCCTCCATCGACTGCCTGATGACCCTGATCCGCGGTCAGAAGCTGCCGATTTTCTCCGGCTCGGGTATGAAGCACAACGAGCTGGCGGCCCAGATTGTCCGTCAGGCCAAAATCTCCGACGAGGAAGGCGGGGACTTTGCCGTCGTTTTCGCCGCCATGGGCGTGACCAATGACGTAGCCGACTATTTCCGCCGCAGCTTTGAGGAAAGCGGCGTGCTCAGCCGGGTGGCGATGTTTCTTAACCTTTCCAACGACCCGATTATCGAGCGAATCCTCACCCCTCGCTGCGCCCTGACCGCGGCGGAATATCTCGCCTTCGATCGGGGGATGCACATTCTGGTCATCATGACCGATATGACCTCCTACGCCGAAGCGCTGCGGGAGTTCTCCTCCTCCAAAGGGGAGATTCCGGGCCGAAAGGGATATCCCGGCTATCTGTATTCCGACCTCGCCTCCCTGTACGAGCGGGCCGGTATGATTAAGGGAAGCCAGGGCTCGGTCACCCAGATTCCGATCCTGACCATGCCGAACGACGATATAACCCATCCGGTGCCCGACCTGACCGGCTATATCACCGAGGGGCAGATCGTGCTGGACCGGGCGCTGGACACCAGCGGCGTGTACCCGCCGGTCTCCGCTTTGCCTTCCCTCTCCCGTCTGATGAAGGACGGTATCGGCGAGGGCTTTACCCGGGCGGACCACTCCGCGGTAGCCAACCAGCTGTTCGCCTGCTACGCCCGGGTGCAGGACGCCCGTTCCCTCGCCTCGGTTATCGGCGAGGAGGAGCTTTCCCCGGGCGATAAAAAGCTGCTGGAATTCGGCAGAATGTTCGACCAATATTATATCAATCAGGGCTTCCACGAAAACCGCACCATCGGCCAGACGCTGGACCTCGGCTGGCGGCTGCTCTCTACCCTGCCCCGGGAGGAACTGGACCGAATCGATGACAAGCTGCTGGCGGAGCATTACCACCCGGAGGAAGCGGTGACTCTGGCGCAGTCTCCAATGGAGTAAAGGCGTTCCCTTTTATAGATAAGCAAATTCCAGGAAAGGACGGTGAAGTCGTTTGGCGGAACAGGTATTTCCTACCAAGGGCAATCTGATCAATGCAAAGAAAACGCTAAACCTTGCCAAGGTCGGCTTTGAGCTGCTGGACCGTAAACGGAATATCATCGTTCGGGAAATGATGGCGCTGATCGACCGAGCCGAAGCCATCCAATCCCAGATCGATTCCTGTTATGAGCAGGCGTACCTCGCCCTTCAGCAGGCGAACGTAGCCCACGGCATCTGCAGCGATATCGCCGCGGCGGTGCCGCTGGAGGACGGCCTCACCCTGAAAACCCGCAGTGTCATGGGGGTGGAAATTCCCCTGGTCTCGCTGGACCCCGAGCCGGTAGAGCTGTCCTACGGTTTCATGTACTCCAGCTCTCTGGTGGATGAGGCGTATATTAAATTCGACCGGGTGAAACGGCTGACCGCCGAGCTGGCGGAGGTGGAAAACAGCGTTTACCGGCTGGCGACTGCCGTCAACAAGACCCAGAAGCGGGCCAACGCGTTGAAAAACATTATCATCCCGCGTTATACCTCCACTGTAAAATATATCACCGACTCGCTGGAGGAGAAGGAGCGGGAGGATTTCTCCCGCCTGAAGGTCATCAAGGCGCAGAAAAACGCGGCGGAAAAGACCGAAAAAAAGACGGAGAATTAAAATTTCCAGGAGCTACTAGCTTCGTTCCAAACAATATAGAAACACCCGGCTGAAAATCTCGTCAGCCGGGTGCTTTTACATTTTCTTCTCTTTGAATATCCCTCAATCACAGCCGGCCAAGCCTGGTCAACCGCTGCTCCAGATGCTCAATCGCATCCGCCACTACGCCGTTGTCGCAGTCGCCGGTGATGAACCGGGCGAACATCTTCACGTCGTCCGGGGCGTTTCCCGCCACGATGGGATAGGCGACGGTTTTCAGCATATCCACGTCGTTGTAATAGTCCCCGACCGCTACAACATTGGCCGGATCAACGCCGCAGACCTTCACCACCGAACGGACGCCGGTCCCTTTACTGGTGTGGTTCGGCAGCAGCTCGTAATAGACATCCTCGGTAAACATCCCATACATACCGTGCAGCTCTCCCTCAAGGAAAGCGCGGATTTTCTGCAGCTCCTCATTCTGCCCGCCGAACAGCACCTTGTTGGCCTCTCCCGGCAGCTCATTCACCGGAATATCCCGCCGATACCTGCCGGTATGCTCCAGCCGGAACAGCCGCTCCACGATCGGGTCGGCGTTGGCGACGTAAATCCAGGGGCCTGCATAAATCTGGATGCCGATACGCGGAAACGCCGCGTGGACCCGGCGCACGATCTCCGGATAGGAATCGGGAAGAAAAACCTGGCTGGCGGCCCGGTCGGCCTGAAAATCGTAAACCACCGCCCCGTTGAGGGTCACCACCGGCGAATTCACCCCGGCGGCTTCGGCGATCAGCTCGGCGGAACGGGGACAACGGCCGGTCGCGATGGTAAAACGACCTCCCCGCGCGGTAAAGCGGCGGATGGCCTCGAGATTCCGTTCCGGAATCGTCTTTTTCCGATTAAGCAGCGTGCCGTCCAGATCGGACAGCAGCAGGATGCCGTCAAACAAGCGATCGGGGCTGCGTTTCAAAGAATCCATAAATTTTGCCTTTCCGGCGGCCTTGCATCGCGGAATCGCCGAAATGAAAAGCGCCTGACGTTTATATTTTAAAGAGAACCGTCCAAAAGCGGCCGTCTCCTGTCATCCTAAGCCTCCGGCTCTCCCAACGAACGGAGGAACGCGGTGAAATACTCCGGCAACGGGCTGCTCAGCTCCAGATACCGTCTGTCCCGTGGATGGCGGAAGCCGATAACCCGTGCGTGCAGGCACTGTCCGTTCAGTCCGGCCGGCTGGCGGCTTCCCCCGTACACCGTATCCCCGGCGATGGGATGCCCCAAATAGGCCATATGCACCCGGATCTGGTGGGTGCGGCCCGTCTCCAGCCGGACACGGATGTGGGTATATCCCGGATACCGGGCGAGCACTTCGTAGTGGGTCACCGCCCGTTTGGAATTTTTATCGGTCACCGCCATCTTCTTCCGCTGCACGGGATGGCGGCCGATCGGCGCGTCCACTGTCCCGGCGTCGTCCCGCAGCCGTCCGACCACCACCGCTTCGTAGATGCGGGTAAAGCTGTGCTCCTTGATCTGTTCGGCCAGACAGCGATGGGCCAGGTCGTTTTTTGCCACTATCAGAAGCCCGCTGGTGTCCTTATCGATCCGGTGAACAATCCCCGGGCGCATCACGCCGTTGATGCCGGAGAGACTGTCCCCGCAATGGGCGAGAAGCGCGTTGACCAGCGTGCCGGTATAATTCCCGGCGGCGGGATGAACCACCATCCCCTTCGGCTTGTTCACCACCAGCAGGTCGTCGTCCTCATAGACGACATCCAGCGGGATTTCTTCCGCCTGCGCCTCATAAGCCACCGGGTCGGGGATCGATACCTGAACGACGTCCCCGTCCCGCAAACGATAATTTTTTGCGCGGGGCGCTCCCCCTATCTCGACCCGTCCCTGCTCCAGCCAGTCCTGCACCTGGGAACGCGGCGCGGACAGCGCTTCACTGAGGTATCGATCCAGCCTCTCCCCCATCTTCTCCGGGGTCGGAGTCAGCTGCTCCTGTTTCATCGGCCGTCTCCCCCTCTCCGGAAGGCGGAGCGATTTCACCGTCGGGCACGCTCTCCCCGCCAAAAACCGCTGCTTCCAATGGAACAGGCGCGCCGGCCTCCGCCGCGGTCTTTTTTCCCGCCGTGCGGTCCTCCGTATAGAAGAAAAGGAAAAAAATCAGCAGCAGCGCGGCGCCGACCACCACAAAACAGTCGGCCAGATTAAAGATCGGGAAATTGATCGCCTTGAACGAAATGAAGTCCACCACTTTCCCCAGTACAATCCGGTCGATCAGGTTTCCCGCACCGCCGGCAACAATCAGGATACCGCTGAAAATCACCAGCTTATACTGCCGGAATTTTCCGGACAGCAGCGCGGCCAGCAGGATGGCCAGCATGACCGAGGTCAGCACGATAAAAATCCAGCGGTTCCCGGGAAAAAGCCCGAAGGCCACGCCGGGATTATACAGGAAATGCAGCTCCAGCACGCCGGGAATGATTTCAACGGCGGGCTGTCCCTCCAGATAGAGAACCGCTAAATGTTTGGTGAGCTGATCCAGCCCGACCAGCACCGCCGATGCAAGGAGGATAAAGACCTGTAACATGAGGATGCCCCGTTTCTGCCGCGGACAAATGCGGAAAAATTTGCAACTTTCCTTTGTTTTCCACGGCAAAAACAAAGGACGGACAGGGAAAAGCGAACGCGAAGGGCCAACGTCCCGGATGAGCGAAAACAAAGCCGGACGCGTTGCTTTTCTCCGGACATTCAAAGGCGGCGGGCCGGGCAACCGGTTCGCCGTCCTCTGGACAGACGCCGGACAAGCTTACGCCCGTCCGCCATCGTTATTCTTCCTTATTTCCGACGCCGGAAAAAGCCCGGCTCGTCGTCGGTATCCTTGGAAATATCGTAATCGTCCCCGAATTTCAAATCACCGAAACGGGACTCCGCCGGCTGTTCCGCCGAAACCTCTTCCGCCGTTTCCATCGTCTCTGCGTCCTCGTCCTTCAGGATCGGCAGATCCAGCACCACGCCGCGCGCGTCCGGCTCCGCCGGCTCGGCGGCCGGCTCCTCCACCGGTTCAAAGGCTGGTTCCTCCGCCGCCGGTTCCTGTGGAATAAGCTCCGGCTCGGCAGGAACAGGGGTGGAAACCGCTTTCGCCTCCGGCTCGGCAGGAGCCTCAGGTTCTTCCGCCGGCTCCTCCGGCAGCACGTCGATCAGGGAGAGATGCTCGCGGTAGATCGAGAGCATCCGCGCCTTGAAAGCGGTGATTTCGCGGCGGATTCGCTCGAATTCCCGCTCCGCATCCTGGATATTTTTCTGCGCAGTCTCCACGATTTTTTCGGCCTTGATGTTGGCATCCTCCAGAATCAGACCGGCCTTGTGATTGGCCTCCCGCACCACGGTGTCGCCCAGGCGCTGCGCGCTGAGCAGGGCGGTGCGGATGCTGTCCTCCTCCTCGCGGTATTCCACCAGCTTGTCGGCGAGCACCTCCAGCTTCTTTTCCAGCTCCGCCTTCTGGGAGGTCAGCGCCGCCACCGTATCGGCGCACTGGTCGAGGAACGCCTCAACCTCCGCCGTTTTATAGCCGCCCATGCTCTTGTTAAAGGTGGCGTTCCGAATTTCATTGGCAGTAAGCATACGGGAGACCGTCCTTTCCATTACAATTAAGCAATTCTCATAGAGTGCAAGTCCCGGAGAACCTACAGATATTTTCTCAGTGTCAAAAACAAACGCCCCTTCCGGGAAACCGGACCCAGCTCATCCACAACAAAGCGGCCGGCCCCCCGCAGGGACAGGGTATCCCCCTCCCTGACCAGCGATGAAACCGACAGACAGAGAAGGTGATTCACCGACACCTGCCCCGCCTCAATCCGGCGGGCCGCCTCTTCCCGGGAAATTCCCGCGGCAACCTTGACCACGGCGTCCAGCCGGGGAGAGGCCACCGTATCCCGAATTTCCTGAAAACCGCCGAAGCCCGGCAGTTCACCATCGTAGTCCGGCAGAAGCGTTACCCCTTCCCCGCCAACCTTCTCGAGCTGGCCGGCGACATACCCGGCGATGGCGCTATCCAGGAAGGCGACTGCCAGCCCTTCTCCGCAGAGGATATCCCCCACCTTCTCCCGCTTCATCCCGCAGGAAAGCAGGGTGCCGAGGAAATCGCGGTGGGTAAGCTTTGCCTGCGGACGGTACCGGAAGCCCAGGGCCGTGACCGGAAACGCAGAGGCCGCCGCGGCCACTTCGGACGCCTCGTTCTCTTCCGGGGGCATATAGGCGGGAAGCACGCCGAGGAACACCCGCTCCGCATCGGGATACCCGCCCCAGAACCGGACGTTCTCCGCCTTTTCGGTACGCAGAAACGCCTGCACAACGGCGCGCTGCCGTCCGTCCAGAAACCCCAGAAAGCGGGGGGCGTTCCGGCGGTCGCACAAACGGAGCGCATCCCGAACCGCCGCACGGAGAAGCTCATCCTCCGCTCCGGAAGCCGCCGATCCCGCCTGAAATCTTCGGTTAGAAGTAGAGGCCATTATTCTCCAGCTCGTCGAGCAGGTCGCCCATGATCCCCACATTATACGGCGTGATGATAAAGGTGCAGTTCGCCACCTTCTTGATCTGGCCGTCGTTGGCGTAGGCCACGCCGCTCAGGAAATCCAGGATACGGCGGGCCACGTCCTTGTTGGCGCTTTCGAGGTTAAGCACCACGGTGCGCTTGGCGTTCAAATGATCGGCCACGGCGCTCGCGTCGTCAAAACGCTCCGGCTTGACCAGAACGACCTGAAGCTGGGCGGTCGCATGGATGTTGACCACCTTGTTGCTGCGCTTCGCAGGCTCCGCGCTCATATCGGCAGAAGGCGTCTCCTCCGGCTTGGATACGAAATCCATTCCGTCGTCGACCTCTTCCTCAAAATCGTCCTCTTCCGGATCGCTCATAAAATCCTTGATCTTTCCAAAAAAGCTCATGTCTCAAACCGTTCCTTTCCTGTTTCTATTCTTCTATTTTCCCCGGCAATTGCCGAAGGAATTTCCCCCGCAGACCGGGACGGCCGCCGGCGGGCCGAAGGCCACGGGCAAAAAAGCAGACGATGCGCCGCCGAACCAAAACGGCCGTCAGCGCGGCGGATAAACGCGGCGTCCAAACAGGGCCGAGCCGACCCGAACCAGCGTCGCGCCCTCCAGGATGGCCTCGCGGTAATCCGCCGACATCCCCATGGACAAGACATCCATAATAACATTATCTATGTTTTTCGCCCGGATGTCAATAAACAGTTTGTACATCCGGGAAAAAATCGCGCGTTTTTCCGCTTCTGTTTCCAGAATCGGCGGTACGGTCATCAATCCCCGCACCCGGATGCCGGAAAACGCCCCGATTTCTTCCAGAAGCTCTTCCAGATTTTCGGAAAAGGCCCCCGACTTGGCCTCTTCCCGGCCGATGTTGACCTCCACCAGCACCTCCGTAGCCCGGCCGATTTTTTCAGACGCATCGCTGATCGCTTTTGCCAGATGGACGCTGTCCACTGATTCGATCATATCGACCTGACCCACGATTTTCGAGACTTTATTCGTTTGCAGATGGCCGATCAGGTGCACGTCCACCCCGTCCAGCCAAAGCTCGTCTTTTTTGCTCAGGAACTCCTGAACCCGGTTCTCCCCGATGCCCCGGACACCGGCTTCGATGGCGACGTTGATCCGGTCGGGCGGCACGGTTTTGGTAACGCCGAGCAGCCGTACCTCCTCCGGCCGGCGGCCGGACGCGATCGCCGCTTCCGCCATGGCGTCCTCGATCCGCTTTAAATTCTCGCGGATATCATCGTACGGTCTTTCCATCATACAGGCCCTTCCCTTCGACAATGATATCGTCGTACAGCTTCAGGTAGCCGCTCTCGTCGGTTTCCTTGCAGATGACGTATTCCGGCTCGGAATGCAGGATTTCCACCTTACGGAAGGTGCAGGTATCCCCTACCAGCGCGTAAACACCGCTTTCCCCTTCCGCGTTTTTGATAATACAGCGGCTGGGAACACGAAGCCCCTCGAACCGTTCGAGCTGGATCTGCACCGGCTCCTGCCGGATGGAAGACAGCTCACCGGACATGGTGGAGCACTCGAAAACCACAGCGAGATTCCCATCCTTATCCCGATTGGTCGCCACTACGGTTGCAGGAACCGCCTCGTTGGTAACAAAGGGAAACAACAGCGTCGGCTTCATATCCATTCGGATATCGGCGGCTTCTTCCGCCGGAACAAGACAGACGAAATACCATTCGTAATTCCGCACGACCTTGCCGACATAGCCGTCCTGATCCGCCGCCGGTTCGCTTTCCATCAGCGTTTTCAGCTTGTCCGGCGTCAGCAGGAGGGCATCCTCCATCTTCAGCGTATCCTCATAGCCATCCACCGTGCTGACAAAATACCCCGCGTCCGGCGAAGTGATGGAGGAGGTCGATCTGGAAAAAGAACCCTCCAGCTGCGCCCTGGCTTCGTTCAGTGCGGCGATCCGAGAATTAAAATCCTCCACCGTACCGATGGTGATCTGCCGTTTGTTCAGCAGAGCAAGGAGGCGGGTCTTCCAGCCTTCCAGCCCGGCGGAGGAGGCGGAGTTCACCCCTTCCGCGATCTGTCCGACCAGCTGGTCGATCTGTTTATCGATCACATCCAGATTCACCCGGTTGGCCGTGCCCTGGAGCTGGATACCCTTGAGAGTCTCGATCTCTTCATTCAGCTCGTTCAGCTTCTGCTGGGCGAGGGCGTCCGCTTCGCTCGGGAATACCTCGGCGATCTCGCCGCCCTTGGCAACCCGGCTGCCGTTTTCAATGGTATAATAGAGAAAGCCGTCCAGACCGTCCGCCGGGGCGGTGATTTTTGTCTCGCTGCGGATGGTCAGCCCCTCAGCGTCCACCGTATTGTACACGCTGTAGCTGTATACGGTCTCGGTTTTTACCGGGTTATACAGCACCTGGAACGCCTGGTAGCCCACATAAGTAATCAGGAAGAGGGAAACCACCACGGTCACAATGCGCTTGATAAAGGGTTCCATAGGCGCTCCTTTCGTTTCATCGTGTATCCGACGCAGGGGATAGCTGGAAAGGCTGGGACAGCAGGGCGTTTTCCGCCGCGTCGGCCAGCGCATCCGGCGACGCATATTCGTCAATATAGAGAAACCGCGCGTCCTTCCGGCGGCGGAACCAGCTCAGCTGCCGTTTCGCGTAGCGGCGGGTGGCACGCTTCAGGTTTTCCACCGCCTCCGGCAGGGAAAGCGTCCCTGTAAAATAAGGAGCAAGCTCCTTATAGCCGATCGCCTGCAGGGCGGTCGGCGCGGTGGGGGCGGCCAGCGCCTGCTCCGCCTCTGCCAACAGGCCCTCCGCCAGCATCCCGTCCACCCGGCGGTTGATGCGGTCATAGAGAAAGGCGCGATCCCGGCTGTCCAGCACCAGTATCCGCGTCTCAAAGGGAGGCGGGACGCTGCGGGAAAAACGAAGCTGTTCGCTCATGGTCATCCCGGTGGTTCGATACAACTCTAACGCGCGGATAATCCGTCCCCGATCGGCAGGGAGCAGCCGACCGGCCGTTTCGGGGTCTGCCCGCCGCAGCTCCTCGAGCAGCGGCGCGGTTCCCTCTTCGTCCGCACGCCGGTTCAGTTCCTCCCTTAGGACGGAATCTCTCCCCTCCCCGGCGAACTGGAGGTTGTCCACTACCGCGTCGATATACAGCCCCGTCCCGCCGCAGAGCAGGGGAAGCCTTCCCCGTTCCCGGATTTCCGCAATCGCGCGGCGGGCGTCCTCGGCGTATCGGGCGACGCTGTAGCTCTCGGACAGCGGCAGGAAGCCGAGCAGATGATGGGGAACCCCCCGCAGCTCCTCCGGCCGGGGACGGGCGGTGCCGATTTGCAGCGTGTCGTACACCTGCATGGAATCGGCGGACACCACCTCGCCGTTCAGCCGGAGCGCCAGCTCCACCGCCAGGCCGGTTTTTCCGGAGGCGGTCGGGCCGGCGATCACCGGGAGGAGGGGTCTGGATTCGGTCATAGGCGGATACTCTCCTTCGCCCGCAAAGCCGGGGCGGTTATTTCGCCCGGCCGAACTGCTTTTCCAGCTCCCGGCGGGTCAGCTCAAAGCAAACGGGACGGCCGTGGGGGCAGGTCCGCACATCGTCGGAAAGGAGAATTCGCTCCGCCACGGCCTGCATCTCCTGCAGGGAGGTAAAATCTCCCGCCTTTACAGCGGCGCGGCAGGCCGAGGAATGATAAATCCAGTCCAGCTTGTCGGTGGTGATCTCCCGCCGGCCGGAGGACAGCCCCCCCGCGATTTCCTGTACCAGGGAGGCCGCGTCGTCTCCCGTCAGCAGCATCGGCACCGCCCGCACCAGCACGGTATGGCCGCCGAAATCCTCAATTTCAAAGCCAGCGCGGGCCAGGGTTTCCAGCTCAGGCAGCAGCGCGGCGTATTCCTCCCGGGACAAGGAGACCGACACCGGCTCCAACAGGAGCTGGGCGTCCGCCCGCTCGGCCGCCTTCAGCCGGTCGTATAAAATCCGTTCATGGGCGGCGTGTTTGTCGATAAAGTAAAGCGCGTCCCCCCGCTGGGCGATAATGTAGGTGGTAAAGGCCTCCCCCAGGCAGCGGATTGCCGGACCGTCGGCCGATGCAAGAGGGCTTTCCGGCAAATCCTCCGGCGCAGCCGGAACAACCCGTTCAGCCGGCGCTTCCGCCGGCGGGAAAAGCGGCGCCTCGTCCTCGGTTCGGAAAATATCCGGCGCCGTCAGCGGCCGCCCGTAGGTGGAGACCCCGCTGTCGCGCAGGACAGCCGAAGCGCCGGCCGCCGGCACGTTAACCCCCTCCGGGACCGGCGGGCAGGCGGCAAGGCGGCGGGCGGGATGCGCGGAGAGGGTTCCCGCCGGAGTCTCCTCGGGCGTCCCCTCCGGCTCTTCCGCCGGTTCCAACCGCGCGGCCTGTTCCAATGCGGCGCGGGCCGTGGGAACGCCGGCGGCGCGGGGCTCGTCCTCCGCAAAGGAGAACAGCCGGGTCTGCTCCGGCGGGACGGAGGGCCTGCCCGCCGAACGGGCGCGGCCGTCCGGGACAGCGCTGTTTCCCGCCTTTCCCGGCCCGGTGACCGGCGGGGTCTTGACCGGCAAGGTCATCGGCACGGTCGGCGAAGCTGCGTGCAGAGCGGATTTCACCCCATGATAGACCGCGTCGAACAGCGGTCGCTCGTTGACGAACCGTACCTCGATCTTGGCGGGGTGGACGTTTACGTCCACCGTCTCCAGCGGCAGGTCGATATGCAGCACACAGGAGGGGAATTTCCCCACCATAATGGAGCCCTTGTACGCTTCCTCCAGCGCCGCCATCGCGGTGCGGGTCTTGACGTACCGGCCGTTGATAAAGAAATGCTGCATGGTGCGGTTAGCCCGCCCGCAGGTGGGCTTGCAGACGTACCCATGCACATGGACGCCGCTGAGGGTGTAGTCCAGCGGCAGCATTCCGCCGGCGAAATCTCGCCCAAAAACGGTGTAAATGCAACTGAGCAGCTTCCCGTCGCCGGGAGTGAGCAGTTCCTCCTTCCCGTCCCGTAGGAAACGGAAAGAAACCTCCGGATGGGAGAGCGCGACCCGATCCACCACCCCGGCCACCGAATTCGACTCGCTGACGTCCTTTTTGAGGAATTTCATCCGCGCGGGGACATTATAGAACAGATCCCGCACGATGATTGTCGTTCCCTGGGGACGGCCCACATCCTCGCAGAGGATTTCCTCCCCGCCCTCGATGACATAGCGGGTGCCGGCGATCTCGTCCGCCGTACGGGTGAGCATTTCCACCTTCGCCACCGCCGAGATGGAGGCGAGAGCCTCGCCCCGGAACCCGAGGGTGCCGATCGCGTCCAGATCATCCTGCGTGCGGACCTTGCTGGTCGCATGGCGTAGGAAGGCGGTCGACACGTCCTCCCGGGCGATGCCGGAGCCGTTGTCGGTGATCTGGATGGAGCGCACCCCGCCGTTTTGAATCTCCACCGACACGGAGGATGCCCCCGCGTCAATCGCGTTTTCCATCAATTCCTTCACTACGGAGGAAGGGCGTTCCACCACCTCGCCCGCGGCAATCAGCTCGGCCGTGTGTTTATCCAGCACATGAATTTTCGGCATAGTACGCCTCCTTTCAATGGAACCGTCCGGTGATCCGGCCGTTCAGAACGGGAGCCCGTCCGGGTCGTCGTCTTCCGCTTCGTCCAAATCGTCCCGTTTTCCGTTATAATAATGGTTGGTTGTATTGCCTGAATTGTCGCCGGCATTATTGCCTATGCCGTTTTTTCACAGGCGAGGCCAGGACAGCCATCGATTTTATGGATAACCGTCCTTTTCCTCAATACGCGTTGGCCAGCTTGGTCAGCTCGTATAGGGTCTGCATCGCCTCGATCGGGGTGAGGGTATTCACATCCAGCCCTTTGAGCCGCCGGACCACCTCGCTGTCCCCTGCCGGGAGAAGAGAAAGCTGCCCGTCCTCGCTTTCGAATCGCTCCTGCGCCGGCGCGCCCCGGCCGCCGGTCTCGATCTCCCCGCTCTCGATCCCCTTCAAAATCTCCTTGGCGCGGGCAACCACCCCATCCGGAATACCGGCGAGTTTCGCCACCTCGATACCGTAGCTGTCGTCCGCCGGGCCGCGGACGATCCGGCGCAGGAAGGTGATATCGTCCCCCCGCTTCTTGACCGCGATGTTGTAATTCTTCACGCAGTCCAGCTCGTTCTCAATCGAGGTCAGCTCGTGGTAATGGGTGGCGAAAAGCGCTTTGGCCCCCACCTTTTTCACCACATACTCCAACACCGCGCGGGCAATGCTCATCCCGTCGAAGGTGGAGGTGCCCCGCCCGATCTCGTCGAACACGATCAGGCTTTTCGCCGTCGCGTTTTTGAGGATAGCGGCGACCTCGCTCATCTCCACCATGAAGGTGGACTGGCCGGAGGCCAGGTCGTCCGACGCGCCCACCCGGGTGAAGATGCTGTCCACAATGCCGATCGTGGCGCTTTCCGCCGGGACGAAGGAGCCGATCTGAGCCATCAGCGCGATCAGGGCAGTCTGCCGCATGAAGGTGGATTTACCGGCCATGTTTGGCCCGGTGATGAGCGCCACCCGGTTTTCATGGGAATCCAGCAGGGTATCGTTCGGCACGAAGGGGGCGTCCTGGATCGCCTCCACTACCGGATGGCGGCCGTTTTTAATGATGATCTCGCCCTTCATGTCGATGAGAGGGCGGGTGTATTTATTCCGCTGAGCGGTCTCGGCAAAGGAGCAGAGCACATCCAGCCGGGCGACCGCCTGGGCCGTCGCCTGGATGCGGTGGAGCTCTCCCGCCACCTTCAGCCGCACTTCATTGAAAAGCTGGTATTCCAGCGCGACCACCCGATCCTTCGCGCCGAGGATGCGGGCCTCCAGCTCCTTGAGCTCCTGCGTGATGTACCGCTCGGCATTGGCGAGGGTCTGCTTGCGGATGTAGGTGTCCGGCACCTCGCCGGTATATGCCTTCGACACCTCTATGTAATACCCGAATACCCGGTTGTAGCCGACTTTCACGCCCTTGATGCCGGTGCGCTCCTTCTCCTGCGCCTCGATCCGGGCGATCACGCCCTTACCGTCCGACATTTCGAAACGGAGCTCGTCCACCTCGGCATTGTAGCCCTCCCGGATAATGCCGCCTTCCCGCACCGAGAAGGGCGGGTCGTCCACAATCGCGCTTTCGATCAGCTCATAAATATCGGTCAGCGGATCAATGCCGTCCCGCGTTTCGGTGAGCAGAGCGGCCTTCACCTCTCCCATCCGCTCCCGGATGGGAGTCATGCGCTGAATGGTCTGGGAAAGGGAGCGAAGCTCCCTCCCGTTGGCGCTGCCGTAGACCACCCGGGTCATGATCCGTTCCAGATCGTAGATATCCTTCAGGTACTCGATCAGATCCCCCCGCAGCATCGGGTCGTTCACCAGTTCGTCCACCGCGTTGTGCCGGCGGATGATCTGGGCGGGATTGATCAACGGCTGCTCGATCCAGTTCCGAATCAGCCGCTTGCCCATCGCGGTTTTGGTGTGATCCAGCACCCAGAGCAGGGTGCCGCGCTTTTCCTTGTTCCGCAGGGTCTCGGTCAACTCGAGGTTTCGCCGGGCGGTCAGATCCAGCTGCATAAACTGCACGTCGGAATAAATATCCAGGTTGTTGATCCGCTCCAGCCCGTTCATCTGGGTGGTATAGAGATAATGCAGCGTGCTGCCCAGCGCACGGATGGCGGAAAACTGGTCGTCCAGCCCCAGCGCCTCGAGCGATTCCTTCCCGAAATGCGCGAGGATACGCTCCACCGCGCCGTTGTAATCGAACCCCTCCGGCGCACCGAGCTGCGCCTTCACTCCCAGCCGGTCGTGAAGAAAAGCGGCCACGTCCTCGTCCCGCAGGGCCGCGTCGTTCACCAGCACCTCGCTCGGGGAAAAACGGCCGAGCTCATTGGTCACTCGCAGAGCGATGTCCTGCCCTGTGATATGGATCAGATGAATTTCCCCGGTAGAGCAGTCGGTAAAGCATATCCCGGCATCAGCCGCGCCGTCGCTCAGAAACACCACGGCGAGGTAGTTGTTTTTCCCCTCGTCCAGCATACTGCCCTCGATGACCGTACCGGGGGTGATGACCCGGATCACATCCCGCTTCACCAGTCCCTGTGCGAGGGCGGGATCCTCCGTCTGCTCGCAGATGGCGACCTTGTAACCCTTGGCGACCAGACGGGCGATATAGCCCTCGCAGGAATGGAAGGGGACGCCGCACATCGGCGCCCGCTCCTCCTGCCCGCAGTCCCGGCCGGTAAGGGTCAGTTCCAGTTCCTGCGACGCAAGCTTCGCGTCGTCGAAGAACATTTCATAAAAATCGCCGAGGCGGAAAAAGAGGATGCAATCCTCATGCTGTGCCTTGATTTCAAAATACTGCTTCATCATCGGCGTGAGTTCCGCCATGGCGACCTTCCTTTCCCCTCGCGTCGTTTTCACGAGTTCAATGCCAACGCTTGTTTACAACGCGATTGGAAATGCCTGTCGGCATTTCCCCCGCGTTTTTCTTTTTCCAGGCCGCTGTAACGAGTTTGATACCGGTTTTCTAGCGGCGCACGGTGGATTTTGCTCCAAAAACAAAGCCCCATCAATGGCAGCCCGCGCAACCGGAGCAGTTTCCGCCGCAGCTGGGAGTCTCGTCGATGCTGTCGGGGTCCTGCCCCTGCGCGGAGAGGGTGACAATGGTCGCCACGCCGCTCACCACCGCGTCCAGCTCCTGCTTGGCGGCCTGGTACGCCTGCATGTGCTCGTTCGCCATCAGCCGGGCATAGACGTCTCGGATTTCGCCGTCCAGCGTCTGGAGCTTCTCGTTGTCCTTTTCCTCCTTGCTCATCTCCTGGTTGAGAGCGATGCGCTTGAGGTTGAACTCGCCGATCAGCTCCTGCAGCTCGGCGTCCTCGTCAGCCGCCGCCTGCGCCAGCTGGGTGCGGACAAATCGCTCGTCGTTCTGCAGTTCCCGCCCGATGGAGCGCGCCATTTCAATAATCGTGTCTTTCATAATAATCTCCATAATCTCCATTCCTTATTGAATTTGAAACGGTTTCGGCCAATGGTCACAATTGCCACAGCGCTTTTGCGGCAAAGAATCAAATTCCGACGTGAAAAGGGCTGAAAAATCGTATTTTTCACGCGAAAATCCTGACCTTCCGTTTTTATCCTAGTATACTCAGAATTCCTAAAATTGTTCGCAAAGGCCTTAAAGAACGGCGGTAATCCGTCCGTACAGAACCCAGCTGCGGGCATCGGTGATTTCCACATCAGCCCGGCGGCCGACCAGCGCGGGGTCGCCCTCCACCCGCACCACGATGTTTTCGGGCAGCCGCGCTTCAAGCCGTCCGCCCTCCCCCGCTTCGAGCAGGGCGCGGCGGGTCTGGCCCACCATCGCCGCCGACTGGACGGCAGCGATTTCCTCCTGTGCGGCAGTCATCTCCCGGAACCAGGCGGACTTTTCCTCCGCCGGGACGGGATCGTCCATTTTCGCGGCGGGCGTTCCCTCCCGCGGGGAGAAGAGGAAGGTGAACAGAGAGGTAAAGCCCACCTCCCGGATCAGGGACAGGGTCTGCTCAAAATCCTCCCGCGTCTCGCCGGGGAAGCCCACGATCACGTCGCTGGTAAAGGAGATGCCCGGCACAACGCGGCGGGCGTAGGCGATCAGCTCCAGATACTGCTCCCGTGTATAGCCGCGGTTCATCGCCTTCAGCACCCGGTTGCTCCCCGACTGAAAGGGAAGGTGAAAATGGCGGGATACCTTTTCGCATTCGGCAATGGTATCGAACAGGCGGGGCGTCGCGTCTTTGGGATGGGATGTCATGAAGCGGATCAGGAAATCCCCTTCAATGGCGTTGATCCGGCGGAGAAGCTCAGGAAAATCCACCCCGTGCGTCTCACCCCGGCCGTAGGAATTGACGTTTTGCCCAAGGAGAGTAATCTCCTTATAACCCTCCCGCACCAGCTCGCACGCTTCTTCCACCACCCGGTCGGGGTCGCGGCTGCGCTCCCGGCCCCGGACGTAGGGAACGATGCAGTAGGTGCAGAAATTGTTGCAGCCGTACATGATCGGCAGCCACGCCTTGAATTTTCCGTCCCGGTGGACCGGGATGTCTTCCGCGATCACGCCGTCCTCCTCCGGCCGCTCAATGACCCGGCCTTCGGTCAGGGCGTTGTACAGCAGCTCAGGGAAGCGGTAGAGCACATGGGTACCGAACACCAGCCCGACAAAGGGATAGCTTTTCCGCAGCCGCTCGGCCACATGCTCCTGCTGCACCATACAGCCGCACAGACCGATCAGCACGCCCGGACGGCGGCGCTTGAGCGCCTTCAGCGCGCCGACGTTGCCGAATACCCGATCCTCCGCATGCTCCCGCACCGCGCAGGTGTTGAACAGGATCACGTCCGCCCGCTCCGGTTCCTCGGTAAAGCCGAAGCCCATCGCGGCGAGCAGACCCTTGATATGCTCGGAATCGGAGACGTTCTGCTGGCAGCCGTAGGTACGCACGCAAGCCAGCGGCGCGCCATATTCCCCGCCGCTTCGGCGGGCGGCATAGTAAGCGCGCACTTTTTCGCCATATTCCCGCTGGAGCGCCTGCTCCTGTGGGGTAACGATTCGGATTTTCGACGTTTTAGACATGGATGAAAGGTTCCTTTCCGCCAAAAAGCCTGCCGCGTAAGGCGGACCGTCTTTCCGGCACTGCCATGCGTTCCCCTATCTTGAAACAGGAGCCACGACGAAACCAGTATACCAAAAAACGACGGTTTTTTCAACCGCCAATCCGTCGGTTAATCAGGCCTCGCCCTGACACGAAAACGGCGGCCGCCCCGGTAGGGGCAGACCGCCGGATTATGTCACTTTGCCGCCAACGTATCGAAGGTTACCTCATCCAGCTTCTTCACCACCAGCTGTGTCACCTCGTCAAAGACCGAATGGAAGGGACAGGCGTTCACCGTCGAACAGTTGCAGTCGTATTCCCCGTCCACACAGCGGCTGAAGCGGTACGGCCCCTCCACCGCCTCGATCACTTGGCGCAGCGTGATTTCCTTCGGCTCCTTTGCCAGAACGTATCCGCCCCGCGCCCCCTTATAGGATCGGACGATTTCCGCCGCCACCAGCTTCCGCATGATTTTCAGCGTGAAGCGGAGGGATACGCAGGTGCTGTCCGCAATAGTCTGCGCGTCCAGCCGGTCGGCAGCCAGGGCCAGGCAACGCACGATACGCACCGCATAATCGGATTCCAGATTGATATGCACGGGCCGCCGCCCTCCTTTCCGTTTACCGCCTTTCGGCCGTCCTCAGTCGAGGAAATCCTTCAGCTTCTTGCTGCGGCTGGGATGGCGCAGCTTGCGCAGAGCCTTGGCTTCGATTTGGCGAATGCGCTCCCGGGTAACATCGAATTCCTTCCCCACCTCTTCCAGCGTGCGGGGGCGGCCGTCCTCCAGCCCAAAGCGAAGGCGGAGCACCTTTTCCTCCCGTGCGGTCAGGGTGGAGAGCACGTCGCCGAGCTGTTCCTTGAGCAGAGTGTGGGACGCCGCGTCCGCCGGGGCGGGCGCCTCGTCGTCCTGGATAAAGTCTCCGAGGTGGCTGTCCTCCTCCTCGCCGATCGGGGTCTCGAGGGAAACCGGTTCCTGCGCGACCCGCATGATCTCCCGCACCTTATCCACCGGCATATCCAGCTCGTCAGCGATCTCCTCCGCCGTCGGCTCGTGCCCGTTTTTATGCAGAAGCTGGCTGGAAACCTTTTTCACCTTGTTGATGGTCTCCACCATATGCACCGGGATGCGGATGGTGCGGGCCTGGTCGGCGATGGCGCGGGTGATCGCCTGTCGGATCCACCACGTCGCGTAGGTGGAAAATTTGAAGCCCTTGGTATAATCGAATTTTTCCACTGCTTTAATCAGGCCGAGATTTCCCTCCTGGATCAGGTCGAGAAACTGCATTCCCCGTCCGACGTACCGCTTGGCGATGCTGACCACCAGCCGGAGATTGGCTTCGGACAGGCGTTTCTTCGCTTTCTCGTCCCCGTCCATGATCCGGATGGCGAGCTCGATCTCCTCCTCCGGCGACAGAAGGGGCACCCGGCCGATCTCCTTGAGATAGACCTTGACCGGATCGTCGATAGCGATACCATCTACGCTGACCGCCGGCTCGGCTTCCTCGGTTTCCGGAGTTTCCAGCACAAAATCGAGGTCGGCGAAAGCTTCCGACTCGAAATCGTCGATCACCTCGACGTTCGCCGCTTCCAACGCCTCGTACAGCTTATCCATCTGTTCGGGGTCGTCCACGTCTTCCAGCGCGTCAAGGATTTCCTGTGTGGTGAGCTTGCCCTTGGCGCGTCCGAGCTCCAGCAAATCGTTCAGGATGGTTTTGCGATCCTTTTTGACCGGCAGGCCGGTTGCGTCCACCGCAGGGGTCTTGACCGTTTTGCCGTCCTTCGTCGTCTGTTCCGCCGTCGCTTCGGCCGCCGAAACGACGGGATCCCGTACCGTCTCGTTCATCGCCAATTCCTCCGTCGGCTGAATGTCCATTTCCTGTTTGCTCATTGATATTCCTCTTCCTTTGTTACGGATATGCCGGAGACCGGCGGATTTACCCTGTCCTGTGATTTTTCATCGCTGCCTTTGCGCGCCCTGTTCTTTTTATTTTTTCTGCTCCCGCATTTTCGCGAGAACGTTGGAAATCTGGTCGTCCGGCAGCGCGGCGGGGTCGTTCAGCGCGGCGAGGCTGTGTTCAGAACGGATGACCGCCGCGTATTCCGCCGCCTGTTCGGGAGTCTGCACGCCTTCCCGTGCCGTCTGCACCATATGGGAAATATACGCCATCTCGTCCGCGTCGTAATCGGCGGCGAGGAACGCCAGCTCGGTCAGCAGTCCCTGCCGGTGCCGCTCCAACAGGCGGGTATACAGCGCCCGGTTGAAGGCGGTCGCCATTTCCTCCGGCGGCAGCGTCTGCGACACGGCGCGGATGTAATCGGGGTTCAGGATCAGCAGGCCAAGCAATCCCTCCTCCGCGCGGGAAGCGCGCAGGTGCTTTTCCGCTTCCGGATTGGCCTTGCGGGTGCTTTCCTCCGCCCGACGGACCGCCTGGGACAGCTGCTTTTTCTCCTGCTGGCGGCGGGCGGAGGCCATGCAATGCTCCACCTGGGCGAGGATGGCGTCCTTCCCCACCGCCATTTCGGCCGACAGCTTGCCGGCGTACACATCCCGCTCGATCGGGCTGCTCAGCCGGGCGAGAAGCTGCGCCGCCTCCCGCAGGTAAGCGACCCGCCCGTCCGCGGTATCCAGCGGATACCGGCGGCCGAGATCGATCAGCTGGTACTCCACGTCGTTGGCGGAGCGCTCGATCAACAGCTTGAAGCGCTCCGGGCCGTGGTGTTTAATGAATTCGTCCGGGTCCTTTCCGTCGGGGATGGTGATCACCCGGATATGCACCCCGGTCTCCCGCAGCAGGCCGATGGCCCGTTTCGCGCCCTTCTGCCCCGCGGCGTCCGCGTCGAAAACAAGGATGACCTCGTTTACATACCGGGCGATCAGGCGGGCGTGCTCCTCGGTAAAGGAGGTGCCCAGCGCGGCGACCGCATTGGTGAAGCCCGCCTGGTGCAGGGCGATCACGTCCATATACCCCTCGCAGAGGATCAGGCTTCCCTCCTTCGACGCCTTGGCGAAGTTGAGGGCGAAGAGGTTGTTGGTTTTTTTAAACACCACCGTATCGGAGGTGTTGAGGTATTTCGGCTTGGAATCGTCCAGCACCCGCCCGCCGAAGGCAATCACGTTCCCCCGGATGTCGATGATCGGGATCATCACCCGGTTGCGGAAGATATCGTACAGATTGCCGGAACCGTTCCGGCTCCGATTTGCCAGGAAGGCGGCGGTCAGCTCGTCGTCCCGGTATCCCTTTTGCCGCAGATGGTCGAGCAGGTTGTGGAAGCCCTCCGGCGCATAGCCCAGCCCGAAGCGGCGGATGGTGTTGTCGGTGTAGCCGCGGCTGTAATAATACTCCAGCCCGGCACGGCCGGCGGAGGAATACAGCACTGCGTGGAAGAAACGGGCGGCGTCCCGGTTGGCCTCCAGCACCCGCATCCGCAGGCGGGATACCGCGTCGTCGGTCTTATCCTCCGGCATTTTCAGTCCGGCGCGGTCAGCCAGGAAGCGTACCGCGTCGAGATAATCAAGGTTCTCGATCTTTTTGATAAAGGTGATGACGTCCCCGCCCGCCCCGCAGCCGAAGCAATAAAAGGATTCGGTTTCCGGGTAAACGGTGAAGGACGGGGTTTTCTCCCCATGAAAGGGGCAAAGCCCCACCGAGGTACGGCCCCGCCGTTTGGTCCGGACATAGGAGGAGACCACGTCTTCAATGTTGTTGCGGCTGATCAGTTCCTGTAAAAAGCTGTCGGGCAAAGGCATGGCGAAGCCTCCTTTCCGGCGGGCGGCCGTCCGCCGCGGAAAGCCGCCGCCCCATTCGATGCGGGAAATTGGAAAAGATATTCTTTAGGCATAATCGATATAGTATGTGTAAAGAGCGCGGGCTTCATTCCCGCCCTCTCCGGGCCTCTTACAGCGTCTTGACCCGCCATTCCCGGGGGATGAACAGCTCGTGATAAATTTCCAGCGCGTAATTATCGGTCATCCCCGCAATGTAATCGCATACCGCCCGGCTGACGCCCTCGCTCTCCCGGATGCCGCGGTATTCCTCCGGCAGGCGGTGGGGATGGGCGGTGAAATACTCGAACATCCGGCGGATCAGCCCGTCCACCTTGGCTTCCTCTCCCTTGGCGACGGGATTACGGTATACCGCTTCGAACATGAACTCGTGCAGACGGCGGAAATACCCTTCCGTCTCCTCATCCATCCCGATATCGTCCCCGCTGTTTTCCACAATGGCGGTCACCAGGGTGTCGATCCGGGTGGTGCGGCGATCGCCGAGGGCCGCGCGGATATCGGCCGGCACGTCGGTTTCCTTCAGAACGCCGGCGCGTACCGCGTCATCGATATCGTGATTTATGTATGCCACCCGGTCGGCCAGCCGGACGATGCGGCCCTCCAGCGTCGCGGCCTGCTTCCCCGACGTATGGCGGAGAATGCCGTCCCGCACCTCCCACGTCAGGTTGAGGCCGCGGCCGTCGTTTTCCAGCCGCTCCACCACCCGAACGCTCTGCTCATAGTGGCGGAAGCCGCCCTCCATCATCTCGTTCAGGGCGCGCTCCCCCGCGTGGCCAAAGGGGGTGTGCCCGAGATCGTGACCGAGGGATATCGCTTCGGTTAAATCCTCGTTCAGCCGCAGGGCCCGCGCGATGGTTCGGGCAATCTGGGACACTTCCAGCGTATGGGTCAGCCGGGTGCGGTAATGATCCCCTTCCGGGGAAAGGAACACCTGCGTCTTGTGCTTAAGCCGGCGGAAGGCCTTGCAGTGGAGAATACGGTCGCGATCCCGCTGAAAATCGGTGCGGTAGGCGCACGGCTCCTCCGCCCGTTCCCGTCCCCGGCTTTGCGCGGAAAAGGCCGCGCGGGGAACCAAAAGCTGCGTTTCGAATCCTTCCGTCCGTTCGCGGATCGTCATATCGGCCACCCCTTTTCCCTTGTCGCAAGCGGCCCCGCATGGCGCCGGAGCCGCTCCTGTCCCTTCGTACCGGCTCTGCCGGCCGTACCCGCCGTCCTTCCCCTGCTTTTTCATTTCGCGCTGCCTGCCGCGTTTCGCGGGGAGTCCCGCCGGGTCTCATCATTTCCTATGCGGCTTCCCCCCTCCATATTCGCCACGTGAAAAAACGCCGGGCTGGAGGAAAAGGCCGTCGTTTCCCTGAGAGCTTGTCCTTTTTGTACCTCCAGCCCTCTCCGGCCCCTTCATCTATACTATACGCGTTTTGTATGTCTTTTTCCTTCCCATTCGTCAAAGTTTTTCCCGCTTTCCTCAAAAACAGGCGAAAACAACAAAAGAGAAGGATTCCCAGCGATATTTTTGCCGGACACATCCGAATTCTGTCCTGCGGCCGTGAGAGCCTGCGCCGGATTCCGGGACGGTCTGCGAAAAGGATGCCCGCGTTACGGCTTTACAGCAATCCTCTTTTTTGTAAAAGACCGGGAACCTGCGCCAGACTGTCGAGTTTTGCAAAAAGAAGGGCGGAAATTTCCTCATCCGGCTGCCAAAGATCCGGAATCATCACCGTCCGGCATCCGGCGCGGTGCGCCGAAAGCAGGCCGTTGCGGGAATCCTCCAGCGCCAGACAGTCCGCCGGCGGGACACCCAGCCGGGCGCAGGCGGTCCGATAGATTTCCGGATCGGGTTTGGAATGCTTCACCCGGTCGCCGCCCAGAACCAAATCGAAGAAGCGGCCTATCCCCGCGCTCTCCAAAAGCCAGCGCACCTTCTCCTCCGGAGTGGAGGATACGACAGCAGCGCGGATATTCCGCTCTTTCAAAAAAGTGAGCAGCCCGGTCAGACCCGGTTTGACCGGAACCGGATTTTCCGCATAAAACCGGTCGTAGAATTCCTCCAGGCAGATATCCAGCTTTTGCTCGTCATACCGGCCGCCGAATTTCTCCGCCCACAGCCGGTGCCACGCCGGCCTGCTGAGTCCCAGCGCCGTGAGCGCCAGATAGCCGGCCTTTCCTACCCCCAGCTGTTCCCCCGCGTAATCCCATGCCCGAATGCTGAGCCGCTCGGTGTCGAACATCAGGCCGTCCATATCGAACAAAACTGCCTGGATCATGGAATCGCTTCCTCCTATTCCTTGAGTTGCCCGTCATTCCGTCAGGCCGGGTGGAAGGGCGCGTATTCCTCCCCCGCCACCTCGATCGCAAGCCGTCCGGCGCTCAGCTCGGTCAGTTGCTTCTGCATCGGCTCCAGCCGGCCGCGGGGCAGGAGAAAGTCCACCTCCACCCTGTCGGTATAGCGGGTGTCGGTTACCTGCCCTCCCCCTTCAGGCACCAGAGCGGCCACCCGGCCGTACTGGGTATAGTCGCACACAATGGTTGCCCGGTCGCAAAGCCGCATTTCCACAACGCCTCCGGCGTCCACCGCCAGCTTCGTCGCATGGGAATACGCCCGCACCAGCCCGCCCGCTCCCAGCAGTATCCCGCCGAAATACCGGGTAACTACCACCGCAACGTCGGTCAGCCCCTCCTTCAGCAGCACGTCCAAAACCGGCATCCCGGCCGTACCCTGCGGCTCGCCGTCGTCGGAATACCGGCGAAGCTGTCCCTGCCGCAGGACATAGGCGGTCACGTTGTGGGTTGCGTCCCAATATTCCTTTTTCTTTGCGGCGATGAACGCCTGCGCGTCCTCCTCGTCTGTCACCGGGCGGATCGTCCCCAGAAAACGGGAACGGCGCTCGATAAACTCCGCGCAGGCTTCCTTTTCCACCGTTCGATAGGCCAATTCCATTCTTCCGCCGTCCTTCCTGTCCGGGAGCCGCCTTACCCACTTGGGATTCATCCTCCGTTTGAGAACTATCCTCCCCGCGTTGGATACGAGAAAGGGCAGCGCCGAAAGCGCTGCCCGGTAAAGCGATGCTTATTTCTCGTCGTTCATGCCAAAACGCTTCTTGAAACGGTCGACACGTCCGCCGGTGTCCACCAGCTTCTGCTTGCCGGTGAAGAACGGGTGGCATTTCGAGCAGATTTCCACGCGGATATTGCCCTTTGTGGACTTCGTCTCAATCACTTCGCCGCAGGCGCAGGTGATCGTCGCCTTTTCATATTTCGGATGAATGTTCTCTTTCATTACGTTGTCACCTCTTTCGGGAAGACCAAGCGTTAACAGTGGAATGATAGCACAATCCCCTGAAAAATGCAAGGACAAAACGTCATTTTTTTTCCAAAGGCGGATTTTCGACCGTTTTGCCGAAAGGCGGACGAATCTTCCGCCGGATTTTTTCGAGAAATGACTTGACAAACGCCAAAGATGCTGTTACACTTTAAAGCGTAAAATACGAAATTGTGAGAAAGGAGTTCCGGATATGGCGATGAACAGCGCGGCGATTCGCATTGCCCGATATTACCGTTTTGCTTTCCTGAACGTTTTCCGTTCGGGTTGTTCGTGCTGTCCCCGGAACGCCGCCTGAAGGCGCCTTTGAAGTTTGATTTCAAAGCCGGCGGGGCCTGTACGTACAGGCCCCGCCGGCTTATTTTATTTTAACAAAAGGAGCGTATCACCATGATTATTATTCTGAAAAAGAACGCCGGCGAAGACAAAATAAACGGGCTGCTTCGCGGCTTTGAGGAACAGGGGCTGACCTGCCACCGCAGCGACGGCGCACAGACGACCATCGTCGGGCTGGTGGGCGACACCTCCCGGGTGGACATTGACTCGGTCCGCGCCAGCGAGATTGTGGAGGACGTCAAGCGGGTATCCGAGCCTTACAAGGCTGCCAACCGGAAATTTCATCCGGACGACACGGTGGTGACTGTACGAGCCGCAGAAAACGGCGCAGAAAGCGGCGCACAAGGCGAGGCAAAAATCGGCGGCCCGCATTTCAGCGTGATCGCCGGCCCCTGCTCGGTGGAAAGCGAGGAGCAAATCATCGAGGTAGCCCGGGCGGTCAAAAAAAGCGGCGCGAAGCTGCTGCGGGGCGGCGCGTTCAAACCCCGCACCTCTCCCTACGCCTTTCAGGGGCTGCACGCCGAAGGGCTGGAACTGCTGCTGATCGCCAAGAAGGAAACCGGCCTGCCCATCGTGACCGAGATCATGGACCTCTCCCATCTTGAGCTTTTCCGGGATGTGGACGTTATCCAGGTCGGGGCGCGCAACATGCAGAATTTCGAGCTGCTCAAGGCGCTCGGGCGCTGCGGCAAGCCCATCCTGCTCAAGCGGGGGCTGGCCAACACCATGGAGGAATTCCTGATGAGCGCCGAATACATCATGGCCGGCGGGAACGAGCAGGTTATCCTCTGTGAGCGGGGAATCCGTACCTTTGAGACCGCGACCCGGAACACGCTGGACATTTCGGCCATCCCCATGCTCAAGCACCTTTCCCACCTGCCGATCATCGTCGATCCCAGTCACGCGACAGGAATTCCGTGGATGGTGGAGCCCCTCGCCAAGGCGGCGATCGCCGTCGGGGCGGACGGCTTGATGATCGAGGTGCACAACAACCCGAAGGCCGCCCTCTGCGACGGGGCGCAGTCCCTCACCCCCGCCCAGTTCGACGGCGTGATGAGCAAGGTGAAAGCGCAGCTGAAATTTGAGGGACGGGAGTTCTGAGCCGGAGACCCTTTCATGCCGTAATAAAAAAAGCAGCACAAACAGAGAACACCAAATGTCCCGAAAGGTATAAACAGAACCGGCGCAGCCGGGAAAAGCCGCTTGCGGGCCACCCTTATGGCCCGCAAGCGGTTTTTTCACACGCAGGGAGGAGAAAACGCAAAGCATTCTCCTCCCTGCGCGCCATTATCGTTGTCTCTCTTTGGAAAACACCAAATCGACGATCGCACCGGCAACATCCACGCCGGTGCAGGCGGTGACGGCGGCCATATGGGCGTTGGAATTCACCTCGCAGACCAGCGGAGAGCCGTCCGCGTCGATGAGCAGGTCCACCCCGGCAAACTGCGCGCCGAGGATACGGCAGCATTTCACCGCCAGCGCCGCCTCCTCTTCGGTCGGCGTGTACGCCTCTCCCTCCCCGCCCGCGCCGATATTGGCCCGGAAGTCGGTTTCGGAATGCCGCCGCATTGCCGCCACGGGCTGGCCGTCCACCACATAAATGCGGATATCCGTACCCGCGCTGGCCGCCACGAACTCCTGACAGAGAAAAGGCCGCGCCGCCATATGGTCGCACAGCGCCCGCAGCTCCGCTCCATTGCGGGCAAGGTACACCTGTCCTCCCAGGGAGCCGTAGCACTCCTTTACCACCATCGGAAAGCCAAGACGTTCCTCCGCCCGCTCCAAAAAGACACGGGCAGGACCCTCGTCCATGTGAAGATAAGTCATGGGCGCGACCAGCGTGCGGGGCATTGGCACTCCCTCCGCCGCCAGACGAAGCTGAGTGGCGGCCTTGTCATCGCAGACCGCGACCACCTCCGCCGGGTTGTACAACCGCATTCCCAGCGCTTCGAGCGCGCGGCCCAGCCGCACGTCCTTATCCCAGAACAGGGCAAAGTCGCTCGCGTCAAAACCAGCGACCGCGACGCTCTCCGAAAATTCCGCCGACGCGGCGGTATTCGGAACCGGCGTCAGCGTCCGGCCCCGCTCCTTCGCCGCGTCGGTCAGCCGCCGCACCGGATCGGGCGGGCCGTCCGGATTCCAGAAGCCGTTGTAAATAATATAACCTGCCACGGCGATTTTCCATTCCTTCCCAAAGTTATCGGCGGAACAGCTCCGGCCCCGCCGGTTCGACGCACGGCTTACGAATAACCGTGCTCCACCGTTGCCACCAAAAACAGCTGAGGGTCTTTCTCCCAGACCCGGCGCTGTACTTCGTCCCGCAGGCTGCCCTCCATCCGGAACCCATAGGGAACCACCAGATCAAAAATCAGGTTGGTGTGGGTTTCTCCGAATACTACCCGGAAATCGTGCAGGCTCAGCTCCGGATCGATGCTTTCCAGCACGTCGAGGAGCAATTCCCGCAGTTCCTCCACCTTGGGATCGTCAATTTCAACCGGGTCCATATGGATGCAGACCGCCGCATTATATTTCCCCATAATTTCCTTTTCAATACAATCGATTAAGTCGTGGCTGCGAATCAGGTCGGCCCGGCAGGGGACCTCCGCATGCAGGGAGATCACACAGCGGCCGGGGCCGTAATTGTGCACCATCAGGTCGTGGACGCCGATCACGCCGTCATGCGCGAGCACAGTCTCCCGGATTCCCCGCACCATCTCCGGGTCGGGCGCCTGCCCCAGCAGCGGGGACACGGTGTCCTTCAGCACCGAAAAGCCGGACCACAGAACAAACAGGGCTACCGCCGCGCCGACCCAGCCGTCAATCTCCCAGCCGGTAAACAGACCTACCACCGAACAAACCAGCACTACCCCGGTGCAGAGCACGTCGTTCCGGCTGTCCGCCGCTGCGGCGCGCAGGGCTTCGGAAGCAATCCGCCGGCCGATGTCGCGGTAAAATACCGCCATCCACAGCTTAACTGCGATAGCCGCCGCCAGAATAATCACCGAAAGCGGACTAAAGGCGGTTTCGGTCGGATGCAGAATCTTGTCGATCGAGCTTTTCGCCAGCTCCAGCCCGGCGAGCATGATCATCACGGCAACCGCCATCGCGGTCAGGTATTCCATCCGCCCGTGGCCGAAGGGATGCTCCTTATCCGGCGGAGCGCCGGAAAGCTTGAAGCCCACCAGCGTCACCAGCGACGAGCCCGCGTCCGAAAGGTTGTTGAACGCGTCGGCCACGATTGCCATGCTGGAGGAGAGCAGACCAGCCAGCAGCTTGGCGAGAAACAGAAGCAGGTTGGCGCACAGGCCGGCGGCGCCCGCCAGCCTCCCGTAGGCGTAGCGTGCGCCGCTACTCAGGGTATCCTCCGGATGTCGTATGAACAAACGAATCAGAAAATTCGTCATAGTCTCGTCTTCCCTTCCTCCGGACCATCCTCCGGGACAAAATCCCCGAGGATGTATTCCGCCACCCCGTCCTCCTCATTGGAGGCGAGGATCACATCGGCTTTTGCCTTCACATCCGGCGCGCCGTTGCGAACGACGCAGGCCGTGTCGGCCAGGGCGAGCATATCCAGGTCGTTATCGTTGTCTCCGAACGCCGTCACCTGCTCCGCGCCCGCCCATTCCCGCAGACGGCGGACGCCGTTCGCCTTCCCCGCACGGTCGCTGAAAATTTCGAGATACCAGTTTTCCTCCCGATAGGTGTCGGCATACAGCACGCTTTTCACTTCCGGCAGACTTTCCAGCTTTTCCCGGATGGGGCGCAGCACCTCCTTCCGGTCCTGCATCGAGCAGTACACGGCTCCCTCGGGGTTATAGGCCGGCGTCTGACGGAACATCGCGGGGAATTTTTCCACCCGCTTGCGATAAAAGCTCCGCTCCCCCTCCGAAGTAAGCGCGGTGAAGGAAATGTCCATTCGCCCCTTCTCCACCCGGTAGAGGAACGGCGTCTTTCCCCCCTGCCTGCACAGCTCCAGCACGGCGGAGGCCGTCTCCGGCGGCCAGGCGCAGCTTTCCAATATCCGACCGGAAGCCAGATCGTACAGCATCACGCCGTTCATCAGCACCAGCGGCAGAGAAAAATGAACCTCCCGCAGGTTGGTCATCCCCACGCCGACCGGGCTGCGGGCGCTGGCCACCGAAATCAACGCGCCCTGCCCGATCAGGCGGTTCAGCAAAGAAATCGACCGGGCGGACAGCGTCGCGTCCCCCTGCAGCAGGGTGCCGTCCAGGTCGGTAACGTATAATTTTTTCATTGGCATCGTAGTCGCGGCCGGGCAGCCGTCCTCTCCTTTGTATTTATGCGAAGGGAAAGCAGGGAATGCCGCCATGTCGTCAACAATCATTCGGATTTTTCCGCAGACGGCGCGCTGTCCTTTCGCCCTGTGTCGCCGTAAATATAACGGAACACCAGATCAAAATACGAACGGCCGTAATTATGGAAGGCGCGTTCCCGTACCATTTTTATCAGCTCTCCGCGGGTAACCCAGCAAGCGTCCGCGACCTCCTCCTTCTGGAGGGAAAGCTCCCGCCGCTCCACATCCCGGCGGAGCAGCCACAGATCGCTGAAGGAATTGCGGCGGCGCAGGCGGCCGATCCGTTCCAGCTCCCCCGGCGCTGCTTCGATCCCCAGCTCCTCCCGCAGTTCCCGTCGGGCGGCGGTAACGCTGTCTTCGCCATGGATGGCCGAACCGCCCGTAATCGCCCAGATTCCCGGCATCAGCTGGAGATGGTCGGCCCGCCGCTGGATCAGGAGCCGGCCGGACGAATCCGTCACCCAAATATGAACCACCAGATGGTATTGTCCAAACCGCAGCCTCTCGCCGCGGATCATGGTCTTCCCGGTTTTCTCGCCCCGCTCGTTGAGCAGATCCCATAATTCCATGGGGATTTCCCCCTGTCTTCCTGGATTTGCCGCCGTGAAAACGGTCTATCGTTTTATTTTAGTTCATTTCCGGCAAATTGTCTACATTCCCATCGGATTTTTTGCATTTTCCCTGTTTTCCTTTTTCGTTCTCTTCCGGCCGCATGGACATTCTTTCCTTTGACGCTTACAATAAAATAAAGAATGATCCTAATGGAAAAGAAGGGAATAAGAAAAATGAACCGGTTCCAAATACCAGAAACGCCAGTAATTCTGGGAAAAACCGTTACGGTTACGGTGGACCGCCCGTTGGGCAGTCGCCATCCGGAGCATCCGGCGATGCGGTATCCCGTCAATTACGGCTATATTAAAGGCGTCCAGGCGACCGACGGGGAGGAAATCGCCCGGCAGGTGGATTTTCAGGAGCGTTGGTTCAATATCGATATCTGGATGGAAGGCGAAAAAATCTGCTTTTCATAAGCCAATACGGACGCCGTAAAAACGGCGTCCGTATTGGCTGATAAGGTAATTACGAAATTTTGAGCTGCAGGCGGAATCGGTCGGAAATCATGGCGATGAATTCGCTGTTGGTGGGCTTTCCCCGGCCGTTGTGGATGGTATAGCCGAAATAGGAGTTGAGTACATCCACATCGCCGCGGTCCCAGGCGACCTCGATGGCATGGCGGATCGCCCGCTCAACGCGGGATGAGGTGGTGCCGTGCTTTTTGGCTACGGCCGGATAAAGCCGCTTGGTTACGGCGTTGATGATGTCGTCGTCGTTGATAGCCATGATGATCGCATCCCGCAGATACTGGTAGCCCTTGATATGCGCGGGTACGCCGATCTGATGAATAATCTCCGTGACCCGCATTTCCAGGCTGCCCCCGTTTCCGCTCTGCGTCATGGCGGTGGGAGCGCGGTGGATCGGCTCGATCACCGCTTTTCCATTCAGTGTCAAAATGCGTTCGGACATTTCGTCTGCGTCAAAGGGTTTGAGAAAATAATAATCGGCGCCAGCCAACAGCGCCTCTCGTTCCAGATTAGGATTGTCGAAGCTGGACATGATCATGATTTGCGGGCGGCGGGAGAAGTTCATCGCCTGAATTCCCCGCATCACACCAATCGCGTCCTGATGCGGAAGGAAAAAGTCCATAATAACCACGTCCGGGCGATATTGGCTCACCTGATCCAGAACCTGGCGCCCGTCCTTGGCGACGGTCTGCACTTCCAGCCCATGCGCGCGCATGACCGACGCGCAGGGCTGTCCGAAATGTTCACTGTTGTCCGCCAGCAGTACTTTTACCTTTTTCTCCATCTTCGATTTCTCCCATACTCTATTTTGTTGCCTTTTCGTCGTTTCCGGTCCGATTTTTGGTAAACCGCTTAAATCGCTTTTAACGCGTAAATCGCGGGTATTTCCGAACCTTCTCTCCGAAGCACAACGGGATTTTACCATATACTGGAAGAAATTGCAATAGACTGGAAGAATTTTTTTGAAAATCTTTTGGAATCCGGGGATAATATTTTGGAAAGCACCGAAAAGATCAAGCTGCCGGCGTTTGCTGTTGATTGGCAACCGTATTCGCCGTTTTGAGCATATTTTCCGCGAATATTGCGAATCCCTTCGTGGGTTCGTTCACAAAAACATGGGTAACGGCGCCGACCAGCCGGCCATCCTGCAAAATGGGAGAACCGCTCATGCCCTGCACGATACCGCCCGTCTCGGACAGAAGTCGCTCGTCGGTGATAAGGATGACCATGTTCCGGGTCGGGGATGAATCATTAAAACGCACCTGGTCGATCTCAATGTCGTAAAGCGCGGGCTCGGTTCCGTCAATGGTGGTCAGAATCTGTGCGTGCCCGGTCTTCACCTGCTGCTTCATCGCCACCGGCACTGGATCTCCCAGTACCGGGAGATGCGACAGTTGGCCATATATGCCGGTCTCTCCGTTCACCGTCAGATTGCCGAGCGTTCCCCGTTCAAAGCCGCCCCGCAGCTCGCCCGGGTCGCCGCTCAGCCCCTTGACCACCGAATAGATTCGTGCGGGCACGATCTCGCCGCTGGAGAGCGGAAGCACATCCCCGGTGTCCACATCGCAGACGGCATGGCCTAGCCCGGCGAACACATCGCTTCCGGGAACGTAGAAGGTCAGGGTGCCGATTCCCGCCGAGCTGTCACGGACCCAGAGTCCGGCCTTCCAGCGATTTTCATTAACCGATTTCTCACAGCGGAAATTCACATCAAACGCAATGTTGTCCCGCCGGATGTGAAAACACATGGTTTTGTCTCCCGCGGTTTCAATGATTTCCGCCACCTGCTCCGTGGTATTGACGGCCTTGCCGTCGATAGAAACCAGCACGTCGCCCACCTTGATCCCGGCGGAACGCGCCGGGTTCTTCGGCCCGGAAGCGGTATCCACATCCGACATTCCCACCACCAGCACGCCGTCGGTGAACATCTTGATGCCAAACGGCGTTCCGCAGGGGATGACGGTGGTCGCGTCCACCACGTTGACCGCTACATCCTTGATGGGAAACAGCCCGAACAGTCGGAGCGACGCGGTATAGCTGCTCCCCGGCGAAAGCGAGGATACCGCTTCCGTATGGGCGGCGTCGGCTTTCACCGACGCGGTGACCGCGCCGTGCAGATTGAGCGCGCTGCCAGTCACCACGCTGAACTGCTCCGGCATGGTATTACCGAGCAGGATAACCGTCGTAAATACCCCGGCGCAGGCGGTGGTCATCAGTCCGCACAGGCGGTGAATCCAGCGCTGCGGTCCGCGGTACGGAACGTTCTGTTCATTCGACATGGCGAACCGCCTTTCCGCGGGACCACGTCTCATTCGTAAAAGGACGAAACGTAAAAATTGGAATTGCCGAACCCTCGACGGCCGCAGAAACTGGAGCGTTCGGCCGATTCGTCTTCATTCCTTTATTCCCTCCCTCGCCATTTTTTCATTTTTAAAAGGAAAAACAGACCTGAAAGCCGTTCGCTTCAGGCCTGTTTTACTGTTCCACCAGGCGGGAAAAGTATTTAACCAAGAAAAACTTTTTCATCGGAAATCATTCGCGGCGAAAACTGGTTCTTCCGTCCCGGAAATATTTGGATTTTTAAAATTTTTATCTTTCGCCCTTTCGCCGCGTTGGTCTCTCCGCCTGCTATCGGCATGGAAAAGCATCGCAGGAACAGAAGTCGGAACGTCTATCCGCGCCGGCCGGCTTCTTTCTGCAAATTTTCATAAAAAACGCAAATCGCCAGGAAGACTGTCCATCCCCGGCGGCGTGGAAGGGCAGGCGATCCCCCGGCTCCTGCGCGCCAGCATCCGCGGTCGCCGCAAAACGGAGCTATCGAATAGCGTTCCAACTGGGCGCGGCGCAGGGCTTCCTAACCGCGCGGAGCAATACTAGACGCCGCCTGAATCCATTGCAACAATTCCAGCGATGGGCTATTCCGGGCAGGTTACAATATATGCGCCGGTGTTATCGGCGGACACTACGACGTTTTCCCAGTCCGACGGAACGCGCAGCATCCCGTTTTCCGCATCCTGGCGAAGAATGGAATAACCGTCCATCGTGTACAGCGTTCCCTTTTCCAGCCGCTCGATATATTCCTCCAGCGTCCAGCGGTTGGCATACATCAGCGCGGCATGGGGCTTTCCGACATAGCGCAGATGCCACGGTTCGAAGGCGATCCCCGTGACCGATTCTTTCCCGAAGGGATACCGGATGATAAAGCCGTATTCGTGCGCGTGCTGCTGAATCCATACCCCTGCGCGGGACGTGATGAATTCCCGCTGCGCTTTCTGGTAAACGTACACATCCAGCGCCAGCCCCGTTTCATGCTCGCTGGTACCCGGCCGGGCCGCCAGCTTCGGATTCTGCAGATATTCGGTCTCCTGCTCCTTCCGGGTTCGGTAGGTACTCATCAGATACACCTTATCGCCGGTCTGCTCCTTCGCATCCCCCAGAAGATTCTGCAATTCAGGAAAAAGGGAACGGTCGAGCAGCAGCTCGGTATCCTGGTATTCCTCCAGCATCAGAGGCGCGTCCTCCGGCAGAGGGTGCGCCGCGTTTACCAGCCACAGGCTGTTCTGCCAGGAAAAGCCCGGTTCCTTTCCCTGGCGGACGTTCTCGAGGGAAACGGAACGGAATCCGTCTTCCTCCGCCGCGGCCCCGGTCAGCGCAAGCGGCTCGCGCCGGCTAAAGAGCGTATCCCACAGGCCATAGCCGATATCCGGCCGGATCATCGTGACATAAACGCCTCCGACCGCCAGCAGCAGGAATAGCGTCAGGACGGCGATGCTCAAAATCAACAGCCGTTTGGAACGGTCCATGCGACCCTTGCGTGCGGTTTTCATCCTCTGTCGGCTCCTTCGTGTAAAATCTGTCCTTATTTTATCGGGAAAAGCGAAGAATCCGGGAATAGAAAGGAAAAGAACTTCTTAACATCCGGGGAAAAACACCCAAACGGCGCAAAAAATGAAAAAGCGCCTCCGGCGAGTCTCTGTCGACGAGCTCGCCGGAGGCGACGGACGGATCAATGAATCTTCGGCTTCAAGCCGGCGGATTTGGATGGACCGCCGCCTGGTTTCCGGCGGGGACGCCGCCCGGCTTGACGGGAAGCGTTCCGGGAAGGAGACTTCTCTCCAGAGGAAAGAGTCTCTTCGGCAGGATGGATGTCTCGCGGGTTTTGCCCGGACGGCCTCTGCCCTGCTGGCCTAGCCTGCCCTGCTGGCCTAGCCTGCCCTGCTGGCCTAGCCTGCTTTGCTGGCCTAGCCTGCTTTGCTGGCCTAGCCTGCCCTGCTGGCCTAGCCTGCTCTGCTGGGGAAGGCGCCCTCCGGCGGCGAGGCTGCGGCTCCGGCTTGGGGCTGGGTTCGGTCTGGGTCATCGGCCACGGATGCTCCTCCACCACCGGGATCGTCTTCCGAATCAGCTTCTGGATATCCTTGAGATAAGGTTGTTCGTCAAAATCGCAGAAGGATATGGCGACGCCGCTCAGGCCCGCTCGACCGGTCCGACCGATCCGGTGGACATAGGTTTCCGGAACATTCGGCAGATCGTAGTTGACGACATGGGAAAGCTCGCTGATATCAATCCCGCGGGCCGCGATATCGGTAGCGACCAACACCCGCAGCTCCCCGGATTTGAACTGGTTCAGAGCATTCTGCCGGGCGTTCTGCGATTTGTTGCCGTGGATAGCCATGGCGGTGATCCCCGCACGGGCCAGGTCCTTCACCACCCGGTCGGCGCCGTGCTTGGTGCGGGTGAACACCAGAGCGGAGGTGATGGTCTCATCCTCCAGCAAATGGACAAGCAGGCGGCGCTTATTGGCCTTGTCCACGAAATACACCGACTGCTCGATCGTATCCACCGTGGAGGAAACCGGCGTGACCGCCACCTTGACCGGATTCACCAGCAGCGAATCCACCAGCCGGACAATCTCCGGCGGCATGGTCGCGGAAAAAAACAGCGTCTGCTTTTTCGCCGGAAGGCGCGCGATCACCTTTTTCACATCGTGGACGAAGCCCATGTCCAGCATCCGGTCGGCTTCGTCCAGTACGAAAATTTCCACGGCGGAAAGGTCGATATATCCCTGCCCGATCAGGTCGTTCAGCCGCCCGGGCGTGGCGACGAGGATGTCCACGCCCCGGCCCAGCGCCTCCACCTGCGGGTTCTGCGACACCCCGCCGAAGATGACCGCGCAGCGCAGCCGCAGATTCCGTCCGTACGCGCCGAAACTCTCGTGAATCTGCAGAGCCAGCTCCCGGGTCGGTGTGAGGATAAGGGAGCGGATCGGCCGCTTCCCGCCCTGCGCCGCTCCCCCGTGCGGAGGACGGGCGCTCAGGAGCTGAAGAATCGGAACGGCAAAGGCCGCCGTTTTGCCAGTCCCTGTCTGGGCGCAGCCGAGGACGTCCCTACCCTTCAGCGCCGGCGGGATTGCCTGCTCCTGAATGGGAGACGGGGTAACGTATCCCTCCCCCTCCAGCGCCCGTAAAATCGGTTGGATAATTTGCAGTTCAGAAAATTTCATTGACAGATTCCTTTTCTTTATTAATTTGTTAAGTAAGACGCCGGCCGCCGCAGGGTTCAGCCGATAATACCGCCGCCCAGCACCAGGTCGCCGTCGTACAGCACCACCGACTGGCCGGGCGTGACCGACCGCTGGGGCTCGTCAAATTCCACCCGGGCGGTATCGGCCGAAAGCGGATACAGGGTGGCGGGGGCGGGCGGCGCAAGGTAGCGGATCTTAGCCTGCACCCGAATCGGCCCGGAAACGGCGGGCGGCTCGAAAGCGATATAGTTCATGCTGTGCGCGGTCAGCGTATCCGCAAGCTGCCGCCCCTCTTCTCCCAGCACCACTTCGTTCCGTCCCGCATCGATGCGGACGACATACATCGGCTTGCCCAGGGCGACGCCAAGTCCCTTCCGCTGGCCGATGGTGTACCGGGCGATTCCCTGATGCCGTCCGAGGAACCGGCCCTCTTCATCCACGAAATTTCCGGGAATCAGCCCCCTGCCGGTGTATTCCTCGATAAAGCGGGCGTGGCCGCCCTCCGGGATGAAGCAGACCTCCATGCTGTCCCCCTTCGAAGCGACGGGAAGGGCGTGGGAACGGGCGACCGCCCGCACCGCTTCCTTTTCCATCCCAGTGACCGGGAATAGCGTGTGGGAGAGCTGATGCTGATTCAGGCTATAAAGGACATAGCTCTGATCCTTTTTCGAGTCGGTGCGGTAGAGAAGCGTACGACCCCGTTCGGGGCTGTATTCCACCCGGGCATAATGGCCGGTGGCGATGCCGTCCGCTCCGGCTTCTATTGCAGCGTCCAGCAGCGCGCCAAACTTGATGGTTTGATTGCAGCACACGCAGGGATTGGGTGTCCGGCCCGCCAGATAGTCCATCACAAAAGGCTCCATAACCCGACGGCGGAAGCAATCGGTCAGGTCCAGCACACGGTGCTCGACGCCCAGCGCCTCGCAGACCCGCCGGGCGTCCTCGATATCCCCTTCCGCGCCGGTGGAACGCAGGCGGAGTGTGACGCCGACCACGGACATGCCCTGTTCCTGCAAAAGGGCCGCGGCGACCGAGCTGTCCACGCCGCCGCTCATTCCCACCCAGATCGTTTTTGCCATGGTTATCTCCGCCTCTTTCCCGCCTGTTGTATGGAAGAAATAAAGTATAGCATAGAAAAGGAAACGTTGCAAAAAAATATAGGAAGGGCTTGTCCGCTTAAGGATTCAGGGCAAAGCAGCGGCGTTTTCGTCCACCATTCGATCACTGTTCGATAACTGAAAGATTGTTTAGAAAATTCGGCAAAAAATGTGATTGCGATTCGCGAAAAAAGCCGGTATCATATCAGTGATATCCGGTGAATTGTTTAGTGATATCCGGACAGAGGAAGCCCTGCCGGCTCGCCGGCGTAAAACCTGCAATGCGGAAAATCCGAAAAGCATGAAAGGCGGTTAAAAAATGAGCAAATTGAAAATCGGCGTCGTCGGATGCGGCGGCATCGCCAATGGGAAGCACCTTCCGGCGCTCTCCCGCCAGTCCGACCGGGTGGAACTGGTAGCCTTCTGCGACATCATCGTGGAACGGGCGGAACAGGCGGCCAAGGAATACGGCGTGGAGGGCGCGAAGGTCTATGCCGATTACCACGATCTGCTGGACGATAAGTCCATCGATGTGGTTCATGTCTGTACGCCGAACCGCAGCCACTGTGAAATCTCTGTAGCGGCTCTGGAAGCCGGCAAGCACGTCATGTGCGAAAAGCCGATGGCAAAGACCGTGGCGGACGCGCAGATGATGTTGGACGCCGCTAAAAAATCCGGGAAGAAGCTGACCATCGGCTATCAGAACCGTTTCCGTCCGGACAGTCAGCTGATGAAGCGATATGTCGAACGGGGCGATCTGGGCGAAATCTACTTCAGCAAGGCCCATGCGATCCGCCGTCGTGCGGTGCCGACCTGGGGCGTTTTCCTCAACGAATACGAGCAGGGCGGCGGGCCGCTGATTGACATTGGCACCCATGCGCTGGATCTGACCCTTTGGATGATGAATAACTACAAGCCGAAGGCGGTGCTGGGCACATCGTATAAGAAGCTGGGCAAGCAAACCAACACCGGCAATATCTGGGGCGACTGGGACCCCGAGAAGTTCACGGTGGAGGATTCCGCATTCGGCATGGTCACGATGGAAAACGGCGCGACCATCCTGCTGGAATCCAGCTGGGCGCTGAACACACTGGACGTGCGGGAAGCGCAGACCACCCTCTGCGGCACCCTCGGCGGCGCGGATATGATCGGCGGCCTGCGGATCAATAAAGTGGACCTCGGCTGCATGACCACCGTCACGCCGGACCTTTCCTCCGGCGGTGTGGCGTTCTACGAGGGCGCCGGCGCACTGAAGGATTCCGATTTGGAATGCAAGCTGTGGATCGACAGCATCCTGGAGGACAAGGACCCGGTCGTCCTGCCGGAGCAGGCCTTCACGGTTACGCAGATTCTGGAAGCGATCTACACCTCTGCCAGGACGGGCGAAGCGGTTTACTTCAAATAAGACGAAACATAGAAACAGCGCGCTGCAGCGAGTTTCCTCCTGCGGCGCGCTGTTTCTCCTTTTTCAGCATCCGGCCGGTGAAAAGTGCAAGCGCCTGATTTTCCCGACATTTTCTGCTAGGCTTATATCGTATAGGACCAGCCCTCGTCGCCGGTGTAGATCATGCGCCGGGTCATTCCGCCGTCCACCGTGAGGGTCTCCCCATCGATAAAGCTGTTTTCTCTGTCGGATAAAAAGAGTACCGCCCGTAATATGTCCATCGGCGTCCCCACCCGGCCGGAGGGATGCTGCGCGGTATCAGCCTTCGAATAGTTCGGTTGGTAGGCGGGATCGTGGTACGCGCCGGTATCGATCCAGCCAGGCGCAATCGCATTGACCCGAACCCGGCCGGCAAGGCTGACCGCCATCGCGTGAGTCAGGGCGGAAATTCCCCCTTTAGCGGCGGAGTAGCTTTCGGTATCTGCCTGGGACATAAAGGCGCGGGTAGAGGTAATGTTCACCACCGACGCGCCGTCCCGGAAATACGGCAGAAACAGCTGCGTCAGCATATACGGCGCGGTCACGCCCACCCGGAGCACATAGTTGAAATCCTCGCAGCTACAGGAGGCGAGCAGCCCCTGACGGTGCAGGCAGGCGTTATTGATCAGCACATCAACCCCGCCGAACGTTTCCGTCGTCCTTTGAACGAACGTCCGGAGCGCTTCCTCCTCCGCCACATCGCCGGGAACAAAAAGTACGTCGCCGCCAAGCGGTTCCGCCAGCGTCCGGCCCGCGCCGTCCTCTTTATCAATAAAGGCGACCCGCGCGCCCCGCCGCGCCAGTTCCTCGACAAGGCAGCGCCCGATTCCAAGCGCCCCGCCGGTGACCGCATAGACCTGTCCCTTCAAATCGGCGTTCGGTTCAGGCATCGAAACCCTCCTTCAGCTCAGAATCCGCCGGACGGCCCGGGTACTCCGCGGCGGCCGCAGCAAGCGAATCGCCGGCCAGGCGGTACACCTTCCAGTCGTCCATCGGCCGGGCGCCCAAGCTTTTATAAAAAGCAATAGACGGCGTGTTCCAATTCAGGCACTGCCACTCCATCCGCTTACAGCCCCGTTCCTCCGCCACATTAGCCAGGAAGGTCAACAAGCACTTGCCGAAGCCCTTTCCGCGCATGGAGGGAAGAACGAACAAATCCTCCAGATACAGGCCGGCCCGCCCGATAAAGGTGGAAAAGTGATGATAAAACAGTGCAAAGCCAACCGGTTCGCCTTGGTATTCGCCGATCACCGCCTCCGCCTGATGATCCACAAACATCGATTGAAGCAAAATCGCCTCCGTTGCCTCCACCTGATCCAGCATTTTTTCGTATTCCGCGATTCCCCGGATAAAGGAGAGCACCAGCCCCACATCCTCTTCGGCAGCAAAGCGAATGGTGAAGCCCGGAATTCCCGTTTCCCATTTTTTTATCATGATTGTTCCATCCTCCCTACCATATGGTTAATCGTTTTTCTTTAAGCAGCCGATTCCGTATCTCTGGTCACATTGCGGAGCCACTTCATACTTTTATACCGTCCGGTGGTAAACGGGAGCTTTATCAGCTCGTCGCTGAGCAGGACAACATATACTACAGGAACGCTCCAATGCAGTAGAAATGCGCAGGCCGCTCCAAGCAGAATGGAACCGCCCCACATGGAAAGCACGTCCAAACAAAGCCCGAATTTGGTATCGCCCCCGGAACGAAAAATTCCCACCACCTGCGTGCAGTTATAGGACTGAGCAATAGAATAATACGCCATCACACACATCATGACTGACAGATATCCCCTGGCGATCGAGGTCAGATTCATCACCGCCAAAACGATCGGCCAAGCAATCAGGATTACAGCCGCGCCCACGGCGCCGGCGATCAGGGTCAGCTGCAAAAAGCGGCGGGCATAATCCTTAGCGCGTTCCTCATTCCGCTCACCGATGGCCTTGCCGATCATAATTGCGGCCGCGTTGGCAATGCCAAAAGCGATCACTGTCGCCAGCTGGCGGGTAACCTGCGCCACCGAATTCGCTGCTACCACGGCGGAACCAAGATGGCCGATGATCACCGAATTCATAGAAATTCCCAGCCCCCACATCAGTTCGTTCAGTGTGACGGGAATAGAAAATTTCATGAAATCACGGAACAGCAGCGCATCCCTGGAAAAAAGCTCCCGCAGGTGCAAACGTACCACAACGACCGGGCGATAGGCATAAATGAGAACGATGATAAATTCCACCGCTCTGGCGCAAACCGTCGCAACCGCCGCTCCCCGGATTCCCAAAGCGGGAAAGCCAAGCAAACCGAAGATTAAAATCGCATTCAGGAGCACGTTAACAATAAAAGAAACCAGGTAAACAACCGTAGAAATAATCACCCGTTCCACGCTGCGCATAATATTCAGGTAAATCATTGTAAAGGCGATTAGAATATAGCTGATCGATACAATCCGAAGATAATGAACTCCCTCCCGAATGACCTCCGGCTCCGGCGTAAAAATGTGCATGATGGCTTCAGGAAACAGCCATGCCGCCGCCGTGAAAAGTGCCGAAACCAATAGAGAAAAGCGCAGTGTGATTCCCATGACCTTTTCAATAGTGCGGGTATCTCCCTTTCCCCAATACTGCGCGGTCAGCACCGCCGCGCCGGAAGTCAAGCCAAAAAAGAACAAGGTCATGACAAACTGAACCTGTCCCGCCAGAGAAGAAGCCGACAGGACCGTTTCTCCCACTCTCCCCAGCATGATAACGTCGGCGGAAGTCACAGCCACGTTGACCAAATTTTGCAAAGCCATTGGAAGCACCAGCGCCACTACCGAACGATAAAACTGCCGGCTTTCCTGCTGCCTTTGTAAGGAATATTCCCGCATGAATCCTTTGTCTTCCCTTCTCCGTTTCGTCTTTCGTTGTATTTCAGAGTCTTCTCAATCTTGGCTCATAAAGCAGACGAAATTTCACATGAGACAAAGTATACCAGATTTTTCGACAAAAAGGAACTGCCCAAGCAGTAAATTATCCGGAAAGATAAGCCTAAAAAGAGGCAGCAGAAAACAGGCAGAAAAAAACCGAGCGGAAGAGTTTTCCTCTTCCGCCCGGTTAATTATTGATAGTATTTAAGAATACAATAAAGGAAAAGC